>JAMPFU010000009.1 GCA_023664385.1 Clostridium sp. | reverse complement strand
CGGTATCTCTGTATTCCCATATCACAGCCTGTATGCCTGTAAGCTCCTGCCACTGCTCCCATGTAAGCAGCTTTTGCTTCATGTCTTGTTCCGATTTCACATTATTTTTCATTTGGTTTTCTCCTTTAACTAAGTGCCGCAGGAGGTTATCCAAATCTGTCTTACTAGAGTTATTCTTGTAGTAAAATTCCGTTTGTATTGGAATTTCATCCGTACTGGAATTATTCTTGTATCAAAATTCCGTTCATGCTAGAATTTCACTTGCACCAAATTTCGTCTGTACAACAAATTCATTCGCACTGAAATCCTGCTCATACCGAAATTTTGCTCGTACCACAAAAAGCCCCAGTAAAACATCTGCATACCTTATCCTTCTAAAAACGGACAACCCCTCTGCTTAAATTGTAATGTAATGAACTCAAAGCATCGAAGTTCCGAATTTTTCTGATTTTTTGATGAGGCTTACGCCCCAAAACAGAATTGAAAGATTTATGCTTTAAAGAAATGATAGCACAAAAGCGTATATAATGCAATATATTTTTGTAAATACCTATGAATCAATTTTTCATAGAAAAACTTGACACAACCCAAACACGTCCTGCTACCACATTTTCCTTTAACCATTGCACACTTTTTCCTAACCACCATTACAATACACTTGTGTATCATGCCTTTAAAATTGTATAATAATTTTATAAATACACTCCATTATTTTCAGGAGGTTTGCCGCCATGCCGAAAAAACCACGAACAAAAATGCCAATCAGTGAAAGAGCCAAGCAATTTATGCCCTTTGCCGCCGTAAAGGGCTATCACGAAGCACTTGCAAAAAAGGAGCATATTACCGTTCCAAAGCAGGAGCTTACTGACGACATGGCAGAGCTGTTGGACTACAAGCTGAAATCCATAAAAATAGGCAGCATGATAACAGTTGTCTATTACCACGAGGAAGAATATGTAAAAATCTGCGGCATGGCTGCAAAAATTGACAATGAGGCTAAAACGCTTACCGTTGTTGATACAAAAATTAATTTTACAGATATATTAACTATAGACATCGAACGATTACCATAAATGCGCTTATTAGGTAATTGCGAAACTAAGCTTTATAATAACGTAAGTTGGAGAAAATATACAAGTTCATAGGCAGGGCGTTAAGCGCAAGCGTGCCCTGAGTTGAAGTTGTATATTTTCGACAACGTATATTAATAAAATGTTAGTTTCGCAATTACCTATATGCAGTTTATCTGAGCAAGGAGCAAACGAATGAACGGACACATTTTTTTATGCATAGACCTAAAATCCTTTTATGCCTCCGTAGAGTGCGTCATGCGCGGGCTTGACCCCATGACGACAAATCTTGTGGTGGCTGACCCTGAGCGTAAGGAGGGGACCATATGCCTTGCCATATCCCCTGCCATGAAAGCCCTCGGCATTAAAAACAGATGCCGTGTTTTTGAAATTCCGCCTAATATCCAATATATAAAAGCCACTCCGAGAATGCAGCTTTATATTGACTATGCCGCAGAGGTTTATGCCATATACCTGAAATATATTTCAAAAAACGATATCCATGTGTACTCCATTGACGAGGCATTTCTTGACGTGACGACTTACCTTACGCTTTATCAGCTTGAACCAAAGGAGCTTGCGGTAAAAATCATGAATGATATAGCAAATGAGCTTGGAATACGTGCCACATGTGGAATAGGCACAAATATGTATCTTGCCAAGATTGCCCTTGACATTACGGCAAAGCACTCTGCTGATTTTATAGGCGTATTAGATGAAAACCTTTATAAAGAGCAGCTTTGGGAGCACACGCCCCTTACGGATTTTTGGCGTATCGGTGCAGGTACTGCAAAAAAGCTTGAAAAATATGGCATACACACAATGAAGGATATTGCAAACAGCGATGAGGATTTTCTTTATCATCTTTTCGGCATTGATGCGGAGCTTCTCATAGACCATGCATGGGGAAGGGAATTTGTTACAATCTCAGATATTAAAAATTACCACTCAGGCAGTAAAAGTATTACAAGCGGGCAGGTGCTTATGCGGGATTATACTGTTGACGAGGCACGCATTATCGTTAAAGAGATGGTTGACCTTATGTGCCTTGACCTTGTGGACGCCCATCTTTTAACAAGCTCTATTACGCTGCATATCGGTTACACCTACAGATACAGGGACAAATCCGTAAACAAAACTGTCTCCTTGGACATGGCGGCAAATGCGGATTCCGTAATCATACCTGCCGTAGTTGCCCTTTATGATGAAATAGTTGACCCTGACTACCCTATCCGCAGGATAAATTTAAGCTGCAATCATCTTATGCCTGAGGAAAATGTACAGTACAGCATTTTTTCCAACGCGGAGGAACTTGAAAGAAACAGAAAGCTGCAGGAGGCTGCGCTTTCCATCAAGAAAAAATTTGGAAAAGGCGCCATCCTAAAAGGCATAAGCCTTCAGGACGCCGCCACAACACTTGATAGAAATAAACAAATTGGAGGACATAAAAGCGGTGTTTAATTTCTGCCAAATTCTTCAAGCTCAAGTCCCTCATTGTGCTCCAGCAGAAGCCTTATGGACCATTCATTTGCAAAAAGCAAAAGCGGGTTATCACGCATATCCTTTACACGCTTGCAATCACTGATACGGCTGATTTTATTAAGGTCCGTCGTCCTGTCCTTCACCCATCTGATATAATTGTATGGCAGTGGCTCAAGCCTTATGTCGCAGCCGTATTCATTTTCAAGTCTGTATTTCAGCACGTCAAACTGAAGCGTTCCCACAACGCCCACGATTATCTCCGACATTCCAAGGGTGTAGTCCTGAAACATCTGGATTGCTCCCTCCTGTGCAATCTGTGTCACACCCTTCATAAACTGTTTTCTTTTCATGGAATCCAAGTGTACAAGCCTGCAAAAATGCTCAGGGGCAAATGTAGGAATCCCCTCATATACAAACTTATTTCCAGGCGTACAGAGTGTGTCTCCGATTGAAAATATGCCGGGGTCAAACACTCCGATTACATCTCCCGCATATGCCTCATCTATAACCTTCCTGTCCTGCGCCATAATCTGCTGCGGCTGTGACAGCCTCATTTTCCTGCCGCCCTGTACATGGAAAACCTCCTTGTCAGCCTCAAATTTTCCCGAGCAAATTCTCATAAAGGCGATTCTGTCATGGTGCGCCTTGTTCATATTCGCCTGTATCTTAAAAATAAAGCCTGAAAATGTATCTGAAACAGGTTCTACAAGCCCCTGATCCGATAGTCTTGGGAGGGGCGACTGGGTCATGCTAAGGAAATGGGTCAGGAAGGTTTCTACGCCGAAGGTTGTAAGCGCCGACCCGAAAAATACAGGCGAAAGCTCTCCCTTATCAACAAGCGCCTGATTAAATTCGTCGCTTGCACCGTCAAGCAGCTCTATCTCATCTAAAAGCTTCTCATAAAGCTCATCTCCAACCTCATTTTTCAGCCCATCATCCGTAATCTCATAATCTGTCTCCGCCGCACTCTTTGCTCCTCCGACGGAGACAGCCTGAAACATGGAGACCTTTTTTGTAGCTCTGTCATATACGCCCTTAAATCTTTTTCCTGAGCCGATAGGCCAATTAATCGGGCAGGTTCTGATTCCAAGCACATTTTCTATCTCATCGAGAAGCTCAAAGGAATCCCTTGCCTCCAAATCCATTTTGTTGATAAACGTAAATATCGGAATATGCCTCATAACGCAGACCTTGAAAAGCTTAATGGTCTGCGCCTCAACACCCTTGGAGGCATCTATTACCATGACTGCGGAATCGGCAGCCATAAGCGTCCTGTAAGTGTCCTCGGAAAAGTCCTGATGTCCCGGCGTATCAAGTATATTGATACAGCAGCCGTCATAATTAAACTGTAGTACGGAGGAGGTTACGGATATTCCCCTCTCCTTTTCTATCTGCATCCAGTCAGATACGGCATACTTTGCGTTTGCCTTTCCCTTTACGGAGCCTGCCGTGTTGATTGCGCCTCCATATAAAAGGAATTTCTCGGTAAGCGTCGTCTTGCCTGCGTCAGGGTGTGAAATGATTGCAAATGTTCTTCTTTTTTCTATTTCATTTTTTAATTTTTCGTCCATGCTGTTTATACTCTTTCCTTTGTTATTCCTAAGTTACTATAATAAATGATGAACAAAATGTGCCGGTTCTATGCGGCAGCTTTGTTCACGACTATTAATATAACTTATATCGGCGATAAAAGAAACAACTTTCTGCATAATTTTTTAAAGTAATTTTTATATGTACTTTTATCAACATCCTCATCTGCATATATGAAAACCTCGGATATAACCTTTCCATCGACCATGTACTGTATCATTCCTATCGTATCTCCCTCCAATATGGGAGCGCTTAAATTCTCTGCGGGGATAACCCTTTTCTCCACCTGCTCAGGCGATGCGTCAACGATAACAAGCTGAAAATTCTCAAGGGGCTTCGGGGTTATCTGCTTGCTTTCCCCAAATTTTACGGGAAAAACAGTATCGGCAGGGATTCCCTCAGCATCACTGTAAATGCTGCATTTGGCAAAGCCGTAATCAAGGAGCTTTCCTGCCTCCTTGTTTCTTATTTCCTTTGTATCAGCTCCCATGATAACCGCAATCAGCTCTATTCCGTTCCTGTTTGCCGTTGCCGACATACAGTACTTTGCCTGCGACGTATAGCCTGTTTTTAAGCCTGTAGCTCCCGTATAGCTTTTTAAAAATTTGTTTGTGTTTGCCAAATCAAATCTGCTTTCTCCCCTTCTTGTTCTATGTATAATGTAGTCCATCCATATGGTTGAAAACTCGTATATATCAGGATGATTGCATATAAGCTCCCTCGACATGAGCGCAATATCCCTTGCACTTGTCACATGCCCCTCTGCCTCAAGCCCGCAGGCATTTTCAAAATGGGTATTTACCATGCCAAGCTCTGCTGCTCGCTGGTTCATAAGGTTTACAAATGCCTCCTCGCTGCCCGATATATGCTCTGCCATTGCTGTTGCGGCGTCATTTCCCGAGGCAACCTCTATGCATTTTATCATATCCCTTACCGTCTGCTGCTCTCCCTCCTCAAAAAAACATTGCGAGCCACCCATGGAAGCGGCATGTGCCGACACGGTTACAATGTCATCGTATGTGATAGTTCCCTTTTCAAGCTCCTCGAAAATAAGCAGGAGTGTCATTATTTTTGTGACGGAGGCAGGACGTAATTTTTCGTCTGCATTTTTTTCATATATGACCTGCCCTGAATGTGCCTCAATTAAAATTGCAGAACGGGATTCAATTGCAACATCACTATTTCCCGTTTCCTCGGCATGGCTTATGGGACATTGAACGACACATATACCAAGCACAAGCGCAAATACAATAAAAAAGCTTATAATTCTTTTCATTTTACTCCCTATATCCCCAATAGCATTTACTATATTATACTGTCCAACTTGTTTAATTATGATTAAATGGGCGCGCTTCATTATAATTACAGGGTTTAAGCAAATTGTGTTATAAGCTGAATATATTAACAATAAAGCCATGTATAAGGATATTTAACATTATGTGCGGTATTGCAGGATATTTTAATTCAAAAATAGATTTTAGCAATAATCCAAAGAATAATTTTAATATACTCTCTAACATGATAGCTACGATGAAACAGCGTGGACCTGACGCAGACGGAAGCACCATAACGCCTTCCTGCTGTTTTGCACACACAAGGCTGTCAATTATAGACCTTAATACGGGCGACCAGCCCATGAAGCTTATGCATAACGGAAAAAGCTATCACATTGTACACAATGGTGAAATATATAATTATCCCGACTTAAAAAAGGAGCTGATAGCAAATGGCTATTCCTTTGAAACAACGTCAGATACAGAGGTAATGTGCAAGGCATTTATACACTGGGGTCCGCTTTTTGCGACACGATTAATCGGCATATTTGCCACTGCCATATATGATGAGATGGAACAGACGCTTTATCTGTTCAGGGACCACTTCGGCGTGAAGCCGCTCTACTATACTCAGGTAGGTGGAACCTTTGTCTTTGCCTCAAGAATAGACACGCTTTTTGAATATCCACGGGTAAAGCCATGCATTGATCTTACCGGCTTCAATGAAATATTTACCGTGGGACCTGCCAAAACACACGGACATGGTGTATTTGCAGGAATTAAGGAGGTGCTCCCGGGAGAATATATAACGGTCTCCGAACGCGGCGTGCAGAAGCGGCTGTATTTTCGTCTTGAAAGCCATCCTCACACTGATTCCTACGAGGAAACAATCGAAAAAACAACCTTCTTAATCGAGGACAGCATTAAACGTCAAATGATTTCTGACGTTCCAATCTGTACCTTCCTTTCAGGCGGAATTGACTCCTCCCTTGTAAGCTCAATCTGCGCCGCAAATATGCCTCGCGGAAAACAGCTTGATACCTACTCCTTTGACTTTGAGGACAATGACATACACTTTAAGGCAAACAGCTTTCAGCCCACACAGGACGCTCCATACGTGGATATTATGAAGGAATATATTAACTCAAATCATATAATTTTAAGCTGTAAATATGAAATGCTTGCAGATTTGCTGTACCCTTCCGTTGATTCGAGGTGCCTGCCGACAATGGCAGACGTGGACTCCTCGCTTTTATACTTTTGCAGTGAGGTGGCAAAAAACCACAAGGTTGCCCTCACAGGCGAATGTGCTGACGAAGTATTCGGCGGTTATCCTTGGTTTCACAGGGAGGAAATGTATATGTCAGACAGCTTCCCATGGATGAGTGATTTAAGCTTTAGAAAGTCGCTTTTAAATCCTGAATTTGCCGCTGCCCTGCAAATGGAAAAATACGTGACAAATGCATACAACAATACCGTTTCCGAAATTGACGTCCTGCCGTCCGAGTCAGAAATTGACGCAAAAATAAGAAAGGTGACTTATCTTAATATACGCTGGTTTATGCAGACGCTTTTGGACAGAATGGACAGAACCTCCATGCAGAGCGGACTTGAGGCAAGGGTTCCGTTTGCCGACCATCGGCTTGTGTCATATGTATATAACATTCCGTGGAGCATAAAATGTGAGAATAAAACGCCAAAAAGCCTTCTCCGCCATGCCGCCGCAAAATTCCTTCCCGATGCGGTAATGAACAGACCGAAAAATCCTTATCCAAAAACCTACCACCCGAAATACGAGGAGCTTTTATGCAACAGATTACGGGAAGTCATTAACGATACAGGCTCTCCAATCAGAAGCTACCTGAATATACCTGCCGTAAATAAATTTATTGACAGCCCGAAGGAGTACGGAAAGCCTTGGTACGGACAGTTAATGGCAGGACCTCAGATGCTTGCCTATCTGCTTCAGGTTGATTACTGGATGCGGAAATATACGTTGTCGGTGTAAGCTGAAAAGGATGCCTGCGGCTGCCTTGCTCGGGCTTTGTATATTTATATTTTGAAAACCGCTTTCGCTCCGGATTGAAACGTAACGGTACTAAACTCGCCTACGGCTCGTTAAGTGCCGACGTTTCAAACGGTTTTCATTTATAAATATACAAAGCCTGAGTACACCAGCCACAGGCATCCTTTTTAGAAATAAAAAAATACATATATTACCGTACCACAGGCTGAAGCTGTCTACCCTCAAGTGCCTCCTCAAGGGTTTCCCTTATCAGGGATACGTCTGCAACCATTGAATTTGGCTTAGTCATATAGTCGTCCTGACCGAATGGCACGAAAAATATGTTTTTCATTACCATAAGGCTTCCTATACTTTTAAAATTTATTCCAAGGGCATCATTTGTCGAAATGCTTATCACAAGCGGTCTTCCATTTCTCATGTGAGCCTTTGCCGCCATCAGCACAGGCGTATCAACAATTCCGTTACAAAGCTTTGCCGCCGTATTTCCCGTACAAGGTGCTATTATCATAATGTCAAAAAGCTTTTTCGGTCCTACAGGCTCCGCTGCCTGAATTGTATGAATGTCATAGGAAGCAGTTATATTTTTTATCTCGTCAACGAACTTTGCCGCCTCAGTAAATCTGTTATCCAGATTGTAAGCATTAAATGAATAAACGGGTATTACATTAGCACCTTCATCCTTAAGAACTTTTATTTGTGTTTTAATTTTATCAAAAGTACAAAACGAGCCAGTTATCCCAAATCCGACATTGCACCCTGATAATTTCATTGCTTTAACCTCACATTTTTACTTTCGAAGGGAAAGTCAGCCTTGGTTTAAATCGTTTACTATGACATCGGCAATAATCCTGCCTGCCTCCATGGGATATTCCTTCCCTGGTATGCCTAACGAAAGGATGGCAAAAATATTATGCTCCCTGCAATATTCAAAATCACATCCACCCGGTGCTGACGCAATATCGAATATCATTACATTATGCGAAAGCCTTGACAAAAGCCTGTCATCTAAAATAAGTGCCGGAACAGTATTAAATACATAGCTGTATTTTTCCATGCACACCTTATCATAGCCATTTAGGGGCACATATCCAAAGCCAGCCTCCAAAATCTCATTTTTTAAGCTTTCACGCCTTACCATAATGTCCACCGAAGCATTATATTCCATAAGCTCCCTTGCAATGGCTTTCCCACAAAATCCATATCCTGTCAAAAGGCAACTGCTATTTTCTATGACCGCAGAATTTGCCAATGCCTCCTTGACTATACCCTTAGCTGTAAGCTCTGCATTTTTCTCGGTCAGGCTGTCTACCTTTAAATAATCAAATGCCTTTATGTTTCTAAGCCCGCACTCATGCAGCATTCTATTAGAAAGCATCCCGCCATACACAGACTGTCCTTCCTTTAGATATGGAATGAGCTTTATTGTTACCGTTTCATTTACAGGCGGCGGCAATATAATGATTGAGCTGGAATTTACAGCTTCTATATCCCTACTTATTTCATATCCGACGTTGTATATATATTCAGCTATATAATCCATTCTCTTATCATTGCCAAGAATACATACATTTTTTTCCATCAAAGCTAAAATCCCCCTTACGATACTCTATTATATGCTGCCACAAATTGAATGTTTAATAAATATAACAGTCCATTACCTTTTTCAGATAATAATAATATGTTACCTTCTTTACATCCTCCGAGGAATAAACATGAAATGTTCTATATAAGTCCTCATTTATATATATGTCGACAGTACCAACAATATCCCCCTTATTTACAGGTGCATCAATGCAATCGGGAATATTGGCACTTATTTGAACTGTATCGTTATCGGAAATAAGAAGCGTAAGCTCATCCTTTACATAGGTTGAAATCTGCGTTTTTTCTATTCCATCCCTTATTTTTATCTTTGCAGACGGATAGCTGGCATCTATTATGGTTTTATAATTGTAATTTTCAATTCCATAATTAAAAAGCTTTTTCGTATCTTCCCACTTATAATTTTTATTATTCGGCCAGCCGCACCCCAAAAGTGCAACAATATAGGTTTTGTTATCCCTTTTCAGCGCCGCAACATAACAGTAGCCCGCCTGCGTTGTAAAGCCTGTTTTTCCTGCAATGACGCCGTCCATCATATCTAAAAACTTATTTGCATTTTCAACGGTAAAGGTCCTCTTGTTTTCATAATCAGAAAATGTATGGCTTTTTGTACGGCATATATTGATAAATTCCTCCTTCTTAGGAGATTCAAGCACGCAGTATTTCATAAGCCTTGCAAGGTCAGCCGCAGTCGTTGAATGGAACCCATTTTCATCCTCCTCGTCAAGTCCGTTTGCAGTGATAAAATATGTATCAGAAAGTCCAAGCTCCGCAGCCTTTTTGTTCATCATGTTTGCAAACTCCTCCTTGCTGCCTCCCACATGCTCTGCGATTGCCACTGCCGAATCATTGTGGCTTTCAAGCATAAGGGAATACAGCAAATCTGAAAGCTTATACTGCTCCCCCTTATTAATTCCAAGCTGAACATCAGGCATTTTCGAGGCGTAATCACTGACCGTAACAATATCGTCTAAATTTCCATATTCAAGTGTTAAGATAAGCGTCATAATCTTTGTGGTGCTTGCCATTGCCCGTTTTTCATGTCCGTTTTTTTCATACAGGATTCTTCCCGTGTCCCCGTCCATCAAAACTGCGGACATGGAATAAAGCTGCCATTCGTTTATTTCTTCGGCATGGCATATGTTTTCGTTATACGGAAGCGTAATTAGAATTGATAGGATTATAATATATGATTTTATGTACTTCATGACTTTGCCCCAAATACAATATATATTTAATATATTGTATTTGGGGCGTTTTTAGACATCATCTTTTTAATTTTTTGCATAAAAGGGGCGCATATTTAATGCTCCACAAGGTCTGCACGGCTTCCCAGCCGTACCTTGATTGTTCTTTCCTGATATTCATTATCCTTTTCTACGAGTATCGTAAGCTCCACGGTTTCTCCTGCCTCATAATGCTGTAAAAGGCTTGTAAGGTCATCTGCCTTGCTAACTGATTGTCCGTCAAATGCCGTGATGATATTTCCTTCCTTAAGTCCTGCCTTATATGCAGGTGAACCCTTTGTAACCTCATTTACATAAACCCCTGTCGGCGTATCATAAGCTTCCTCCATGCTGCCATATATATTGTAATATTGTGATGTGCTGCTTCCTGCCGTACTGCAGGTTATTCCAAGATAGCCTCTCTCATTCTCATCCTCAACAAGCTCCCTTGTTTTTCTGTTCATAAGGTTATCCAAAATGCTTTCTATCTTTGACACAGGTATGGCATATCCCATTCCCTCAACCTCTGTAGACATGTATTTTGATGAGTTAATGCCTATTACCTCGCCCTTCATGTTAAGAAGCGCTCCACCGCTGTTTCCCGGATTGATTGCAGCGTCAGTCTGAATCAGCGGCGTGGTATTTGTGCTTACAATCCTGTCCTTTGCACTTACAATGCCTGTTGTAACCGACTGTCCGTATCCAAGTGCATTTCCAATGGCAACAACCTGTTCCCCTACGGAAATTTCATCAGAATTTCCAAGCTTTGCTATTTCTATTTTTGAAAGTGTATCCTTTGATAAATCTTCCAGCTTGACAACAACAATTGCAACATCGTTGTCACTATCAGTACCCTTAACCACGGCATCGTATGATTGTTCGTCAACAAAGCAGACATTTACCGTTTTTGCATCCTCTACAACATGATTATTTGTAACGATAAGAAGCTCTGTATCATTTTTCCCGATGATGATTCCTGAACCGGAGCCTTCTGATTCATATTCCTGAGTTCCATAATACCAAAAATTATACTCGGACACTGCCGTAACATTGATTGAAACAACAGATGGCATTACCGCTTCTACAATATCAGATACATCCATGCTTCCGTAGGAACTGCTATTTGAAAGCGAGGTTGTTGGTATACTGAAATCGTCCTTTTTATCTTCATCAGAATTTATATCAGATTCATTTTTTTCTATATATCCATTTTCAGAATCATCAACCTCGAAAGCTCTGCCCATCTCCTGAAACAAGCTGAAATACCTGCCATTATCCGTATCGGCAACATAATTAAATGTTACTCCCGCAACAGCACCAAATAAAACGGCACCAAGAACCAGTGCGGCAGTACGTTTTAAAAATCCCGTTTTTCCTTTACTCATAAGACATCTTCCTTTCTTTTCCTAAATTAATCTTATGATAATAAGAAATTATGTTTCAATTTTGACGTTGTTGTCAAAATTCTGTGAACTGCAATTTTTACATGTGCCATAAATCATTGATGTTTTACATTCCAATATGAAGCCATGATGCTCATACATATGCCGTTCAAGCTCCTCCATAAAATCACAATCCATATGATAAACCTGTCCGCATGTGCTGCATTTCATATGAATGTGCTTGTGACATTTATTTTCTGAGCCTGCATACTGATAGGTCGATTTATTTCCGGCTTCATCCGTATGTCTTAAAACGCATCCATTTTTTTCAAGCTTATCAAGATTGCGGTATATTGTGGCAATATTAACCTTCGTGTCTAATTGATTCAGCAGATATGCCTCAATATCCTTGACTGTCATGTCAGAATTTGCATTATTTTTTAAACATTCCAATATTTTATTTTTTTTATCTGTTGAATAGCCTGTTTTTTCCAATGCGTCATCTTCCTTAGCTAAAATATACAACTTCCTCCTCGGCAGGCTTGGCTTTATCAACCTTTGTCGCCCGAATAACCGGTCCCTCGCCCTCAAATTCAGGATAAAATTCCTTTTCTATTGTTCCTGTCACGGTTATCCACTGCCTGTCCCTTAAAACCTTTGCGGCGTCAAAATAACATTTAAAGCCGATAAATGCGATGTCATCAGCACAGCAGGTCATGGCAAATCTTCCCGGTACAAACTCATTTTTTGCATATTCCTTCGGCTTGTGAACCATAGCCTTAAACTGTACTTTTTTGCCAACATACTTGTCGGGATTATCGCAGGCATCAATGTAAAATATTCCAAAGTCGTCATCCTCAAGCTCTATTACCGATTTGTTTATGTCGTAAGGCAAATCCAATTCCGAATTATCAAGCTCTGCAAGACCATCCTTATTTTCAAATATAACCTGTGCCCTTCTGTTGACAGCCTTGATGCTTCTTCTGTATTCAGCCCGTCTTGTAGTTTCATCACATCTGTTGAATATTATCATGTCAGCCGCGGACATGGCTTCAATCATCATTGCCTTCATATTGGCAATATATACATCAAAGGTTGTGGCATCAACAAAGGAAATAACCTGTACAACCGTCCAGCCCTTCGGAACCCTTATCCCAAACAGCTTATCAAGCTTCCATGTTCCGTTGTATTCAATCATAACTCTTGTAGGCTTATACTTATCCTGTAAATCAAGAAGATACTCCGTGTTAAGATTTGTCTCATCAATATATTCAGTAAATATATTCCTCTTTTTCAAATCCGCCTCATCATATTCCTCAATTCCCTCCTCACAGACTAAAAGGAGCGTAGGCTCGCCCTCCGTAAATCCTCTGTCTATCAGGGTTTCCTTTGCAAATGTTGTCTTTCCGCTCTCAAGAAATCCAAGAAACATATACACGGGTATTTCTTCAATTTCATCATTTCTATTCATAAAATAACACAACCTTTCACACTCAGTACATTTTATATTCGCAAAACAGGGCTGCTGTACTAGGATTTATCCTTTATCCAACAGCCGCACTGAATTAACTTAATTTAAATAGCTTTGCAATATTATCTTCATTCAGATTGCTTCCTATCACGCAAAGCTTTCCTGTGTAATCAGGAGTTCCTTTTCTTATCTCATACTCGCCCGGAGTAAGGTCAAAATAAAGCCACTCATTTTCATTTGAGGAAACAATGCCCTTTGCACGAAGAATAATTCCACAATCATTTTCCTCCTTTGCAAGCTCCTCCAAAATGGCTTTCATGTCCTCCTCGGAATATTTCATGCTTGTTTCCACACCCCAGCTTGTAAATACATCATCGGCATGGTGGTGATGATGGTCGTGGTCGTGGCATCCACATGTGCAGTTCTCCCCATGCTCGTGATGATGATGCTCGTGCTCATCACGGTCGTGATGATGTTCGTGCTCATGGTGGTGTTCATGTTCGTCATGGTCGTGGTGGTGTTCATGTTCATCGTGCTCATGGTGGTGTTCATGCTCGTCATGGTCATGGTGGTGCTCGTGCTCATGGTGGTGCTCGTGCTCGTCATGGTCGTGATGCTCATGCTCGTCATGCTCATGCTCGTGGTGATGGTGCTCATGCTCCGCCATTTTCTTAGCTTCCTCTATCATCTTGTCCAACGAATTTGCATGCTCCATCGCATCAAGAATTACCTTTGCGTCCAAATCGTCCCACGGCGTTGTAATAATTGACGCATCACTGTTATGCTCCCTCAGCATATGAACCACTGCTTCCACCTTATCGTCAGAAACATTTTGTGTACGGCTTAAAATAACTGTTCCTGCACTTTCTACCTGATTATTGAAAAACTCTCCAAAATTTTTCATATACATTTTGCATTTGGAAACATCTACTACCGTTGTTGCACTGTTTACGGCAATGTCAGCAGAAGCTTTCACGTCTTCCACTGCTTTTATTACGTCGGAAAGCTTACCAACGCCTGACGGCTCAATGATGATTCTGTCAGGTGCATACTCATCTATTACTTTCTTTAATGCAGTTCCAAAATCGCCTACAAGGGAACAGCAGATACAGCCTGAATTCATCTCCGTTATCTCTATGCCTGCATCCTTTAAAAATCCTCCGTCTATGCCTATCTCACCAAACTCATTTTCAATAAGCACAAGCTTTTCGCCCTGAAACACCTGATTAATGAGCTTTTTGATAAGCGTTGTTTTTCCTGCTCCTAAAAATCCTGATATAATGTCTATCTTTGTCATTTTCTAAAACCTCCATATTGTATATATTTATAGGTAATTGCGAAACTCTGCTTTATAATAACGTAAGTTGGAGAAAATATACAAATTCATAAGCAGGGCGTTAAGCGCAAGCGTGCCCTGAATTGAAGTTGTATATTTTCGACAACGTATTTTAATAAAATGTTAGTTTCGCAAACGCCTAGTATATATTTAGCCATGAGCAAAACTCTGTTTTCACAAACACTCGTTGTACAATATAAACAAAGCACCTTGCTTATGATATTGTCTATGTCGTACAACTTGGTTTTTGAAGTAATGCGTT
Organism: Clostridium sp.; assembly: GCA_023664385.1. Taxonomy (GTDB): domain Bacteria; phylum Bacillota; class Clostridia; order Lachnospirales; family Lachnospiraceae; genus Coprococcus_C. Next base: position 79,292 of record JAMPFU010000009.1, on the reverse strand, counting down.
TTGTTTATTGCCATATCGTGTAATGAAAATTTATTTTTATATGAGCGATGTACTAAAATATCGTTCAACCCGGTCAGGAAGTATCGTTGCTATCACCTTATCATCACCATATTTTTTTGCCATTTCCATTGCTGCCCATACATTTGCTCCTGATGATGTACCCACAAGAAGTCCCTGAACCCTTGCAAGCTCCCTTGCCGTATGAATTGCATCGTCATCCGTAACCTCAACAATATCCGTTATAATACTTGTATCAAGAATTGCAGGTATAAAGCCGTCCCCGATGCCCTGTATCTGATGAAGTCCCGGTTCGTCACCCAAAAGTGCTGACACATTCTTTGGCTCCACTGCAACAATCTTGGTGTCTGGATTTTTCTCCAACAGGTATTTAGATACTCCTGCAAGCGTGCCTCCGCTTCCGATACCTGATACGTATACATCTATCGGCTTCCCTAACTGCCCGCAAAGCTCAACAGCCGTTGTCCTGTAATGTATATCAGGGTTTGCCTGGTTTTCAAACTGCTGCGGCATAAAATATTTTTCAGGGTCCTCCTTGCAAAGCCTTGTCGCCTCGTCAACGGAACCGCCGATACTAAGCTTCGGCTCCGTGAGGACAAGCTCGGCACCTAAAGCCTTTATAATTTTCTTTCGCTCCTCGCTCATATTTTCAGGCATCACAATGATAACCTTATAGCCCTTTCGCACGCCGCAAAGGGCAAGTCCAATACCTGTATTGCCGCTTGTCGGCTCAATTATTGTCATGCCCGGCTTCAGTTTTCCCTCACGCTCTGCCACCTCAAGCATATTTTTTGCAATTCTGTCCTTAATGCTTCCTCCGGGATTTAAAAATTCCGCCTTTGCATAAATATTTAATCCCGTTGTCTCTTTCAGACACATAAGGGGCGTGTCTCCAATTAAATCCAAAACATTATTGTAAAACATATTATTTGCCTCTTTTTTTATTTTTTCTAAACTATTATTATAACACTATTTTGGAAATATGTGCTAACTTTTTTATTTGTTGCACATAAGGGTGACATTCATATAAATCAAGATGAATACAAAGCTCGATTGCAAACCGACTTTCTCGTTTTGTAATCGAAATTCACATTTTGAAAGCGACCTTCAAATTTTGTACCTGAAATTCCACTTTTGTAGCAGCTTTCCCATTTTTTTCTCCCATTTTATGTTATAATAACCTCATAATAGGATAAAAATGCGTACAAAAACCGGGCGTCACTTTTGTCTTACAAAAACATCATGGGTCTAACCTAATATTTTCAAAATACGCAACATTTACGTTTCCTCATCGGAATGGGTCACCGTAACATCCAACTGATTGTATGGTATGCTTATATTGTTCGCATCGAAGCTCTCTTTAATGCTCTCCGTCATTTCCCATTTTGCCTGCCAGTAATCCTCTGTATTTACATAGCATCTGATACCCATATTGATTGCACTTTCCCCAAAGGAATCCACAAATACGCTTATTTCCCTGTCTGCATCATAATACTTGCCTGCCCTTACGACAGCCTCGAGAACAGACTTAACAAGCTTAATATCAGAATCATATGCGACACCTACCGTTATATCAAGTCTTCTAGTCTTTTCCGCAGTGAGATTGATAAGGGAGTTTGCAGTAATGTTTCCATTTGGAATAACGACAATCCTGTTATCGTAGGTACGGAGCTTTGTATAAAATATGTCTATCGATACGACCGTCCCCTCACATTTTTTATCGTTTTCAATGATGTAGTCCCCCACACGAAAGGGCTTCATTAAAAGTATCAGCACACCACCTGCAAAGTTTGCAAGACTTCCCTGTAAGGCAAGACCGACAGCAAGACTTGCCGTTCCAAGTATTGTGACAAGCGACGTAACCTGAAAGCCCATGGTAGCCGCCGCCATGATAAGTACAACAGCATAAAGAACGCCCCTGATAAGCGACAGCAAAAAGCCTGAGATACTGCTCTCAAGCCCTGCCTTATCAAACGAACGCTTTATTATTTTGACAATCAGCTTGACAAGCTTTGTTCCAATAAAAATAAAAATTAGTGCAATGAAAATGTCAAGCGCCTTATCCACTAACCAGTCCAAAAATCTCTCCATATATATATCAAGCCTGCTTTTCTCAATATCGCTTAAGTTTGTTATAAACATATTCCCTCCATCTATAATTTATACTGCATAAAGTTTCCATTCTTCACAAATCCAAAATTCGTATAAAGGAGTACGCCCATGTCAGACGCCGTAATCTGCACCGTTCCGCAACCGTACTCTCCTGCTTCCTTTACAACCTTAGCAAGCAGTTTTTTTGCTATTCCCTGTCTCCGGTAATTCTTATCGGTAAACATACTTGATAGCAAAGCGATTTTTCCACTTGGACATCCAAAATACGGTGGTTTTTCCACAAAGGAGATACCGCTTGTCCCCACAATTTTGTCTCCGTCAACTGCCAGCCACGCAACAAATGTGCCATCTGCCATATGCCGGTTATAATACTCTCTTAGCGCAGGCTTTAAATCAATTTCTTCCTTTGCACCCTCCTCACGCAACTGGTTAATTCTCATATCAATGAATATCTCCAATTCCTGCTCTGTCAGTCTTTTATATTCAATTGCCATAAATGTAACCTCCCGATTATTTCCATTTATCTGAAATTACAATCTTACACCATGTACGTATTAACGATATTCAAATCATAATGAACATTTATTCTGTTGTCAATAGGACGAAATATTTTTGAAGCATACATCTCTTTTTTTCAACATTATAATTAATTCACATTTCATCATAATTACCGAGAACAAAGTGCCTTTGGCACTGTAGTTCACATCCTAGCAGGATTTTAAATCCTGCCTATAGGAAACTATAAAACAAAAAAGGAGCTGTCGCTGTAAAGATTTACGGCACACATATGACAAGCCCCTTTTAATTTACAAATTTTTTTATGTCTCAGTTAGCAGATACCCTTATGTTTTCAGTGTCCATTTCTTTTACGTCAGCATCTAAATGATATTTTTTTATGATGTAATCATCAAATTCATCATCTTCTTTTGTCCTTGGAAATGGATTTTTTCCTTCTTCAAACGGTGCATCTTCTTCACTCATAAAAAGATAGAGATTGTCCGGATTTTCGTTATGTGACATACTATAACCTCCTTATTTCAAATAATTTTCTTTTATTATTTAATTTGTCATTTAATTTGTATATTTCTGTTGTGGCAAGTTGCTTTGCTTCGTTTATATTATTTGTTTTTTCTTTTGCTTTATTTAAATATTCACTGTATATTTGCTCAAATTCTTCTTTTACATCATATATACCATAGATTGTACCATCGTGACAAATAATTAATGATAATTTTATATGATTATCTCTTGAATAGGAAATAATATCCTGTGCAGATGGTCTGCCATTTAATGAATGATTGTGCATAATGATTATATGGTCTTTGCATTGTTGTATTTTTTTATATTCTTCTTTTTTAAATCCTGTTTTTGCAATGTTTCCACTACGTTTAAGGTTATCAACAATAAATGCTCCATTTCTTGCATTTATGGCAATTAGCCTTTCCTCTTCCTGTCCATCTACAAATCTCAGCAAACGACCAGCCTGTTCATAAAGAGATTGCTGCACTGTTTTATTAACTGGCAATTTTTCAAATTTATCATGGTATTCTTTTGAATTTATATAATCTCTTTCTACTGAATAAGCATTTAATCTGTTTTGTATCGGTATTAATGCCTGTTCTACTGACAATGTACTGTGTTCTTGATAAACACGATTTAAAAATGTTTCTGTTGTAATATCAGAGTCATTGTCATATTTATGTAAATCATCAAAGCTCATTTTTATTATCCCTCATTTTTGTACTATAACATGATGTTAATTTTTATCAAATACACTGATTTAATCTTATACCGTTATCTCTATCTGATTTCCCTCAATCGCTACAATCAGGCTTTCATAATACCCATCCCCTGTGGTTCTCGGTCCACTGACGACCTCATATCCATCATGCTTTAACCGTGCCGTCAACAAATCAACCTGTTCTTTGCTTCCTACGCTAAATGCAATATGTATCAGTCCTGTTCTTGCAACCAGCTTCTCGGCATCATCCATATTCGGCTTATTCATAATTTCAAGCCTAGCCCCACTGTCAAAGGTAAGGAAATATGATTTAAAATCAGTTGTTTTGTTATGATACATCGTATTTGCCGATGCACCCAAATATGTTTCAAAAAATTCTCTTGTGCCCTCTAAATCATTTACATACATGGCAACATGCTCTATCCTCATATGCCTGCCTCCTAATAACGATAGTTAAATCATAATGAACATTTATTCTGTTGTCAATAGGACGAAATAAAGAACCGAGAGTCTGCCTCCCTGGCAGTCTCCCGGTCATTTTCACATACTATTTATTTCATAACCTTTTTCTTGAATACGCAAATCGAAAGCGGCGGTACATTTACTGATATATAATGCTCCTGTCCGTCACAGTCTTCCTTCTTTGCCTGCTTTGCCACCTTGTTATTTCTTCCCTCGCCGCCATATTTTGAGCTGTCGCTTGAGAATATCTCCTGCCACTTTCCGCCTGACGGAACACCCAGCTTGTAAGCCTTATGCTCTATCGGAGTAAAGTTACATATGACAACAATGGTATCAGCAGCCTTTTTTCCACGTCTGATATATGACAGCAGACTTGTATTTGCACTGTTGCAGTTTATCCATTCAAAGCCTTCCGGGTTGCCGTCAAGCTCATAGAGTGCAGGCTCCGTTTTATAGAGCTGGTTAAGCTCCTTGACATATCCCTGCATAAACACGTGTGCATCAAATTCAAACAGGGACCAGTCAACCTCCTGCCCCTCGTTAAATTCTGCAAACTGCGCTATCTCCTGTCCCATAAAGAGAAGCTTTTTGCCCGGATGGGTCATCATATATCCATATGCAACACGGAGATTTGAAAATTTGTCCTCATAGCCTCCCGGCATTTTGCTAATCATCGAGCCCTTTTCATGTACAACCTCGTCGTGGGAAAGCACAAGCATAAATTGCTCGCTGTACTCATAAACCATGCTGAATGTAAGCTGGTTATGATGATATTTTCTGTATAACGGGTCAAGCTTAATATACTCGAGAAAATCATTCATCCAGCCCATATTCCACTTGAAATCAAAGCCAAGACCACCCTCCTCAACGGAATGGGTCATCATAGGCCATGCGGTGGACTCCTCGGCAATCATCATAACGCCCTTGTGAAGCTCATGCATTTTGGCGTTAAGCTCCTTAATAAGGTCTATCGCCTCAAGGTTTTCATTTCCGCCATATTTGTTCGGAAGCCACTGTCCACCATTTCTTCCGTAATCCAGGTACAGCATGGAGGCTACTGCATCCATTCTTATACCGTCAACATGATATTTCTCCGCCCAATAGAGCGCATTAGCAACAAGGAAGTTTCTCACTTCATTTCTGCCATAATTGAATATATAGGTTCCCCAATGAGGGTGTTCCCCTCTCCTTGGGTCCTCATGCTCATAAAGACATGTACCGTCAAACCGTCCAAGTCCATGCTCATCCTTCGGAAAATGTGCAGGCACCCAATCTATGATGACGCCGATGCCCTTACTGTGTAGATAGTCCACAAAATACATAAAATCTGTCGGCTGTCCATACCTTGAGGTAGGCGCATAATATCCTGTAACCTGATAGCCCCATGAAGGGTCAAAGGGATGCTCCATAATCGGCATAAGCTCAACATAATTGTAATTCATCATAATGAGGTAGTCAGCGAGCTTAACAGCTAAATCCCTGTAGCTGTAAAATTCCCGTCCATCCTCAGGCTTTTTCCATGCGCCAAGATGCATCTCATATATGGAAACTGGCTTTTCAAGCTGGTTTGTCTTTTCCCTTTCAGCCATCCATTTGCTGTCCTTCCACTTGTATGTCAAATCGACAATCCTTGAAGCGTTCGCAGGCCTTACCTCACTGCTAAAGGCGTAAGGGTCGCTTTTCATAAACACATTTCCAGACTTTGCACAAATTTCGTATTTGTAGATTTCTCCGATATATTTACCCGGTATAAAAAGCTCAAATATGCCTGAATAATCAAGCTTTCTCATCGGATGCCTTCTGCCATCCCAATTGTTGAAATTACCCACAACAGACACACGTTCCGCATTCGGCGCCCACACTGAAAACAAAACGCCGTCCACACCATCCACTGTCATAACATGGGCACCCATTTTTTCGTATATTCTGTAATGCTCGCCCTCGTTAAAAAGGCTGATATCGATAGGGTCGAGCACAGGCTCAAAAATATAAGGGTCAATATAGGTAATTTCTTCACCATTATCAAATTTTACATTCAAAACATAGTCAAAGCTTTTTTTATCTTTTATGACTACTGAATAAAATCCTGAAACTCTGTCTGAGACAAGGGTATACCGTTTATCTGTAGCCCTATCAATTGCAGTGACAACCTTTGCCCCTGGAACAAAGGCATTTATATATACATCATCTATACATTCGTGCATACCAAGTATGTGATGGGGATTATTATGCCGCCCATTTGCCAGTGCTTCAACTTCCATCCAATTTATTGCAAATACTTCTTTTCTTTTGGACATAACCGCTTATCTCCTCTCTAAAGTCTGTGAATAAATATTCCACTTCTTAGCTTAGGTTCAAACCAGGTAGATTTAGGTGGCATCAACAATCCCGCATCCGCTACGTTAAAAAGCTCGTCTATGGATGTCGGGTACATCGAAAATGCAACCTTCATATCCGCATTCGCCCTTTTTTCAAGCTCTCCAAGTCCTCTTATTCCGCCAACAAAATCTATCCTTTTATCCGTTCTCGGATCCTTAATTCCAAGAATCGGCTCAAGTAAATAGTTTTGCAATATTGAAACATCCAGTCCATTTACAGGGTCATCCTCCCTTATGCTTTCATCTGCTGTAAGGCTGTACCATCTGCCGTCAAGATACATTCCATAAACATATTTCTCCCGGGGAGAAACGGCTTTATCTACAGCCTCTACTTTAAAGTGTTCAGAAACCCTGTTTAAAAACTCATCCTTATTATATCCATTCAAATCCTTTACAACCCTGTTATACGGTAATATTTTAAGCTGGTTATCAGGAAATAATACAGATAGAAAGTAATTGTACTCCGCTTCCTGATTTTCCGTTTTCGCCTCCTCCCTGCGTTTTATGCCAACCTTTATTGCGGAAGCCGCTCTGTGGTGTCCGTCAGCGATATAAATTTGTGACAGCTCCCCAAATGCTTTTCTTATAGCATTTATGTGACTGTCATCGCATACAAGCCATACATTATGGGCTATGCCATCCTCCGAAACAAAGCTGTATTCAGGTTCTGCCTGCTTTATGGCGGAAACAATCTCATCTATTTCCTTTTTTGCCCTATATGCAAGAAATATAGGTCCCGTCTGTGCATTGCATGTGTCAACATGCCTTATTCTGTCTGCTTCCTTGTCTGCCCGTGTATTTTCGTGTTTTTTTATTACTCCGTCAATGTAATCGTCTATCGACGCACATGCCACAATTCCTGTCTGGCTTCTTCCTTCCATAATGAGCTCATAAATATAGTATACAGGTTTACGCTCCTGAAGATAATCCCCACGCTCAATCATATTGTCAAGCAATTCTCTTGCTTTTTCATAAACACAGTCTGCATATGTATCTACTGTGTCATCAAACTGTGTCTCTGCACGGTCAATGTTAAGGAATGACAAAGGATTACCTTCCACAGCCTTCTTTGCCTCCTCACGATTATAAACGTCATAGGGAAGCGCAGCCACCTGACTGACTATATCTTTTCTCGGTCTGTACGCCGTGAATGGTTTTACAACTGCCATATATGATTTTCTCCTGTTTTTATAATATTCTTAAGCCCGTATTGCCTTTACCGCCGCATCAATGGACTTTTTGTATTCCTCCTCAGATGAATTATTAAATACAAAAAGCTCAGGAATATTGTCCGGCTGTTTAAAATTCTGTGTTGCGATATATTCATCCCAATGCTCAAGCTTCCATTTGTCACGGTCTGAAGCTCTCTTAATCATTCTCTGATGGGCAACCTCCTCATCTGTATGAACCCATACCACAAATAGTTCGGCATCCTTTTCTCTAAGCTTTGCCCTAAGCTTGTCCAAATATTCATCATCCCTGATTTCATCCGTAAAAGGAGCATTAATGAGTACGGTATCATTGTACTCCAGTGCCTCAAATGCAAAATCAAGCACAGCATAATACTCATAATCCCTAATTTCCTTTTGGAAGAAATCCGAAGAACGGTTATACTCCTCTCCTGCAACTTTAAATATCTGCTTAGAAAGCACAATAAGTGTATCTTTATCCAGATACACACAATTCGTAAGAGCCTTTGCAAGCTTTCTTGAAATAAAGGTTTTTCCACATGCCGGTGGCGACGTTACAAGTATTAACTTCTTCATTATCCGTAATATCCTCCTGAATTTTTTTCCGTTTTTTGGCATTTTAAGAGCAAAATGCAAATATTTAGAACATTTTAACACAAAAAAACTATACAAACAAGCGCTAAAATGTCAATATAAGTTTCTTTTCATTAAATAACAAAAAATACGACTGAAAAAATTACTGCAATTATAATCAATATGGGACGATACAGATAAAACAGCTCATAAACATCTTCGTCGGCATACCTTCCAACAAATTCACATTCTGAATATTTTTTGTAGGACAAATCTGCCCCCGGCTCTTTCAGCTGTCCAATAAGCCTTGAAACCTCGGAAAGCTTACTGCTGCAATATCTTGCCTCTGCCTGCATGGTAAAAATGTCATATTTTATTATATACTTTTTCAGGAAGGGTCTTTCAGTATGTATCAGATAGGCAAAAATATTTTTCAGCATGTCCTTTCCTGTTTTTATAATGGCAAGAAACAGTAAAAAAGCCGCAGCCCATGTTTCCCATGCCATGCTGAGGATATATCCTTCGGAGGCACTTAAAATTATCGTGAATATTGTGTCAACCATTACAACAACAATAAATAACGCAGCACTGCCCCACATTTTTGAGCGGCGGTTTCCAAGCCTTTTATCTATTTTATCGTACTGCTCCTGATACATCATCCTTGTATATTCCAATTTATCAAGCAGTTCCTTACGCAGATATTCAAAATCGTCAAGCTGTTCTTTTTCTGTTATGCTTTGATTTTCTTCCTCTGCCGCCTCCTTAAGCTTCAATTTATAACACTCCTTCCCCTGCATGATAATTTTCTTCTAACTTTAGAACAAAGTGCCTTCGGCACTCTTTATGCTACCATAACTTTAATGGCACTTTGGACGAATCCTAACAGGATTTTTAATCCTGCCTTATAACTATAGGAAACAAAATGGAGCTGCCATATATCATGCGGCAACCCCACTTTTATAAAATTCCTATTTTTTTTCAATATATCCCTGTGCTTTCAGCAATTCCGCACAAAGAACGGCACCGCCTGCGGCACCTCTTACCGTATTGTGGGAAAGACCCACAAACTTCCAGTCATATATGCTGTCCTCACGAATACGTCCTACACTGATTCCCATTCCGTTTTCAAAGTCAACGTCAAGGGTTACCTGCGGTCTGTTGTCCTCCTCCATGTACTGTATAAACTGCTTTGGTGCACTCGGAAGCTGAAGCTCCTGTGGAATACCTTTAAAGCTTACAAGCTTTTCAATCAGCTGCTCCTTTGTCGGATTTTTCTTAAACTTAACAAATACTGCCGCCGTATGTCCGTTTAAAACAGGAACCCTGATACATTGGCAGGTAATCTTCGGACTCTCTGCAGGAACAATCACGCCGTCTTTAATCTCACCCCAAATTCTAAGTGGCTCCCTCTCGGATTTTTCCTCCTCACCGCCAATAAACGGAATAATATTTCCTTCCATTTCAGGCCAGTCCTTAAAGGTCTTTCCTGCTCCTGAAATAGCCTGATAGGTTGTTGCAACAACCTCATATGGCTCAAATTCCTTCCATGCGGTAAGCACAGGTGCATAAGACTGAATAGAGCAGTTTGGCTTTACTGCAACAAAGCCCCTTGTCGTTCCAAGACGCTTCTTCTGAAACTCAATGACCTTCATATGCTCAGGGTTGATTTCAGGCACTACCATCGGTACGTCAGGCGTCCATCTGTGAGCACTGTTGTTTGACACAACAGGAGTTTCCGTTTTGGCATACGCCTCCTCGATTGCCTTTATCTCATCCTTGGACATATCAACGGCAGAAAAAACAAAATCCACTGTGGCGGCTACCCTTTCAACCTCATTTACATTATATACAACAAGCTTTTTCACTGCCTCCGGCATCGGTGTTGTCATCTTCCATCTGTCACCGACTGCCTCCTCATATGTCTTTCCTGCACTTCTCGGGCTTGCTGCAATTGTTGTAACCTCAAACCACGGATGATTTTCAAGCAACGCAATAAAACGCTGTCCTACCATTCCCGTTCCACCAAGTATGCCAACCTTTAATTTCTCACTCATATATAAGTCCTCCATGTACTACTTTACAACCCTTACCTTGACAACACCGTCAATTGCCTCTATTGCATTTACAATATCGTCGTCTGCCTTTTGACCTACGTCAAGGATTGTATATGCCCAGTCGCCCTTTGACTTGCTTACCATGTCTGATACATTAATTCCTTTAGCTGCAAATGCACCTGTAAACTGTGTAATCATGTTCGGAATGTTCTTATGGCATACAGTTACTCTTGACACTGCCGTACATACTCCGGCATCACATGCAGGATAATTGACAGAATTTTTGATATTGCCGTTTTCCATAAAGTCCATAATCTGCTTCACTGCCATAATTGCACAGTTATCTTCCGATTCAGCAGTTGATGCACCGAGATGAGGAAGTGTAATAACATTATCTGCACCTGCGATTTTTTCATTCGGAAAATCAGTTACATATTTTGCAACCTTGCCGCTTGCAAGTGCCTCTAACATATCATCATCATTGACAAGAATGTCACGTGCAAAATTGAGAACCTTAACACCGTCCTTCATCATTGCGAATGCGTCCTTATTCAGCATACCCTTTGTGCCGTCCAAGGCAGGAACATGAATGGTAATATAGTCACATTCTCTGTATATATCCTCTACATTTGTAATATGCTTTACATGGCTGGAAAGTCTCCAAGCCGCATCAACCGATACATATGGGTCATATCCGTAAACCTCCATGCCAAGCCTGAAACCGATGTTTGCAACCTTTGCTCCGATTGCTCCAAGCCCGATGACGCCAAGCTTCTTTCCCATAACCTCGCAGCCTGCATACTTTGCTTTCTGCTTTTCCACTGCCTTTGCAATGTTTTCGTCAGAAGCATTTTCCTTTACCCAGTTGTAGCCGCCCATCAAATCCCTTGATGCAAGAAGCAGTCCCGCAACCACAAGTTCCTTCACACCGTTGGCATTTGCACCCGGCGTATTAAACACAACAACACCCTTCTCAGCACATTTGTCAAGTGGAATATTGTTTACGCCTGCACCTGCACGGGCAACTGCAACAAGCTTGTTGGAAAGCTCCAAATCATGCATTGCCGCACTTCTGACAAGCACTGCCTCCGCCTCTGCAAAATTATCCGTAGTCTCATAATTATCCGTAAATAAATCCATTCCGCACGCTGCAATCGGATTTAAGCAATTCACCTTTATCATTTTTGTTTTCTCCTGTCTAACATTCTATCATATCGCCTATTGGCTTCATTTTTTAATACTATGAATTGGCTGCCTCAAAGTCCTTCATAAACTGAACCAGCTTTTCAACACCCTCAATCGGCATGGCATTGTAAATACTTGCCCTCATTCCGCCGACAGTTCTGTGACCCTTCAGGTTTACGAAGCCTGCTGCCGTTGCCTCCTTGACAAACTTTGCGTCTAACTCCTCATTGCCTGTTACAAAAGGAACATTCATAAGGGAACGGTCTTCCTTAACAACAGTGCCCCTAAACATCTTGGAGCTGTCGAGGAAATCGTACAAAATTGCAGCCTTTTTCTCGTTATGCACCTTCATGGCGTCAAGTCCGCCCATTTCCTTAACCCACTTAAACACAAGTCCGCAAATGTAAATTCCATAGCATGGAGGCGTATTGTAAAGAGAATCGTTATCTGCCTGTGTCTTGTACTTTAACATGGTTGGCGTAAATTCCATTACGTCATCCCTGATTAAATCCTCACGGATGATAACGACAACAACGCCTGCAGGTCCTACATTCTTCTGTACACCGAAGAAAATAAGTCCGTAGTCAGATACGTTTACAGGCTGTGAAAGAATGTCGGAGGACATATCAGCCACAAGTATCTTTCCCTTTGTATCAGGAAGCTTCTTGTATGTCGTTCCGTAAATTGTATTGTTGTGACAGATATACACATAATCAGCATCCTCTGATATCGGAAGATCAGAACAGTCAGGGATATAGGAAAATGTCTTATCGGCAGAAGATGCAACTGCATTTGCCTTTCCATACTTTTGTGCTTCCTCGTATGCCTTCTTTGCCCACTGACCCGTAATAATGTAATCTGCAACACCATTCTTCATCAGGTTCATCGGGATTGCTGCAAACTGCTGGGAAGCACCGCCCTGAAGGAAGAGTACCTTGTAGTTATCAGGAATTTTCATTAAATCCCTTAAATCCTGCTCTGCCTCTTTTATAATGTTGTCATAGACCTTGGAACGATGGCTCATTTCCATAACACTCATTCCTGATCCTTTATAATCCATCATTTCCTCTGCTGCCTGCTTTAAAACAACCTCAGGCAGCACTGACGGTCCTGCTGAAAAATTAAATACTCTTGCCATTTTTTAAATCCTCCCTATCTATTATCTAAGTCCTGCTGGTCAAAGCATGTCTCAAGTGCAGCTCCTGCAGCAACCATTGGAAATACCTTGTCATCCTTGTCAATGACACAGTCAATTACAACTGGTATATTCATTTCAATTGCCTTCTTTAATGAATCCTCAAATTCCTCAAGCGTTGTTGCACGAAAGCCTGTTGCTCCAAGTGCCTCTGCAACCTTGACAAAATCAACCTTGTCCTCCAATATGGTGCTTGAATATCTCTGCTCATAGAACAGGGTCTGCCACTGTCTAACCATTCCGAGCACATGATTATTGATTACAACCTGAATAATCGGTACATTATATCTTGTTGCCGTTGCAATTTCGTTCATGTTCATTCGGAAGCATCCGTCACCAGCTATATTGATTGTAGTATTTTCAGGCTTACCTATCTTTGCTCCGATACATGCACCTACGCCATAGCCCATGGTTCCAAGTCCACCTGAGGTAATCAGCTTACGTGGCTCCGTGTAATAGTAATGCTGTGCAGCCCACATCTGATGCTGTCCTACATCTGTCGTTATGGTAGCCTTGCCCTCCGTAAGCTCATAAATCTTGTTTATGATTGCAGGACCTGTCATGGACTTCATATCGCTGTGGTCAGGGAATTTTTCCTTTAAGCCCCTTATCTCCTTCGCCCACTCAGGATGCTTGATTGCCTTTATTCTTGTGGCAATCATCTTTAATACTTCCTTCGCATCCCCTACAAGGCTGCAGTCTACAACGATGTTTTTGTCTATTTCTGCTGCATCTACATCAATATGTATGATTTTTGCATTATGTGCAAACTTAGATGCATTTCCGATTACTCTGTCTGAAAATCTTGCACCGACTACAATTACAAGGTCAGCCATATTGATTCCGAAGTTTGAAACCTTTGTTCCATGCATACCAATCATTCCCGTATACCGTATATCAGTTCCCGGAAATGCACCCTTACCCATCAGGGTATCACATACAGGTGCGTCAATCTTATCCACAAACTTGGCAAGCTCCTTTGATGCATCTGCCGCAATCACGCCGCCACCGCAAAGCACGAATGGTCTTTCTGCCTTTTCAATCATACGGATTGCCTTGTCCAAATCATCTGCCTTGATTGTGCTTGTAACCTTTTCAATCGGTTCAGGTGCCTTCGGTTCAAAGTCTGCAACATTTGCAGTTACATCCTTTGTGATATCCACGAGTACAGGACCCGGTCTGCCTGTCTGTGCAATCTTAAACGCTCTCCTGATTGTATCTGCCAGCTCATGTACATTTTTTACGATAAAGCTGTGCTTTGTAATTGGCATAACAACACCTGCGATATCTACCTCCTGAAAGCTGTCCTTTCCAAGCAGTGACACGCCTACGTTTGCCGTAATTGCAACAAGGGGAATGGAATCCATATATGCAGTTGCAATACCTGTGACAAGATTGGTTGCACCCGGTCCTGAGGTTGCCATACATACGCCAACCTTACCTGTTGCCCTTGCATATCCGTCAGCCGCATGTGCAGCCCCCTGCTCGTGGGAGGTCAAAATATGCCTGATTTCATCCTGATGCTTGTAAAGAGCATCATAAACATTCAGTATTGTTCCGCCCGGATAACCGAAAACCGTATCAACACCCTGCTCTTTTAAACATTCAATCACGATTTCTGAGCCTGTTAATTGTTTCATTGTAATTTCTCCTTTTCTATAGAAAGCTTATAGGTAATTGTGAAACTAACATTTTATTAATATATGTTGTCGAAAATATACAAATTCAACTCAGGGCACGCTTGCGCTTAACGCCCTGCCTATGAACTTGTATATTTTCTCCAACTTACGTTATTATAAAGCAGAGTTTCGCAATTGTCTAAAAAAGCTTATCGCATACTTTTATAAATTCGTTACATGTTAGAATAACATATTGTAAATTATATATCAAGTATTGCTCCCCTGTTACCTGATGTAACCATTTTTGCATATCTTGCAAGATAGCCTGTGGTAACCTTTGGTTCCTTTGGCGTCCATGCTGCCTTACGCTTTGCAAATTCCTCATCACTGATTTTGAGGTTGATGGAACATGCATCGATATCTATGCTGATGATGTCTCCTTCTTCCACAAATGCGATTGGTCCTCCCACTGCTGCCTCAGGTGAAACATGTCCGATGGAAGCACCACGGCTTGCACCTGAAAACCGTCCATCCGTAATCAGTGCAACAGATGAGCCAAGTCCCATGCCTGCAATTGCTGACGTAGGGTTTAACATTTCTCTCATGCCCGGACCACCCTTTGGTCCCTCATACCTGATAACAACGACATCGCCTTCGACTATCTTTCCGCCCTTAATTGCAACGATTGCATCCTCCTCACAGTCAAACACTCTTGCAGGACCTTCATGCTTCATCATTTCAGGCACAACGGCAGAACGCTTTACAACCGAACCGTCAGGTGCGAGATTTCCCTTTAATACTGCAAGTCCTCCTGTTTTGCTGTATGGGTTGTCGAGCGGACGTATCACCTCAGGATTCTTATTTGCAACACCTGAGACAGCCTCGCCTATTGTCTTACCCGTAACGGTCATGCAGTCCTCATTTAACAGTCCTGCCTCCTTGAGCTGATTCATAACTGCGTATACGCCGCCTGCCTCATTCAAATCCTCCATGTATGTAGGACCTGCTGGAGCAAGATGGCAGAGGTTCGGTGTCTTTGCACTAATCTCGTTGGCAAGTGAAATGTCAAAGTCAAATCCGATTTCATGTGCAATTGCAGGAATGTGAAGCATGGAATTTGTGGAACAGCCAAGTGCCATATCAACGGTAAGGGCATTTAAAATTGCCTCCTTTGTGATAATGTCCCTCGGTCTTATATCCTTCCTGTACATTTCCATAACTGCCATACCCGCATGCTTTGCAAGCTTTAGTCTCTCTGAGTAAACGGCAGGAATGGTTCCATTTCCCGGAAGTCCCATACCAAGTGCCTCGGTAAGGCAGTTCATGGAATTTGCAGTGTACATTCCCGAGCAGGAACCGCAAGTCGGACATGCCTTACACTCAAACTCGTTGACGTCCTCCCCGCTCATTGTTCCTGCGGCATAGGAGCCGACAGCCTCAAACATTGAGGAAAGGCTTGTCTTATGTCCTTTTACGTGTCCTGCAAGCATTGGTCCTCCCGAAACAAATACGGTAGGCACATTTACCCTTGCAGCCGCCATAAGAAGCCCCGGAACATTTTTATCACAGTTTGGTATCATTACAAGTGCATCAAACTGATGGGCGATTGCCATACATTCCGTGGAATCTGCAATCAAATCTCTTGTCACAAGGGAATATTTCATTCCGATATGTCCCATTGCAATACCGTCGCAGACTGCAATTGCAGGAAACATAACCGGCGTTCCCCCTGCTGCCGCAACGCCAAGCTTTACTGCCTGTGCTATTTTATCCAAATTCATGTGACCCGGAACAATCTCATTGTATGAGCACACAATACCGACAAGCGGCTTTGAAAGCTCCTCCTCCGTCATACCAAGTGCATTGAACAGGCTTCTGTGCGGTGCCTGCTGCATACCAACCTTTACATTATCACTTTTCATCGTTTTATCTCCTTCTATAAAATTATTTTTTAATTTCTTCAAGCTTTATGTTGTACATGGAAATCATTACATCCCCGCTTATCGCTTCACTGTCTGCACCTATCATATCATCCACAATAAGGTAGGAGGCACTTGCACTTACCGCACCGTTACCATCAGGAATAAATGCAACAAACACAGGGTACGCATCATCATATGTATAAATATATAATTCCATATCTCTTGCCTCAGTGTTTACAAAGCTTGTATTTACGACAAACATTGACTGTACCACAAGTGCAGATGTGCCAGTTTTCATTGCGGTAATCTGACCTGCAATATTTCCCACAAGCTTCTTTTTCATGACCGCCTCCACGCTATCTGACATGCCATTCGGATAAACCTCCGCCATAAGCATAGCATTGGAAAGCACCTCATCAACCTTTGATACCCTGTAAACATGCGCAGGTGCCGAATAATCCATGTCTCCTATTTTGTCTATGATTTCCCGAACATCGTCCGGTGCTCCAGTAGCCTGAATATAAGTCTCGTCACATGTAAGCTCATGCATGATAAGTGCCATTTCCTGTCCTTCATCATAAAACGATGCATTACTGTTTAACACATCGCTATCCTTATTTCCACAGGCAGAAAAAAGTACAATACATATTGTCATTATGAGAAAAATATATGTTTTCCTTTTTTTCATGTAATACACCTATATCCTCTCTTTTATCAAATCCCCCATCTCATCACAGGCAACAAGCGTTGTTCCCTGCTCGCCCGCCATGATGTCACAAGTGCGGTAACCGTCTGAAAGCACATTTTTTACGGCATTTTCTATTGCGTCCGCCTCTTTATCAAGGTCAAAGCTGTACCGTAACATCATTGCCGCTGAAAGAATTGTTGCAATCGGATTCGCCTTATTTTGTCCCGCTATGTCAGGCGCAGAGCCGCCGCTTGGCTCGTACATGCCAAATTTTGTCTCATTTAAGGACGCAGAGGCAAGCATACCGATAGAGCCTGTAATCATGGAAGCCTCATCGGAAAGAATATCGCCAAACATATTCTCCGTTAATACGACGTCAAACTGGGCAGGGTCCTTTACAAGCTGCATGGCACAGTTGTCAACAAGCATATGCTCGTAGGTTACCTCGGGATAATCCTTCGCAACCTCCTCAACGATTTTTCTCCACAGCCTCGAGGAATCAAGGACATTTGCCTTGTCAACGCTTGTAACCTTTTTTCTTCGCTTCATGGCTATGTCAAAGCCCTTAATTGCAATCCTGCGTATCTCATTTTCATTGTAGGTAAGCGTGTCCACTGCTGTCATCACGCCGTCTATTTCCTCTGTCTTTCTCTCGCCGAAATAAAGACCTCCCGTAAGCTCACGCATAATCATCATGTCAAAGCCCTTATCGGCTATCTCCTTTTTGAGCGGGCAGGCATTTTTAAGCTGTTCATATAAAAATGCAGGGCGAAGATTTGCAAAAAGTCCAAGCGCCTTTCTGATTTTCAGAAGTCCAGCCTCAGGTCTTTTATCAGGCGGAAGCTGATACCATGGTGACGTTGATGTATTTCCACCAATGGAGCCAAGCAACACCGCATCACTTGCCTTTGCCCGTTCCACAGCCTCATCCGTAAGCGGTACTCCATGTACGTCTATGGAGCAGCCGCCCATCAAGAGCTGCTCGTAGCAAAATGTATGTCCGTACTTTTCTCCTACGGCATCCAAAACCTTCATTGCCTGCGTGACAACCTCGGGACCAATTCCGTCTCCCTTGATAACTGCTATGTTACAATTCATATTTTCATCTCCTTAGCCTTTTTTCTTGCATTTCTCTTTCTTGCATTTCTCTTTCTTGCATTTCTCTTTCTTGCATTTTTTCATACATTACTTAACACGATTTCTTACTTAAATGCCGATTTGATCCTCAGCCCTTTCCTTTAAAAGCATTGGCTGGCTTCATCTCGAGCCTGATAGTAAAGTGGCATATTATTTGACAAATAAATGCTTTCTCTTTCCAAAATATATGATATTACAGATTAAAAGCACGATTAAAATTATAGTTTGACAAATCATGTTTGTAAGTACGACGTCAACACCGACTACAAACTTTACCAAAACACAGTAAATTACAGCTACTACAATATTTAAAAGCAGACAAAGGTAATACATAAAAGGCCCCTGCTTTTTAAATCCTGCCAGGAAAAACCTTGTTATAATTGCATATACGCCAAGAGCCATCATACTGACACCTATTATTATATCAGTCGTCTGCAAACCGTCATACACGCTATATATCATTTGCAGATAGCTGTCACTTACTCCATACTGTTTACCCGTACTGATTTTAATTCCATGGTAAATATTCAGTACACCATTTAAAAAAAGCTGAACATATATAACAAATTTAAACCAATTCATTCCAAGCACACTGCCATTGTTTTGTGTATATGTCGACTGCTGTAAATTATTCCACTGTCCGTTTGGCTGCTGATATTGATTTGGATGGTATGTCTGCTGCGGCTGCTGATACTGATTTGGCTGTTGTGGCTGCTGATTCCAATTTCCTCCCATTCCTTGATTTATTGGTGCCCCACATACATTACAATTTGCCGCTCCATCAGGAACGTTGTTTCCACATTGAGTACAATACATATTCTCTCTCCTTTTCCCTTTGTATATTTTTAGGCAATTGCGAACCGTAAGCTTCCCAGTTACTTACTTTTACTGTTTATATTGTTTATCAGTCCGCCATTTTTGATAATCTCCTGCATAAATGGTGGAAATGCCTGACCTTTAAACTCCGTCCCCTTTGTCTTGTTGTAAATCATTCCACTGTCAAAATCAACCTCCACCATGTCGCCTGCTTCTATCCCCTTGGCAGCCTCAGGGCACTCTATAATCGGAAGTCCGATGTTAATTGCATTTCTGTAAAAAATTCTTGCAAAGGTTTCTGCAATAACCACGCTTATCCCCGACGCCTTAATTGCTATTGGTGCATGCTCTCTTGATGAGCCACAGCCAAAATTTTTGTTGGCAACCATAATGTCGCCTGGCTTTACCCGTTTTACAAAATCCTTGTCAATATCCTCCATACAATTTTTTGCAAGCTCTGCAGGGTCTGATGAATTCAGATACCTTGCAGGGATGATAACGTCTGTATCTACATTGTCTCCATATTTGTGAACTGTTCCATATGCTTTCATTTATATACCTCCTGTTTTTTACTTTGAACCTATGTCCGCTATTAGGATAGTGCTACAATCACTTTTCCCAATAGTTTGCCAATGTTCAATGTTATCATTACTCCTTTATATAAAATATAGTGTTAAATCTCACATGGACTGCTTATCTTTCCCGTTATTGCAGACGCTGCGGCAACCGCAGGGCTTGCAAGATAAACCTCGGACTCAACGTGTCCCATTCTGCCTACAAAGTTACGGTTTGTCGTAGACACCGTTCGTTCCCCTGCCGCCATGACACCCATATGTCCGCCTAAGCAAGGTCCGCAGGTAGGGGTTGACACAACTGCTCCTGCCTTTATGAATATCTCGGTAAGGCCTTCCTTTATCATGGTAAGGTATACATCCTGTGTTCCAGGGATAACAATAACCCTGACATTATCCGCTGCATGCTTATCCTTCATAATTTCAGCGGCAATTCTCATGTCAGAAATACGTCCGTTTGTACAGGAGCCGATTACAACCTGATCAATTTTAATGTCGCCAACCTCATCGATTGTCCTTGTATTTTCAGGAAGATGCGGAAATGCAACCGTAGGCTTTAAGGTTGAAAGGTCAATGGTATATTCCTCATCATATACTGCATCAGCATCCGCCTCGTATTTTTTGTAGCTCTTAGCTGAGTGCTCCTTCATGTATTCCTCTGTCTGCTCGTCAACAGGGAAAATACCGTTTTTGGCACCTGCCTCAATTGCCATGTTTGCTATGGTAAAACGGTCATCCATCGTAAGGTTCTTAATACCCTCGCCCACAAACTCCATGGACTTGTAAAGTGCACCGTCAACTCCTATCATGCCGATAATATGAAGAATGACATCCTTACCGCTGACCCAAGGTGCCTTTTCTCCCACTATATTAAACTTAATTGCAGACGGTACCTTAAACCATGCCTTTCCGGTCACCATGCCCGCAGCCATGTCCGTGCTTCCCACACCTGTTGAAAATGCACCAAGTGCACCATATGTACAAGTATGCGAGTCAGCTCCTATGCAGGTTTCCCCTGCAACGATAAGTCCCTGCTCAGGAAGAAGTGCATGCTCAATTCCCATGGCTCCCACATCAAAAAAGTTCTTGATGGAATTGGCACAGGAAAATTCCCTGACGCATTTACAGTGCTCTGCACTCTTGATATCCTTGTTCGGTGTAAAATGGTCCATTACAAGGGCAATCTTTTCCTTGTCAAACACTTCCTTTTTATCAAACTTCTCCATCTCATGTATGGCAACAGGAGTTGTCACATCATTTCCTAATACCAAATCCAAATCAGCCTCAATCAGCTGTCCCGCCGTAACGCTGGAAAGTCCTGCGTGTTCTGCAAGAATTTTTTGTGTCATAGTCATACCCATAGCTTTGTTCCTCCATTTATTAAAATCATTTTTAAACATTGTATTCCTGCCATTATAGAATTTAAAGCAATCACTATAAGACAGTATAACATATCGCTTAACAATATAATTAAGCTGTGCATGATACACCATGATGTACCTCATGGCATACAATTCCCCGTATATGTTCCACATCTGTTTTTTATTTTAACATAGTAATTTATATAACAAAAATATATAATAGTAATATCTTTTATAACTTGAAGTTATATTAAAGTTATGCTATCATCTTCAATAACAGCTTATATAAAATTCACAGACAAGACAGCCAAAGAACAAACTGCCTTATGCAAGGCTTCACATACGGAGGGCATCCATGTACGAAAACTTAAACAATTACAAGGTTTTTTATACCGTTGCAAAAAAGGGAACTATCAGCCATGCAGCCGAAGCCCTTTTTATCAGCCAGCCTGCCATCAGCAAAACAATTTCCAATTTAGAGGCAGGGCTTGGCACGAAGCTTTTTGACAGAACCTCAAAGGGCGTTACCCTTACTGCCGAGGGTGAAATTTTATACAATCATATTTCCAGAGCCTTTGACAGCATCACACAGGGCGAGGAGGAAATTAAACGGATAAACGAGCTTGGGATCGGCGAGCTTAGAATCGGTGTCAGTACATCACTTTGTAAGTTTGTGCTTCTCGATTATCTTCAGGATTTTATAATCGCAAATCCTCACGTGAAACTGTTTATTGACTGCCACGCTACAGTAAATACCATAAAGCTTTTGCAGGAGGATAAAATTGACATCGGGCTTATCTGTGAGACAAACATCCCAAATGGATTTCATTTTCAGCCGATTGCAGAAATACATGATATTTTTGTGGCAAGCAGAGCCTATTTGGACAATCTGAATCTTCGGGAGCAGGACGAGGATGCATCAGTAAATAATCCTTGGCTTATTATGGGAAATTACACAAATCTTATGTCAACCAATCCACCAAAAAAGCAAACAAAGAATGCTTTGGGGGAAGCTTCACCCTCCAATATATTCCCAATGTCAACTAAAGAAATTTTGGAAAAATCCAACCTTATGCTTCTTGAAAAAAACAACATTACAAGAACCTATATTGACGCTTACCTTTCTGAGAATGGCATATACCCGAATCAGGTGCTTGAAATCAACAATATGGATTTGCTCATTGATTTTGCATCTATCGGCATGGGTGTTGCAAGCGTTGTCAGGGAATTTGCAGCCGAGCAGTTACATTCAGGCGTGATTGTTGAGCTTCCATTAGAAAATGAAATTAAAAAAAGAGCCGTAGGCTTTATTTATTCGGAAAATAAACAAAGGTCTGCCGCTCTTAATTGGTTTATTGAATTTTGCCTTTTTTCCAACCGTCAGTAAATCAGATATGCATGTACATCATTCCAAGTTTTTTTCACTTTATCTGTCGGTTGCAAACCTAACATTTGCCAGCTATAATGCAGTATATGTAATTTTGGTTTTTTATCGTCAAAGATACAGGGAGGAATTTCCATGGAATATATTTGGTATATTGTTGCAGCTTTAGGTGCAGGCATCGGTACAGGTCTTGCAGGACTTTCCGCTGCTACTGTTATGGTGCCGATTCTGATTGTGCTCTGCCCATCCTTTGCAGGAGAAACAGGAGCCTATCACGCTACAGCAATTGCTTTGGCATCAGATATCCTCGGCTCTGCCGTTACGACTGGCATATATATCCGTCACAAAAACATTGACTTAAAGCGTGGCTGGATTATGCTTACCTGCATTATCGGCATGTGTATTGCAGGCAGCTTTGCAGCATGGTCGGCTGGAAATGTCGTGCTTGGCAGTTTTTCGCTATTTCTGACCTTTTTTATTGGCATCCGCTTTTTAATAAAACCTGATACAGAGCGAAAAGAAACGATTGCAAGGGGTACGGGACTTGACCGAAAAGGCGTTGCCATTTCATTGTTCTTTGGACTGACCATCGGCTTTGGCACAGGCTTTGTCGGTTCAGGCGGTGGAATGATGATGCTGGTGGTATTTACCGCATTTTTAGGAATGGACAGGAAGCCTGCTGTTGGCACCAGCACATTTATTATGACCTTTACGGCACTTATCGCATCGGTCAGCCATATTATGATAGACCCCTCGATTGCCTTGGAACGCTGGGACGTGCTGCTCATCTGTATCATAACGGCAACCGTTGCTTCTATCGGTTCAGCCCAATTTGCCAACAAGGTCAACAACCGCACTGTCGGTTTCGTAACCGGCGTGATTTTAACAATCCTTGGTGCTGTCATGCTGCTTCTGAATTATTGGGAGCAGATTTTACTCTTTCTTAAACACTAATTTAATGCCGTCATCCATTGTGATAGTACCTTCCTTGGCATCGTAAGCACAGTCCATTGAGCTATCCTCAATTGTAAGGGTTACGATATCACCATTCAGTTTAACGGTGCCTTCGTCCACATCTCTCTCGTCATCACCGGAAATAACACCGTCTCCATCTGCATCATATTCTGAAATAAGTTTAAATTTATCACCGTCAATTTCAATATATAAATCCATTCCAAGCCATGCCATATCACTGCACGCATATCTTCCATCAAGCTTTCCTTTTCCAAGGAAAACAACACAAAGCACGATAATTAACGCCACTGCTGCAACACCTGATATAATACCAATAATCAATCCTGTTTTTTTCTTAGCAGGTGCAGGCTGGTATTGCATATTGTTCTGCATTCCCTGATACTGACCGTCATAATTCGGTGTACCTTGATATTGGGCATCATAACTCGGTGTTCCCTGATACTGCATATTGTTCTGCATTCCCTGATACTGACCGTTATAATTTGACATACCTTGATATTGGGCATCATAATTCGGTGTTCCCTGATACTGCACATTAAAGAACGCTCCACAGCTTGTACATTGGTTACTTCCATCAGGTACCTCAACCCCACAATTTGGATATATCATAATTTTTTCTCCTTGCTTGAATGTTTTTTTGTTTTGCTTCGTAATATATTTTATAATTCTGCATCACCTTGATGCAAAATTTAATCTTCTCTTATTCTTCACTATCTTCTTTTGACTTACAATCTTCCCCATCTACATTCAGAGTCCATCCACTCATATACTACAAAAAATTCATCGGAACATTTACTATATGCTTTCCTATCGCCCCAATGCACTCATTCCAACCTTGGCAAATACCCCATGCTCAATCTCAGCAATCCCATACTTCGCTGAGTGTTCCCGCATGGGTGCAAGCAGTTCATCTATCGTATACCAATACCTCACTTACCCTTTCCTCCTTAAACTTAAATGTAAGCGTTACCATATCTGTTTCCCCCATTTACTGTTTGTCATCTTTTACATAGGTCATATCCTTTATCAATTTTTCATGTCAGAGTAAGTTATTTCAGCACCATTATACACATGTATGCTGCCTCTTTTCAACATATTTTTCCTCTGATATCATCAAATCTGCATTTAGTATTGTTGAAGTATTTGCAATACTTTTGTAACTGTTTCTGACTGTATCAGCCTCTGCATCTTCTCACTTCCACCTTCAACCTCTGGCTTACCACACCTAAGACTATCCTGATGTTCAGATACACAACAATCCTGATACCAGCACTCACCCATAAGCGGACCTTTAACAGACCACTTCTCGTTTTGTGTAAATTCGCCTACCAATGATTTCATCACCCACTCTGTAGAATATCTCTTAAAACTAACCAAATACTGTAAAGTCTTCTCGTCATCAATCTTTGACAAATTAATTCTATGACTCTCAATTGCAGACAAAACATCATCACGAATCTTAATTTTATCCGTCTTTCCTGTGCCTGTCCACACTACCAGTTTGTCAAAGGCAAGAATTAGATATTCAAAACAAATCATATCAAGAATTATAACCTTACCTTCTGACTGCTCTGCTATTGATTTCAGCATACGATATTTATTTCGAATATCCTGATTATCAACCACATAATCAAATGCAATATAATACTTGTCATCCGCTTTAATTTCCAGATCTGACAGTGCATCCAAGATGCCCTGATTGCTTTTTTTACTTTCGATTGCAAGTGCATTATCAAAGAAACGTTGATTAACCAATTTCCAGAAGTGAAGTCCAGCACCAGTATCTTCTGTCCATAAATATTTCATATCACAACTCCTCTTCCAATGTTATCCTGTTATTATCAAGCTTCAATACCTTAAAACTCTTATCAGATACATTAAGTCCATCACAATTTCTTAAAAAAAGCATATATTGATTAGAAAATTCAAAATTAATAAATTTTCTGACTTCATCAGTAATCAAAATATCCACATTATCAATCACGATAAAATTGTCCCTACACTGTTTCACCAGCTCTAAAAAATTATCCGATTTGTAATTAAACAGTTTAATTGCTTTATATGGATCGGTAAGTCTTAAGTCTTCCATAATTTCATAAAGAACGGTTTTACCTGTGCCACTATCCCCGCCAACAAGAGTTATTCTATCATCAAACACTAAATCGTACGAAAATGGATCTGCTTTAAATGTAATATTCTTATAAATCATCTGCTTCTCTCCTTTCATACTCTTTACTCCACCAAGCATTGTACCCTGAATTTCCAGTCACCACATCTGCATCATTGAATCTGAATTCTGCATCATCCGGAATCTCTGCAAGTGTAGGACGGGACATATATATCTTTATATTATCCATTGCAAAAATAATTTTAAGCACATTCGGACCACATTCCTCTACACATACCACTTTATCCGGATGTTTTACAATATTAAGTAATGTCTTGCATCCAGATGACAAATTACGAATTGTACCCAAACCATACTTTGTTTCAATATGTTTATCTGGTGTCAATTTCGCCTCATCCACTTGCTGAATGAGCTTTATTTCATTTTCAGACATTTCTTCATTACCTGTATTCAAATTGAAATACAAATCATTTTGAAGAATCCAATCTTTTGACTCTTGTTTTTCTGTATATATATCAATCATCCAGCGTCACTCCTTCAAACAGAATTGCAGTTTTTTTTGTTCATTTATATTATTATTGAGGCACCACAAAACAAACACAATACATATAGCAAACAACCACCACTACTATACTTAGTTTACCATTTTTTATTCCATGCAACAACTACATATCTTATTTTTCATCCGTCCACCGCCTCGTTTGAACGGCAACCATTGTTTTTATTACATCTTAAAGTAGGCTGATCTAATGAAAACTTTATTAAAAAAGGAACCCATCAAATTAATAAAAAAAGAAAAGCAGCATATCACACAAAATGCTGCCACTAATCTTTCCAATAATTTTCTGTCTCCTCAGCAATAGTCTTAGTCCCAAAGAGCTTCCACATAAAGTCCTCTTTTTCATTGTATATATCTATAATTTTTATGACATCAGCTCCAATTTGATAAAACACATAATTATGT
This sequence comes from Clostridium sp., assembly GCA_023664385.1. Lineage (GTDB taxonomy): Bacteria > Bacillota > Clostridia > Lachnospirales > Lachnospiraceae > Coprococcus_C. The sequence goes on along the minus strand of JAMPFU010000009.1, from coordinate 52,818 downwards.
TGAACATATAACATTCTGTAATCACATGGAATACCCAAAAGACTTTCCACAGAAATACCTTTTTCTTCAAATTGCTGTAAATCTCGAATGGATTTTGTCATTTTTTTAATAACTTTACCCTCTGCGTCACATACTGTTTTATCTGCTTTAACTTCTCACGAGCATCCGGAGAGTATTTCAGTTTCTTCAATCTGCTGCCCCCAATTCTTTTTCCAAATCATCTACAGAAATCCAACCTTCCTTATCTGCACGTTCCTCTGCCTTCTTTAATTTGGAGAAAAGTGTATAAGCAGCCCTGCATCTATCAAGATCATCTATCTCTGACATAGTAAGAATAGCATATTCCCCATGTCCATTGCGAGTAAGATACACACGGTTTGAAGCATCTACCTGCTTCAGCACTTCTGTGTAATTTCGCAAATCAGAAATTGGTTTTATATTAGGCATAATAATATCTCCTTCTTACCAGACTTTCTTTCATTATATACACATCTGTATATTTTCACAAGCGAATTTACATGTAAATTTGCAGTATGCTCTATCACTTTTCTTATTGGCAGCAACTATTTTCCCAAAGCGGCATAATATCGTCATATTTTGCAATTTTTTCTATCTCGTCCAAAATTTTTAGAGCCAAAATGGAGGCAATATCACAGGTTCGATTTATATAATCATTCTATTTTGCTCAATGAAACTTACTTCAACATCATCCCCTTGCCACAACCGAAACCCAATCGTTCATATGAACAACATCAATTATCTCAAAGCCGTTTGAAGCAAGTGCCTCCTTTACGGCAGCTTCCTTCTCATTTATAATTCCTGACGTAATAAAATATCCACCATCCTTGATATATGGTCTTATGACCGCTGATAAAGGAATAATGACGTCTGCAAGTATATTAGCGACGACTATATCATATTTTACATATTCTATATCTGTTGCTTCAAAATCACAGTCGCATTTTTTTTCATGATTATTGCCTGCTGCTTCAAAATTATAGCCACCATTTTCTTTATGCCCAGCTTCTGCTTCGTCATGCAAATTATGGGTATCTTTTTCCTGCAATATTTTGTTTGGCTTTATCAGATATGGATTATTTCTTATGCTGCCTGCGTCATTTCCCTTTTTATTATAAGCTCCCGTCAGGCTGTAGGAATCATCCCTGCCTATAACATTTTCGCCTAAAAGATTTCCACACGTAAACACAAGCTTGTCTTCGCCGATGCCGTTTACCGCCGCATTTTCCTTGGCGGCTTTAACTGCAACCTCATCGATATCCATTCCATGCACGAAGCCCGCCCCTAAAAGCGAGCTTATAATTGATAGGATGCCGCTTCCCGAACCCACGTCAAATACCGTGTCGCCTGCTTGCAAATATTTCTTTATCTGTCCGATGCAAAGCTTTGTCGTTTCGTGGGAGCCTGTACCAAATGCAATTCCAGGGTCAATCTCAACAACAATATCCTCCTGCCTTTTGTCATCATATGCCTCCCATGTCGGCTTGATAACAATATTGTCGTATAGACGGAACGGCTTAAAAAAGCTTTTCCAGTTGTTCATCCAGTCTGTATCTTCCGTGATTGAGGTTTCAATGTTCATGGAACCTACCGGTATAAACTCTTTAAGGCGGATAAGCTCTGCCGCTATATCCGCCTTTAAGCACTCAATATCAAGGCTTATGTTTTCCATATCCGATATGTCACCCTTTTGCTCCATTGGAACAAAGCATGATACCTTTGCCGTACCATCATCCTCACCTGTCACAAGGGGAATGTCTACATACATAGCCTTTTTATCTTCATCGGTAAGTGGAACATTATCCTCAATCATAATTCCCTCAACCCCCTTCTCATCAAGAAAGGCACTGAGTAAATCTACAGCCTCACAGCTTGTATCGATTGAAATTTTTGTCCACATCATAATTTTTTAAATCCCTTTTTCTTCTTGTGGTCGCCAAAGCTAAAGCCTCCTGCTGAATCTGTTGATGACCTTGCATTTACGGTTGTCGTATTTGCGTACTGGTTAAGTATTGACTTCTGTTCCTCCGTCAGCTTATCCGGTACCTGTACCACCAATGTTACGTAATGGTCTCCACGCACTGTCTTATTACGGAGCGTAGGTACGCCCTTGCCCTTAAGCTTCACCTTCGTATCAGTCTGCGTTCCAGGCTTTATGTCTATCTCGTAAGGTCCGTCAATTGTAGTAATTGTAATTCTTCCGCCTAATGCAGCCTGCGTAAAGCTTATCGGCTCAGAGGAATATATGTCATACTCCTGTCTTTGAAATACAGGATGTCTGTCAACCAAAACCGTAACAAGAAGATCGCCGCGTCCTCCACCGTTGATGCCAGGCTCTCCCTTTTCCCTGATACGGATGCTTTGACCGTTATCAATACCAGCAGGAACGGCAACCTGAATTTTTTTCTTGCTCTTGACAAAGCCCGTGCCTGCACAATTGCTGCACTTATATTTAATAATCTTTCCGGAACCGCCGCAATCAGGACATGTCTGCACAGTCCTTGTCATGCCGAACAGTGACTGCTGCGTAAATACAACCTGCCCCTTTCCTGCACATTTTGAGCAGGTTTCAGGCTGGTGTCCCGGCTGAGAGCCACTTCCCTTACATACGTCACACTCATCCTTAAGTGGAAGCTCAAGCTCCTCCTGTGTACCGAAAACTGCCTCCTCAAAGGAAACACGAACGGTTGTCTTTATATTGGCACCCTTGACAGGTCCGTTTGACTGCCGGTGTCTGGAGCCGCCTCCGAACATATCACCGAAAATGTCGCCAAATATATCGCCCATATCTGCGAAATCAAATCCGCCAAATCCGCCCGGACCACCATTTTGATCAAAGGCGGCATGACCATACTGGTCGTATTTTGACCGTTTCTCCGGGTCAGACAATACGGCATAAGCCTCGGCAGCCTCCTTAAACTTTTCTTCGGCTTCCTGATCTCCCGGATTCGTGTCAGGATGGTATTTTTTTGCTACCTTACGGTATGCTTTTTTTAATTCAGCGTCATCGGCGTTTTTTGCAACGCCGAGCACCTCATAATAATCTCTTTTATCAGCCATCTGAATTCACCCATAATTTCTTTCTTAGAAATAATAATCATTTAAGGTTAAAATTAAATCTCTTTGTAATCAGCATCCACAACATCATCATCAGAGAAGTCAGGCGTTCCTGTTCCGGTTCCTGCATTTGCGCCCGGACCATTCTGCTCATAAAGCTTTGAGAACAGGTTTTGTGCACTGTTCATAAGTGTTTCCTTGCCTGCCTTAATCTTCTCAACATCATACTCTGTCATTGCGTCAGGATCTGTTCCCTCTATGATTTCCTTCAGTGCCTTTAAGTCCTCCTCAACCTTGCTCTTGTCTGCTGCGAAAAGCTTATCGCCAACATCTGTAAGTGCTCTCTCTGTTTGGAATACCATAGCATCGGCATCATTTCTAACCTCAATTGCTTCCTTACGCTTCTTATCCTGAGCCTCGTACTCAGCAGCTTCCTTCACTGCTCTTTCGATATCCTCATCGGAAAGTGAAGTGCCTGAGGTAATTGTAATGTGCTGCTCCCTTCCTGTTCCAAGGTCCTTAGCAGAAACATTTACGATACCGTTTGCATCTATATCAAATGTAACCTCAATCTGTGGAACACCACGTCTTGCAGGAGCAATACCGTCAAGCCTGAATCTTCCAAGGCTCTTATTGTCTCTTGCAAACTCTCTTTCACCCTGAACGATATTGATGTCAACTGCATCCTGATTATCCTGTGCCGTGGAGAATATCTGGCTCTTATTTGTAGGAATTGTTGTATTTCTCTCAATCAGGTGAGTTGCAATGCCGCCCATCGTCTCAATTGAAAGCGTAAGTGGAGTTACATCAAGGAGAAGTATCTCGCCTGCACCTGCATCACCTGCAAGCTTACCACCCTGAATGGATGCACCGATTGCAACACACTCGTCAGGGTTGATGCCCTTAAATGGCTCTTTACCAGTAATCTTCTTAACCATATCCTGTACAGCTATAATACGTGTGGAACCACCAACAAGAAGCACCTTGTCAATCTCGGAAGCAGTAAGTCCTGCGTCCTTGAGTGCTGAATGTACAGGCTCTCTTGTCTTTTCAACAAGGTGTGCAGTAAGCTCATCAAACTTCGCACGTGTGAGATCCATGTCAAAATGCTTTGGTCCTTCGTTTGTTGCAGTAATGAACGGAAGGTTGATGTTTGTCGTTGTTGATGATGAAAGCTCCTTCTTTGCCTTCTCTGCTGCTTCCTTTAATCTCTGCATAGCCATCTTGTCGCCTGAAAGGTCAACGCCCTCGTTCTTCTTAAACTCTGCAAGCATGTACTCTGTGATTGCATTATCAAAGTCATCACCACCAAGCATGTTATCACCGGCAGTTGCAAGAACCTCAATAACACCGTCGCCAATCTCAATGATAGATACATCAAATGTACCACCACCAAGGTCGTATACCATTATCTTCTGCTCATCCTCATTGTCAAGACCATAGGAGAGAGCTGCTGCCGTCGGCTCGTTTATGATACGCTTAACATCAAGGCCTGCTATCTTGCCTGCGTCCTTTGTCGCCTGTCTCTGTGAGTCTGTAAAGTATGCAGGAACCGTAATAACTGCCTCCGTAACCTTCTCGCCAATGTAGCTTTCTGCGTCAGCCTTAAGCTTCTGAAGGGTCATTGCAGAAATCTCCTGTGGTGAATATTTCTTATCATCAATTGTTACCTTGTAATCGGAACCCATATGTCTCTTGATGGAAGCAATTGTCTTATCTGCATTTGTAACAGCCTGACGCTTTGCTGCGTCACCGACAACTCTCTCACCATTCTTTAAAAATGCAACTACGGAAGGCGTTGTTCTTGAGCCCTCTGCATTTGTGATAACAACAGGCTTACCACCCTCCATAACTGCTACACATGAATTTGTTGTTCCTAAGTCAATACCAATAATCTTTCCCATTTTATTTTCCTCCATTTTATATTTTGTTATAAGTTATTGTTTCCATGTATTGTCATTTTAGTTTGCAACCTTAACCATACTATGTCTTAAAACCTGATCCTTATACATATAACCCTTCTGCATCTCCTCAACAACAATATTTTCCTCATACTGTTCGTCCTCTATATGCATAACCGCATTATGAAAATCAGGATTAAAGCTTGTTCCCTCTGCATTCATAGGTACTACGCCCACATCCTCAAGAGATACCATAAGCTGTCTGTATATCTTGTCAATGCCCTGCTCAAAGGCTCTGTCCTTATCCTCCTCAGGAATACTTCCAAGGGCTCTCTCAAAGTTATCTACAACAGGTAAAAGCTTTTCAAGAACCTCCTTTGCACCTATGTCGTACATTTTCTTGGATTCTTTTTCATTCCTCTGCCTTGCATTGTCAAACTCTGCAAGAAGTCTCTTATATTTATCCTCATTCCCTTGGGCAAGCTCCTTTGCTTTTTCAAGCTCTATCATAAGCGACTTGCTGCCCCTTCTGCTTCCCTTAGGAACCGGCTTTGGCTTTGCCTCCATAGCTTTTTCAGGATCATCGGCAGATACCTCCTCCACCTCGTCAATACGGACATCCGTACCTTCCTCGACAGGCGTATCGTCAGTTACCTCAACATCCTCTGCGGCTACATCCTTCACCTCAGGATTTGTTGCAACCTTTTTGCCAGACTCTCCATTCTTTGAGCTATTACTCTTAGCCATCATGATTCACCCCTTTGCTTTTCTTAAATATCTCATCTAATTCTATAGTCAGATTTTTTAATGTACTGACTACTTTTTTATAATCCATTCTTTTTGGACCCAAAATACCTATGGTTCCCTCTGCTCCCTCAGGCATCTTGTAGGTTGCCGTTACAATTGAACAATCCTTCATATCCTGATCCGGCGCTTCCTCTCCAATATACACCTGAATACCTGTACCGTCCGCCTTGTTTGTCGTTTCCTCTATCAGATGTGACAGCTCGCTCTTATCCTCAAACTTTTCCAGCAGCTCGCTTGTCTTACTGATATCTCCAAGCTCAGGGTACTTTAATATGTTCGTAGCTCCGCTTGTGTATATCTCAAGCTCATTTGCATCATGTATCGCATCAACAATGCCTGAAAAAATATCCTCAAGAATAGGCGCATACTCGCCGGATTGTGTCTTCATCGCCTGTATCATCTCAAGGTTAATATCCTCCAATGATGCACCCTGAAGAAATGTATTCAGCAGAATGTTAAATTTTAAAACATCCTCGTTATCAAGCTCAACCTTTACCTCTATCATCTTATTTTTGATGATGTTTCCGTCAACAACGATAACTGCTAAAAGGTTATCTGCATCAATCTTGGAAAGCTGTATAAACTTAACGGTTTTTCTGTACTTTGGAGCAGTAACCATGGTTGCATAATTTGTATTGTAGGCAAGCACCTTTGCAACCTGCTTCAGCAAAAGCTCCATCCTGTCAACACGCTCAAGCAGTGAGCTTTTTTCCTCCTCAACATCAACCTTCTCCTCCATGAGGCTATCCACATAAAATCTGTAGCCCTTGTCTGTCGGTATTCTTCCCGCTGATGTATGCGGCTGGACAATGTAGCCCATCTCCTCCAGGTCAGCCATCTCATTTCTGATTGTTGCCGAGCTTAAGGATAAATCCGTATCCGTATATTTTGAAATTGTACGCGAGCCTACAGGCTCACCGGTTTCAAGGTAATTGGCTATAATGGCTTTCAGAATTTTCTTCTTACGCTCATCCAGCTCCATCTCATCACCCTTTCATTTATTATTAGCACTCATTAAATACGAGTGCTAATCTATATAGATAATCTATCACTACATATAGTTGTTGTCAAGCATAAAAACACTATTTTTTACCTTTTTTATAAAGAACTTTCTATAAAATAAAAAAGCTGTCCGTCCCATATATTTCGGACAGACAGCATAAATATCATATTTAATTATCTCCATACATGATAAAATCCATCTTAGAATCATAATAATCCCTCAACAAATCTAATACCTCCATAGATGCCCCTTTCTTCCCCTGCTCCAGTTTACGTACTGTTTCGACCGATATTCCAATTTCCCTTGCCACTTCCATTTGTGTTTTTCCAGCCATATGCCGAAGACATTTTAATCTTCTTCCAACTGCAATTTTGTCATACATTCCCCAATCTCCCCTCATTTGTAGAATTTTCTTAATTAAAACAAAATATTAAAAAATTCCCTATTAATACAAATTATATACCATACCTTCAGTTTTGTCATTATACTATTAAAAAACTTTTTTCATCAGCGTTTTTTAATTCACCGTATTTTATTGTAATTTGTGTTTTGCACATGCTTGCGACATCTGAATCGTGCGTGGCAATTACTATAGCCTTTCCGTTCTCGTTTAACTTTTTTAGAAGTTTCATTACATTGTATGCATTTTCCTCATCCAGTGCACCTGTAGGCTCGTCTGCCAAAATAAGTGACGGATTATTTACTAATGCTCTTGCAATGGCAACCCGCTGTTTTTCTCCTCCAGAAAGCTCATTTACAGCCTTTGCAGCATACCCCTGAAGTCCAACCTCAGCCAAATATCCCAAGCAGTGCTTTTTCATTTTACTTACAGGTATTTCATTCGAAAACAACAGCGGCAATGAAACGGCATCCAGAACACTCTGATATTCCAAAAGCCCGAAATCCTGCAATACAAATCCGATTTTTTTATTTCGGATTACCGCCTTTTGCTGCTGGGTCATATCCTTTACAGCCTCCCCGCAAAAATAGTAATGACCTGAGGTCTGTGTATCCATGCAACCCATAATATGAAGCAATGTAGATTTTCCTGCACCGGAGCTTCCTCTTATGGCAATCATATCTCCTTCATCCACAGCAAAATCAACATCATTCAATGCCTGAAACTGATTCTTTTTACCTTTATTGTATATTTTACTAATCTTATTCATTTTAACTAATGTCATACAAGCTTCCTCCACTGTACAATGATATCCCTTTTAAGCAGCCGATTAATCGTCATTACTTCCACCAGTCCACAGCATATGGAAATAATAATGCATAAAATCAATGGCAGAACATACACATCATTAAATTCAAATATTCCCATAAACCTTTCCATAATAAATGCTCCCCCGCATCCCAAAAGCAGGGACAGTAGCTGCATAAGCATATACTCTCCTATATAAAACCGCCGCAGATGCCTTATATTTGCTCCACAAAGCATAAATACAATGATTTCCTTTTTCTGCTTCTGAATCGTATAACTCACCAAAATTCCAATTGACATCAATGCAAAAATAACGATTCCCAGTCCGAGTATAACCGAAGCTTTATAATATTCCACATTTCCTAACAGCCATTTAAACTCTGTCATGTAACTTATATCAACATCTATATCTTTAAATGCTTTTTTAATTTTAACCCTGTCACTATGTGTAATCGGTTTCGTGCAGGATATAACCATACTGCTTACCGCCTCCGATTCCGCTGACTCAAGCGTAATAATAGCGCCAACCAAAAACGGTCTGCATCCACATACCATAACATTTGATGTTGCAATTACTTTATAACCACTGTACAGTTCATCAAAGATAGGAAAAAAAACAGACATAACAATTGCCTCGTCAGCCTTGAGCACTTCCACATCCTTACAAAGCCTTGCTTCATGTCCCTGCTTTACGGCAATGATGTTAAATCCATCTACTTCATCCACAACATATGCTGACATATCATAATTCGGTATATTATGAATACAATAGCTTTCCACGTGTGACAGCTCGCTTATGACAACCGGCTCCGTAAAAGAAATTTCGCAGTAATTGTATCTTGTTTCGTCCTGATTTGATATAATATCGTGGTAATAATATGTAAGCATCACCTGTGTCGCACCATAGACAAGCATTGTAACTATAATACATGCAATCATTAATTTTCTATAATGCCTTATGCTTTCTTTTAATAATTTCCATATATTACTCCTCTTTTTTTATCAGCTCAACAGGGTCCGACTTACGCATTTTTAGCAAAATCGGCATAATCGATATGAAGTAAATTCCCAAAACACCAACAAGAATACCAAGCTGATTTTTCCATGTAAATAATAAATCCTGACGTAATGAGCCATGGTATACAAATGAGCTTCCAAGTAAAAAACCACATACAAAAGCAAATACATTCTGAAGCGACAACAGGGCAACAAGCTTGCTCCAGCTCATTCCAAGCATATAGTAAATGCCATATTCTCTTTGACTTCTTACAATTGACAGATAATTATGCACAATGACTCCACATATGAATATAATCAGAAGGCATACCTCAAGTATGGATTCGTCTCTGTCCCAAAAGGATATTTTGTTCTGTTGTAATTCACTCATTAAATCCAATTCCCCATACTCTTTGAATTCCCCAAAAACTTCTTTATTATTTGGAATATTAGATTTAGTTGAAAAAATATAGTTGACGTTTTTACTATCATACTTATATGCCCAAGGATTTTTTGGATTCAGAAACAATGTTTCTCCAGCCACATCGTTTCTGTAATTTTTCATCAAAGAATAACAAGTTATTTGACATTTAAAGTCATCATCTTCGTTTTTTGTACCTAGATTTATGCCGTCAGAAAAAAACACAGGATATCTGTTTATCCCCACAACTTCACATTGACAGATAATTTCATCATCTATATTTTTAATACTTATTGTGTCTCCAACTTGATAATATCCTTTATTACCTAACAAAATCACCTCATTGGGATTATCGGTAAATCCTTTGCCTTCTGATAAATTCCATTTTATATGTGTAGCAAAAAGCTGTGACGATGATACAATATCCTCGTAATCTTCGCCGTATATTTCCATAAAGCGAAAAACTCCCGCATCATATGTAATATCATTTTTTTTTGGTAATTCGTCCAATGTAATAAACCCTTTTTCATCATATGACATAAATGTCTCTGTAACATATGGGCGGATATAACAACAATTTTCCATATCCTTAAGTAATTTTACACTCTCATTTTCATAACTGACATTCCCTAATGTAAAACCAAAAAAAGCTGTAAACAAACCAATCAGCATGGTATACATGAGAAATGTGACAAATCGCTCTTTATTTTTTTGTAACAAAAAAAATATGTAGTTCATTGCTGATTATCCTTTATTCTATAGCGTTTCTTGTACAGGTTTCACACGCCCCACATCTATTACATGTAAGCTTAAAATTACAATATATTGACATTGCATATACATCCTCGTATTTATTATCAATTTCCTTTCCTTTCTTTTTTACTATCACAAATTTTTCTCCTGATTTTGTTATAGTACCTGTATTGCTAAAATTATATGTGCAATAATCCTTTTTTGTTGGACTATAATAAAATATGTAACCGTTTCCTGTTACACTACTACTGGGGTTTCTATTTGTATTCCTATTACCTTCAACACAAGCATAACAATATGCTTCTGCTGTATCACCCACAAAAGGATTTAAATTTCCCGATGTGACATTAACTTTTGCAGTACCATTATAAATTGCAGTTGCTCCTACAGTATTACCAAAAAAAATTAATACCATTGATAATAAACATATTGAAATTCCCATTTTTTTAATTTTCATGCTTATTTTTCCTCCCACATCTTTCTTAATTACATATTTACAAGTTATATTATATAATTTTTACCCCCTCTATTTATGACCATTTAAATTATAATGCTATGATTTATTACATATTTTGCATTCTATTTTCAAAATCTTACATACAATAAAATTATACGACAACATCCTCTTAAAATCATCTCACAATTTTGTACCATTTTTAGCACTTCAAGTACCATTCATATCACTATCAGCACTACCTAAAATTAAGCAAACCAAACTAAATTGTAAACAAATATAACACTTTATTATAATAATATTGTTAATATCCTTTTTTTGACAAACACGCAAGGAAAAAGCCGGCAGTATACTGCTCGCAGCATATAGTGCCGACTTTTTATAAATTGTATTCAACCTTTTATAGAGAAAAATATTTATATGAAAAAAAATAGATACCCAATATTTCAAACAAGTGACAAGTATGATACAATTGTATTAATTAAAGGCAGTGAATCGAGGTATGAATGATGAAATTATGTTGTACTTATATAGAAACTGATAATTTTAATGAAATGGTCGATTTTTATGAAAAAATATTTGAAATCAAGGGAAATACATATACAGAAAATAGATGGATAGAATTTGATTTTGGAAATAAATTATCCATTTATAATCGTCAATATGATGTTGAAACAATTGAGGGGAATAATAAGAATAATTATAATCAATCTTTTATAGAAATTTTTAAACAAAGAAAAGAAAAATCTGTAAATAATATTATTATACTTAATTTTTATTCCGATGATTTGAAAAATGATTATGAACGAATTAAAGCATTAAAAATATGTGAAGTATCAGATATTATGTATGTTAATATCACTGAACCATATTACTATTTCAATATATATGATCCCGAAGGAAATACAATAGAAATATGCGGAGATAAATTTGATAAATGAAATAGAAAAAACTACACTCAATGTAATTTATTTAACGCAAATCATCATTGAGTGTAGTTTTTTATCTTAAATCATATATCATCTGCTGCCTTCGGACCCGCATAAAAATAACCACCATTGCTATCGTCTGCATCAAAAGCAAAAACAACAACACAAACAAAATGCTTTTTGTCCCATCTGTAAGAATTATGCTTTGCGTTTCAAACGGAATAAGTCGTTTTGATACAGTCTTACTGATAAATACCGACAAAATGGCGGCAACAATGCTTTCAATTATTACCTCCAATATCATAGGCATCATAATGCTTGCATCAGAATGTCCCAAAGTTTTAAGAATTGACAAATTTTTTCTCCTGCGTACATATACCAAGTTATTTACATATAGAATAATAAATAAATTTATAACCGTAACAAACAGTAAAATCCCATAGGCATACACACGGATTGTCGTATTGTTATCGTTAGCCTTTATATATTCCGTCACATTGTCATGAAAGGAATAGGCATATCCAAAAGAATTCCGATATAGCATTTCTGCTGCTTCTATTTCATACCCATCCTTTACATTTATCTGTATCAATACATTCGTATAATCAAATTTTTCCTTGAACATTTCATCCGGGACAATGATGGATATACCCATTTGATCATTCCAGTTTTTAAACTTACCACGCCCTACTATTTTTACCTCTCCAGGGTCATACGTAATTCCCAAGTCATAATCATACCTTCCGTCATACTTTAAGGTCTCCGGCAACGCCTTTAATATATGGTCGTCTCCTCCTCCCCAGTTGTCAATAATAATCGCACCGCCCATATTAACAAACTCCTCATAGGTCATCCCTGAGTCCGATTCTATCTTGATATTGTACTGTTGCCGGCTTACCCCTGCAACCTCGCATGATATGGTATTATTTTCGTGCAACGGAAGTCCATCCACATATTGCTCATTGATGTTATTCCTGTTAATATGGAAAACTCCCATCGTATCATAAACCATATCGTAATATGACAATCCGGGTATCAGCGTTTCAAATCCGTCCATTCCACTTACATCATCTGATATCAGATAAAATTTCGTCTCATAATGCTCCCTGAGGGAAAGTGTATCATTCACATACTTGTTTACATAAACCAACAGCATAACGCTGATTCCAATCATGATCATTGACATATATATACAGAATTTTTCAAATGGATAGCTGTCCTTATGAAAATATTTCATCGTAATAAACTTATGCCTGCGTTTTTTTGCTCTTGCCGCAGTATCACGGTATTTTTTTCTTTTGGTCTTTATCATTTCATTAATGCCGGTATTCATGGTCCTGATAAGCACAGGCACCAGCCCACAGAGAAAGCCTGTAAGGCTTACGGCTGTTACAAGAATATATGACTGCCACGTAAACTGGGGTTCAAAATTTTCCAGCTTAGTCATCCGCATGTTTTGGATGCATTCAAACAAAAATGCAGTCAGATAACGCCCAAATAAAATTCCCGTCAGACAGCCGAGCACAACCAGCAGCAGACATTCCAGAAAATAAAGCATGAAAATATATGCGTTGGAAAATCCAAGACTGAGCAGGCTTCCCTGCTGCCTATTCCTGCCATGCAAATGGGAAGTAAACAGGTGCAGTGCAAAAATTACGGATGTCAATACCAAAATGACAACAAAAAACAGAAGCAGACGTCCTATATTCGTATCACGAAGACCGCCCTCTCCTTCCAGCTCCACAACATTAAGCTCCTCATTTATAATCAGCGTACATTCTAAAAGGAATCCATATTCCTTATCTCCATGTATAATATTTCTTTCATCCAACTGTAAATGCTGCACGATTTCATCTAAGGCACGCTGGTACTCTCTTTTGCCTGCACAGTGCAGGTATATGTTATAGCTTCCCGTTTCAGCTTCGCTTTTGGTTAATGCCACCTTATAGACATCTGCCATATTAAAATCATAATCATACAAAATTCCCGAAATAACATATCGGTTACCGTTTAACTCAATGCTTTCACCCACATTATATTTACCGATTATAACTTCTTCTCCAATCATTGCCGTAGGGGAAATTGCCACTTCCCCTGCCTGCTGTGGAAATGTTCCATCCATCAGCTTATATCTATTCATTTCAATTGAATTATTGTCACTTTCCACTATGCCTATTTGTGAGTCAGTCACATCGATGATTTTTTCAACTCCCACACGGGTATAGCAGTCAGCGTTACTTTTTACCCATTCATACGTTTCCCTGTCTACCGCATGTAAAATCAGGTTGTATTCCCCATAGGCATCGTATGCATTTTCCAGACGCATTTTTTGAAAAGACACATATGTATTAATCGCAACAAATATAAGCATAACCGAGATACAGATGCCCAAAATGGAGCTTACTGTCTTTTGTTTGCTGCCCTTAAGATTGCCGATGAGTAATTTTAACATCATATATGCCCACTCCCTCTATTATTGAACATTGCCATCAACAAGACATACATTAATATCTGCTTCCTTTACGATGTCACTGTCGTGGGTTACCATAATCAGACTCATGTCATACTTTGTAACTACACTTTTTAGCAGACCGACAACATTTTCGCTGTTTTCGGAATCCAAATTCCCTGTCGGCTCATCAGCAAGAATTATCCGGGGACGGTTAATCAAGGCTCTTGCTATGGCAATTCTTTGCTGCTGTCCGCCTGATAACTGCTCTGGATATTTATTTAATAAGTCTCCAATATCCAACTGCTCAACCAGCTCATCAAAATATTCCTTCTCATATTTTGGGGAAAATTCATTTGCGATTACGATATTGTCATAACAGTTAATCACAGGGATAAGCTGGAAAAACTGAAATACAATACCTATCGTTTTCCGTCTGTATTCCCGAATTTCCTTTTTATTAAATTTCAATATATCTTTTCCATTTACCTCAATACTGCCGGAATTTGGTTTGTCAATTAAACCAATCATATTCAGCAGCGTTGTTTTTCCACTGCCGCTTTTTCCTGTAATGGCAATAAACTTTTTTTCAGGCAGCTCCAGGCTTATTTTGTTCAAAGCGATACATGCAGCACTGCCTGTTCCATATTGCTTTTTTAAATCTTTAATTCTTATCATATGCCTGTACTCCCCCCTTTTGGTACTCCCAGCTTAATAATACAGCTTCTTCTCTGAACTATTGATAGGAAAACCTTACAACCAAGTATTCAGGCAGAATACTAACATATCCTGCTAAAACATGCACTTATTTTACAAATAATATCCAAATATTACAAGCCATACCACAATAACTTAATATTACTTAAGCTAATCTTAAGCATATTTTAAAAAAAGCTGTTTCTTATCTTTCTTTTCTGTTTGGTTCTTTTGTTTCCTAGTTGTTGTCAAGCATAAAAATTACAATTTTACATAAACAAAAAAGAGGCTGCCGCACTATCTTAATGCGACAACCCTTTTTCTAAATAACATTATTTTTCCATGTTTTATTTAATAATACAGCTTCTTCTCAAAATATGCCTTCAGGTCCTCTATCTTTATCCGTTCCTGCTCCATGGTATCTCTGTCCCTTACGGTTACTGCACCGTCTGTCTCTGAGTCGAAATCGTAGGTTACACAGAATGGCGTTCCAATCTCGTCCTGCCTTCTGTATCGCTTTCCAATATTTCCTCTGTCATCAAATTCACAGTTGTAATACTTTGAAAGCTCCGTATAAATTTTCTCTGCACCCTCATTCAGCTTCTTTGAAAGTGGAAGCACACCAATCTTCACAGGTGCAAGTGCAGGATGGAAATGAAGCACCGTTCTTGTATCTCCGCCCTCAAGCTCCTCCTCGTCATATGCCGAGCAAAGAAATGCAAGGGTTACACGGTCAGCTCCAAGTGACGGCTCTATTACATACGGAACATACTTTATCTTCTTCTCATCATCAAAGTAATCCATTGGCTCCTTTGAAGTATTTTGGTGCTGGGTAAGGTCGTAGTCGGTTCTGTCGGCAATTCCCCAAAGCTCACCCCAGCCAAATGGGAATAAAAACTCAATATCCGTTGTCGCCTTGCTGTAGAAGGAAAGCTCCTCCTTATCGTGGTCACGGTATCTCATCTCGTCTTCCTTCATGCCAAGCTCCTTGAGCCAGTTGATACAAAAATCCTTCCAATATTGAAACCACTCAAGGTCAGTGTCAGGCTCACAGAAAAATTCAAGCTCCATCTGCTCAAACTCTCTTGTACGGAACGTAAAGTTGCCCGGCGTAATTTCATTTCTAAAAGATTTACCAATCTGTCCAATGCCAAATGGTATCTTCTTTCTTGATGTTCTCTGGACATTCTTGAAATTTACAAAAATACCCTGCGCCGTTTCAGGTCTTAAATATAATGTAGCTGAGGAATCCTCAGTAACCCCCTGAAATGTCTTAAACATCAGGTTAAATTCTCTTATATCCGTGAAATTATGCTTGCCGCAGCTTGGACAGCACACATTCTTTTCCTCAATAAAATTTACCATGTCCTCCTTGGACCATGCATCAACGCTGCCCTCTAATGCAATGCCGTTTTCCTGCATAAAATCCTCTATAATTTTGTCAGCCCGAAATCTCTCGTGACATTCCTTACAGTCTATCAGCGGGTCAGAAAAGCTCCCAACATGTCCCGATGCAACCCATGTCTGCGGGTTCATCAATATGGCGCAGTCAACGCCTACGTTGTACGGATTTTCCTGTATAAATTTCTTCCACCATGCTTTTTTTACATTATTTTTAAATTCAACGCCTAAATTTCCGTAGTCCCATGTATTTGCTAAACCTCCGTAAATCTCCGAGCCAGGATATATAAATCCTCTTGATTTAGCAAGCGCTGTTATTTTGTCCATTGTCTTTTCCATTATCCTAATCACACCTCTCATATTTATTTATAGGAAACTTATACAATCCTATACTCAGTCAGGATGCTGACATGTCCTGCTGGAACATGCCATTTATTTTACATATAATATCCAAATATTGCAAGTCATAATACGATAATTTAATTTACTAATTTAATTTTTTGCAGTCAAAATAAAAGACACCGGCATTTCTGTCAGTGTCCTCTATTCTCATAATACAATTTACTTATATATTATATATTCTGTTTTTTCACAATTTGTAACTCATAGCCTAAAGCATCAAGCATACTACAAAAAATTTTTAAAGATGGGCTGCTCTCCTTTTTCTCAATCCGTGAAATGACCTGTTGCTTACTGCCAGTAATAGCAGCTAACTGACTTTGCGTAATTTTTTCAGCTTTCCGCAGACTAATCATTTCTCCAATTAACTTATATTCCTCTCTGCTCTCATTCCAAGCTTTCGCAAATGATGGAGACTCTTGACAATGCTTTTCTATTTCTTTATCAATATCGACCTTTACAAACGGCATGTTCAACACCTCCTTAATTATATAAATTTCTTGCCTAATAATTCCCCGATTTCCTTAGCTCTTTTTATAACTATCTTCCTATCTTTCTTTTCTGTTTGGTTCTTTTGTTTTCGACAAGCATGTAACAGATACAAATTCTTTCCATCTGCTACAACATAAAATATTCTATTATTTTTATAGAAGTATACTTCATAAACCTTTTTTTCCCAACGTTTGAATTTTATTTTATCCATTTCATCATTTTGTAAACATTGCAACACTGAAAATCCGTCTGTCTTTTCATCATCTGGCAATGACTTGACATACTCCAAAATTAAATCTTTTCCAGAATTAGATTTATAATGATGTAGAACCATATTGACCTTCTTTCTCTTTTGTTATGCCTATTTTACAACTTATAAGTTGTAAAGTCAATTAAATTTTTCAAATGTAATTATATAATTATCTTCTTGTCAGTCCAGTGACGCCAATATCTCTAACGACTTAAATTTTCTATCTACATGCTCATTTAAAAAACGGTCGGTTATATTGATAAGCTCCTGCATGGCGTCATCTGAAAGTGAAAAGCCATAAAGCTGCCCGATAGGCGCAGACTGTATAAATTGAAGCGTATAAACAAGCGTGGAGCTTACCCTCTGGGTAACATTCAACTCCTTTGCGCATTTCCCGCATAAAAGCCCCCCACGCTTACTGCCTATGTAAGTGATTTCCTTTGATGAGCATTTCACGCAGGAATAACAGTGTATGCCCTCCCCCTCTATGTCCATAAGCCTTGTTTCATATATTGCTTTTATAAGGACGTTCGGCATGCTTCCCTTAATTAACGCCTTAAAGGTAACGTAAAGCAGATTTAAGTTATTTACACAGGAATCGCCCTCTCTTGTATAATAGGACATCAGCTCACAAAAATATGAGGCATAGCACATTTTTTCCATATCCAGCGGCAGCTCGCCAAAATAGTCCCTTACCTCAACCTTATGCAGATTATAGTAATCTCTCCCTGCCGTAACGGTAAACGCCCCCATGACAAAGCTTTGGCTTGCCGCACGAAACTGGCTTCCGGGACGTCTTGCGCCATTGGCAAATATGGTTATTTTGCCTTTTTCCTTCGTAAGCACCACAAGACGTTTATCGTACTCGCCCACAAGGGTTGCATATAACACTATTCCATTTACAACGATTTCTTCCTTCATGATTTATCTCCACAGATTTGCACAGCCCCACAATTAATCCCTGCCCTGTACATATCCGTAATTTTTGAGCAGTATTTCACTGTCTCTCCAATCCTTTTTTACCTTTACCCAAAGCTTTAGGTTTACCTTGGCGTCAAGGAGGTTTTCCATGCTGATTCTCGCCTTCGTGCCGATGCTTTTAAGCATTGCCCCCTGCTTGCCGATAATAATGCCCTTGTGGGAATCACGCTCACATATAATGGTTGCATCTATATCTATAATAATTTGGGAATTACCACCATGATAGTCTCCATTACCGCCATCGTTACTGTTATCTCTGTTATGATTGTTTTTATCGTTGTTATCTTTATTATTGTCCCTGTTATTTCTTTTAAGCTTCCGTTCCTTCATGCTGTCAATGACGACTGCTATTCCATGTGGAATTTCCTTGTCAAGCTGTCGTAGTGCCTGCTCCCTGATAAGCTCGGCAACAATCTGTCGCTCCGGCTGGTCTGTTATGGTGTCCTCGTCATAAAATTGTGGTCCGTATGGCAGCAGGGCTTTGAGTGCCTTTAAAAGCTCCTCCGTATTTTTGCCCCGCAGGGCAGAAACCGGCACGATAGCCTCAAAGGTACACACATCCTTATAACGCTCAATCGCATCAATTATCTTTTGTTCCTCTACAGTGTCCGTCTTATTAATGACAAGTATTTTAGGCGTTTTTACCTTTCCAAGCGTCTCTATAATCTGCCGTTCCCCTGCGCCGATAAATGTTGTAGGCTCTACAATCCACATGATGATGTCAACCTCTGTAAGCGTGCCATAGGCTACATTCATCATGTATTCTCCCAGCTTATTTTTTGCCCTGTTGATACCTGGCGTATCAAGGAAAACAATCTGCGCCTCATCATCTGTATATACGGTCTGTATTCTGTTTCTCGTTGTCTGCGCCTTGCTGCTTGTTATGGCAATTTTTTGTCCGATTAAACGGTTCATAAGCGTTGATTTGCCCACATTCGGTCTGCCTATAATGGCAGCAAAGCCCGATTTGTAATTATCCGTCATATTATCTCCCTTAAACATCACCACATTCCAAATCCAGTCTCGCCATAGCGGTGACAGCTTCAATTATATACTCTCCACAATCTTAAAATTATCCTTGGCGGCAGCAATCTTATCCTCATTTCCGATTGCACAAATAAGCCCCCCGTCTACAGCAGCCTCAACATATGGTGCAAGCCCTCTTATGCTGCTGACATTTGCCGCAAGCACCTCATCACGCTCCCGCTGCAAATCCTCATCCGTAATTCCCATCAGGTATGCCGCAAAGGAAAATGCACCCTCGGCAGACGGAGAAAGCGGGGAGTCTAACCTGCTGATTGCACCGATAATATATTTTGTCATGTCCCGGTCCTCTGCGTCAAAGGTTCTCACATATTCAGGCGCATTTTTATATATATTGTAAGTCTCCATAAGATTCGGGTCACGATAGGAGGTAAAATATGCATTTCCACTTCTCGCAAATGCACACATACAGCCGTATGCGCCACCCTTTACCCTGACGTTAAGCCACAAATACTCATATGAGAATATTGACTGAAGCACATACAAATCGCCCCTAAAGTGAAGTCCACGCTCCTTGTAGTTTCCTGCCGTTGCCACATACTGCACCTGACTTGCAGTTTTAAAGCCCTCATTTAAAATCTGCGGCTTTATAACCTTAGGATTGTCAAACCTTGCCCTTGTGGAAAGCCTTTTTGAAAGTGCCGTAACGGAAGCACCCATAATCTCCTTTGGATTTTTGTCTCCAGTGTAGGATATTGTAAGTCCGCCTCTCCTTAAAACCTCGCCCAAAACTGACTTTAAGTCTGCCGCAAGCGCCTCATACCTTGCATCAAACTCCTTTTCAAGCGACTCTAAGAATTTATAATAATCAACGCCCTCCGTAAGCTCCTTCACAACACCTACGGGAGACACATAGGAAAGCACCCTTCCTGCGGCCGTCGTATGTCCTGCAGCCACCAGTTCATTTTTAAGGTTTACCCTCGTCTCACATATAATCTCCTGCAAACGCTTTTTATCATCAAGCTTCGAGGTAAACAAAATCTCATTGATAAGCTCCATTGCCCTGTCCAGCTTATCGTCAAGCATTTTTGCATTTACAATAAAATGAACATTTATTTTGTCAATGTCCTTCGTGTTTGAAACCGTAACATCAAAGCCGATGCCTCCCGTATGGAGATTAATTTCATTGGCAAGCTCATTGTATGTGTAGTGCTCCGTGTCAACATATTTGAAAATCTCTGCCAACAGTGAAATATACGGATATTTGTCATAATCAATATCCTCAATATCGAAGTTTAAGTTTACATAACTAATTCCGTTTGTAAAAATGTCATGGCTTACAACCTTTACCATCTCAATCTCAGAAAATTGATTATTGATGGTCCTTGCCTTTTTGTCAATATCCGAAATCTCAAGCATCGGTATTGTTTTAAGCGCCTCCTGACTGCTTGGCTCACTCTGATATTTTTTAAGTGCCTCCATGTTTTTCTTTATCCCCAAAAGCTCAGACTCCGTAAGGGTTTTCTTATAATCATCCAGCTTTTTTCTCTCACGCTCCTCAAGCTCCCTGCCAAGCCCCTTTTTCGGTGCAAGCACAACGTAGGTTTTATTTTTATTCTCAAGAAGGTAAGCACTTATCAGATTTTCAAAATATCCCTTTTCCACATCAGCCTTTAGCTCGTCAAAAACCTCATTGAGTGAAAAATTTGTCAGTGCCATACTATCATCATAAAGCCACGTATTAAAAGCATTTAAGCCCAGCATAAGTCCCTTTGGGTATCTGCCAAAATTGCTCTCCTTGTGCTTAAATTCAAAATAGTTTATGGCAGCAAGAAAGGAACGCTTATTAATTCCGTCCTTTACAATACCCGCAAGTGTTTTATCAATAATATCAATGAATTTATCCTTGTCCTCCTCATTTGCATTTTTTGCAACAATAGAAAATGTCGGCTGCTTTATTCCGTCATCATAGGAGGAAAAAACATCCATCCCGATGCCTGCATCAATCAGTGCCTTTTTAAGCGGTGCTCCGGGCGCCTCCAAAAGTGCATGCTCTATTACGGAAAATGCCATACAAAGCTTTTTGTCCGTACTCTTTCCCACAGATACGTTATAGGTAAGATATGTGTTATCCTTCTCCTCCTCCGCATCGGCAAGACTGTACTCCTCCCTTATCTCCTTTGCCTCCTTAAAGTCAGGCTCATCCGTAAGGGCAGAGTCAATTTCTAAATAATCATAGGAGGCAAGATATTCCCTGTCAATAAAATCAAGCTCGGCTGCCGCATCCATATCCCCATAAAGATAAATGTAGCTGTTGCTCGGATGATAGTATCTCTTGTGGAACGCAAGAAATGTCTCCCTGTCAAGGTCCGTGATAAATGCAGGGTCGCCGCCTGACTCATAGCTGTATGCGGTATGTCCATGCAGGGACTTCTCAATCACCCTGAAAAGCTGCTGCTCAGGTGATGAAAATACACCCTTCATCTCATTAAAAACAACACCGTTATATTTTAAATCATCGGTTTCCTCATCTACCTCGTAGTGCCAGCCCTCCTGCATCAATATCTCATCATGTTCATATATGTTCGGATAAAAAACCGCATCAAGATAAACATGCATCAGGTTATGAAAATCCTTTTTATTCAGACTTGCCACGGGATATACCGTCTTGTCCGAATAGGTCATTGCATTTAAAAATGTATTGAGTGAGCCCTTGCAAAGCTCAACAAAGGGATCCTTTACAGGAAAATTCTTTGAACCACACAAAACCGAATGCTCCATGATGTGTGGTATTCCCATATCATCCTCAGGCGGCGTCCGAAATCCTATCGTAAAAACCTTGTTGTTGTCCTCATTGCACACAACACAGACCCTTGCTTTCGTTTTCTTATGTCTTAAAACATAGCCTGTTCCCTTAACCTCAGAAAGCTCCTGTTTTTCAATCAGCTCGTAAGCTTTTAATTCCTCTAACTTCAAAATAAATACCTCCGATACTTTTATATTTTAAAACTATGCGTTTTTCTCAGCTCCATTGAAAGCCCCTTCCCTCATGACAACCAACATAACACTCTGCACCTCTTATATCAAGGACTTCCGCTTTATAGAAATGAATATGCCCAAGCGTCAAATAATCTATTCCCTTGCTCCACAGTAATTGCTTCCCCCTATTTTTACGGCATAGTCAATCAAGCGTGTAAATGTACCTAAAAGCTCTGCTTTTCTCTCACGCTTTTTTGCTCCGTCCAAGTTGGCATTTAATTTTGAATCAAGGTGCAAATCGGCACAATGAATAATTTTCATGGTTTTCTCCATATCTACAATAAATATTCAACAACTGCCTTAATATCGCCTGCTTCATTTCCCGATATTTTAACCACCACACGCTGTCCTTCATCCGTATGCTCGACAGCCATGGCAAGCAAAAGAGCTTCTCCATATTTTGACTGGTTTTTATATTCCACCCTTATCCGCTTCACAACAGCTCCCTGTGGAATGTACTCATCTGCAAGCTGAATGTACTTTGCATTTCCCATATGTCCGTTAAAGTCTATATATGCTTTTCTGACCTTTACAGTCTCCGCATCTGAAAAACAATCGGGAAGCTTAATTTTTCTCCCAAGGCTTGTCATCGGGTACTGCTCCTCAAGCTCATACCCCTCTGTATCGCTTTCCTCAATCTTTACAGGTCGTCCCGTAGCAATGTCCACCATGCTCCAAAAGGAATCGGCACAAATAATGTCCTCGCCCTTTACATCCGTAATCACCACATTTCTATAGCCCATTGACGTTGTAAATGCATACGGCCATGTCTTAACCTCAAGCTCCTCAAACAGCTCGGGAAATCGTTTCACCTCAATATTCCAGCTTATGGCAAACCAAGCCTTTTTCGTGCTATGCATATAGGCTATGCCCTTGCCTATCGCTTCTGAATTAATATTAATACAATCCTGAATGGCATTCATAATGCCCTCAATTGACATATTAGAATTTGCGTCTATGTCCGAATAAAGAACCTTTTTGTTGTATATATACATTTTTTCACCTACCATTCTATAAAGTCATAGCTGCCTTTTTATGCAGGCCGGACTATGCTATTTTAAGACACTTCGTTCATCTGTTTCGTTACAAATTTCTAAAAGTATGGCTCATATTCAATCTTATATTGACTGTCAGGGAATAGATATTCGTGCAGTGAAATAAAGTAATCATCTGTCATGCTTGCGATGTAATCAACCACAATCTGATTCTTTTCCTCCTCCAAGTAATCAATTTCCGCATATTTCTTTAATGGTCTGCCTATCGGATAGATGTGGTGCTTATATATAATGGAGTTTTCGTCCTTTTTTTCCAAATCCGTAAGTAGCTTATAATATAACTCCTCAAACATCGGCTTAATTATATCGTTATATTGTTCATTCATTTTACTGTTCTTATATATGACCTTATTATTTTCCTCCTTTGCCTTGCTTAAATCATGAAAGGCATCCTCACTTAGCAGTATGTAATCCTTTCCGTAGCTGTTTTCAATAATATCAACTGTAAGATTATTTATCATCATAGCATTTTCTTTGCCGATTGCTTTCGTTGTAAACGGATACTCCTTCTCAATCATTCCTGCCAGCTCGGCATCCTGCCTGTCCTTTCCCAAGTAAGCAATCATATCACATATCCTTACAACGCAGCCCTCAAGTGTTGCTGGAATGAGCCTGTCAATTGCAGGCTTGCCTTCCGTATAACATGCTTCCATTTCCTTATCATAATCCTCAAAGGTTTTGTCATACCTTGGTCTGTATTCCTGCTGCTCAAACTCACCGTTATGGCATAAAACCCCGTCCAAGGTCTGCATCGTAAAATTCCTTGCAAATATGGTATCTAAAACCCTTGCACTATGGACATTATGGTTAAAATATCTGCCTGTCTCATTATGATACAGTTCATTCAAAAACCGTTCGCCTGCATGTCCAAAAGGCGTATGTCCAATATCATGCCCCAAAGCGGCAGCTTCAATTAAATCCAAATTCAAACCCAGCACTGCGCCGATATTTCTTGCAATTCTTGAAACAATCTGGACATGCTGCGCCCTTCTCGTAATATCATCATTATTTTTGAAGGAAAACACCTGCGTTTTGTCAGCATATCTGTTGTAATATGGCAAGTGCATGATTTTTTCAACGTCCCTCACAAAAACAGGACGCCACAAATTAGCCTTATCCCTATCCTGATTTCTTCGTATCGCATTTTCATCCTGAAAGGCATAAGGATTTATCTTACGGCTTTCCCTGTCGCTTTTAATCTGATTTTGCAAATCTTCATTTATTTTTTTATATTTTATCTCCTCTGCCATAACAAAACTCCTTTTTCGAACGCTGCAAGTCTATAATAGCAAATAAACACATGCTTACATTTTATGCCATTTTCCATAATAAATCAATTAAAACAGAAAATGGCTTTTCCTATAACGTAAAAATGGCATTTAACCTTTGTGTCTATAGGAAACCCGGAGAAATTTCCTAATAAAGTCAAGAATAAATGCCACTTTTTAGAATATTTTATTATATTATTTTGTCATAAGCTCCTCATATATCTTTTCTACATCATATTCAGGTGCAAACCCATCAGCTATGTCATATATCCGTTTTACCTGTTCCAAATTCTCCTCCAGCTCCTCGGCTATGACCTCAGGCGTTTTTGATTTTCGTTTTTTTCGGCAAATTTGTGTTATCAGTTTTTTCATTTCTCCCTGCTCTATGCCCTGTTCTATTCCTTGCTCCATTCCTTGTTCTATTCCCTCTGCACGTCCGTCCTCAAATGCTTCCTCACGCTCCATCTTCATATGCAATTCCGCATTGTATTCAAATATACTCATACTCACTACCTCCGCCTTGTTTAACAAAAGAAATTCCTCTAATATTCCCTCATTGATACATTCATCAACAGCCTTTGGCACAGCTTCCTCAAAGGGCATATCTTTATTATACTCACGTATTTTTGAAACATACTGCATGTACTCCCAAAGGTCAGGGCATTTCTCCATCAACTCACTATTGTAACCCTCATTAATATTCAGCTGCGTCACAATAAGCTCAAGGCTTACCTTTGCCGTCTTTGTTATATATGCATCCGACAGCCTGTATTCCTTATATTCAGGCTGTGGTTCACTTCCATTGTAAAATACGATAAACTTAGGTGTAGGAAGCTTAATTAATTTCCTTGAATAAATATTATCATATATCGTAAGCTTTTCAAATACCCTTGAAACATACCTCAAATACCGAAATGGCATGTTTGGGTTTACCGTTGACTGCTGCTCGTACATATCAAGGGTAAAGTCTATGACGCAGGCAACGTCATTTTTACAGCTCATGTAAATGGCATTTTCAAGCGTGACAACTTCCAAGTCGTCAGGGTTATTGTAGTTTGTTCCGTTTATGCCGTTGTAAAGTGCAAGCAGCTTTCTCTTGTCCCTGTGCAGCATACGAAATACTGTATCTTTATATTCCCGCATCACCGTCTGTATGCCCGTAAGCTCCTGCCACTGCTCCCATGTAAGCAGCTTCTGCTTCATGTCTTGTTCCTGTGTAGGCAGCTTCTTCACGTCATGTTTCAATCTTTGTTTTGTATTATGTTTTTGTCCTTGTTTTGTGCCATGTTCTGATTTCTCATTATTTTGCATATAGTTTCCTCCTTTAACTAAGTGCCGCAGGAGGTTTTCCAAATCTGTCTTGCTGGAATTTTGCTTGTAATAAAATTCCGTTTGTATTGGAATTTGCACATGCTCAATTTCGTTTGTACTAAAATTTTATCTATACCGTAATTCTGCTTGTGGCAAAATCCCTCTTGTACTGCAATAAAATCTCCAGTAAAACATCTGCATACAGCGTCCTTCTCAAATACGGACAACCTCTCTGCTTAAATTGTAATGTAATGAACTCAAAGCATCGAAGTTCCGAATTTTTCTGATTTTTTGAATGAGATTTACCCCAAAACAGAATTGAAAGACTTATGCTTTAGAAAAATAATAGCACAAAAGCATATATAGTGCAAGGCGTTTTTTACAATATGCGATTATTATTTTAAATTACCCTTTTTAAGAAAGCATACACTGAACAAACGCAAATTCATTTATCCGATTTGTCATTACTGTCTTAAAGCATAAAAAACTGACCTCCACTCGTTAGATTTTTGGTCTAGCTTTTGGAGGTCAGTTCATTCATTGGCTGGGTGGTATTTCTATCCTAAATGCGAGGTCAACCCACCCTTGTGGATAATTGTTCCTTTGCGTAGTGCCTTTCTTTTTGCATATTATAGTTTACTGTTATGTCTCTTTATCTTTCTAGTACAGATGACTACCAAAACAGCTGATACAAGCATCAAGATAAACACAACTGTTATCAGTGCCGTATCTCCCGTATTTGGTGATGCTGTCTGTTTTGTGTTGTCAGCAGGCGTTATATTTGCATCGTCTGCATTGTTTTTAGCTGGTTCAACTGTACTAGGCGTATCATTCTTAGGCGGTTCAAGGGCTGTTCCCTCCCCTGCATCCTCGTATATAAGCGTGTAGAATGAAAACTTACCTGTGGTAAATGTTACCGTATTTGGATTGTCGTCCAAGTCAGGCAATTCCTCTGCTATGCCGTCATGCAATCTTATAATAGAGAATTTCCTGTTGGCAGCCTGAAATTCCTTTGGCACGTCAATTGTTATTGTTATCTCTTTATCAAGCTTATTCACGTTGCCTGACACAATTCCATCAATGAATTTTACGATGTTCATATCAAGAATTACGGCAATTTTCCGTTTCTTTGCGGCTGTCTTTATTGCTTCAAAGTCGCTTTGTCCAACACTTGCTTCTGATAGTGCAGCAACGATAAGGTCTACCTTTAAGTGCTTGCCACTTTTTATCTCTGCTTCTGTAAATGCTGAGTTGATAAGCACATCATAGGCTTCATCGTCAAGCTTCATCTCAGGTGCAATCTCGATTACTACGTCAGAACTATTAAACGGATTATTTGAATCGTATAATGCTTGAAGGGCTGTATTGTTGCTTACATCAAGGCTTGTCAGTTCATTATAGACGCAACATAAGGCTCTAAGGTCTGCACAGCTACTTACATCAAGGCTTGTCAGTTGATTATGGCAGCAATCCAACTCCCAAAGGGATGTGTTGTTGCTTACATTCAAATTTGTCAACTGATTGTTATGGCAAGTTAAGATAGCAAGAGCTGTGCAGTTGCTTACATCAAGACTTGCCAACTGATTGTTTTCGCAGCATAAGCGGATAAGGGCTGTGCAGTTGCTTACATCAAGACTTGTCAACCGATTGTTTTCGCAGAGCAATTCTCCAAGGGCTGTGCAGTTGCTTACATCAAGACTTGTCAATTGATTTTCACTGCAGTCCAAGCGGGTAAGAGCTATACATCTGCTTACATCAAGACTTGTCAATTGATTGTTATTGCAATACAAGCTGCGTAGAGCTGTGCAGTTGCTTACATCGAGCCTTGTCAACTGATTTCCCATGCACTGTAACCCTTCAAGAGCTGTACATCTGCTTACATCAAGACTTGTCAACTGATTGTTATTGCAGTTCAAGTCGCACAAGGCTGTACAGTTGCTTACGTCAAGACTTGTCAATTGATTTGCTTGGCAGTCTAAGCTACTAAGGGCTGTGAAATACTCTACACCCTTCAAGTTTTCAATTTTTTCTCCACTAACCACCATATCCTTTACAGCTAAAAGCTCCTCACTTGAAAAGCTTTCGTTTCCATCAGTATCAAATTGCTTCACATAACTGCGGAAGTTACTGTCAGGAAAATTTGTTTCATCAATGGCAACCTCAGTTACCGTCTCAGATGCTGTTACTATTACTGCATCTGATACAGTATCTGCCGTTTCCGAAGCTTCTGATACAGCCACGATATCGTCAGCAGTAGCCACTTCCGCTTGCGTAGTATTTTCCGAGGTATTCTCATCAGTCGTTAATTCCGTTGTTGCATCTGTTCCTTCTTCTGCCACTTCCTCTGTTGTTACCTGCGTTCCTTCTTCTGCCACTTCCTCTGTCGTCACTTGCGTTCCTTCTTCTGTCACTTTCTCCGTTGTCGTTTCCGTTGCTTCTTCTGTCACTTCCTCCGTTACGGCTTCCGAAGTTTCCAGTGCATACTGCGTTTCTTCCTGTGCCATCTCGTCGTTTGGCTCAACTGCCGCACTCGGCAGATTGCTGGCACAAATTGTCGCAATGACAAGCACCACGGAAAGCAGTGCACTAAGCATTCTTCTTTTCATCGTATCTGTCCTCCTAATTCTCATAATTCCAAGCAGAGACTTCGGCAACTGCTAGGTTACCGATGCCTCCACAAGGATGTCATGAGAATCAAGAAAGCTGAATGAAAGGCATGCGTCCACACCTTCATTCAGCTTATAATATATATAAGGAATTTGCCCGTCCAAGCCTAATAACATCACAATATCACTTGTCAAACTTTCGTTCCACAAGTATAATATAAAACGTGATGTCTCGCAGGCTTAAAGCGTGCTGATGTGGTACTTAGGCTACCATATTATCCTCTGCAATATTGGCGTATTGCAGAGGAGTTTCATCCGTATAACTTTCTTGAATTCTCGACCATATTTTACCATATTGGTATTATCCTTACAAGTAAAATATATCTTGGGTTTTCGTAATTTTATCCACAATCCCCTGATTTTTTTTTGTCATGATGTTATCCACAGCTTTCAAAAGATACCCAAAATCAGCACAACATTAGATTTGCTACAGCTTTCCCTCATAACTAAAAACGTTTGAGGATGTCGGTACTTAAATTTCGTACCATTATGTCCTCAAACGTTTTTGTTTTTATATTCCTAAAAGCATCGGGATGGAATTTTAATATCCCATGCCTCCCATTCCACCCATTCCGCCTGCCGGCATTGGTGGAACATCCTCCTTTATATCAGCTACAACTGACTCAGTGGTAAGAAGCGTTGAAGCTACTGACGTAGCGTTCTGAAGTGCTGTTCTTGTAACCTTGACAGGGTCGATGATGCCTGCCTCAATCATATTGACATATTCTTCCTTATATGCATCAAAGCCGACGCCTGCCTCAGCCTCTTTCACCTTATTTACGATAACTGCACCCTCAAGTCCTGCATTTTCAGCAATGTGCATGAGAGGTGACTCCATTGCCTTGCAGACAATCATTGCGCCTGTCTTCTCATCACCCTCAAGTGTATCTGCAAGGGCTTTCAGCTTACCGATTGCATGAATGTATGCAGAACCGCCGCCTGCAATGATTCCTTCCTCAACGGCTGCCCTTGTAGCATTGAGGGCATCCTCAAGACGAAGCTTAGCCTCCTTCATCTCTGTCTCTGTTGCAGCGCCAACTCTTATAACTGCTACACCGCCTGCAAGCTTAGCAAGTCTCTCCTGAAGCTTCTCCTTATCAAACTCAGAGGTAGTCTCAGTAAGCTGGTTCTTAATGAGATTCACTCTTGCATCGATATCCTCCTTCTTGCCGCAACCGCCTACGATTACGGTATTCTCCTTTGCAACCTTTACGCTCTTTGCACGTCCGAGCATCTCCATTGTCGTTTCCTTAAGGTCATATCCAAGCTCCTCAGAAATAACCTCACCGCCTGTAAGAATGGCAATATCCTTGAGCATATCCTTTCTTCTGTCGCCATAGCCAGGCGCCTTAACGCCGACTACTGAGAAGGTTCCACGAAGCTTGTTTACGATAAGGGTTGTAAGCGCCTCGCCCTCAATATCCTCAGCGATAATGAGAAGCTTCTGTCCACCCTGAACAATCTGCTCAAGAAGTGGAAGAATATCCTGAATATTTGAAATTTTCTTATCTGTAATCAGCACATATGGGTCATCAAGCTCTGCAACCATTTTCTCCATATCGGTTGCCATGTAAGCGGAAACATATCCTCTGTCAAACTGCATGCCTTCCACAAGGTCAAGCTCAGTTTTCATTGTCTTTGATTCCTCAACAGTGATAACGCCGTCCTTTGATACCTTTTCCATAGCGTCTGCAACAAGCTCGCCAACACTGTCATCGCCTGCTGAAATAGATGCAACCCTTGCAATCTGCTCCTTGCCGTTTATGCTCTGGCTCATCTCTGAAATAGCATCAACAGCAGCATCGCATGCCTTCTTCATACCCTTTCTTAAAACGATTGGGTTTGCGCCTGCCGCAAGGTTTTTCATACCCTCGTTAATCATGGACTGTGCAAGAACCGTTGCCGTGGTAGTACCGTCACCTGCAACATCATTCGTCTTTGTTGCAACCTCCTTTACAATCTGTGCACCCATATCCTCAAATGCATCCTCAAATGTAATCTCCTTTGCAATCGTCACACCGTCATTTGTAATAAGCGGTGTTCCAAATGATTTTGCAAGCACTACATTTCTGCCCTTCGGTCCAAGTGTAACGCTCACTGTATCTGCTAATTTATTTACGCCTTCCTCAAGAGACTTTCTAGCCTCTGCTCCAAACTTAATTTCCTTTGCCATTTTATTTTATGCCTCCTATAAAAAATATTGTATATATGTTTCGTAACAGCATACGTGCTGTTTTTATTCAACAACTGCGAGAATGTCTGACTGCTTCACGATAATATACTCATCATCGCCAAGCTTAACCTCTGTTCCTGCATATCTTGAATAGATAACCTTATCGCCTGCCTTAACCTCCATCGGTATTTTCTCACCATCGACTACCGCTCCCGGACCTACTTCAACAACCTCTGCATACTGCGGCTTCTCCTTAGCCTGTGACGGAAGTACGATTCCTGACTTTGTAGTCTCCTCAGCTACCGACTGCTTTAAAACAACTCTGTCTCCAAGTGGTAATAACTTCATTTTATATTCCTCCTAAAAATTATATTCTATTTTTAGCACTCACTTCTTGCGAGTGCTAACATAAGTATTATTTTAAACAATTTATGGAAAAAATCAACCCCTAATTTTTAAATTTAACAAATTATACACAAAATCACTGTATTTTAATCGCATTTCTATTTTCCTACTCCCATGTCACGCCCATATATAAATAAATACTGCTGTGCATATCCTGCATAGTTCCCGAAAAGCCCCACTGCATACTTTTCTATTACATCATTTTTTGTATCTTCATGGAAATACAGCTCCTCCATAATTCTTTTCATCCACACATCCACAGGAAAAGCCGAGGTAAAGGACAGTCCGAAAAGCAGAACGCAGTTTGCAACCTTCTCTCCCACTCCCTTTATTGACATAAGGCTTTTCCTCGCCTCATAAAACGACATATTTTTTAGCATATCACCATCTATTTCTCCATTATGCACACTGCATACGGCTTGTCTTATGTACGGCGCACGAAATCCAACCTTACAC
This sequence comes from Clostridium sp., assembly GCA_023664385.1. Lineage (GTDB taxonomy): Bacteria > Bacillota > Clostridia > Lachnospirales > Lachnospiraceae > Coprococcus_C. The sequence goes on along the minus strand of JAMPFU010000009.1, from coordinate 21,247 downwards.
CTGCGAAGCTCCTCCTCACTGACATGAAAAAGCGCCTCAACAGACGGAAACGCATATACCATTCTTCCGTCCTTTGTGACAATTTGCTGACCATATTTCTCGGACAGGAGATGGACAATCTGCTTAATATGGCAAATCTTTTTATTTTGGGATATGATAAATGAGATGAGCATTTCAAAAAAATCCTGCCTTAAAATCCGTATTCCCGCATGCTTTAAAATAACATCAGCCAGCCGTTCATCCGCCTTAATTATGCTCTTTTTTATCATTCCATAATCCGTATCAAGGTCAAAATAACTTTTCCATATCCTATTAAAATCCTCCACGGACGTATCATATAAAATAAAGCTGTCTCCCTTTGCATTTTCCTCCCTGCACTGTTTTATATGCAGGTATTTTCCAAATGCCACAAGCTCGTACTCCTTTTCGGCAAGCCTTGTAAAATGAAAACACTGCCCACATTCCAGCGTGTCCTCTATGTCAAAATCTGAAACCTCCTCAAGTATCAGGTCATTCTCTCTGCAATATATATTCATATTCATCAGCCTCTCAAAATATTACTTATTTCCCACAAAAACACATAGAGGAATTTTACCACAAATTGTCGAACTTTCAAAGAGATGCCCATGCTTAATTTGATTTGATTTTGGCAAATAGACCGGTTTCGTGTATCGGCTGCCCCATACTGCATATCAGTTTTCAGGGAAGCCTTGACACAATCTGCATTATAATATTATTATAAAAATAATTACGGCACTGTATGTAGACAAAATCATAAATACAATTAACAAAGGAGAATACCTATGGCAGAACAGCTTTATACAATACCCGTAAACGATGCATTTGATTCGGACTGTGAATGTCCTATATGTGCCATGCGAAAACAGCTTGAACAAAACGCAATTGAATACACAATGGGACCGAGCTACATGGAGGACGATAACCGTGCCATGACGGACAAGCTGGGATTTTGCACACACCATATCAAAATCCTGAATGCCGATAAAAACAAGCTTGGACTTGCCCTTATGCTGAAAACCCACACGGATAAAACCATTAATGATTTGAAGGCACTCAGCGAGGGAACGACCCCAACATCCACAGGATTTTTTAAAAAAGCCTCTGCCTCCTCTGTGGGCGAGTACATTAAAAAGCTTGATGAAAGCTGTTTTATTTGCGACAGAATAAATGGAACCTTCGACAGATACATAGATACCATTTTTCATTTATGGAAAAAAGACAGCGCTTTCAAGGACAAATTGAAAGCGTCAAAGGGCTTTTGCGTCAAGCATTACGGTATTTTATATGATTATGCACCGACAAAGCTTTCCAAGGATGCCCTGACAGATTTTATAAGCGCCTTAAACACAGTTTTCTTTGAGAATATGGAGCGTGTAAACGGTGATATAGGCTGGTTTATTGATAAATTTGACTACAGGTACAAGGACGAGCCATGGAAAAATGCAAAGGACTCCATTCCACGCTGCATCACAAAAACGAACTCGGCAATCCTAGAATAGTGGCTACCACATTATATGACACACTTATGGAAAACGTGGTTGCTGTATATGCAAATCTTACACACATACAGCAGCCACATTTTCTACAAGCGTATTATATATTTTTCAGTTCCCACATAATTTTAAATTTTTTACTCTCCTACAAGAACACCATACGGCGACATTATTATTTCTTTATCTCATTTTTCAGCTTTAACACCTGTTCAACCGTCAGCCCTGAATATAGAGAAATTTCCTCCACAGATAATTTACCCGCCTTAAGCATTCTTATTGCAGTCTGTTCTAATGCCTCATCATACAACTCCCTATAACGCATCTCCAAAGTCATATAATCCAACCTCCATTTCTCGTTATTCCTTACAGCTCTTACTGCTTTGTCCAATTTCCTTGTGAATTCATCCGAGGCTTCCTGCCCATCAATATAATCCAACAGCCGTTTCATTTCCGGACTCACATCATCTATTGTTCCCTTTGTATTTAATATTATTTTTGTTGTTTCATCTCCAAAAGCAATTCCATAATCCTGTATACATCTGTTTTCAAAGGTGTAGATATGTCTTCCCTTCCCAAACAAATCAAAGGTACAGATAAATATGATATAGCTTCGTTTCAAATTTTTGTATTCCTCACCCTTTTCCAAAATATTGAGGTCTATCATTCCCTGATAATATCTGGAGCGTTTAGGCAAATTTTTATTGACACTCACCTGCATTTCAATGTTATAAACTATTCTTTCTTCATCCTCAACATAGACATCAAGTCTCACACTTTTGGCGTTTGCTGTAATATCTATTGTTTCCTGTGTTTTCGGATATTTTATATCTGATATTTTTATTCCCAGTATTGTCTCCAAAAATGGTTTACAGTATTTCGGATTTCTCATTATAACCCCAAATATAAAATCATCCTTAAATTCCAATTCCTCAAAGCTTTTAATGTTTGATTGACGGTTCCATTTTTCATTCTCATTGTTCATAAATTCTCCTCCTTGTAATTACAGGCAGAGAAGAAGAAATGAACCAAATATGCGTAAATTACATTACCCTCATATTTCTTTGTTTCAAACAGCAACCTCGCTGCCTATTTTTTTGTGAAATAAAGCATCGAAGTTTTATTTGATTACAGATTAGTCAAGAATGGCTAAGCCACAAATTAAATTAGAATACAATGCCTTGTAGCTATACTACTACATGCGTATTATAAATTCAAGCATTTTTTTCCGATTGAAGTTTTTTTCTATATTACCTAAAAAACATTCTCTTTCAGCCCCTGTTTCTATTTGTTGTAAGCATAAAAATAACGACAGCTCATTTTTATTTGGCTATCGTTATTTTTATGCTTATGTTTGTTATCCTTGCTTTTGAGTATACTTTTTATACTACTGCCGTTACCGCTATCTGCTCGCGGGCGACAGTCTCTGCGTTCTTTGTCTCTTTTTCCTTCAGTCTTTTCAGCATTAAAAATTCCCTGTATTTGTTAAGCTTTCCCTCATATATCACTTCAAGCTCATTCCACGTTCTGAAATCCTCAGGTCTTACAAGCCCGGGTTTTTTATTAAACATTTTTACACCTGATTTTTGCAGGATATAAAACACAAACTGGGAACAGAAATAATTGTATTTGCGCTCAACCGCTTTATTGAACATAATGCCAAAAATACCAAGGTAATTATATTTATATGCCGCCTTATTCGCCTTGAATTTATCGAGGTTTTTAATCAGCTTTTTATACTGCATCGTTGTGATAGGCAGCCTGCATACCCTGCATACCGTATCAACATCCCTTCCAAAAACGCCTGTTGTAATATCCTCGGATATAAATCCACAGTCAAAAGGATTGTGCAGACGTTTACGCGCAAAGCTGTACATCTCATTCAGCTCTATATCAAGGGCAAGCGATGTATGTGCATAAGGCTCCTTTGTCCACATTTTTATGACATTTGAAGGTAAGGTTGATGTTTTTGATATAACAATATATACGCTTCTCGTTTTTTCTGTCCTATTTTTTTTGTTGACTTTTTTAATATTCTTTTTGGAAGCTTTGGTTTTCCCCATTAAAACCACCCCTAAATTATTGTTGATATTAAGGCGTTTCTGCCTTCATTTCTTCCTTAATCTGATCCTTTAACGTAAGTGCCTGATCCTTAAGCCTATCGCCTGTGGAACGGTTTGTGATTACACTTCCTATCATTCGTGCAGCATCCTCATATTTTTTCAGTTTTCTTGCAAGCTCCGCAAGCAAATATTTTAAAGTATTTTCGTCCATACCAGCTATCGGCAGTGGCTCGTTGGAAAGTGCCTTGCTAAATGTCTCATATGCATTTTCCACACACTCAAGCTCATCCTTATAAAGTGCCTCTGCCTTATCCTTTTCCTCATCAGGAAGCGACTCTCTCATGCCTCTGTATATCCATGATGTTTTAAGGCATATGTAACCAAGCTCACTGTTTTTTGCTTTTTTTACCATGGCACATACAAGTGCAAGCTTATATCTTACCAAAGCATCTTCATAGGAATACACGCTCATGCTGTTATCAATTCCTGAAAAATTGTTGCCTACCTCATCACGTATATCACGCATCTGCTTTGTGGAAAGCTTCCCAAAATATTTTATGAGTGAGGAATAACCACATTTATCACATGTAATAATATCATATTTTAATGGATCCATAACCTCATATATCGGCCTCATATCTGTATCCTTGCTTGAAAGCTTAAGCTTTCCTGCCCTGACAAATTTCGTGGAAAATGGGTAATCACAAACAGGACATGTAAAATGCTTATCAAACAAACAGTCCTCCTCTGTAAGCTTCGGTTTTACAACCTTTCCCTTTTCATCGGCATCATTTTTTTCCTCCTCAATAATATGTGCCCCGTTATATTTTCCAAGACCAAATTTTTCCATACCTGAAAACAGTCCCATAAATTTTCCTCCTAATTCTAAAAAATATTAACTTGCCATTATGCAGGCTTGTATGAGCTTTTCAGTGAAACAATCCTGTTAAACACAAGCTTATCTGCTTTTGTGTCCTTTGTATCAACACAGAAATATCCGTGTCTTAAAAATTGAAATGAATCTCCCGGCTTCGCATCCTTCAAGGCTGCTTCAAGCTTACAGCTTGAAAGAGTCTGTAACGAGTTGGGGTTATAATTTAATGTTCCGTCATCGTTAAGCTTCCCCTTTTCCTCATCAACGATATTCTCATAAAGCCTGACCTCTGCGTCCACGGCACTGGCAGCGTTTACCCAATGAATGGTTCCCTTAACCTTGCGTCCTTCAAAGCCTGAACCGCTCCTTGTCTCAGGATCATAGGTACAATGAACAACTGTTATATTGCCATTTGCGTCCTTTTCAAAATCCACACATCTTACAAAATATGCTCCCTTTAATCTTACTTCATTTCCAGGGAACAGCCTGAAATATTTTTTTGGAGGCACCTCCATAAAATCCTCCCTGTCAATGTAAAGCTCACGGCCAAATGCAACCTTTCTCATGCCCGCCTCAGGATTATCCTGATTATTGTCTATATCAAAATATTCCACCTTATCCTCAGGGTAATTGTCTATTACAAGCTTAACAGGGTCAAGCACCGCCATCATACGGTTTACCTTTTGCTTTAAATCCTCCCTGATACAATACTCAAGCATTGCATAATCTGATTCGCTTTGGGATTTTGCAACCCCCGAAAGCTCCATAAACAGCTTGAGTGAAGAAGGCGTAAATCCCCTTCTCCTAAGCGCTGCAATCGTTACAAGCCTCGGGTCGTCCCAGCCATCAACAATCTTGTCCTCAACAAGCTTCTTGATATATCTTTTTCCCGTAACAACATTTTTGAGATACAGCTTTGCAAATTCTATCTGCCTTGGAGGGTGTTCGTATTCCAATTCATTTACAACCCACTCGTAAAGCGGTCTGTGGTCTTCAAACTCTAATGTGCATATAGAATGGGAAACCCCTTCTATTGCATCCTCAATCGGATGGGCGAAATCATACATTGGATATATACACCACTTATCTCCTGTGTTGTGATGCGTCATTCTGGCAATTCTATATATGACAGGGTCACGCATATTCATGTTTGGCGATGCCATATCAATTTTAGCCCGAAGCACCTTTGCGCCGTCCTCATATTTGCCATCTTTCATATCCCGAAACAGCTTTAAATTTTCTTCTACCGTCCTATCCCTGTAAGGACTGTTTTTTCCCGGTTCAGTAAGCGTTCCCCTATACTCCCTGATTTCCTCAGCAGTAAGGTCACACACATATGCCTTGCCTTTCTCAATAAGCTTAATGGCAGCCTCATACATCTGTTCAAAGTAATCTGATGCGAAAAAAACCTTATCTCCAAAATCAGCTCCAAGCCACTTTACATCATCAACGATTGACTGTACAAACTCCGTTTTTTCCTTTGTAGGATTTGTGTCATCAAACCTAAAATTAAATGTTCCTCCGTATTGCTTTGCAAGCCCGTAATTTAAAAGTATGGACTTTGCATGTCCAATGTGAAGATACCCGTTGGGCTCGGGTGGAAACCTCGTTACAATATTTGTATATTTGCCTTCTTTCAGGTCCTTATCTATCTCCTGTTCTATAAAATTCCTAGAAACAACTTCGCCTTCCATATATGCCTCCACTTCTTACTTGACTAAATCTATACTACCAAATAACTCGCTGTACGTCAAATCTTTGTTTACTCATCAACGTCAAATGCACTGTCCATATTTGCATTATAGCTTACTTTAATTTTGTTTCTTATTTCCTCTGACTGTTTTTCATATTCAGCATAGTTTTCAGCCTGATTGTTAGGATTTATGATATGCTCGGCATTTTCTTCCACGCTTTTCCTGCTGTCAGAATTTTCTTTTTTTAATTCAATTTTTTCCTCTTTTTTCTCATCTGCTTCCACTTTCTTCTCATAAATTACTTCTTTTTTTTCAGATATTTCTTCTTTTTCCCCTGACAGCTCTTTTTTCTTATTGCTGTCAGCATTTTCCTCTATTTCATTTGCTTTATCAACAGAATTTGTTTCTTCAGCTTCCGTCTTTTTACCAGCGTTCTGCTCTGCCTGTTCCTGCTGCCCGATGCCTGAAGCCTGATCCGTTTCCACCACAGCTTCTATCTTCGGAATTTCAAGCTCCACAGTTTCCACCTCCAAATTTTCAAGTGAATCATCTAACGCCTCATTTTTCCTAAGCCTTCTGTTTTTTGTCAAAAGGCAGAGTATCGTTATAAGGAAAATCAGTATAAGCACGGCAGCGCCTATAAGATAATAAGTCAGCATCTGCCTTGTGAAAAAGCCCTCACTCTCCGTTTTCTTATCTGTAGCATCGCTTGCTGTGGCATCGGCAGGTGTTGCCTCCGTCTCGGTTGCAGTTTCCTGTTTTTCGACAGGCTCCATATACCTCATAAACGTTTTTTCTTTATAATCATACAGATATATCCCCTCGTCGCCCTCTATATTCATGGCATATAAAAGATAAAAGTCACCGTCAAGCTTATACGCCTGTATCAGCTCGCCGTCAATTCTAAGCTGCGCCTCCTCGCAGCCCTCAGGAATGGCTATATCCTCTCTCCATGCAAGAATAACATATCGGTTTTCCCCTGCAAAATACTCCTTGTAAAGGGTAAATATATTTCTTTCCTTGTCATATATATAGAGACTTCTTTTTTCATCTTCATCTGCAAGACACACAAGCAGCAGCTTTTTATTTGGCGACAGAAAGGCAACAATGTCCCATTCCTCATATGTCTCATCAACTGCCCGAAACCCTGTTGGTATCTCCTCAATCTCCTTATCCAAGACAAAATCGAGTTTTTTCCCATTTATTGTAACAACAGGGTCGCCCTTTTCCTTACCTGCCATAACCCGTATATAATAAATTTTTTTTGCGCCGTTTTCAGAGGTAACGGTAATGGTAATGTAGTTTTCGCCCTGGGATATACTGCTTGCACCACTGACATTTACCCTGCTTGCGCTATACTCCGCAATCGCATTTACATCAATTGCCGTAACATCCTCCTCAACCTGTACAAAATACGAGGTTGTGCGGGAAGAAAAGGCAGGCTCAAGCGTTCCCGGGGAAATGCTCAAGGACTTTAAATAGCACTTTTCGTCATCTTCCTCCTCAGTCGTAGCCTCTGTAGTGCTTTCTGTGGTCGCTTCCGTCGTGTTTCCGGGTGCTTCTGTTGTTACCGGTGCTTCCGTCGTGCTTGGCGATACAACCGTAACATTAACACCAGCATGAGAAATAGAAAGCGGCGCTGCCTCAATACTCCATGCATCTTCTCCATAGGTTGATATACTTGCCGTACCACTACTGATTGCAGTAAAGGTGATGCTTACGGAGCCTGCTCCCGTTCCGCTTATGGTTGCAGTCCCTCCTCCACCGCTTACCATGCCGCTTCCGGAGCTATAGCTTAAAATTCCCGATGAGTAGGACACATATATTGTGTATGCGGATATATTTGACCCGCTTACGCTTATGGTTGCAGTAACCGTATCACCCACATTTATCGTAGATGCCGAAAGCGCAATGGAAACATTTACATCTGCTGCTTCTACATCAAATACAGGCACATGAATACATAATAACAAAATTATAACAAAGGATAAAATTTTTTTCGCAATTTTTTTCATAACAATTTTCCTCACCTTGAATATCAGCCATTTCAAACTTGCTTCACGTAAAAGCTTCTAATTAATTAACTGTAATCCTACAATATGCCTCTGTATCATAACAATATCAAGCGCAGTTACCTTTCCGTCCCCATTTATGTCTGCTATCGCCTTTCTGCCCTCATCCGCCGCATCTATTCCTACGATGATTCTTTGGACAAACACAATATCTAAGGCTGTGATTTTTCCGTCTCCGTTTAAATCACCTTTTCCTGCTGCGGTTTGATTGCCACGATTAACGGTAATCGTATAATTTCTCACGTTTCCGTTCTGCGCCTTCACGGAAACCGTAAACTCATTTGATCCAGAGCTTAACTGCTTGCTTCCTGTTCCACTTATGGATGCCTTTGCATTTACTGCTGTAGCAGATATCGTTATATTTGCCACATTGCTTGGCACCGTTACCGAATAGCTGCTTGTGTCATTTACTGAAAAGGCTGGCGTAAGAGTATAACCGCTTACGGTAAGTGATGAAAGCCAATTATTCGGGTTGCCCGAATCCGCGGGCTTTGCAACAGCCGTTTGCGGCATATCAGTATAAACAGGAATTTTAAAAACCATACTTGTATTTAAAAGGTTATTGTTCTTATATGCATTGTAGCTTGTAAGACACTCGGTAGAAGGTGCCTGAACATTTGTCATGTATTGATGGCTGAACAGACAGCTCTTATTCGTCACATTAAATTTTTGGGTGTACAGCGTGTTCTGTCCCACATTTATGTAAGCAGTTCCAAGAAACTGTGCGCCTCCCACAATTGATTTTTTAACCGAATTCCAAGGTCTTCCATAGGATCCTGATTCGGACGCCCATTTAAGCCCTTTTTCCAATGCATTGCCGCCGTCCGTGGCACCTATATTGTAGAAATTATAAATGCCCGGATATTTGGAGCTGTTACCCTTTGCGGCAGTGCCTGCGGTTGTTCCCATTTCCAGCCTTATTCTTGAAGCAATATGATATGGACTTACTCCACTTGTTGCAGCAGCCTCCATAATAATCTCAGAATATTTTTGTGTCTCGTTTGGAGGTATGGTATCATACATAAATGTACCCTTCAGAATTGCCTCAACGCCGTCCTTTGTCTGTACGCCGTCCTGATAAGAAAGACTTTCAAAAAGAAAAATATAATTTTCATAGAGATATGTTCTAGGGTCAAGATAATAGCTTACAAGCTCATCCGAAGCGGCAAACCATACACTTCCGTCATAAGCAGTCCATTTGTCGGTTGCCCAATTATAGCCTACCTGTGTTGACCGCCAATTATAGTGCGGATAAGAATTTGACGTCCACACAAGATTTTTTATCTGTCCATTGCGGTTGACCTCATTTTCAACAAGGGTACTCCATTTTATACCAGTCTGTATTGCCTCAAACCGCCATAACGGATATTTCTCATGCAGCGTTCTCAGCATACTCTTATAGCTTTCAGGAAAGCCCTGACTGCTTAAATATGCCTCAAAATCTGCATCAGAGCTCGGCGTATTGCCTCCCGACGACTCGTTTAAAACAACATAATTTGCACATACATATCCTGTGTAAGCCGTACCGTTATATGTAACATTCACCTTGTACCACGTGTAATCTGAGCCTGTTTCCGTAGCAAGTATCTCAAGAGGCGTGCCGCCGTCCAAAACAATATTGCCTCCGTTTTGATCCTTCTTTATGGCATATCCCGTTCCCGGTCCTTCTCTAAAGTTTACATAACTTCCATATTCGATACTGCCTGTAAAAGAAGCCCTTGCAGTCATATCATACTGCCATGGAGCAAGGTCAATAAGCATTGATATTACTAGGATAATCACAATATTTATTCTTTTCTTCACACGAAATTTATCCATAAAATGCTCCTTAGAAACTTTGTTTATCCACTGTTACGTCAATTTATGTAAACCAAATAAATACCATACGCAAATAAATTATAACACAATATTTCGTATTATGCACTACTTTTATACAAAATACATACTTTTTTTACAATTTTTTTACTTTATAGGAAATTCCTCTGAATTTCCTATAGGCAGGATTAAAAATCCTGCTAGGATTCGCCCAAAGTGCCATTAAAGCTGTGGCGGCATAAAGAGTACCGAAGGCACTTTGTTCTATTATTTTTGTTTAATAAGTCATTTGCGTTTATTTTAGAAACACTGCCCTTGCCGAAAATTTTTTTCAGGTCTGCGGCGTTATAGAATAAATAATTGTTTTATATGGAAAAATAATGTATAATTTTTAACATGTGTTACTATAAATGTTGAAATTTTATTTTCAATATTTATTTCGGAGGATAATATGAACAAAAGAGCTTTGCTGGTTGCAAATTCCGCATCCATGATTGACCATTTTAATCGGGACAACATTGCCATTCTGAAATCATTAAATTACGAAATTACCGTTGCCGCTGACTTTCAACATGGAAACTCAAGTACAAAGGAACGCATCAATGAATTTAAGACGGAGCTGCTTGAACAGGGAATAGAGGTGCTGCCCCTTTCCATTCCAAGAAGCATTACCCATATTCCTGAAATGTTCAAATCCATTTCAAGGTTAAAAAAACATATTGCAGAGCACCCGTATGAAATCATCCATACGCAGACGCCCTTTGGCGGCGTTGTTGGCAGGCTTGCGGCAAAAAAAGCCCGAAAAAAGAATAAAACCAAGGTCATCTATTTTGTTCATGGCTTTCACTTTTTTAAGGGTGCTTCAGCAAAAAATCATATTATATATTACAATATTGAAAAATATCTTTCCCGTTATACAGATTGCCTAATCACATTAAACCACGAGGATTATGCTGCCGCATGTAATAAATTTAAGCATCCCAACGTCAAATATGTGCCGGGAATAGGCGTTGATACGGACGTGATTTATAATATGCAGGTGGATAAGACTGCAAAATGCGAAAGTCTCGGAATACCAACTGACAAAAAAATTATTTTAACGGTTGCCGAGCTTATCCCTCGCAAAAATTTAGAGGGAACCATACGTGCATTTGCGGGAATTACCAATCAGGACAGCGTATTGGTTATATGCGGCAAGGGTCAGCTTGCAGAGCAATTAAAGAAACTAGCGGTGGACCTTCATATCACTGACAGAGTGTTTTTTGCCGGCTACAGAACGGATATACTTGATATCTATCATATTGCGGACATATTTTTGTTTACAAGCTTTCAGGAGGGGCTCCCTGTAGGTGTTATGCAGGCAATGGCGGCGGGGCTTCCCATAATTGCCTCTGACATACGTGGAAACCGGGATTTGCTCGGTGCAGGCGAGGGAATATTATCCTCTGATTATCTCGTTGATGTAAACGACATAAATGCATTTACGAATAAGCTTGATTATCTGCTTGCAAACCCTGACATACGAAATTCCCTCGGCAGTGAAAACACAAAACGGTGCAGGGAGCTTTTTGATATTTCAATTGTTCATAAGAAAATGCTGGCTATTTATAAGGAGCTTGCTCCCGTAGAAAAAGCGTAAGCCATAGTTGTGCCAACCTACAAGTTCTTGATTTACAAAGGAAATCAGAATATATACTGATATTCAAAATGGTTGTGTCAAGTTTTCTATGAAAACTTGACATATAGTATGTCTGGTGACAAAGTCGCCGAGACTATATGTCAGCCCATGAGTTCTCGATTTACAAAGGAAATCAGAATATCTATCAGTGGCATACAGTATGTCTATACTGATATGATTTTCGTTTTACAAAGGAAATCGGAACATATGCTAAAAGCAAATTTGGAATGAGCTGACGTTCAAGATGGGAGGATTTGTTATGAAGCCTAAGGTTTATGTTATGATGTCAACCTATAACGGTGAAAAATATATAAGCGAACAGCTTGACAGCATACTGGCTCAAAAACATGTTGAAGTATGCCTTGCTATTCGTGATGACGGCTCGCTTGACAATACGCCGAAAATTCTTACCACATACGAAAAGAAATACAAAAATATCAATGTATCCTACGGCAAAAATATCGGATATGCTGATAGCTTTTGGACACTGCTTTTGTCGTCCCCTGATGATTATGACTACTATGCCTTTGCTGATCAAGATGACTTTTGGGAAGAAAATAAGCTTGCCGCCGGAATACAGGCATTAAAATCTAGCGGCACTGATACGCTTAAGCTTTACGCCTCCGCCTTAACTGTTACGGACGAGGACTTGAATTTTCAATATAAAAATGAATTTAAAGGACTTCGGGCAACATTTGGCAGCGCCGTAACACGTCCAAGGCTGTCAGGCTGTACCATGATATTTAACGCCGCTCTCCTTTCAATTTGTAAGAAAATAGACCGGCGCAAGGAAAACGGAAGGTGTATCAGCCATGACGCATTAGTTTACATAAGTTTTCTTGCATGTGGCGGAAGGCTGGCATTTTCCCGAAAAAGCTATATTCATTTAAGACGTCATCCCGAAACGGTAACCGGTCACGGAAAAGGCATTTTAAAAAGAGTGTCAAGCGTTCTCGATATTTTTACGGCAAGAAAAAACGAAGCGCTAAAGCAGATTACATTTATTTATGAAAGCATTAATGATTGCATGACCGAGGAAACGAAAAGTCTGTGCATGGACATTATCAATTATAGAAGTTCTTTACGCTCCACACTGAAGCTATGCTTTGACAGGCGCATAAAATGCGGACTTTTCAGCGTGGATGCAACAAACTTTTTTGCCATTTTATTTCACTGCTATTAAAATTATGGTTAGGAGCAAAAAATGAAAGATTTAACTGCCGCCGGCATTGTGCTGTATAATCCGGACATTAACAGAATAAAGGAAAACATAAATGCCGTAATCAATCAGGTTGATTATGTGATTCTTGTTGACAATGGATCTAAAAATAAATCAGACATAGAAGCAGCTATTTCACACAGCCTCCATAGCTCTGACAAGCTTATTATAAGGTTCAGTCAAAAAAACAACGGCATTGCATGGGCGCTTAACCAAATTTTTAAGCTTGCCGAGGAACAAAGCGTTACATGGGTTCTGACGTTAGATCAGGACTCCGTTTGCCCGTCAGATATGATGGAACGCTACATAAAATACGCCTCCACCGACAAAAGCAAAATCGGCATACTCTGCCCTACAATCGTGGACAAAAATGCAGGCGTCATTGAAGGAGACATTCATAAAACCGAAGCCATTAAACGCTGTATAACCTCCGGCTCCTTCACATCCCTTGCAGCCTGGAAGCAGCTTGGCGGCTTTGATGAAAAAATGTTTATTGATGGCGTGGATTTTGATTTCTGTGACCGTCTGAGAACGAACGGCTATAACATCATCCGAATAGGCTCTATTTGCCTTACCCACGAGCTTGGCAAAATTACAACTCATCGTTTTCTTTTTAAAACGGTAAAGGTACAGAACCATTCCGCCCTTCGCAAATATTATATTGTGCGCAACCGTTTTTATCTTTCAAGAAAAGAGAAAAAGCCTTTCGCAATCATAACCTCCTTTTTCTTCGTAATAAAGTTTTCGGCTACGATTATTTTATTTGAAAAAAACAGACGTAAAAAGCTTAAAGCAGTGTTTCGCGGAATGTGTGACGGTCTGAAATTATAAAATAATTTCTTGACATAGCAATACAAATAAAGTATTATCAGTCTGTAATTACATGAATTATTTTGCTGTTGTGGCACAGTCGGTAGCGCACATCATTGGTAGTGATGAGGTCACGGGTTCGATTCCCGTCAACAGCTTTTTGTTCAAATTTTCTATTTTTATATTATTATAAAAAATCCTTTATTTACAACACTTCCAAGACATTACTTTATTTATATATCACTAATATTATCAAATAATTTGCCACCTGTGTTGTAATGCCGTTATTGTAGCACTACGTTGTTTTTAGTCAATTTTAGTCTTAAACATAATTATGGCGAGGGCATGAACAAAAAAAGATAAAATGTGCCTATCAAGGCGGGCGGGCGAACGTGTTATGCCTCCTCTGAGTTATTCGGGAGGTGGTTTTATGAGTACATATGAAGAATTTATGATTATCTTAACTACTGCGTTACTGATTGTCGCTATTCTGAACATGAAAAATAAAAAATAGCCGTTTGCCTCTGGTAAAGTCAACGGCTATTTTTTAGCTATACACAAGCCAGAGGAGGCGACCACGCCTCGCCTGTCCGTCCGTCTTGATAGTTACATTATATACTTTGACTTTCTTATTTGTCAAGTTTTTGCACCTATTTATATTAGCAACTGATAACAATTAAATCACTCATTCAGCCACTTGTTTAAGGTTACAACCACCTGCTTGACATCCAGCGGCTTTGCAATATGATGATTCATGCCTGCCCTCATCGCAAACCGCACATCCTCTGCAAATGCATTTGCCGTCAGTGCGATAATCGGAATGTCCTTTAAATCCTCCCTGTCCTCCTTGGCTCTTATCTGTCTTGACGCCTCATAGCCATCCATAACAGGCATTTGAATATCCATAAATACAAGGTCGTAGTGCCCCGGCTCCGTCTCCGTAAGCTCCGTTACTGCTTCCTGTCCATCCCAGACATGCTTCACCTCAAGCCCCATGCTCTCCAATATTTCTTTGGCTATTTCCGCATTGATTTCATTGTCCTCAACAAGCAGAATTCTCTTGCCATCAAATCTTGCCTCACCCACAATTTCCTTGTAGCTGCTGCCTTCCCCGTCTCCATTCACAAGTCTCCGGAACAAATAGGACAGCCTTGATTTGAATACAGGCTTGCTTATAAAACCACTGACGCCTGCCTGCTTTGCCTTTTCCTCAATTTCCGACCAGTCATATGCAGACTGGATGATAATTGCAGTGTCCTCACCTACAATCTCACGTATTGCACCCACTGCCTCAACACCATCCATTTCCGGCATTTTCCAGTCAAGTATGACGGCAAAATAATCCCTTCCTGCGTCATGTGTCTCTTTTACCTTTTCGACTGCTGCCTGACCGCTAAGCACCCATTCACTATCAATGCCAAGCTCATCCAAAATCATACAGGTACTTTCACAGGCATCCTTGCTGTCATCAACCACAAGCACAGGTGCCTTCACATGCTCTTTAAAGGATACCGTATGGTCATCCTGCAGCTGCAGATAAATTGTGACAATAAACTTTGACCCTTTCCCCTGCTCGCTTTCAACCCTTATATCTCCGCCCATCATGCGGACAATGTTTAGCACGATGGAAAGTCCAAGTCCCGTTCCCTGTATATTATTGGCTTTCGAATCATTTTCCCGCGAAAACGGATCAAAAACATGCTCCAAAAAGTCCTTTGACATACCGATGCCATTATCCTCAAAAATAAATTCATAGCATCCCACACTGCTTTGGTTTGTTATCTTTTCCGTAACATACAGGTTGATTTTTCCACCCGATGGCGTATACTTGATTGCATTACCCATAATGTTGAGAAATACCTGCTCTATATGCAGGCTGTCGCCTATTACATCATCATGCTCTATATCCTTTATATACACCTTCATTTCATGTTCTTTTGCCTCAATCTGCGGCTGGATAATGTTCAGCATATTATCAATCAGTTCCTGCAGGCTGAACTCCTCCTCTGCAAGCTCCATTTTGCCCGATTCTATCTTGCTCATATCAAGCACTTCGTTAATCAGGGTAAGCAGATGCTTGCCTGACGAGGTAATTTTGTCAAGGCAGTCCCTGACACGGTTTTTATCGTCAATGTGAGCTGACGCAATTGATGTCATTCCTATAATTGCATTCATCGGAGTACGGATATCATGGCTCATACGCGACAAGAAATTTGACTTTGCCTGATTGGCACTGCTTGCCGCCTCATATGCCTCCCTAAGCGCAACCTGCGCCAGTTTTTCCCTGTCATAGGATTTTTCAAGCATTTCCCAATCCCGCTTTGCACGTATCTGATACAGGACAAAAAACAAAATGAGCAGCAAAATAAAACCAATGGCAAGTGCCAAAACAAGCACGATATGGTCGCTCAGAAAATCCTGTACCGTATACTTTCCCTCAACATAGGAATTTCGAACAAGCGAGTCCCTGATTAATGTATCATCTATACTATTGATGCCTTTATTTAAAATGGCATATAAAGTGCTGCTTCCCCTGTTTACGGCAAAGCAGAAATCCATAACCTCCTCCATTTCTGCCACACGTAAATCTGCAAACTCATCATGCGCATTCATGTACCTTCGGATAACATCACTGTTTACAAGCATGCAGTCCACATCGCCCTTTTGAATTGCCACAAGACAATCCTTCCAGCTTTGGTACACCTCCTGCTTGGTGTCAGGATAATTTACAGAAAGGTAAAACGACTGCTGCGGACTTCCGTTATAAACTGCCGCACGTTCATAAATTCCCTCGTTGTAATCCCCCTGATACACAACGCTCACATTCGTACTCACAATTGAAATTGTCTGGATATAGCCTTGGGTTTCCGAGTACCACAGATCACCAAAGGCTGGAAATATCATATCAAGCTCCCCATCCTTTAATGCCTGTATCATCGTGTCATAATCATCATAGCATATACTTGTAAAGGTAACGCCCATATAGTCAGACAGAGCCTCCAAAAGCTCCGGAAGCATTCCCAGCATTTCGCCGCTTTTTTCATCCTGATCGCAAAACGGCATATACTCGTTCAAATAGCCAACCCTTATGTCATCATGCTCCGTAAGCCACGCCTTTTCTTTGGCATTCAAGTCTCTTTGTACCGTACTTCTGTTATAGTATTTATCCTCAAGCCTTGAAACATAAAATGGAAAATCAGACGATATTTCCCTCTGTGCCACGTTCAGATCCTGTAGGATGTCCTTACGGTTTTTATTCACAGCAAAATAGTAATCATATGTGCCGATATTAAACAGCTTTCTATAGCCCTCCATTCTGTCATTTTCCACAGTGACAATACAGTCCAGCTCACCGTTTTCAATTGCCTGCTTTCGTTCCTCCAATTCGTCATACGGGATAGCTTCACATGTAATATCGTTTTCGTTGGCAAAGCTTTCGACAAGCCTTGCCATATATGTATTGCTCTTTACGCCAATGCGTTTTCCATTCAATGCAGAAGGTCCATCCTCCGTGTCTATGGGACTGTCATCGGGAACATATATATAATATGTCTCTCCACCCATTGCGTACTCAGAAAACAGCATGGAATTTTCCCTGCCTGCATCCTTTGTAACCATTGCCATAATGTCAACTTCACCGTTTAGAAGCTTCTGGTATATCTCATCCCAAGTTCCATATTCATACTCATAAATCCAGCCCGTATATTTTGCGATTTCCTGATAGTATTCATATGCATAGCCCTGCTTTCTCTCGTTGTCACCGCCAGCCTGCCCGGCATTATCATGGTAATAACCGACACGCACGATTTTACCTTCCGTGTCTGTTTCATCTTCCTTAGCATCCTCTGGCATTACAGGTTCTGCTGCCCGGGCCTTAGCAGGTTCCACAGGAATGTACCAACCGGAAATGTGATTTTCTGTTAAAGAAGAATAGGAGCACACCACCATACAAATAGCAAACAATACACAAATTATTTTTGTATGGATACTCTTTTTTGTTTTTCTTTTTTTAAGCTTATTCATTCCCATATCGTCCTCCTTTAGCAGTCAAACAAAATTATATCGTCAATCCATTAACTAAGAATTTTAGCCAATGCCATAAATAACTTTTTCACGTCAATCGGTTTTGCAATATGACCGTTCATACCGCATTTTAACGCATTTTCCTTATCTTCCTCAAAGGCATTTGCCGTCATCGCCAAAATTGGTATAGCTGACAGCGTCTCATTTTCCAGTGCCCGAATGTCCCTTGTTGCTTCGTAGCCATCCTTTATGGGCATTTGTATATCCATCAATATCAGCTTATAATATCCCGGCTCGGACGCACACAGCATGTCAACTGCAACCTGACCGTTATTTGCAATATCAATCTCAAAGCCTGCATTTTTTAAAATTTCCTCTGCAATTTCCTGGTTCAGCTCATTGTCCTCAACCAGCAAAATCCTTGTTCCCCTGAACCGTTCCATGGCATGCTCCATATTTAAGTCCTTACCTGCACCCATTATGTCGGAATTAATATAATTTTGTGAGGCTGATGACTGCCCCTCTTTTTCTTCCACATCATTCAGACGAAATGTAAATGACAATACAGCCCTTGTTCCAACTCCCTGCTCGCTCTCCACAACAATGGAGCCATTCATCATGTCCACAATATTTTTGGTGATTGCCATGCCCAGTCCTGTACCTTGGATTCCACTAATGGTCGTATTTTTTTCACGCTCAAACGGCTCAAATATACGCTTCAGATACTCCTTGCTCATACCGATTCCCGTATCCTCCACACAAAATTGATAATTGGCATAGTCAGAACCCGTGCCTGCCTTTTGTTCAATCAGCAGCTTCACCGTACCGCCCTGATTTGTATACTTGATGGCATTGCTGATTAAATTTAACAATACCTGATTTAGTCTCAGCTTATCGCAATATACCTCACTGTTTGACACAGAAGCAGTATCAATAATAAATGTAAGCTGTTTTTCGCTTATGTTCGGCTGAACAATATCACTAATCTCCTGTGCAATGTCGATGATGTTGCAGGACACCTCCTCAACCTGCATCTTACCGCTTTCAATACGGCTCATGTCCAGCACATTATTGATAAGCTCCAGCAAATGATTACCTGACGAGGTGATTTTACCCAAATATTCCCGCACCTTTTCCATATCACCAATATGATTCAGTGCGAGGGAGGTAAAGCCCACAATTGCATTCATCGGCGTTCTGATGTCATGTGACATATTAGAAAGAAACGCACTTTTTGCCTTGTTCGCCATATTTGCCTGCGCAAGGGCATTTTCCAGAAGCATTTTCTGCTCCATTTCATCGCGGATTTTCTCATCCACATTATGGATGCCTAATACAATACTGTAGTCGTCCTCTCCTTGTCCTGCATGAACCACCTTTATTTCATGGTACTTTATTTCACCGTTAATAAGGGCACGGTAATTGATGCTAAAGCTTTCCCTTCTCTGAAGCTCTTTTTTGATATTTTCCTTTGAACAGGCAGAAAAGAGCATGTCTCTGTCATCCTCATGGACAAAATTTGCAATATAGCTTCCCATGCTTTTCTCTAACGAAATATCCCCTGTAAATGCACTTTCAAATGTATTCTTGCTTTCCTCATCTGCTCTTAAAATGACGCCCTCCTCCGTATCAAGGGCAAAATAAAGCACAATCTTAAAATCAATGCTCAACGCCTTTACAAGCTCGTTCTGGCGTTTCTCATTTTCCTTTTCCTGAAGCTTTTGTTCCGTAACATCCAACAGAAAACGCCGGTAAAACATTTCACCATTTTCCTTTAACAGCTCAATATTTCCCATAACATACAAAAGCATTCCGTCCTTATGCAGCACACGGTATTCAACACTGGCACTGTCTCCTACCTTTTTGAGCCTGCTTATGCTTTCACGCAGTGCCGCTTTGTCCTCATCCAAAACTGTTTCTGCAATCATCTGGAAGCCGTCGCAAATAAGCTCATCCAGTGTTTCATACCCAAGAATGCGAAGTGCTGCCTGATTAATATTTAATATGCGGGAACCATCTAACGTGTGATAAACCACGCCACATTCTAACGTATTGAAAATCTTTTCCAGTGAATGGTTCTTTTTTATGATTTCTTCCTCATAAGCACGCTCCTGTGTAATATCAATACCGACGCCTGATGTTCCCATCACGCTTCCATCCCAATCGTACAGCGGTGCCTTGTAGGTTGTCATAAGCCTTATGTCATCGCCTGTCTTAACCGTTTCCTCAGAAACGCAGACCATCCGCTTTTCCATGACCTCCCTGTCTGACGCCATACAGTCATTTCCCTCATTTTCAGGGTCATTAGGGTCAACATCCCAAATATAATAGTGGTCCCTGCCCTCCACCTGTTCCTTCGTTTTATTTACAGCCCTGCAAAAGCTGTCATTT
This sequence comes from Clostridium sp., assembly GCA_023664385.1. Lineage (GTDB taxonomy): Bacteria > Bacillota > Clostridia > Lachnospirales > Lachnospiraceae > Coprococcus_C. The sequence continues at coordinate 1,097 of JAMPFU010000009.1, read as the reverse complement.
ACCTTTCTATGTAAACCCTCTTTGTCCTTGTACCAAATCAGGTTTGGCACACTGTTCATCGTTGCCTCCAAATATTGATTTGTCTGCCAAAAATCCGTTTTCATTTTGTATGTCTGCTGCCATCTTGCAAAACGGAATGTAAGCTCCTCCTCTGTCATTGGAAGCATCCAAATGTCCGTGATGTCTGACAGGCTGTCTGAGAAGGCGTCCATCATATGTTTTTCTGCAAATAAAATAAGCTGCACATCTTCCCTTTTGTTTTTTATGAAGGCTCTTACCCCATCAAAGGAATCCATATGCTGCAGGTTTACAAAAACTACATCCGCATCGGACATTGTTTTTTCGTCCAGTATTTTATTTTCAACAAAATTGTGGGTAAAATGCTCTAATGGTTTTATTTCTTTCATCACATCAAATAATGTACACGAATTACCTATTAAAAATATACAAAGCTGACAACTATACATAACCGAAATGCCTCCTGTATCTTACTGTAAATAACCCATATGTCTTACTTTCTGCCTCACAGATAAAAAGAACCCATGATGATATATTAACAATTGGTAAAATCCATGTCAAGTTTTTGCACCTGTTTTAATCCCAGTTTATGGCATCATGGGATATAGTTCCGTTTTCTTCCCTGTCCCTTCTGCCTTCTGCTATTGCCTCTATTTCATCAGGTTCCAGTGGCACTTCTGGTACAAATTTTATTAAAACCCTGTATATAGTTTCTGTTTCATCTTCCGGAATCATATCTATTAGTCCATGCAGCATTTCTTTACTCATTTTAGCGCCTCCTAAATTCTATTATATGCCTGTCCTCTCGGGATAATATTATCTATATATTATATCATGTTCGAGCGCAAATAAAACCCTTAAATCGCCAACCCTTAAACGAAACCCGTTTTTCACGCCCTATAACTTTTTAATATCCCCATAGGGTATTTTTTCTATTGCTTCACGCAATCGTTTCTTGGTCGGTTTGTCAAGGATGTTTATGTATTTTATTGCCTTTTTACTGTACTCAATCCGCAAAAATTTTATTCTCCTCGTATTATAAAGTAGTAGTGTTTATAGTCCCTCTCCAAGGACTATAT
>JAMPFU010000008.1 GCA_023664385.1 Clostridium sp. | reverse complement strand
CCGTTACGTCGGAGACGAGCGAAAGCGTGTTTTGGTTACCTGTATAAGACATTCCAAGGCACCAACTCAAGTACCGACGTCTTCAAACGGTTTTTTGTTACTGTATATCTATCCGTACATGCAATTCTTAGTACCACTACAATTGAGGTGGTTACGCACATATAACAGCCTATGATTATCCGTAAGTGTGACAGTGCCGAATGTTTTTATTTTGCAGCACTTACCTGTTTTACCTGCTCAAAATATTTATCTATATTTTTCTTGATTTCCTCAGGCTTAAGGTTTTTGGAAAGGTAGCCTGCCGGCTTTAAGGACAGCACCTGCTTTACGCTCTCCTTGTCTACCCTGCCTGTGAGAAAGATAACTGCAATTTCTGCAAAATCCTTCTCGGAGCGAATCATCTCCAATACCTGCCTGCCGTTGCATACAGGCATTTCATAATCAAGCAAAATCAAATCAGGACGTTCAAGCGTAAGACTGCTGATTGCCGACAAGCCTGACGTGGCAAAGGTCATTTCATATTCCTGTCCCAGCAGCTCCTCCATCGCCTTTAATATCACATTGGAATCATCAACCACAAGAATTTTCTTTTTCTTGCTCATTTCCTTTTGCGCAGCTTCATTTTTCTTTAAATATTTTTCAATTTCCGACATGGCATTTTCTGCCTTGATGGATGATGCAAGAACTCCGCTTTCTTTTAAATGCGGCGCAATGGTACAATAAGCAAAATATCCTGCGCCTGTATCAAACAGCATACTAAACTGTGGTTTTTCCCGCTCAAACACCTTTTTAAACTGCTCGTAGGTAAGTAAATTTTCTGATTTTACTTTGTATGCAGATGAGCTTGGAAAATGCTCCATAATACGTTCCACACATTGTATGGCAGTGTACCGTACAGCGTTAATCAGCATAATGGTTACCTTATCAGCTTTTATTCCTATCAGCTTTCCTACCGTATTTATCAGCATCGTTTCCTCAAAAACCAAGAAATTCTCCCATTTCTCGCCTTTGTCGTTGCCGTAAATAATACGGTAATAAATTCCTTTTCCAAACTTCTCGCCGCTGTAGGTTTCACTGACAACCTTGGCGTCCAGCTGAAACATATCATAAAGCTGCTGTAAAATAGCCTGACGCATGGCATCGTGTGCGTCCGTCGGCAAAAGCCCTTCCCACTGACTGATTGCTTTTCCTGTAATGGCACGATCCTCAATCAATGTGTGTCCTAACAGCCAGCCTGTACAGACTCCCAAAAAATGGCTGACAGCATCCTCCGAATAACCACTGCGCTCCAATTCCTCCTGAAGCGCCGGAATGGTTTTCTCTCGAAAATCATCATGGATGCGCTTATGTATCTGCAGCCCACTGTAATTTATGGACTCCATATAGGCTTCCTCATCTGCAAAATGCTTTACCGCATGGTCCTTAAAATATTTGATGCCTTCCTGACACACCCATTGGCTTTTTTCCTCGTCCTCGCCAAAGGCAAACAGCTTATTAATAATCTTAAACAGCTTTCTATGTTCTTTGTCGATAACATCAACTCCAATATTAAATCGATCTTGCCATACCAAACGATTTTCCATAGTCCTCCTCCTTTGAACATTAGACTGTTAATTATTTCTATTATAACATATAATGTAAGGTAACTGTTATTTTATTTTTAAACTTTATCCAATAAATTTTTTAAGCACAGAAATAAAAATCTTCATATCAATCGGCTTTGCAATATGCGCATTCATGCCGTTCATCAATGCCGCTTCCTTATCCTCCTCCAAGGCATTTGCCGTCATGGCAATAATCGGCAGTGTCTTTACATCCTCTCTCGGAAGCCTTCGTATGGTTCTTGTAGCCTCGTACCCATTCATAATCGGCATCTGCACATCCATCAAAATTACATCATAATAATTTTCTTCCGCCTTTTCCATGATTGCCACCGCATCCGTTCCATCTGGTGCACTGTCCACAACAAAGCCTGTTTCCTCCAAAATAGCCTGTGCGATTTCTCTGTTTAGCTCAATGTCCTCAACCAAAAGAACACGCTTGCCGCTGAAGTCAGCCAAGGTCCACTCAGGCATCTCAACCTTCTTTTCCAAAAGGTTATTCGCCGCAAGCAAGACCGTCCTCAAATCGGACATAAACATCGGCTTCGCACAAAAGGCAGTAACGCCCGCCGCCCTTGCCTCGTCCTCAATATCTGACCAGTCATAGGCAGTCAAAATTATAATAGGTGCCTCATCGCCAACTGCTTCCCGAATCTGCCTTGCAGTTTCCACGCCGCTAAGCCCCGGCATCTGCCAGTCAATAATAAAGGTATGATAGGAATCCCCCTCATTATGGGCGTTTTTGGCACGATAAACCGCCTCCTTGCCTGAGGTCGTCCACTCGGAACGAAGTCCAATCTGCTTTAACATTTTGTCAACACTGTTACATGTATTGAAATCATCATCCACAACCAATGCCCGTAAGCCCTCAAGCTCCTTAAGCTGTTCATTATTTTTTTCCGTATCCTGAAGCTTTAATCCAAGCTCGACCGTAAATGTACTTCCCTTGCCTGCCTCACTTTCAACACTGATGGTACCATTCATCATTTCAACAATATTTTTCGTGATTGCCATTCCAAGCCCTGTGCCCTGAATGCCGCTTCGTGTCACGGTATTCTCACGCTCAAACGGCTCAAATATATGCTCCACAAACTCCTTGGACATTCCAATACCGTTATCCTTAATAATAAACGTATAATCGCCGTAGCCATGCCGAAACGTGGTTTTCTGCATAATACGGAAGGACACCGTGCCGCCTGCCGGCGTATATTTTACAGCATTGCTTAACAAATTGATAAATACCTGGTTTAACTTCAATGGGTCAGCAATTACATCTTCATTGGCAACCTCAAAGGTATCAATAAACAGCTCAAGCTGCTTTGCCTTAATCTGCGGCTGGATAATATTTACCAAATTGTGCATCAGCTCTGAAATATTACAATCCTGTTCCTTAATCTGTACCTTTCCACTCTCTATCCTGCTCATGTCAAGCACATCATTAATCAGGCTGAGCAAATGATTACTGGAGGAAAGAACCTTTTGCAGGCTGTCCAAAACCTGTTCCTTATTATCAATATGGCTGATGGCAATTGTGGAAAAGCCGATTATGGCATTCATAGGGGTACGAATGTCATGGGACATATTGGACAGGAATGTGCTCTTTGCCTTGTTAGCGTGCTGTGCCTGCATTAACGCATCCTGAAGTGCCTGTGTCTGCTCCCTCTGCTTTTTCACCTGCTCTGTAATGTCCTTTGACACTACCATTGCCATAATGTCATCTGTCGTCTCATCCTTCGTCATTATAAAGGACTGGCGAATACATACCTGTCCCTTTTCAGGAATTTCCTCCCAGTATTCAGCAACAACCTCTCTGTCACCCTGCTCATAGCATTTCAGCAAATACTCCAAATTGACCGTATCGGAATAGCTTTCTATGGAGTCCTCCAAGACAAGCGGCTTACAATTTTCAAAATATTCCGATGCCTTACATGGAACGGAAAGTCCGGTCTCCTCCAGCAGGGATATACGCTGTCCATTCAGCGTTATTAAAATATCCTGTTCAATCAGATCCTTTGTAACATTAAACTCAAACCGGCAGAAGGCATTGGACATAATTGCAATCTGATACTGCCTCTCCTTACGGTTTGCAAGTGCCCGTTCACGCTGGACACGCAGCTCTTTTTCCTTAATATCCGTTATATTCTGACGGATAAACAATGCCTTAACTGCTTTTCCATCCTTTCGTTCCAGACAGACTACATTCATGTGCTCCCACTCTGAGCGTCCGTTCTTTATGACAGGACATTCATACCGCAAATCATTATGCTCATCCATAGCCGTAATAATGGCATCCTTATCCATAAAATCAAGAAATTCCTGTCGATGACTTTCCTCTACCGATGCTGTCAGCCAGTCTACAATGTCCTGATAATTTCCACGTTCTCCAATTACCATTCCCTCAGGTCTTGTTCCTACAAGATACTGATAGGTGTCCTCCTCAAAATCAAACATGGCATATCTGGAAAACAGCGTATTGACGCCACTGATAATGTAGCCCTGCTCCCGGTTTTCCTGCTCCAGCAGCTTCCGCCTTGTGGTAGCTCTAATTAAAATAAAGACAATGTAAATCACAAAAAGGACAATGAGCATAATCTCCAATCGGATTCCCACCAGATTTGCCGCATTCGTCATGCGTTGTGTTACATTTTTAGGAAATGTCTGTACAAGAACATAGTTATTGTGAGGCAGATATGTGACACAAAGATTGTCCGTTTCATCGGAGTCGGCACATGCAAAAGCACCCGTGCCTCCATTATCAAAAATTTCATGTGCCTGATCGGCTACGTCTTTGTCAATCATTCCCTCCGCCAGCAAAATATCAAGAATGTGCCCTTCATGCTCTGTATCATTCGTGCTTGTAATCACCCTGCCCTCAGTGGTACATAAAAACACCTGTGCCTCCTCCCCAAAATATTTGGTGGCAAGTACATTTTTCAGGTATTCATCTGCAAGGAGCGCACCTCTCAATACGCCTATAATTTCTCCATCATAATATAAGGGTGCATAAAAGCACCATGCCACGGTATTGTCAAAAAAGTGCGGGTCAAATATAATATCCATGTTGCTATTACCCTTGATGCCATCTATATAAAAATTTCGTTTTGCAGCATCATGCTCTCGTCCGTCAGATGCATGATCCACACCATCTAAATCTGTAAACATAATTGCGTCAAACTGAGAGTTTTCTTCCAGTCTTTTCAACATCTGTACCGTAACAACAGGCTCGTCCAAACTCTCGCCAGCATAATATGCATATGTATTGATACGGTTTAGGGCGTTGCTTAGCTCATTGTCAATCTGCTCCGCCCTCATTTGGGCAGAATCCTCCGCATAATCCCTGTTCTGTCCCTCTGTACGTTTGCTGTTTTGTGATGTAAACCAAAAAAATAAAACGATAATAGCCACCAAAAGAAAAACAGCATAAATAATCTCTTGTAACGACTTTTTCTTTCTCATGTTTGTTCCTCCACGTACCTTTCTTTCGGGCTCCTCCTAATTACGCCCTGCCACAGTATAACACGAAAACCTACAATGCTCATTATAGCACATAAATTGTAGGTTAATCACTTTTTTATATTTTCACAACCGGCTTTATCGACCGTTCCAAAATGCCATTCATATATGCAATTGCCGTTCCATAATTTGTAAACGGAACGCCTGCGTCTATGGCACATTTCATACGGTAAAGCACTTCCCGTTCATTTAACATACATGCGCCACAATGTATAATAAGCTTATAACCGTTTAACTCGTTCGGAAAATCTCCTCCTGAGGTATATTCAAAATCAAGCTGCTTTCCCGTATATTTTTTAAGCCACGCAGGAATTTTTACTGTTCCAATATCCTCACACTGCCTATGGTGTGTGCAGCCCTCGCATACAAGCACCTTATCGCCATCATTTAACCCATCAATTGCTTTGATGCCGCTTACGGCAGTTTCAAGAAAGCCCTTATATCTTGCCATAAGAATTGAAAAGGATGTAAGGCAGATGCTCTCCTCCACCTGACCGCTTACCTCCTTAAATGCCTGGCTGTCAGTAATTACCATGCGTGGTTTTACATTTAATTTGCGAATGGCATCCGCAACCCCATCTTCCTTGACAACTACGGGCATGGCTCCTGCATCAAGCAAATCACGTATGACCTGCTGCTGGGGAAGGATAAGCCTGCCCTTTGGAGCCGCCGAATCGATGGGAACTACAAGAACAACCATATCCCCCTTGCACACAAGGTCTGACACAAGGGGTCTTTCCACTGTATTCCCCGCAGTAAGTATTATTTTTTCCTTTAGCTGGTCTATATTTTTCTTATCCTTTGCACTGACAAGCACTGCATTTTCCTCGGACATAAGGCTCCGCATGTCCTTTACCGATAGAAGGTCGCACTTATTGTACACCACAAGGTAGCTGATGCCCTTTGCCTTAAATATCTGTATCAGCTCATGGTCGGTTCCACTCATTTTCTCCGTAGAGTCGACAACAAGTATGGCTACATCCGTCTTGTTCAGTATCTGCTTCGTCTTTTTTACCCGAAGCTCTCCAAGGCTGCCCTCATCATCAAAGCCCGGCGTGTCAATAATAAGAACAGGTCCAATGGGAAGAAGCTCCATCGCCTTTGTGACAGGGTCAGTTGTGGTACCACTCACATCAGAAACCACTGAAAGCTCCTGTCCCGTAACGGCGTTTACCACTGATGACTTACCTGCATTTCTTCTGCCAAAAAAACCGATATGAAGTCTGTTTGCCGAAGGTGTTTCATTCATAGCCATGCCCTCCTTAGTTATACGTCAGCCATTCCAAATTTGCTTTTCGCATAATTAAAATCTGAAGTCCCTGATACCCTGCTCTATCTTAACGAGATTTTCCTTACATATCTCCCTTACCTTTTCCTTTGGTATATTGTTAAGCTCCGCTTCTATCAGGGCCTCTCCAATCCGTTTTGTATCCTCCGAGGCATAATCAACAAGAAATTCCTTTAATGTCATAAGGGCGTTTGGATGGCAGCAGTTTTGTATCTGTCCCGATTTGCAGAGGGACATGAATCTGTCCCCTGTTCTTCCCTCTCTGTAGCAGGCTGTACAGAAGCTTGGAATATATCCCATCTCCATAAGCCATTTCACAACCTCGTCAAGCGTACGTGTGTCGCTGACGTCAAACTGCTCCGAATTTTCATCCTCAGGCTCCGGCTCAAAGTAACCGCCAACACTAGTTCTTGAAGCACCACTTATCTGCGATACTCCGAGACGGATTACCTTTTCCCTTACCTGCTTACTCTCTCTTGTGGATATAATCATGCCTGTATACGGCACGCTGATTCTGATAAGGGCACATAGCTTTGCAAATATATCATCATCTATGCCGTTATCAAATGCGTCAGGGTCAATATCGTCTGCATGCTTTACCCTCGGAACGCTGATTGTGTGTGGTCCCACGCCGTGTACCGCCTCCAAATGCTCCGCATGCATAAGAAGTCCTGCAAATTCATATCTGTAAAGCTCAAGTCCGAACAATACGCCAAGCCCAACGTCATCAATGCCGCCCTCCATGGCTCTGTCCATCGCTTCCGTGTGATATGCGTAGTTGCTCTTTGGTCCATAAGGATGAAGCTGCTCATAGCTTTCCTTGTTATATGTTTCCTGAAAAAGTATGTAGGTCCCTATGCCTGCCTCGGCAAGCATACGGTACTCCTCCACGGTTGTCGCCGCAATATTTACATTGACACGCCTTATGGCGCCATTTTTATGTTTGATGCTATAAATGGTTTTGATACATTCAAGTATATATTCAATCGGATTGTTTTTCGGGTCCTCACCAGCTTCAATGGCAAGCCTTTTATGCCCCATATCCTGCAACGCAATAACCTCCCGCCGAATGTCCTCCTGCGTAAGCTTTTTTCTTGCAATATGCTGATTGGATATGTGGTACGGACAGTATTTGCAGCCGTTTATGCAATAGTTGGACAGATAAAGCGGCGCAAACATTACGATTCTGTTTCCATAAAAGTCCTTCTTTATCTGCTCGGCAAGATGATACATTTCCTGAATCTTGTCCTCATTTTCACATGCAAGCAGCACTGACGCCTCCCTGTGGGAAAGCCCTTTTCTTTCTTTTGCTTTTTCCAAAATGCTGTCGATAAGCTCCAAATTATCCTTGTTCTCATCAGCATATGCCAAGGTTTCCCTTATCTCCAAATCATTAATAAACTCCTCAGCCTTTAAGGATTTTGGATTGTACATGATTTACACTTCCTTCGTATTATGGTTTTAAATTATATTTTTAGCCTACAGTCTCAACCTTTAATATGTTTGTATTGCCTGATACTCCAAGCGGTACGCCTGCGGTTAAAACCACTGTGTCACCCGAATTTAAAAGTCCCCGTTTCTCTGCTGTCTCAACAGCATGGTCAAACAAATCAAATATTTCATTTTTCTCCTCAAGATGTATCGGTGTTACACCCCACGACATATTGAGCTGTCTGTATACCTTATGGCTTGTCGTTCCTGCTATAATATTACAGTTCGGTCTGTATTTTGAAACCATCCTTGCGCTGGTTCCTGACTTTGTTACCGTTACGATTGCACTTGCGTTAAGGTCAATTGCCGTCGTGCAGGTTGCATGGCATACCGCATCCGTTACATTTGGATTGGCAGTTCTCTCCCTCTGGAAAAATCTCTTGCTGTAGTCTATATCCTGCTCCGTCCGTTCTGCAATCCGAACCATGGTTTGAACAGCCTCAACCGGATATAGTCCTGCTGCCGTCTCTCCCGAAAGCATGATTGCGCTTGTCCCGTCATATATGGCATTTGCAACGTCAGTCGTCTCCGCTCTTGTAGGTCTTGGATTTTTCACCATGGAGTCAAGCATTTGTGTTGCAGTTACAACCTGCTTTCCTGCATTGTAAACCTTTCTTATAATCATCTTTTGGATGATAGGAACCTCCTCGCCTGCAATCTCAACGCCCATGTCGCCTCTTGCAACCATGATTCCGTCAGACACATAAATAATGTCGTCTATATGGTTAATGCCCTCGGCATTTTCTATCTTGGAAATAATGTTTATCCTCTCGCCGCCGTTTGCATTTAACAAATCCCTTATTTCAAGAACATCCTTTGCACTTCTTACAAAGGACGCCGCAACAAAATCAACGTCATTTTCAATTCCGAACTTTATGTCCTCAATATCCTGCTCACTTACATATGGCATGTTGAGATGTACACCGGGAACATTAATGCCCTTGTGATTGGAAATTGCCCCTCCATTTATGACCTTACAGCGAATGTCCTCGTCGTTTATTGCCTCAACCTCCATCTTAATCAGTCCATCATCTATCAGGATTATCGTGCCAACCTGAATGTCCTTTGCAAGATTTTTATATGTTATGGAGGCAACTGTGTTATCACCCAAAAGCTCCCTTGGCGTTAATGTGAAGGTCTGTCCATCCTCCACAACAACCTTGCCTCCCTGAAAGTCTCTTGTCCTTATCTCAGGTCCCTTTGTGTCAAGCAATATTGCAACCGGCTTGTCCAGCTCCCGTCTCAGCTTCTTTATCATTTCTATGCGTTCTTTATGGTCTTCATGGGTGCCGTGTGAAAAATTCAGCCTGGCAACATCCATGCCCTCCTCGATCAGTTTTCTTAATACAGCTTCATCCTTTGTTGCTGGTCCCAATGTACATACAATTTTTGTTTTTCTCATAGCATTACCCCTTTTATGAAATATATTTACTGGCTTAATTATACAACGCTGTTTGGTATTTGTAAATTTTTAAAGAAATTTTTGTGCAAACTCTTAACCTTTTATTTTTTATTAAACTTTTCCCAAAAAACATGACTGTCTTATTTTTAAACAGTTGATATATTGTACCCTTTTAAGTAAGGAAATATCTACAATCCGCCTGACTGCAAAAGAGGGCTTTTCTACAAGCCTTGAGATAATTTCAGAATACGGTGCATTTTTGTTTTACATATATTTGTCCCTGAAAATGTGAAAAAAATTCATGCTTCACAAATTATGAATGCTAAATCTTTTTTTCTAAGTACACAAATTTTAATTCGTCAGTAATTTGCTTCTCACTAAAAATTTTATATCCTAATTTCTCATATAATTCTATATTTTTTTTGCTTTTGGAGCTTGTAAAAAGCTCATATCTTTGTTTTGGACATTCATTTTCTATTGCAGACAACAGCTGTGTTCCGATTCCTTGCCCTTGCTTTTCAGGATGTACCATTAGTTTTCCTATATAAACAGTGTCATTGTCACAATACGCCCTCACAGAGCCTATGATTGTATTGTTCTCATCTACCGCTTTTAAAACGACACCCTTTTCGTATTCGCTTTCTACCTCGGCTAATGTCTGCCTAAGCGGTGGAATATTGGAATCGTTAAAAAGCTTGGCTTCACTTTGATATGCAAGATATTGTAGGTCAAGTATTGTTTTTAAATCTTTTTTTTCTGCCCGTTTTATAATCATTTTTCCCTGCCTTTCAAATATATACTACGATAACAATATATATTTTAATTTTCCTATGTATTATATATAACTCGTTTCGCAAAGTCAAAGTATATTAACATGAATATCGCTTGCAATTTGAATACGCATATGGTAGTATCTTTTCTGATTTTTTAAGAAAAAACAAGAGGGAGGTTATCGCCATGGGGATAGATGAATATGATGCTGAGCTTCACGAAAAAACCTTGCTTGAAATCGGATGTGAACAGGGTACCAAACAGATAGCAGTAAGAATGTTAAAAGCGGACAAGCTATCGATGGAGGAAATTTCCATCTATTCAGGGCTTGCCCTTGAACAGATATCGCAGCTAAAGGATACGCTTTCATTATCATAAATAGGGATTTTCTGACTTTGCCAAAAGACGTTGAAACCGTCTGTCCACTTCTTCCTGTAAGGAGTCTACGACTGTACGGTATTCGGTATTTTTCAAATGCTTTGTTCTTCCCATCATGGCAAGCCAATCCAGTACCGAAATCTTTTTCCCATTTTTCTGTGGATTATAGCTTAAGGTCGTGATTCCCCGCTCCACCTCGTAAAGTGGGAAATAGCAACAGTCTACCGCTGCCTCAATTATTTTCCGCTCCTTGTCAGGTGCATCGTTCCAGTTTAGTGGGCACGCAGAAATCGTCTTTACATAAGCACAGCTCTCTTTTTTTGCATAATCTGCTGCCTTTGCCGCTTTTTTTATAAAATCCACAGGGTTGGATTCTGCCACAGTTGCCACATACGGAATGTTAGCTGCCGCCATCAGCTGTGGCATATCCTTGTGGAACTGCTGCTTTCCAAACTGACACTTTCCAACATGTGAGGTAGCACTCACGGCTCCTTTGGGCGTAGAATACGAAAACTGATATCCCGTATTCATATAACCACCGTTATCATACTCAAAGAAAAGCAGCCGATGTCCCCGCATTGCCGTAGAAAGTGCAGAGCCCATCCCGATGTCCATGCCGCCATCTCCGGTTACCATAATAAACACGATATCTCCACTTGGAAGCTCGCCCTTTGCCTGCTTTCTATAACAGATTTCTGCCAATCCGCTTAAGGTTGCGGCACCATTTTGAAAAAGATTGTGCAGATAAGGCACCTTAAAGCTTGTCTTTGGATAAGGCGTTGTTACAATCATGCCACATCCCGTCTGAAACAACAACACAACAGGGTCCTCAATCGCTCTTAAAAGCAGATTGACATTAACAGGAATCCCGCATCCCGGACAGGCATCATGTCCCGGTGCAAGTCGTTTTGGCATTGCCGCCGTTTGGTTAATCTGTCCTCCAAGCACCTGTTTCTGTAAATGTATCGCTTTTGTTATTTGACTGTTTTCCTGCGGCTGTTCATCTTCCTGTAAATATACAGCTTTTGTCATCTGATTATTTTCCTGCAGTTGCTCATTTTCCTGTAAACATACAGCTTTTGTCATCTGATTATTTTCCTGCGGTTGCTCATTTTCCTGTAAATATGCAGACTTCGACATCTGACTGTTTCCTGGCAATAGTTCATTCTCCATATGTTCTTCCTTAACCACCGTTGCCGAAATTCTTGTTGTTTCTGCCGAAAGAGGGGAAAAATACTGTTCCCTTTCCAATGTTTTCTGCTGTTCATTTCCCTTTTGTACACCATAATAATATGGGATTATTGCATCTTCTTTCTTTGCCAATTCAAACATGGCAATGGCATCCTCAACATAAAAATCCTTACCGCCAAGCCCATAGACAAGACTTTTCACTGTTCCCCTACATCCATATTTCTGCATTGCCGCACGGATTTCCATGGAAAGATTGCCACCAAGTCCACCATAGCTGTCCTGCCTGTCGGCAATCAAAATATGGCTGGCATACTGAAGCATTTTTGCAAGCGTTTCTTCAGGAAATGGACGCAGGGCATTTAATGTAAGCACGCCTGCTTTTTCACCCTGCTTCCTCAATCTGTCCACTGCTATTGTCGCTGTGTCGAAGGAGGAACCGAGGAGCACCAACAGTGTTTCTGCATCTTCGTTGCAGTAGCCCTCACACCATCCGTAGCTTCTGCCGCATAGGGCACTATATTCCCCAAAAATATTTGGCAGGACAGTTCCTGCTTCTTCCATGGCAAGGTGAAGCTGATAACGGTTATTTATCAAGTCAGGTTCATTCATATAAGAGCCCACGGTAATCGGATGCTCCAAATCCAAAAATGGATACGGCTCCTTCTTTTCCCCGATAAATTTGCGTACATCCTCATCATGTTGAAAACGCATACATCTTCGCTTCTGGTGACTGGTGAAAAAGCCATCATAGGCAACCACCACAGGCAGTCTTACCGTCTCCGCCAGCTTGAGTGCCACAATATTAAAATCATATACCTGCTGTGCGGAATGGGCAAATAATATGAGCCAGCCTGCATTTAACATATACATAATGTCACTGTGGTCACCTTTTATGGAAAGCGGTCCCGAAACCGTCCTGCAAGCCACATTCATAACCATGGGATATCTGGTTCCTGACTGGACCGGGAACTGCTCTAAGGCATAAAGCAGTCCGTTGGCACTGGTTGCATTCACTACCCTGCCGCCACCTACTGCTGCCCCATAACAAATTCCCGCCGCACTATGCTCTCCCTCGGCGGCAATCATAACCAAATCCGTTTTTCCCTCTGCTTTCATTAAATCCAGATTTTCTGCTATCTGTGTGGATGGCGTAATTGGATAATATCCCATCAAGTCATAGCCAATCTGTTTGATTGCCATAGATGCCATTTCATTTCCACTTGCAAATTCCACAATCTGTTTCCGTTCCTGCATGTCAGATCTCTCCTCCTTTTATACGCTGCTCCGTCAGAAAAGCCTCCGATGTAATATAACCATCATAGCCAGCCTTTTCATAATTATGCGGATTTCTCAAAAGCTCCTGATTTGGCATGAAATATTTTTTGTGTGGATGCTCTGCCTCCACGCCGCGAACCAATGCCTGTACCGGACATACTGCCACACATCGCAAACAACCTTTGCAATGGTAATAATCCAGCCCCTTATTTATCATCATTTCCCGTCCCTTAAATTCCCCCTTTTGAAATTGGAATACCATATCAGGACAGGTTGTGTCACACAGCCCGCAGTTAATACATTTTTCGGGAATAAATATAGGGAAATAGCCTTGCCTGGACGGTGACAAATCATTTGCAACGCTATTTCCGAAATATGGATTGATGCCGCCAATGGGAGCCGCTTCATATCCCCATGTGGACGAAGCCTGATTGTTATCTTGAGGTGCTTTCCTGTCGGTGTTTTTTATTCTTTCATTTATTTTTTTATGTGTTTTGACATTCGCTTTCTTATTCTCTTGTTGATTTGTCTTTTCGGTTGCTTTTTCGGTTATTTTATTGTTTATTTCTGCGTTTCGTGTTTTTGTTACTTCCTCATAGCCTTTCCTAATTCCTTCCATGTTTTGTGAAAGAAACGCAGGGTATTTTTTCCCAAGGGTGTCCCTGCATATTGCATACAAGTGTTCCAGCTCTACAAATCCCATGACCTTGGCAATCGCACCCAGCATAACAACATTAATTCGGGATTTCGTTTCTATGGCTATCCTTTGGGCGTCCAAAAAATAAACATCGTGATGGATTTTCCCCTCCAAAGCCTCATAGCTGTCTTTTCCATTTACCGAATTGACAATGATATCCGTATATTCTTCACAGCCGTTTAACACAGACGCATCATATAAAAGTGCATCATGGAATATGACAAGCAGGTGAGGTTTTTTTATGGGTGAGTGCAGCTTAATATCCAAATCGGCAGGGCTGTAACGGATAAATCCTTTTACAGGTGTTCCCGTTTTTTCTGAACCATAACTGGAAAAGCTGGCACTATTTAAGCCGAGATATTTAATTCCAAGCTCTCCTAACATTTTTCCGCATAAATTGGCACCTAAGCCTCCAATGCTTTCCAGACGGATTTGATAATAGCCGTTTTCATCCGTAACCGGCAGTACAATTTTTGGTTCCATCTGACCCCTCCTGTTTAATCTGCCTGTAGCTCAAAATATTCTTTTCCCATTTTGCAAAGGGGACACAAATAATCCTCTGGGACATCTTCCCATTTTGTTCCCGGTGCAATACCACTTTCCGGGTCTCCTGCATCTTCATCATACACATATGCACATACCGTACAAACATATTTCATACGAGCAATCCTCTTTTCTTTATTTGAAATCTGTTAAGATAATAAAAAACTTTATTTAGTATGGCATTTATTGTAAAAAATATGTATTTTTGAAAATGTACTTATGCGTATTAATTTCTCTTTTACTTTAAAAAAAGCCGCATTTTGTGCACTGCACACTAAATTCAGGCAGGGTTCCATAGGAACGAACAACCTATGAAACAAAAAACTCCCCGTTTCCGACACATATGCCGATAACGGAGAGGTTTTGTTTTTCTTATATTCTATTCATGAATTTCCCAATATCCGTAACGCTTACCGCCTTTGCGTTCAATCCTTCCTTGTTTAACCATCCGTTTCATTACCCGTTGCACAGATGCTATTGACACATTTAGCCCTTTAGCAATTTCGGTCTGCTTAATCGTCCTATCTGCCTCTAACAGTTCTAAAACCTTCTTTTCCAAAACATCATCCAAAACATCATCCAAAACATCTTTTTGATGTTTTGGAGATTTTAAATCTTGCTGGTTTGCAGCCTCCAAAGCATTCAATTTCAGCATAATATCTTCAGGATGAACAATATACTCTGGCAATGGAATACCGTACTCCTTACAAGTATCACAAATCTTTTGTATTCCCCTGCCCCAGCTTTCAATATAACCAGCACGAAAAAAGGCATTTGCTATCGCTGGATTATATGGTCTTGACTGATGCCTTTTCATTAAGGTTTCTGCTGTCCAACCGGATGGGAACACGCAATCATTGCTAATATACATTGCATCATCTTCTATCCTAATTTGAATTGGTATACCCGTAACTCGACACGAATGAACCAAAGCATTGTAAAATGCCTCTCTAACAGCTTCTTTCGGAAAAGGATATGTTTCTATCCTTGTCATTTCATCATATGTGATGGGTGCTTTCAAATATTTCAAATATATCAAATCCACTACCCGCTCAGCTTGTATAAATAAAGAGCCATGTACTTCATCCTGATATTGAAGATCGGCACCTTCCCCAAACTTTCCTATTTTTGTATAACTTCCTGCCATCCATTTATCAGGCGTTCTATGGAACAACAAAATTGCTGCTCTTGTCAATTTGTCTCCCTTCAGTAATTTTAAACTATCCAGTAATTCCCTGTCGGACATACTTAAATCTTCTTTGGTCATACGTTTACTACGGACAGCCTCACGTCGGAATATATCGAAACTTTCTTTATCTAAGTCCTCTACCTGAACACCATCAACAATCGCATCTTCCCATTTAATCCCTGTTTTAGATGTCAAAAATTCTGTCAAGGCTATGCCCCGCAACGGCTGTTTTGTACTGCCACTTCTATAATGGTATTCACCTTTATAATTTACCGGATAACTGCTTGGGAATACTGCTATTTCAATATACTCTTTTCCATCTTTTGATAATAAATTAACATCTGCCATAATTCCCATTGTGGTCTGAATCTTATTAGGGATATCCTCTAGCAGTCTTTTACTGTCAGAAAGTCCTATCACTTCTCCCCTATCATTTATCCCAATATATATTTTTCCGCCCTGTGCATTGGCAAAACCACAAATCCATTTTAAATATTCATCACGCCACGATTCTTTCCATTCAATGTTTTGGTTTTCAAGCATTTTAAAGCCTCCTTTCTGCATAATAATTTATCTCAATAATAATTTTCATTGTTAAATTCACTAAACAAGATAACTCAATTTACTCTATCACTATCTCTCCATCGCTTATATAATTCATATGGCACAGCAACCTCCATAACTCCACAACACGGTTTGCCCTTACATTCAAATTCCTCTATATTTAGCCTATGTTGGATAATTGCATTATTTTGAAGTTCATCAGTTACGGTTTCTATCAAATCTTTTTCATTGAATAACATTTCAAAACTTTTTTGTTCCTCCTCATTCTCAAAAAACATTATCGGTAATATCATTACGAAGCCATGTGTTCTGCTCGACTGCTTCGATATAATCCTCTGACACCTCCACACCCTTTTCCCACAATTCTTCAAATTTATCAAGGGCAAACTGTACGTCACGACTATCCTTTAATTCCACATTAAACTCAAGATTATTCTGTAATCCCGCTTCTGAAAAATTGCTAGAGCCTGTGATAACACTTCCAAATGTATCTGGCACCTTATCCATATCTTTACGCATAATATACACCTTTGCATGAATCGGTGCCTCCATATACATTCTCATTTCCATTTTCCCATTCTTTAACCAGTCCACAAAAGTCCTGACACCTTGTTCTATTTGTAATGTTGGCTCTGTTTTTTCAAATTCATCTTCTACACTAGCTCCAAACACTTCAGTTGCCTGCTTGATTGTCGGAGAATCATAATTCAATTCCATATTTGCCTTATCAATGATTTTAACTGTGTATTTATCTACATTCAGACCGACTAGAATACGAATTTTCTCTACACTTTCCATGGCTTCATACATCTTAAAAAAGCCACTGGTTCTAAAATATCCTACCAACACATCAAAAAATTTTGTATTACTTTTCAGTATATTGCTGAATCTTTCATATAAATTTCTATCTGGTTCATTTGTAAAAAAAGTTAAATCATTATGTAACATTTTATTTTCCTTTCGTGGTCATGTTCTCTCATAATTCCTTTTCTATGTCTCGCAGCTACATAAAATTCTAGACAACAATCATTTTCTATCATAGAACTCCCCAATTTTACGGGATTTCTAAACAAAAAATCTAGACATTAACGCATCCATCTTATTTCATTATAACAATCCTTACCAAAATTATCCACCACAACTTAATTTCTATTACGTTTCTGTTAAAAGAACCCCTACAAGTCCATCCTAAGACCTTCAAGGGTTCCCATAAAATCATTACCAAACCAAATAGGATATTAAAATCCATCACAGGCTAAATCAGTGGTGGTTTTTTTATAAATCATTATAAACCCACACTATCAACATATCATACTCATGTTGACTTCATTGCATGAAACGGATAGAATATGGATAGAATATTACTACTGTTGATTCAAGGAGGTGTCGTTATGAATATTCGTCCATCAGCAGCAATCAGACAGAATTATAACGAGATTGCCGAGCAGTGCAGAAAGACCAAAGAGCCGGTTTTCCTTACCAAGAACGGTGAGGGGGATTTGGTGGTGATGGATATTGGGACTTATAACCGCAGGGAAAAAATGTTAAAGCTCCGAGAGGAACTTTTGGCAGTTGAGGAGGACAGAATGCGTGGCAGCAAAGGCTATTCCATTGATGAAGTAACCACAATGATGCGTAATGCAATCAAGGAGGCGGCAGACCATGGAACAGCAGAATAAATACCAAGTTATCGTGTCATCATTTCCCCTCTGCTTTCTAAACCCAAACAATCATAACAAGGAAAAACAGTCCTATGACAATAAATGAATATCCCATAATTCTAACCATTTTTCTAAATGTTTTTTCATTGCTGGGCATTGGATGCATTACACCTTTGGCAGCATCATAACTCATTTTAGGAAGATAATTTCCTATTACCATAAACAGGATTCCTAAAATTAAGCATATACATTTCCCAACATAAATACCACTTCCTAAAGCAAACTCTACCATGATAATGTATAATAATACAGTAAGAATCGGAATAAACCATTCCATTATTTTTGCAATTCTAGGTTTTTCTTTATTTTTTAGTTTATGCGTTGTACTAATCATACAGATTACCTGAACAATAGCCAGAATTACCGGCATTCCAAACAGTGCAAAATTTTTATGTGCATAATTATCCGGATTATCGTTAGTAGTAAAATGTATTGGCATTTGCTCTGGCAACCTATTATATAAAACGGCACCTAATATCATTGGCAATAAGCATACAAGCACAGTTATAATCAATTTGTTTCTATCTTTCTTTTCCATCTTTATTTCCTCCCAGCTTATAAATCCACACTAACACATCTTCAAATACAGAACTGTTTAATTCATAAAATATAAAGTTTTTCTGTTTTGTTTCAGTGATAAGATTTGCTTTTTTTAAGTTTGATAAATGATAAGAAACTGTAGCTCCTGTTAAATCGAAACAGCTTGATATTTCTCCTGCAGTTTTCCTTCCATCTTTTAATAATTCCAGTATTTCTCTCCTGACAGGATCACTAATTGCTTTTAAGGTTTCCGACATTCCCAAACCAATCACCTCACCGATAGTATTTTGATATATATCTAAATAGATTATAATGGTTGATGATTTTAAAGTCAATAACTATTTAGAAAAAAATCTAAATACTTGTGTAATATAAAAATTTGTTATATTTCATTAAACTAAATTCTGCTCATTCATTGCTTTATATACAATATTAAAAATTTCTATCAATACCATAACAACAATCCTTACCGAAATTATCCAACACCATTTAACTCCAATTAAAAAACCCCTGCAAGTCTATCTTGAGACCTGCAAGGGTTCCCATAACATTATTACCCATCCTCCACATTCATCAAGCCTGCATTTCTTTATCCAGATACAAGCTTGTGTATTCCAGTGGTTTATCATGTGCTAATGCATTTACCATCTATTATTTTTTCTTTACTGGTATCCACACCTCCGAGTAATATTCAGAATCCTGCATGCCGTTTTTATAATCGGCAGGGTTGCTGTAATACTCAATGTTGTAGCCCTCGGCAATCTCGTAGCTGCTTGCAGGAAGCCACTCAGAAAAAATTTTGCGGTTTACCTCCTGTAATGGCAACGGCATAGCCCCGCGACACGGAAAAACAGCCCACGTATGTGCAGGAATATCATAAACCTCCAGTCCCTTTTCCTCTGCCTGACCGGCAATAAAATCATCCGCAACCATGTAACGGAATTGATTGCCCGCCATTTCCTCATCAAAGCAGACCCCATACATTCCCATCACAGGTCTTTCCTTTGCCTGAAGAACAACCGCATCCCAATATTTTGGAATATCCGCGTTTGCACTTTCATACGAAAATTCCTGCGACAGACCCATTACCTGAAACGCTGCTTTTTCTTCTATTCTGTATTCCATTACGCTACCTCCATCTAATGATAATTTAATATGTAACGGAGCAAATGCTTTCAGTATTGCACCATTACGCCTTACATCCGTCGGTGAGCTGCCATGAAACCGTATAAATGCTTTCGTGAAGCTGTCAGGTGAATCATAACCATACTTCATTGCCAAATCAATTACCTTACTGTCTGATGAAAGCAATTCATTTCCTGCAAGGGATAATCGTCTCATACGGATATATTCTCCAACGGTATACCCGCACAGCACGGAAAAGCCTCTTTGAAAGTAAAATGCGGATATATTCACTTCTTTGGCTATCCTGCTTACCGTTAAATCCTCCGTAATATGTTCCTCAATGTAGCAAATGGCATCCTCGATGATTTTAACCCAGTTCATGCGGCAACCTCCAACTTGATTTCAGCTTTACTATATCATTTTCGCACTGTGCTCTGCCCAATAATTTATGCTTTATTTTGTCCTGCCATATCATACTCCATTCTCAATTCCTCAACCAAATAATCATCACTCATACAATGCATATCCGAAATGCCTTGACTAATTAATTGATAAACCTCCGAATGGTAAAAAAAACAGAGTGCATCGTCAAGAGATATTGTTTTTTTATTTGCAAAAGCCTCAATGATACGGGCATACTTTTTTTGTAATAATGTAGGATTTGCATTCATATTTGTTCGCTCCCTTCAAAATGAAGATATTTTTTAATGGATTCCAACGACCTGAAACAAATCTGCAAATTAGGCTCCTCATACCGTAAGCGTCCAATCGCTTCTTCTTTATCAATCAATTTGTCTAAATATAATTCTACCGTGTTAAAGACCTTATCATTTGCCACACCGCCAATAACAATATCATACTCTGATATATCTTTTTCCCTTCGACAGGTCAATATAAAGTCAAGCCATTCTTCTGAATAAGAATCAAACCTCAATACATTTAATTCATGTAATGCATTTTCATCAAAATTATAATGGGATACTATCCCCTGCATGCCACGCCTTTTAAACTTCCCACACCATTTTACAGCCTGCCCATAAATAGGTGTTGTATAAAACCCCCGTCCAAAATCTACATTTAGTCTGGAATGGTCTAAATCTGGAGTACGAATTTCTACAAAAGAACCATGGTAAAGAATCATATCTCCACCTCCATTTCCTTCATAACCTCAAGAATATCATGGATAATGTATTCCTTGCTTTGGGTGTGCAGCATCTCATATTCAGGTATAATATAATCCTTAAGAATCGTGCTTTTTTCCGCAAATGCCGTATAAACCTTACTGCCATCCTTTCCCAAATGCTTCGCTATATTCTCAACACAAAATATAACAAATTCCAGTTTAAGGTTGTCCTGTATACTATCAATATAATCCATATGTCCCTCCACCAATTGTTATTGCATCCTTTTTATTTTAAGCAACTGATTAATACATCTTGCCATTTATTTATATATCATACTACCCCGAAACAAATTTTGCACCCCTAAATGTTATTCTATAGCATTTAGAGGTGCAATAAATTTCTGCCCTGTTTCTTTTATTGTTTATGACTTAGATACGAATAAATTAAATCTGCAGTTTCCTCCACGCCTATCGAGCTGCCGGCTTGCATTTAAAAGTCAAAGGACATTTTTCACAAGGTTTTCAGCATCAACATTTGTGGATAATGACAAAAATAATACACTAAAATATTACCACCAAAAGCATTTTAAACTGCTCCTGTCCATAGACGGCATGCGGATGTTTTGCAGGCATTACAATTGATTCCCCTTCGTGAAGTTCATAGCTTACTCCGTCAATGGTAATTTTCCCAACCCCATCCAGACAGGTGACAAATGCATCTCCGCCTGATTCATGGGTACTGATTTCTTCTCCCTTGTCAAAGGAGAACAGGGTAACGCTTACATGTTCATTTTGTGCTAAGGTTTTACTCACAACCTGCCCCTGCTGGTAAGCCACCTGTTCTTTTAAAACCATTACCTCCGCCTGATTAATATTTTTCATTCCACTCATTACAAAATCTCCTTTTGATTTAATTGTACTATAGTCAATTGCGAAACTCTATATTTTAAAAACGTCCGTTGTACAATATAGCCAAATCAACACAGGCACGTTTGCACTGCTTGTCGCTCGCAACGGTGCTAAGCTCGAAAATACCTCACTAAGCACCGGCGGCTCCAAAGCACCTGCTTATGTTTTGACTATATTGTACAACTACATTTCGAAAGTAAGGTATTTCGCAATTGACTATAAATATACTACTTTCCCTTTGATTTTTTCTTCGGTTCAGGCAGCTCCATGTACATTTCATTTAACAGCTCTGCCATCAGCTCCGTATTTTCTACAGAGTCAACAATCACCATCAGCGTTTTGGAGCCTTCATATGGGTACGCCCGCTCAGCCTCAGGCATACGCCTTAACACGGCATCCGTCGGTTTTAAAAAAAGGGTATTATCACAAATATCCCCTATCAACTTTCCCTGATAATAAACTAAGTACTCGCCCATCATTTTTCGGGTTGTTATTTCTCCCACTCTTTGGAGATTTTCCACAATATAATCATGGAATTCTTTTGATGTCGCCATCAAATCACCTGCCTTTTTTAGATTGTATTTTCATTCCCAATTCACAAATGGATGCATTTCGTGTCCCAACGCTTCCACCTGCCTTTTTCAGATTGTACTCTCATTCCAAATTCATAAATGGATTCATTTCATGTCCCGACAGCCTCGTCACAGAACATATCATGACGCAAATCTTACAGGATGGCGGATTACTGTTTTTAACCGTTCAGGAGCCACACGTCTGGCATCTGACAAATAAATTTCATGGTGTAGCCGCTTTTCCGTAAAGTCATTGACATATCCATTATCAAGGCAAAACTTGTCCATCAATGCAACCGTAGCCGGCTCATCATCAAAAGCTCCTATATGCATACACTGAACACATAGTCCTTCCTTTATCGTCATAAATTCCACCTTGGAAAAATCCTGTCCCTTTTTCTGTTCTGCCTCTTTCACTGCCCACTGAAAATCCTTTTCCGTCACAAAATCAGGCAATCGGATTACCGATATCCAGCAAAAATCTTCTTTTCTGGCATAATCGATTCCATCCGTATTTTCCTGCCACCAGAACCCCTCCAGCGGCGGCACCACATAATCGAAATATCCCTCAATTTTATGGCTGCCTTTCTTACTCATTTTGATTGTATACGCAATTCCATAAAGGAGTCCGATAGATGCCTTGTAATCTCCATCCTCATCGTTTGGATTCCCCTTGCCCCTCACAGTAATAAAATTCATTTCGGGAACATCCACAATCTCAGGTTTGTTTTTCGGCATGTAAAATTCTTTGTACTCTTTTTTAAAATCAAATGACATTTTATTCCTCCATCAGTGCGGCACCTGCATTCCATGCTGTTCCAACCTGTTCCCCTGACACATAATATCCGTGCTGGAACTGGTCAAATATAAGTGCATCTAATTTGGCAGGGTCCACCTTTCCATTTTCGGACAAAACAGCTTCCTCTGCTGCCGTATTTACGATTTTTCCGACAATACAATAAAAGCTTTCCGTCTCCACAACCTCGGCAAGCTCACACTCCATAACAACAGGAAATTCCTCAATGATTGGTGCATCAACAAATGTGCTCTTTGTTGCTGTATATCCTGTCCTCTCAAATTTATCCGTCATCTTATTTCCCGATGCAATACCAAAGAAATCCGCCACATCCATGTGTGCCCTGTCCGCAATACTTACGGTAAATGCTTTCTTTCCCAGCAGATTCTGAGTCGTTTTGTGCCCCTCATCAATGAAAAGTGCAATTTTGTCATTGCTGCAAATCATACCCCACGCTGCATTCATGACATTTACCTTGTCATTCTCTCCATAAGCCGCTACCATAAGAACCGGCATAGGATAAACTGCCTGTACAACTCCTAAATTCTTTTTCATAGAAAATCTCCTTTCCTACTTCAATCGTTTATTAGGTAATTGCACAACTCACTTTTTGAAACTGCTAAGTTTTGCAATTGCCTATTCAATTGTTTACCTGTACATTATATCATTTTATATTATTTATTTTAAGCTTAAAACTTTATTTCATTACAAATCAATCCTTAAGCGACCGCTGCCGTGCCTGACAAATCCTTCTCATCCTTATTTGCACATGCTGTTAATTTTATCTTCTGAAGCCTTCATTGCCTCCAATGTTAATGTAAGAAGCTTATCAAGCTCCCAGCCCAGCTGCTCTGCACCCCGTTCAATAACATCCCTTGAACAGCCTGCCGCAAAGCCCTTGCTTTTATATTTTTTCTTTAATGATTTTAACTCCATATCTTTTGTACTTTTTGATGGACGCATGAGAGCCGCTGCCCATATCAGTCCCGTCAATTCATCCACAGCAAAAAGTACCTTTTCCATCTCATGCTCCGGTGCAACATCAAGTGTTACCCCGCACCCCACGGTAATTCCATATCCATGTGAAACCACACTATGAATAATATCCTCACCTACACCAGCTTCTCTAAGCATTTCCGGTGCTTTCAGACAATGCTCGTCAGGATATAATTCAAAATCGATATCATGGAGCAGCCCAACAATGCCCCAAAATTCCTCATCCTCCTCATATCCCAATTCTCTGGCAAACCACTTCATAACTTCCTCTACTGTGATTGCATGCTGCAAATGGAATTCGTCCTTATTAAATTTTTTTAATAACTCATATGCATCATTTCTCGATATATGTTCCATGGCAAATATCTCCTTTACGTAAAATTATTATTATTTATATCATAAAATCACGCATAGGTGCAATATCGCCTATGCGTGTTATATAAACAAGTTTGAACATGTTATAAATTTACGTTATAACACTGCATTTTTAATTCTATCCAATGCTTCCCTTAAAACGCTCCTGCTGGTTGCTATATTAATGCGTTCAAAGCCCTCTCCTGCCTTACCAAAAATAGCACCACTATCCAGCCAAAGCTTCGCTTTATTTACAATTAAATTTTCCAAATCCTGTTCACTCAGGTGTAATCCTCTGAAATCAAGCCAGATAAGATATGTTCCCTCAGGCTCAATCAGCTTAATTTGCGGCAGATTTTGGACAATGTAGTTCCTTACAAACGCTAAATTGTCCTGCAAATATTTCTTGAGCTCCCGATACCACTCCTCGCCATATTTATAAGCCGCCTCACATGCAACAATGCCGATTGTGTTAAGCTGGCTATACCCTGATGCAGCTATTTCTTTCCTAAATACACGACGTAATTTACTGTTTGGAATTATGATATTCGATATCTGTAAGCCTGCAAGATTAAAAGTTTTTGCAGGCGATGTGCATGTGATAACGATATCCTTAAGCCGACTATCCACATTTAATAAAGGGGTATGCCGAAACCCGTCAAACGTAAAATCTCCATGAATTTCATCGCTCACAATCAACACATTATGTTTCAGGCAAATCTCAGCAATTTGTTTTAACTCCTCATATGTCCATACTCTGCCCACAGGATTATGCGGACTGCAAAGGAGAAATAATTTCACATGATGTTCTACTATTTTATTTTCAAAATCCTCAAAATCGATATGATATTTTCCATCCTCGAAAAGTACAAGGTCATTGCTGATAACCCTCCTGTGGTTATCTGTAATTACTTCCGTAAATGGATAGTATACCGGCTGCTGAATCAGCACCGTATCATTTTCACTTGTATAGCTCCTTACTGCCATAGCAAGTGCATATACAACCCCAGGTGTTTTTACCAGCCAGCTTTGCTCTATATTTAAGCCATGGTGTTCACGAAGCCAGCCTGCCACTGCATTAAAATATGCTTCTCCCGTTTCGGTATACCCAAAAATCCCATGTGCAACCCTTTTTTGTATTTCATCCAACACAAGGCTGGAGGTTTTAAAATCCATGTCAGCCACCCAAAGCGGCAATACATCCTCAGGTTTTCCTCTTTTTACGGCAAAATCATATTTTATGCTGTCTGTGTTTTTCCTATTAATGACTTCATCAAAGTTTGTATTTTGTTCAACCATAAAATCTCTCCTCTCAAATGTTTGGTGCAAAGCCAAACTATATATACAGCCCCTTATAACCATCATAGGAATCAATTGCATATTTAAGATCCCTAATCAAGTCCTCTTTATCCTCAATTCCTGTAGACATACGCAGAACACAATCCGTAATTCCATTCGCCATACGTATTTCCCAAGGAACATCCGCATGAGTCTGTGTACAAGGATATGTAAGCAATGTTTCAACCCCGCCCAAGCTTTCCGCAAACGGGATAATCTTAGTGTGCTTCAAAATATGCTGTGCCAGTTCTTTACTTTCCAGCTCAAATGTAATCATTGAGCCAAACCCTCTCGCCTGACCTTTGCAAATCTCATAGCCACAGCTTCCTGCAATCCCCGGATAATACACCCGTTTAACTTTAGGCTCTGACAGTAAATATTCAACAATTGCCTGTGCATTTTCCTGTGACTTTTCCATTCGGATTGGGAGCGTTTTTATTCCACGCAAAATCAACCAACTGTCCATCGGTGCAAGCCCCGAACCAACCGTTTTAATGATAAACCGCATTTTCTCAGATATTTCCTCGGAATTGGTAACGACAAAGCCCGAAAGCGTATCATTGTGTCCTCCGAGAAATTTTGTCCCGCTATGAATTACAATATCTGCACCAAGATCCAAAGGATTTTGAAAATATGGCGTCAAAAATGTATTGTCAACAATCAAAATCAAATTATGCCGTTTTGCAATGTCAGCCATTTTTCTGATATCTATTACACTCATCATCGGATTGGTCGGCGTCTCAATATAAATTGCTTTTGTGTTATCCCTTACATAGCTTTCCACATCAGCCTTGCTGCAGTTGATATGTGAAAATGTAATTCCATTTTTTTCATTAATATGTTTAAAAAGCCTGATACTGCCTCCATATAAATCAGCGTCCGTTATCAAATGGTCGCCCGGGCAAAACAGCTCCATCAATGCCGTAATCGCTGCCATCCCGCTTGAAAAAGCCAAAGCATCAATTCCATTTTCCAAAGCTGCCACTACCTTTTCAAGCTGCTGCCTTGTGGGATTTTGCAGTCTGGAATAATCAAAGCCTGTACTTTTTCCTACCTCCGGATGTGCATATGTAGCGGTCTGATAAATTGGAAAGCTAATCGCACCTGTTGATTCTATATTTCCTTCCATTCCCTCGCCATAAATACATTTTGTTGCAAACTTAAATTCCATAATAATCACTCATTCCTTTCGTTTCACTCAAGCAGAAATAGTCATGAACTATCTTATTTTTCACACTAAATCATCCTTTTATTATTCAAATAAATGCTTTTTTACATATCCGTATCAGACATTCGGTTTTTTATCTTTAATTCCGGCATGAGTGCTGATACTCTTGTATTTGCAGGTATGGATTCTGTAATAAACGTATTACCTGCAATCACGGAATTTCTACCGATAACCGTTTCTCCGCCTAGCACAGTGGCATTTGCATAAATCACTACATGATCCTCTATTGTCGGATGACGTTTTACGCCCGATAATTGCTGCCCCTTCATGGTTGACAGTGCACCGAGCGTCACTCCCTGATAAAGCTTTACGTGATTTCCTATTTTTGTTGTTTCACCGATTACAATTCCCGTTCCATGGTCTATAAAAAAATACTCTCCGATATCTGCTCCCGGATTGATATCAATTCCCGTCTTTCCATGTGCGTATTCTGTCATAATTCTTGGCATGTATGGAATTTTGAGCTGATACAATTCATGTGCAATCCGATACACAAATATTGCAAATATCCCCGGATATGAAAAGATGATTTCCTCCCTGTCGGACGCCGCCGGGTCCCCCGCAAGCTCAGCGTCCACATCCTTTAATAGCAATTCCTGAATATCTGGCAGCCGGTTTATAAATTGAAATGTCAAATCCTCAACTTCTTTATCAAACTCTTCACCTCTGGTTCGTGTTGTCCGAAATAAAAGTGCCGAACGGATTTGTTTAAATAATTTTTCATATACAATTGCAAGTGCGTTGCCCGCAAAATTGCCAAGCTTGACATATGCCGTATTTTCCTCTCCAAAAAAACCCGGAAATATAATTTTTTGAATTTCTATAAGCGTGTCAATGATTTCTGACTGCTTTGGCAAACGCTCTCCAATTCCCATTTCAAACATTTCCTGCTTTTTATAATTATGGTTTAATCTTTCTGATACCTTGTTAATCTTGCATATCACAGCATTTTCTTCTTTCATTTGTCCGTACCTTTCTTAGTTATTTCCGTATTGCTTCAGGATAGATATAATAATTACAAAATAATTATACAAAAATATTTCCGTACAGACTAATATATATATTCTATATTGTGTTATAAATAATGCTTATAGGTGGGGATAGTTACCTCTTGACATATCTCTGATTTTGCTTTGGGGATTGTCATATGAACAAGCCCAAGCTCAATCGCAGGATTCATGTAATTTTTTCGGAAGGTTTCCCGTGACTTCAAACCAAGTTCATTCATAATGAAGAATGTATTGACTTTATTCGGTTGTTTCTTCGAAGATGCGGCTTTGATTCCAGTTCTCTGTGACTGCTTATTTTTCCCACCTTCTCAGATATGGATGCCACAAGCGTAAGCATCTTATTAGATATTGTATATGGCGGTGAATAACTTGACATTTCATGCTCCCATCTTGCTTATTATCTTGCTTATTATCTTACCACATTTTTTTAAATTTTAATACATGAATGTTTCGCAAATCGTTTGCAGCCTACTTAAGCTTCTCCGCCCACTCTGTTTCCTTGAACCCTGTCATCACGGTTTCCCCATCCACAATAATCGGACGTTTTACGAGCATTCCGTTTGTGGCTAAAAGCTTCAGCTGCTCCTCCTCGCTCATGTCCGCCAGCTTGTCCTTAAGCTTCATTTCCTTGTATAGCATACCGCTTGTATTAAAGAATTTCTTTAGTGGCAAGCCGCTTGCTTTGTACCATTTCTTTAACTCGTCGTAAGACGGATTATTTTCCACAATATGACGGTCTGTATACGTTATATTGTTGTCATCCAGCCACTTTTTCGCTTTCTTGCAGGTGGAACATTTTGGGTATTCTAAAAATATCATTGTAATCACTCCTTAAAAAGATTTAATAGCCTTAAATAAAACATTACTTCCAAAACCTAGTTGCACAATATAGACAAATCACCTGCGGGCGATATATCCTTTTTCCGCAAAATATCGAAGATATGCACTTATCAGTTCCTTATCCACAGGCGGGCATGTAATGTCTGAGCCCTTCAAAAATGCATCCGTATTACTTGTATCGAAGCTTGCCTCATTATCGGAATATCTGCGTATGATGCTGTCCTCATTTCCCCCATCACCGTCAAACAGGCAGGCAAGTATTTTCAATGCATTTTTCTCCGTATCTGATGCCACAAGCTCCCTCTGCCATATATCGTACGGGATAATTTCTATCGGATATCCGCACGCCTCTATTATATTCTTTACCTCCGCTGCAGGTGCAATATTTGTGTTGACTAAATTAAATGCCTTGCCATATGCATCCCCATTTTCCAAAATATAAGTAATTGCATCCGCCACATAATCTACAGGTGTGAGAAAAAATTTAATATCTGCCCCCGGCATCCTTCCAGTCTGAATTGCCGATACTAAAATTCGGCTTATCAAATCGCCCATTTCCCATATGCCTGTATCTTTTGTGCCTGTAATATCACCAGGGCGGAATATGCACGCCTTAAGTCCACGCTCCTTCGCTATCCCCACGAGCTTCTCCGATACCCATTTTGTCTGGGAATAGCCGAGGAAATATCCATCAGCCGACTCCAGCAAATCATCCTCATAGGCAGTTTTTCTAAAATGGCTTGGATTATCATACACACTAAAGGATGATATATAGTTAAAATATTTCGGTCTGCCTCCGCATGCAAAACGCAGACATTCCTGCGTTCCATATACATTTGTTTTTCTCAAATACTCATATGGAAACATGAAATTTAGTAAGGCACCATTGTGGATGACAAGCTCCACCTCGCCTGCCAGCTTTTGGTACAGCGTTTCCTCTATGCCCATATGCGGCTTAACAAGGTCGCCCAACACAGGATAAATATGTTGTTCAAATGCATCCTCCCAACACATGTAATGCTGCATGTTTTTCTTAATCCGCTCCATGCCGTTTTCCTGACTTTTTGCCCTGCAATGACAGTATAACTTAACATTTGAAACAGCGGAACGCTTTAAAATTGAAGCAATCAAATATGCACCTAAAAAGCCCGTGCTTCCTGTCAGGAAAAATACCGAACATTCCGAAGGTTCCTTTTCGTAAGCCTCTGTAACTGCAATCTCATCAGGCAGCACACATTCCGCATACAAATCCGTCTGTGGCAAATCCAATTTGTGGTCCGCTATCTTGCTGCGTATCTGTTCCGCAATTCCGCATACGCTGGGATTCAGTAATATTTCCCTCGCATCAAACTTTACGGAAAATTTTTGCTCCAGTTCAACGATTAACTCCAAGGTATCAAAGGAATTTCCACCCAACTCCAAAAAACTTGTGTGTATGTCTGCACCTGAAATGTGCAATATCTTATCAAAGAGACTTCTCACACCCTGCTCGATTAAATCCGTACTTTCCTCCGTCTCCCCGGCATCCGAATCATCATGTATGTGGCGTCCCGAATACAGCAGCTTCAGCTCGTCCGATTTATATGCACGTCTTATTTTGTGAATACGGAGCTTTCCGTTATCCGTGCGGATTAAAGAACCCGACTGCACGAACGCAATGTCATACGGTGAAACCTCAAACGCATTTGTAACCGCATGGTTAATCATCCCTGATATAAACTCATAATCAAGATTTTCATTTGCATCCGCCTCAATGATAATTACGACACGTTCCTTACCCTCCACGGAATAAGAAAATACACAGATAGCATGACCTGCCAGCTCACGTACCGTCTTAAAAATAGTATGTTGAACATCAGACGGATATATATTATGCCCATTTATGATAATCAATTCCTTGATACGCCCTGTTACATACAACTTACCCTCATACAGAACCCCCATATCTCCGGTTCTTAAAAATTCACCCTCATAGCTGTCAATTCTGTGGTGAAAATTTGCATTTTCATCAATATCACCCAAATATCCTTTGGCAACTGCAGGTCCCTGCAGACAAATTTCACCAATTTGGCAATTGTCTGTTACTTCCTGCGTCGGATTTTTCATATCTGCAATCACAACCTTAATGGTATCTAAAGGTCGTCCATTTGATACAATCGTCTTATTAATATGATTATCAGCGTCCTCCCCGGACAACACAACAAAGCGATTTTTCTTGTATGCATCGTAATCTATCTTCCGTATTTCATATCCCTCATGACCTCCCGTTGCCGTACATACCGTCTCCGCCAGCCCATATGAAAACATAAAGGTTTCAGGCTTAACATGAAACAAATGACAAAATCGGTCAATCGTATCCGATAAAACCATTTCCGAACCATTACCAAATACTTTCACTGACGTTAAATCGAACTGCTTCGCCATCTCCTCATCCACTATCTTCGTGCATAAGTCATATGCAGAATTTGGTCCTACCGTAATATCTGCCTTGAATTCCGTAATTGCCCTTAACCACAAAAGCGGATTACGGATAAAATCTGTTGTCTTGATTAAATATGCATAGCTTTCATCATATATCGTTTTAAAAATAACTGCCAGCAAACCTATGTTATGAAAAAACGGCACCCACGAAACACGGCACGGTAAGTCTGCCGGAACCAGACGCTTATAATCCGCCAAGTTTGCCATTAAATTTTCATATGAAATCATAACACCCTTTGGCTCATTTGTGGAGCCTGACGAATATTGCAGGTAAATGATGTCATCGCTCTTGGTGTCGTAAATTTCCGGCTCACTTTCTGTCGGTGCATGCTCTACCCAGTCATATATACATTTCATATCAGGTACCATAAGACCCTTTGCCTGTTCTCCAAGCATACCGTAAATATGTTTTGGTACCAAAACCGCATCAGGAGAACACGATTGAACAACTGAATAATAACGGTTAATTTTTCCCTCATCAATCGGGACAGGAAGTATAGTAAACGTAACGCCCAGCAGTACACAAGCATACACCATATAGATGTTGTCAAGAGAATTGTCACATAAAATAACCACCCTTTTTCCGTGACATATGCCGTGTTCCTTCATCGTGGCGGCATAAGCCCTGACACACTCCCACAGCTTTCCGCAATTTACCTCCTGATGTCCCCGTTCATAATCAAGAGCCATAAAAATCATTTTGTCCCCATGTTCTTTTGCACCCTTTTGAATTTTTTGAATCAAATCATTCATCCTATCGTTCCCTCTCCATTTCCTTATCTGACTACCGTTAATTTGTATGTAATTTAAATATGATTATAGTATAGCATACTATTGTTATTATAAATATCATAAAATGAAAATAAGCCAGATGCTTTTTGAACATCTGACTTACTTGTCTTTTTTGATTTTATAATTGTTTTATCATGGAAGCTTTATTGCGATATGATGCTAAGATGTTTTTTGCATCAATGCTACTTGTGGATGTATGAGAAATGTATTTTATAAGTAATCCTTAGATGCTTTAATATACTCACTGAGGGTTGCCGGCAATCCATGTCTTTTAATTACATCAGCACAATATTTTTTGTAAATGGACTTCAATGCTTTTACGAAGGACTTATCATTCTTTTTTGCATAATATACATATGCCAAGAAAACAATAATATCGAAGGTTATGATATCAACATCCTTCAATACTTCCAATTCATGAGCTATATTATCAACCATTATCTCTTTTGAACAAAAATAATTCATATTGTTATAAGCCGCATAAGCAAGACTGTATACCTCACCACGATCCTTTGTACTTCCACGCACATATTTTACCAGTTCATGGCATGCTATGTGGTTAAAAATTGTGGTATATTGCGGATCAGTACCATATAATTCACCTTCACCTACAATTGTAACATTCTTACCCTTATAAATATCTACGATTTTTCTCGCATCATCATCTAATTCCTTGTATACTTCTTCGTGAATATAAATATCCGTAAAGCTCTCAAACAAAGGCTTAATATATAATTGTTTCATATTTTCAAAGGAACAATTCTTATCAGATGCACGCTCCGATATACCCACCATAAAAATATTGGCATCAAATAAAATCGGCTTATTAAGTAAATCATGCAAAGCAGTTTTCTTCAGTGGCGTTATCATAAGCAATTACCCCCGCTTTGTATTTATAATTGAAAACAATTCATCATCGTCTTCTTCATCTTCATCTTCTTCATCTGTGGTCAGAAATTCATTAATAAGCTCCATATCCAAATCCAGTTTTAATGCATCTTTCAGAATACTCTCTTTTGAGGCATTACCAGTCAAAAAAGCCTTTTCCATATCCTGATATGTTGAGCTGTATGGCAGCACATAATTATTTTCGGTACTATAAAGCTCATTTACACGTTTTCCAAAAATCTGTATCTTCTGCAATACCTTTTTAATAAATTCATAATTCTCAATGTACCTGCCGATACTGTCAATATAATGTTCTTCCTCCAGTCTGTAAATCACAGCTTTCAATGGCATCTGATATTTTACCGTCAAAAAAATACTCAATGTTGCGAAGCAGTCAAAGCCAATTGTCTTCATATTTGTGATATTCATTGAATGGCAAAAATCCTGTACTTCACGCAGCAGTGCTTCCTCAGGTAACAAAATCTCAGCAGCAAACCTGCACGCCCTCATTTCATTTACATCCTTAAGCATATTAAAATTACAGATATATGGTGCTTCTTTAAACCTTTGATAATCTTTTATATAATGATAATATTCATGTGCTACCGTAAAAATCTGGTTAATCAAAGGCTTGTTAGCATTAAGGATAATATATGCACGTTCTTTTCCTGTTGTTGGAATATACAACATACCATCTATTTTTTCAGAATCAAAACAAACCAATTCAAAACGGATATTACTGTTTTGCTTTAAAATCCAGTTAAATACACCTGTTCCCATCGGAGCCAAGGCATAATCAACCCTTTTCTCCCGTGCTAATTTCTTTATATCCATAATTTCATCCGATGAAAGTGATGTTGTATTAAAATCATATTCATTTTGATAATATTGCTTGAACAGCTCATTATGATCAATCGACGACATGACTACTCCTCTTAGCCAACAATTCATATTTTTCCTTAATACAAATACGTTCAGCCATTTCCTCAATCTTTATTTTGTCAGACTCATCAAGACTTCCCATTAGATATACCAAAGCATCTGTTGTAGACTCAACAAAATACTCATCCGTTTTTCTTTCAGACAAATCACAAACACGACTCAATATATCGATTGTCGGCAATTGCTTACCATTTTCCAATAAGGACAAGGTAGACCTTTTTATATTGAGCTTCTCAGCAAATGTTTCCTGAGATTCTTTTCCACGTAAAGCAATTAAGTCTTTACAAAATTTCTCAGCGTTAAACTCCTTCATGACAGTCCTCCTTATAAATATGCGTTAAATATTTTAACAATGTTACGTAACAATGTCAATGAGCTTGTTAAGTTTTTTAACATTTTTTAGCCCATTGATGAATTTCCCTCATACTCAGACTTGAGCATAGAAAAATAAAGTCTTCCCACGTAACTACCATCTATATAGAAAAAATCCCTTAGTGTTCCCTCATATGTAAAACCACACTTTTCAATCACACGTTTCGATGCTTTGTTTATGGTTTTCGTACATATTTGAACCTTATGCAAATTAATATTGTTGAAACCGTAAGCAATAACCTCTTTGGCAGCCTCTGTCGCATAACCTCTGCATTGAAAATCCGACCCAACACAATATTCAATTTCCGCAAAATGATTTTTACTATCAACAAGGAAATAAGCAATCTGTCCGATACATTCATTTGTATTTTTTTCAATAATTGCCCATCTATAATAATCATTTTTTTCATATGAGCTGATATATTTATCCAATAACTCTTTTACCTCTTTTTTTGTCGTATACACAGGCTCAGAATACAAGGCTTGTATCTTTTCATCCGCAACCCAATTTTTCAGCATTGCGTCATCATCCGTGTACGCAAACCTGCGAAGCACCAGTCTTTTTGTTTCGATTGTATTCGTTCCTATATGTGTAAGCATGTTTATTGTTTGCCTTTCTTTAAAATTTATTTTTCTGACTTTTCATTTCCCTGTATAGATATTTTGGCTACCACAAAATTTTAACATATTTACCCCATACACTTTTCAATTTCCTCTATCAGTTTCATATCTGCCGAAAGCCATGGGACATCATATAATTCATCTTTTGTAAGCCATCTTGCCGTTTCTGCTTCTAATAACTTTAGCTCGCCCTCAACTACCTCGCACCAAAAGCAATCCATGGATAAATGAAATATAGGATAATCGTATTCGATTGTATCAATCAACTCTCCTACATTGATTTTCGTCGCAAGCTCCTCCTGTATTTCCCGGATTAGTGCCTGCTGTGGTGTTTCATCCTGTTCAATTTTTCCACCCGGGAACTCCCATTGTCCCTTAAAATCTCCATATCCTTTTGCTGTGGCAAATATCCGTTTCTTCTCGGCAAACGAATCACATATTACTGCCGCAGCCACCCTGATTGTTTTCATTTTGGCTCCTTATTCCACATCCATACACTGGCATTTGGTTATTACTGCATTTTTGAAGAAAATCCATCACACCATTACCATATCCGGATAATTTCCAGACAAAAATTCTCTTATGCCCACATAACAAATTCCATTTTCATCTGTCCAAGGTATGATGGCATCCTTTACAACAACAATTTTCTTAAAGGAATTGTTTATTTTAAGAAGTGAGGCTATTTCCTGCTCTCTTTTCTCTGGTGAATCGACATTTAGTGCTGACTGCACATATATCCGGCTATCACCCAGCCTGCCAATAAAGTCAACCTCAAGCTGTGCACGAATATCCTTTCCAGCTTCGCTTCTATATCTGTGTTCCACCATACCAACATCAACACTATACCCTCTGATTACAAGTTCATTGTAAATAATGTTTTCCATGATATGATTTTCCTCCTGCTGCCTGAACTCAAGCAGTGCATTTCTAATCCCTACGTCTGTAAAATAATATTTGAGCGGTGTCCCGACATATTTCCGC
Organism: Clostridium sp.; assembly: GCA_023664385.1. GTDB lineage: Bacteria > Bacillota > Clostridia > Lachnospirales > Lachnospiraceae > Coprococcus_C. Next base: position 66,478 of record JAMPFU010000008.1, on the reverse strand, counting down.
CCTTTTACATCATAACGAAATGCCTTATCTATCATAAACGAATCAATAAAGTAATCAAGATAGGTATTTATTGTTGTCTGGCTAATCTGGATGTTCAGATTAGAACCAAATGTATCTGATATTTTTTTCGGATTTGTAAGTGCACCAATGGAGGATGCCACGATTCGAACCAAATTATCAAGTATGCTTTTATCATTTTTAATTTCATGTCTTTCCAAAACATCCGTTATATATGTCTTCTCAAAAAGATTACTAAGATACTCTATCTTGGCTTTTCTGTCCTTGAGTGCCAATATCCGTGGAAGTCCACCATAGGTCAGATACTCATTCCATACCTTTTCTGATTCCTCTCCGTATGCCCTAACAAGTTCCGAATAACAAAGCGGATGAAGGTGTATCTCGTCTCCTTTATCCCTAAACTGTGTTACGATATCTGATGAGAGCATTTTTGAATTACTCCCTGTCACATAAATGTCCGCATTCTTTATTTTCATAAGTCCAAGAACAACATCGACGAACCCGATTGTCTCGCCTGTTCCCTTAAGCCATGGATTTTCAATCTCCTTAACAAACTGAATTTCATCAATAAAAATGTAATACCTCTGATTTTCCTCTTTCACAAATTTACGGACATAAGTATCAAGCTCCATCGGATTTCTATACCGTGCATTCACTACATCATCTAACGGAAGAAGCAAAATGTTATCCTCTTTTACACCATTTTGAATCAAATGTTTTTTATATAATTCAAACAGCAGATAGGATTTTCCACATCTTCGGAGCCCGGTAATAATCTTTATTAGTCCATTATCTTTACGTTCAATTAACTGATTCAGATAATAATCACGTTTTACTTCCATAAATGCCCTCCGTGATTTTTTTGCCATATACGGCATTTTTCTCATAAATATAGTTTAACTCTTTTTTCGTTGTAAATCAATTATATATAAAATATTTTTGTCAATTGTGGCAAAAATATTTTATAAGGTAAAAATTTCATATGGATTTTGCAGTACCTAAGTTCATTATAAATGATATTTTCCACTTCTTCAGCTTCTCATAATAACCTTAACAAAACCATTGTGTTTCCTAGCAATAAGCTGATCAAGGTATGCGTCTCATTTTATTTCCATAACATTCTTCATCTAATTTTTTTGCCGTTATCGGACTTTTTATTAGATGAGCATTGGTATACATCCTTCTATTTTATCCAAAACTACCATTCCCACATCTGTATGTCGGCGGCAGTAACCTATATTTCCAGTAACTTCCTGTAACATTTTCAACATGGGTTGTTTTTGTTGTAGCATTTAGGAATAAATCTGATACCTATTTCTGAAATTCAATTCCTGTTTTTTCATATATGTAACGCAAAAATTCTTTCTCCTCTTTGCGTGTGTAATATACAATCTCATACCCGATTCTTTTCCCATTTTTCAACTGAAAAAAATACTCCGTTGTAAGAGAACCGCCACTGCTGCGATGATATTCCACATAATAACCTAAAACCTGCCATGACAACCCATATGCATCTATTTCCTCAAGCAAAAATGTATCTTCTCTGTTTTTCCATTTCCCTATGGGTCTGCCATTTATACGGTCTTTGCTGACACGCCTTATGACAACTTTGCCATCCCCATATTGAATCCAATGGGTACAATAAATTCTTAAGCCTGCAAAAAGCCCCACTAAAACAAACAACATTGAAACAAATACAAACCATATCCCCTCATCTATATGCCCTTCACAAAAAGCATTTATGCCTAAAAGAATTATTATAACACCCGGCACTCCTGAGAACGCCAAATTTAATATTAAAGCTCCTTTCGCACGCAATGTTTTCATTTTTTTCTCCTCCCAGCAAATTCTCGCCAACACGCTAAAATATCCACAGCTTTCAAGATGCGAAAATGTCTACAAAAGCCTCAGCAATTCAAAATAATATATATTATGTCTGCACATTTTATTATACTGCACACCTATATCATCTGCAAGGAAATACCCCATAAGACTTGTATTGCATAAGGCAATAGGCAGTTATATAATAAAGCTGGTAACAAATAGGAATTTACCAGCTTGAATACGGAGAAATATGTTATGATTAAAGCCAAACACGACCAAGAAATAGAGGATTTTATTTTCTTTATCGAGCAATCTTTATCGTTGTTAGCAATAGAAAAATATGAGGATTTTCCTGCCATGTATGATAGCAGCCGCATATCAAGGGAGGGACTGCTTTTGGCACAGCAGCCCCTCCCTTATTTTCGGACAATTAAAGATACATATTTGTAGATAAATATTTCATTCCATTATCTGCTAATATAACAACGATGTTCTTGCCTTCATTCTCTGGTCGTGCTGCCAACTCCTTCGCTGCGGTAAGCGCTGCCGCAGCAGATGCTCCTAAGAATACACCTTCTGCCTGTGCTGCTTCTCTTGCAACAGCATATGCATCCTCACCATTTACATTGATAACTTCATCATACTTGAAATTTCTTCTGACAACAAATGGATGTGTACATCCTTCAGGCTTATCAAATATGACTACGCCATCAATTTTGGCTTTCGCATCCGGCACAAACGAAAGTGAATCCGGGGTAGGCTGAACTCCAACTATCTTAACTCCATGTATATGTTCCTGGAGGTAGCTTCCAACACCAGCCAAGGTTCCCGCTGTACCCACAAGCATTACTGCGATGTCAATTTTTCCATCTGTATCCTCTACAAGCTCCGGACCTGTAGTTTTATAATGTGCAAGTGGATTATTTTCATTAAATAACTGCTGTACATAGTAATAATCCTTTTCCTTAGCATATTTTGCGACACACTCCATAATCTTAACCGGGTGAAATCCAAACTCAGCCACAACCTCCTTTGCACCAGGAACATCAAAACACTCCTTCACATCAGTTCCATATGCCTTCATGATCTGAATTCTCTCTGGTGTACAACCAGGCTCCATATAGATAATAAGCGGATGACCTGTTGCAGCACAAAAAGCCGCAAGCGCAATTCCTGTATTTCCACTTGTTGTTTCAACAACGGTCTGTCCCGGCTTTAATTCTCCAGATTCCTCCGCCGCCTGTAACATTAATAATGCAGCTCTATCCTTTACACTGCCTGATGGATTAAAATACTCAAGCTTACCTAAAATATGTGCTTTCAAATTATTCTTCTTTTCTAAGTTGACAAACTCTAAAAGAGGTGTATGTCCTACCAGCTCTGTAATACTTTTATAAATATTTGCCATTTTTGTTTCCTCCTAAATATGTACTTATTTCTATTAATCTAAAAATTCAAATATTTGTGTGATTTCTTTTCCTTCTAAGACTCCATACAACGAAATCAATGCACTTGCCGCACCTGCGCTTCCCATATAAAGACCAATATGTGCATCCACATTCCAAGGCATAACTCTTGTCCAAGCATTATACCAACGTGTTCCCTCATCATTCTTATATGCATCGCCAATTAATTTATCTGCAATCTGTGTAGCCAATTCCCGATACCTAGCTTCTTTGGTAAGCTTATATCCATCGATAAAATGTAAGAATATTCCGGAACTGCCACAGCATATACAATCATTCCAAAGTCCCTTCGACCGCTTGTAGGTTACGCCTGCGTCCTCCAATGCATTTGTTAGTCGTTTATAAAACTTCAAATATTCTTCATTTCCTGTCGCCTTATAAAGCTCCTTTGCAACGATGCCATCTCCTACCGGACCATGACACAAGCTAAGATAAAATACATCAAAGGGTTCTTTTGCATTTTCCAAATAGAGATATGGAACTATAGAAGAATCTCCGTTGTTAATCGCTATATTTTTAAGAAAGGCAAAACCATTCTCTGCTAACTCCAGATATTCCCTATCTTCTGTCGCTTCATAATATTTTGTAAGTAAATACACAATGCCAGCTGTTCCATGTGCAAAATTCGGCAAAATGCCACCTGACGGAAGCTCTGGAAAATAATCATGTATATCAAAGAATCGCCAAAATACAGTTCCATCTTCTTTCTTTGTATGAAAAGAAATGATATAGTCCAGATATTCTTTCGCAAATTCCACATATTTTTCTTCCTTCGTAAGCTTATATAGATATAGCCAATAGGCTACGATGCTTCCATCCCCCATATAATCAGGAATTCCACCCCACTCAAAATGGTCATCTTTCCTAGTCGCCTGTTCAAATATCGTATCTCCTGCCTTTATGGCATACTCACGATATTTGATATCTTTGGTCTTTTCATATAAAAGCTCTGCAAATAATCCCTCACCTGCAAGACCGCCATGTATTCCAGGCTTCTTTCCAAGCTCTTCGGTAAATGTGTTTAGGAGATACTCGCCTGCAGCAATTGCCTGTTCAAGAAATCCTTTATTTCCTGTTGCCTCATACAACTGTATGTAAAAGTATCCAACCCCGGCAGCTCCTGAATAAATACTACGGTCTGTCATTTTTTCTGCCAAATCATCGCCGCCACTATTACCTGCACCACTACTAATTTTCCATGCTTTTCCATATTCCTTTTCAACTGTATTTGCGTCCAGCCATTTTGAAACATCCAATGCTGTATTTAAATAACTATCCTTATCATAGTTTTTAAATATGCTAATTTGGGGATAACCATTTATCTCTTTACTCATCTATGCGCCTCCTGCTCTCCTACTTTTTCAGTAGGCTTTCTATGCAATAATAGTATCATTCCACACTTATTCTGTCTAATCACTATATCTTCTTATCAGTTATAACTTCTGTTTATAGCACTAAAACGAATGCAGCTCAATTCTCTCACCATCTGTCAGCTTGCTTAATTACATGAAATTCCTCCATCTACTACAAGAGAAGCTCCTGTAATGAATGATGCATCATCACTTGTAATAAACATAACTGCATCCGCAATATTCTTTGGAGTTCCATAAGGTACAATTGAATCCATACCCGCCTTAACTCGCTTAAAGCCAAACTCGCTTTCCTGCTCATGGTTTGCAGACATATCCGTTTTAATAGCTCCCGGACAGATTGCATTTACACGAATCCCCTTATGCAAATACATAAAAGCTGTATGCTCAGTAAGCCCAATCACTCCATGCTTGGACGCAGTATCTATCGCTTAACATTTCCAATATCCGTAACAACCTTATACCCCACACTGCTTACCCTTCTCTGTGTGCAATCTCCACACTCTGATGAATCTTCATGAATGCAAATCTTATTATCGTACAACATATACTTTTCCCGGACCTCCTTCGGAGACAAATTCGGCATAACTACATTAGCCCCAGCTTTAAGTCCATATTCTCTTCCCAAGGGATGAATCGTTCCAAGCGCAGTAGTTGCCGGAATCAGTGCATGTGGAAATAACAGCCTCAGTATTGCTATTAATCTTAATGTTAATGACAAGCTGCCGTTTTCGTATTCACAAAAAATAGTATCTTTATGTGAGATAAACGGTCCGATTCCTATCATATCAGGATCCAGCTCTTGCAGGAAACGTAAATCCATCAAGATATCCGCTACTGTTTGAAACGGAGCTCCAACCATAAAACCGGCACCTACCTGATATCCTATATCCTTGAGTTCAAAGAGACATCTTTTCCTGTTCTCTATTTTCATATCATTTGGATGCAATTTGCTATATAGCAGTTCTGATGCACTTTCTTGGCGCAACAAATAACGATTTGCCCCGGAATCATAATATGCCTGATAGCTCTCCTTATTTTTTTCTCCTATGGAAAGCGTAATTGCACAATCCGGGAACTTATTTCTAATCCCCGACACAATTTGACATATTTTATCATCTGTAAAATATGGATCCTCTCCACCTTGAAGTACAAAAGTGCGAAAGCCCATTCTGTACCCGTTTTCACATGCTGACATAATTTCTTCTTGTGTCATACGATATCTTGAAATATTAGAATTTCCACATCTAATCCCACAATAATAACAATTGTTCTTACAATAGTTCGTAAATTCAATCAGACCTCGTAGATAGACCTCGTCACCGTATATCATTCTTCTCAGCTTGTCAGCATGATAACATAGCTTCTCGTCATATTGTTCAGTTTGCAATACCTCCAACAGACCTTCGTCCGGAAGATTTTTATTAGCCACCAAATAATCAATAGCATCCATACTATTAGTCACTTCTTTCTATTACAAAACTTCATTCATGCTGCCGGTTCTATATCCGATCATATCCATAGTCACATAGCTAAAACCGTATTCCTTAAAGCTTTTTATAATCTGATTCCTTATCTCTTCTGAAATCAGCTTCTCAAACTCCTCGGGCATAATCTCTATTCTTGCAATCGTATTATGAATCCTTACTCTTACCTGATGAAATCCCAAATCAAGCAATAGCTGTTCTGCCTTATCTACCATAGAAAGCTTATCTTCTGATATTGTTTCACCATATACAAATCTTGATGCAAGGCAGGCAAATGACTGTTTGTTCCATGTAGGAATATTCAGGTATTTTGACAATACTCTTATTTCATCTTTTGTAAAACCTATATGCCTAAGTGGACTCTTTATATCAAGCTCTGCTACCGCCTGAAGTCCCGGTCTGTAATCACCATTATCATCAAGATTAGAGCCTTCTACAACAGCTTTGATGCCTTCTTGTTCTGCAATTTTTAATATTTTTTCAAACAGCTCATGCTTACAAAGATAGCATCTGTTTTTCGGATTATGGGAAAACCCTTCTATTTCAAGTTCCTCTGACTGACAGACCTCATGTCTGATTCCATTTTCTTCGCAGTATTTTGTTGCTTCATTCAGTTCTCTTTTAGGAAAAGAACATGAGCTTGCTGTTACTGCTATTACATTATCTCCTAAGGCTTCCTTTGCTGCAAATAATAAAAAGGTCGAATCCACACCACTGGAAAAGGCGACTGCAATACTTTCCAATGATTTTAGATACTCCTTCAGTTTCTCATATTTCTCAAGTAATTCTTTTGATGGGGTTTTAATGTCTTCCATTTCTATTCTTTCTCCTTGTCTGATTTTAATCAAAAGCGCCCTGAAAGCGGCTTAAGCAGGGACCTTTTGTGATAAAAGGCAAACTGCCTCCACGTGTCCGCTCTGACAAAAGGCATCAAATACTGCCGCCTTCCTCAGCCCATACCCCTTCTCCGAAAGCACTTTCACATCCCTTGCAAGAGTTGCAGGGTCGCAGCTTACATATACAAGACGGTCAGGCGCCATGGACACTATCGTATCTAAAAGAACGGCGTCACAACCCTTTCTTGGCGGGTCAACAACGATAACGTCAGGATGCTTTCCATCACTGCCGCCTGCCCTCTGATAAAATTCAGGCACAACCGTCTCAGCTTTTCCACAGAAAAATTCAACATTATTTATATGATTTATCCTTGCGTTTTCTTTCGCATCACAAATAGCCGCAGGGATAATTTCCACACCATAGACCTTCTTTGCCTTATTTGCAAGAGAAAGTGATATGGTCCCAATTCCACAGTACATATCCCACACGGTTTCATCGCCTTTAAGCCCAGCGTACTCTATTGCCTTATCATAGATTGCCTTTGTCTGAACAGGATTTACCTGATAAAAGGAAAGGGGCGAAATTCTGAATAAAATGTCGCCGATATAATCCTCAATATAATCCCTTCCATAAAGGGTTACACATTTATCTCCTAAAATTTTATTCGTCTTTTCTTTGTTTACATTTATGCATATGCTCGCCAGCCTAATCTGTTTTCCTGACATATCACGCTCTGTCGCTTCGTCACAATCTATCATTCCTTTACTTGCAGAGTCAACCTGTTTCCCCTGCGTACCACCCTCTGTCACTTCGTCACAATCTATTCCTTTACCCGCAGAGTCAACCCATTTTCCTTTCGTATCACGCTCTGCCACTTCGTCACAATCTATCCCTTTACTCGCAGGCTCAACCTGTTTCCCCTGCATATCACATTCTGTCACTTCGCCACAATCTATCATTTCCTTACTTGCAGAGTCAACCTGTTTCCCCTGTGCATCACCCTCTGTCACTTCGTCACAATCTATTCCTTTACCCGCAGACTCAACCTGCCCGCTTTGCATACCATTATACTCCTTGACGGCTGCACAAACAGCATCTACAAATGACTCCTCATATTCCTTTGGCATACGATCCGCATTTATCACAAGGCAAACCATAAGCTCGCCTGTTGCAAAGCCGACCCGCGTCATGATATGGCGCACAAGCCCTGTATGATTTTCCTCGTTGTATACTATCTCAGTCCTTCCGTCCACATTCTCCAGCCAGTTTCTTACATGCCTGATAATATAATCATTCACCTCATGTCCGATATAGCATTTTTCAAGATTGATGATGGCATGGGTTCTGCCTGCATAAAAGCCTATGACAATATTTCCGTCCTTGTCCCTCCCTACGGGAAGCTGCATTTTATTTCTGTAAAAATATGGAGCATCCATCCCACAGACAGGCTCCATAATCGTTTCAGCATTGCTGATGCCCCCTATTCTTTCAAGGCAGGACTTAACCTTATTCCATTTGTATTCAAGCTGCTTTTCGTAGGACATATGCATAAGACTACACCCACCACAGCGCCTTGCCTTGTCACAGACAGCTTCCGTTCTATAGTGGGACGGCAGAATGAGCTCCTCAAGTCTTCCGTAGGCATATGTCTTTTTCGCCTTTACAATACGGATGCGTGCCTGATCCCCTATCACGGTATCCTTCACAAAAACTGCAAAGCTATGTCCGTTTTGGCGGTCAAGCACATGCCCGATTCCCTCGCCGTCATTTCCAATATCATCAATTGTTATTTCATAAATATCATTTTTTATCATTACTTTTACTCGTCCGTCACTCTCACGTTTGCTTCAAATAGCTTATTATATCCAAGCCAGCCACTCTTATCCTTGTTTGCCTGAAGCACCTCAATAAATGACTCTATCTTAGCGTCCATATTATCAACAAAGGAAAGGGCAAGTGCCTCAATAATCTCAGGCTTTTTCGGTGAACCATATTCAAGCTCGCCCTGATGTGCAAGTATACAGTGTTTCAGCTCACCCGCAAGAGTTTCGGGAAATCCCGGTATCTCCTTGATTTTATTGCCCGCCATAATTGCGCCTAGCACAATATGACCGATAAGCTGTCCCTCGTCCGTATAATCATTTTCAGGAAACGGCGAAATTTCCTCAAGCTTTCCTATATCATGAAGAAGTGCTGCCGTCACAAGCAAATCTCTGTTCAAGACCGTATAATGCTCGGACAAAAAAACACATATTTTTGCAACAGATAATGAATGCTCCAAAAGGCCTCCCACAAAGCCGTGATGAATTGTTTTTGCCGCAGAATGTTTTTTAAATTTTTCAGCAAGCTCCTTATCCTCCACAAAAAACATGTAGAGCAGCTTTTTGAGATGCGGCTCCGTTATACTGTCAACAATATGAAGCAGCTCCTTGTACATTTCCTCAATGTTCTTACTTGTACACGGCATATAATCGGAAGGGTCATATTCGCCCTCGTCAGCCACACGCACCCGCTTTACATTTAATTGCAATGCATTATTAAAGGTTGTAACCTGCGCCTCAACCTTTATGTAGTCCATTGCCTCAAAATGGGATATGCCATTATTCAGCTCCCATATTTTTGCGTCAATCATCCCCGTCTGATCCTGTAATTTCAGGGAATAATAGCTTTTCCCAGCCTTAGTTTTTAAATCCTGTTTTGATTTGCAAAGATATACCTCAGAAATCATATCTCCATCACGAAGCTCATTAATATAATTCATTTCTTCTCTCCAACCCTTTAAAACTTTATATAAAACAAAATACCATTATATTTCCATTAACGCAAGTGAAATTAAGATTTATACGGAAACCCTCTGATAAACTTTTACTTTATATTTTCATTGATATACTATAAAATGTATGTAGAAAACAATGTGCCCCTAGCACTGTAATTTGAAGCTTGGCAGGACACCGCCAATAGAAAACGAAGCGTCCTAGTTAAGATAGAAAAGGAAATCATACCATGAATAAACGAAGCTTAAGAATACTGGAATATAACAAAATTCTTTCCATGCTCACAGAGTACGCAGCCTCGCCGATGGCAAAAAGGCGCTGCGACCGGATGAAGCCGAAAAAGGATATCAATACCATACAGGCACTACAGGCAGAAACAAGGGACGCCCTGCGCAGACTGCAAATGCATGGCAACCTATCATTTACCGGTCTCTCTGATATTGGCTCCTCCATAAAACGGCTTGAGGTAAACGGTTTGCTTACGGCAAAGGAGCTGATTGACGTTGCCTCCGTTCTTACTACAGCAGAAACTGTAAAAAAATATGGGGACGGCTCAGACCTTACCACTGTGCTCACTGCAAAAAACAAGGGAACCTCCCACGACAATGACGGCAATGTATCTGCACCTGCTGATACAGGCGAAAAAAAGCTGTTTGACAGTCTGACGGAAAAATTTGACCAGCTTGTCCTACTAAACCACATATCATCCGAGATAAAAAGATGCATCCTTTCCGAAAATGAATTTGCTGACGACGCATCGCCTGCCTTGAAAAAAATCAGACGGGACATACGCCTTACAAACGACAAGCTTCACCAGCAGCTTTCAAAGCTTATAAAGGATGACGCCACAAGGGACATGCTTCAGGACAGCCTTATCACAATGCGAAACGGAAGATATTGTATTCCTGTCAGGCAGGAGTACCGGGCACAGTTTCCAGGCATGATTCACGACAGATCCCAGACAGGCTCTACGCTTTTTATCGAGCCTATGTCGATTGTCAATCTAAACAACGAAATAAAGGAGCTTGAGGGCGCAGAGCTTGCCGAAATAGAAGCGATACTTGAAACTCTAAGTGCTATGGCAGCATCTGCCGCAGGCGACATTGCCTTTGACACAGAAGTGCTTACGGAGCTTGACTTTATATTTGCAAGAGCGAAGCTTGCCAAGTCCATGGATGCCGTAGAGCCGATATTTAACACAGACAAGGTTATCCACATAAAGAGCGGCAGGCACCCCCTTTTGGAAAAGCATACGGTTGTGCCAGTTGATATAAGGCTGGGAGATGATTTTACCCTTTTGATTGTGACAGGACCTAACACAGGTGGAAAAACCGTATCACTGAAAACTCTTGGATTATTTACGCTTATGGGACAGTCGGGGCTTCACATACCTGCATTGGAGGGCTCAGAACTTGCCATATTTGACGATGTTTTTGCAGATATAGGAGATGAGCAGAGCATTGAACAGAGCCTGTCAACATTTTCCTCACATATGAGCAATATTATTTACATCGTAAATCACGCAACGCTCGATTCCCTCTGTCTTTTCGATGAGCTGGGCGGCGGAACGGACCCCGTAGAGGGTGCGGCGCTTGCAATTGCAATTTTAAATCATCTGAAAAATATGGGCGCAATCTGCATGGCGACGACACATTACAGTGAGCTTAAAACCTTTGCGCTCTCAACCGACGGCGTGGAAAATGCCTCCTGCGAGTTTGACGTGGCAACCCTTATGCCTACATATAAGCTTATGATAGGCGTTCCCGGCAAATCAAACGCATTTGCAATATCAAAAAAGCTGGGACTTTCCGAGGATATCATTGAAGCTGCAAAAATGACGCTTGACAATAACGCAATTGATATGGAAACATTAATTTCAGAGCTTGAAAAGGACAAACTGGCAATTTCCAGTGACAAGGAGGAAATTGAAACGTACAAAAAGGAAATCGAGGATTTAAAGCGAAGCCTCCAGAAAAAAGAGGAAGCCCTGGAGGCAAAGAAATCAGAAATTCTTGAGAAGGCACGTTCCGAGGCAAGAGGCATACTTGACGAGGCAAAGGAAATTGCAGATAAAACAATCAGCGATTATAATAAATGGAGAAGCAATCCTGAAAAAGCGGACATGAAATCAATGGAGCAGGAAAGGAGCAAGCTCCGCAGCAAGCTAAAGGACTACGATAACAAAAACAGCGAAGCGCCAAAGCAGACAGGCGAACATAAGCCGAAGGATTTTCATATCGGTGATATGGTTCACGTTTTAAGCATGGGTGCCAAGGGTACAATTAGCACACTGCCTGACCAAAAAGGAACTGTTACCGTACAGATGGGCATTTTAAGCTCCCGTATTCACATAAGTGACCTTCTTATCGTGAACGAGCCGTCCTTTACCACAGATGCAGCGGGGTATAAGGCTAAAAAGCCTGCCCTTGGCGGCAAGAACCACAGCACAGGGCGCACCTCCATAAACAAAGCTATGACATTTTCACCTGAGCTTAATGTCATGGGCATGACGGTTGATGAAGCCATTATGGAGATAGATAAATTTCTTGATGACGCTTGTCTTTCCCATATTGACAAGGTAACCATTATACATGGAAAAGGTACAGGCGCCCTAAGAGCAGGCATCCATGGGTATCTGAAAGGGCTCAAATTCGTAAAATCCTTCCGGGCAGGCGAATTTGGGGAGGGCGAGCACGGCGTAACCATTGTGGAATTATAAAACGGAGGTTTTTATGGACAAACAAAGAATACTTATTGTTGATGATGATGAAAATATTGCGGAGCTTATCTCTCTTTATCTTGTAAAGGAATGTTTTTCCACAGAGATAGCCTATACGGGAAGGGAGGCGCTCATGCTTGAGAAAACCTACAAGCCTCATCTTATCCTGTTAGATATTATGCTGCCTGACATAGACGGCTATGAGGTGTGCACAGAGATACGAAAAACAAAGCAGACGCCTATCATTATGCTCTCGGCAAAGGGCGAGGTTTTTGACAAGGTGCTTGGGCTTAAAATCGGTGCAGATGATTACATGATTAAGCCCTTCGATTCAAATGAGCTTGTCGCAAGAGTAAAGGCAGTGCTCCGCCGTACACTTATTGCCCCTGAGATGACAAACGCCGCCATTGAGACAGACCATCAGGGAGACTATGTGGAATACGAGGAGCTTCTCATAAACATCACAAATTACACCGTCATTTTTGAGGGACAGCAAATTGAAATGCCACCGAAGGAATTAGAGCTGTTATATTTTTTGGCAAAGAAGCCGAATCAGGTTTTTACAAGAGACCAGCTTTTGGACAGACTTTGGGGGTATGAATATATCGGCGACTCCCGTACCGTTGACGTTCACATTAAAAGACTGAGAGAGAAACTAAACGATAACCACAACTGGTCTATAAGTACAGTTTGGGGCAAGGGTTACAAGTTTGAGGTGAGATAACATGAAACATTCCCTATTTGACAGAATTTTTTTAAGTTTCCTTATCATTTTTATCGCCGCCTTCACACTGCTTGTTTTTTATTCGACATACACAACAAAGAAAGCATTGGTGGCTGAAAAATCAGAGGTTCTTACAAACGAGGCGTATCTCATAGGCGAGCAAACCGTAACAAATTATATCCTTGGTCTTTACACATTGGAAACGATGCAGAAGAACCTGCAATACTACAGCGACAGGCTGGACGCAAGCATATGGATTGCAGACAGCAAGGGTATCATAGTCGCCTCTGCCGGCACAGACACAAACGTTGAAGTCCCTGGCAATATCTTCCTTGTTGACCAGGAGTTTGACATGACAACCAGTCAGACATTTACAGGTGATTTTTACGGTCTGTTCAATGAAGATGTTATTACGGTAACTATGCCGATAGAGTCCTCGGGCACTACAAACGGAATGATATTTATACATTCCAGCGTCGCCCAAATCAGCAGCGTTCAATCAGATTTATTTCAGGCTATCTATGCCCCATTTCTTGTTGTCGTCATAATAGCCTTTATTCTGCTTGCGCTCATATCAGGAAAAATCATAAATCCGATTAAAAAGATAAACTCCGTTGCCGAGGAATATTCCACAGGTAACTTTGAAACAAAAATGGACATAAAATCCAATGACGAAATCGGGCAGCTTGCATCGACGCTTGAATATATGGCGTCTGAGCTTTCCAAGCTTGACGAATACAGACGTGAGTTTATATCAAATATATCCCATGATTTCAGGTCGCCCCTTACATCCATAAAGGGCTATATCGAAGCAATACAGGATGGTACTATTCCACCTGAAAAGCAGGAAAAATATCTTGACATCGTTTTAAAGGAGACGCAGCGCCTTACAAAGCTTACAAGCAGCCTGCTTGAATTAAACGATTACGACTCCTACGGTCTTTGGCTTATTACCAAGGATTTTGATGTTATTGATTTAGTGAAAAGCGCCATGAATACATTTGAGGGAAAATGCTTGGACAAGAGCATTTCGCTCATACTGAATAATCACTGCGAAAATACCTATGTCAATGCAGATAAAACAAAAATACAGCAGGTAATATACAACCTCGTAGATAATGCCATAAAATTTACGCCTTCGGGAAAAAATATTTACATTACCCTAGAAGAAAAAAGAGACAAAATTTTTGTCTCCGTTAAAGATGAGGGCTGTGGTATTCCTGCCGACTCGCTGAACAAGGTTTGGGTTCGTTTTTACAAGGCAGACGCCTCCCGTGGGCGTGACAAGCAGGGAACAGGACTTGGGCTTGCCATTACACGCGAAATCATAAAAGCCCACAACGAAAATATAAATGTTGTCAGTACGGAAGGCGTTGGAAGCGAATTTACATTTACCCTTACAAAGATATCGCCTGAAAACTACAAGCCGGGAGAAACTGCAAATCTTACAAGCTATGATAAGCCGTAAATACAGTCGCAATACGGACACCATCGCCGCAATACGGACACCACCGCTTAAATATAGCTTACAGTTTTCTTCACGTTGGCACTTAACAAAGAAAACTGTAAGCTATATTTAGGCGGCGGTTGTTATATGGCTGCTATATGATTGTATAAATTAACGGGTCTGTCGCAGTAACATTTTTAGGCACATAGTTGTTTACCCATGACAAGCCCCTCTTATTTTGTATTTTTACAATCTGTGCTATCTAAGCATATTAAGATATTTTGCTTTTCCTGATAGAAAACTGCGTTCTATTATAGCTTGTGGCAGTCCCTTGAACTCATACACAGCCATGCAGCAAAGCGGTATGTGTATTTTGAATTTGTCAACAAGACCGTTTAGAATACCCACATTTGATAATTTGCGATGAAACATGCTGCGTAGCGTTGTTTGAGCGAAGCGAGTTTCGCTTAAGCAGCATGTAATCAAACATCGCAAATTTCAAATGTGAGGTATTCTTGCGGTCTTAAAAGGTTGCAATTCAAAATACACATACCGTTTGGCTGCATAAGGCTGTGTCCTCAGACAGCAGTCCGTGCCCCACATAATAGAAAAGACAAAATATCAATATGCTAAAGATAGCCGGTAACCATAAAAATACAAAATACAAGAGGCTTGTCAGTGTAATTTCATGTGTGCCTTAACTGCTTACTGTGGCAGCATAAAGGATGTCGAAGGCACTTTGTTCTTGCATATATATAGTTTCATACTATATAATTTTAGATACAAGGAAATTGCATTTTAGAAACAGCACATTTTATCCATAATGATTACAGGAGAATGACATAGCATGAAAGGTGTTTACATAACACAAAAAAAAGACGGCTCCGTCTCATACAGGGTTTCCATTACATTTCACGGCAAGCATATTAGTCTTGGCAGCTACGACAGTATGGACACAGCCAAAAAAGCATACCTTGACGGCAAAGCGATTATAGACTGTAAGCTTACTCCTGATGATTATTCATCAGGACTTGCATTGCCCCACGACAAATTTATCGTGCTTTCCAACTATGTAATTAACGGACTTTATATTCCAAATCCCATTTTTTTAAGGAACCGTTTTTTTGAGTATTATATGTCCGCAAATCATATCCTTAAATTTGACCGTGACGATTTATTTTTTTATTCGGCACATAAAATACAAAAAAAGGGCGGTTATCTTTTTGTCAGCGATTATGGCAGCCAATATAAAATTTTATCCAGATACGGAATCCGTCCCTTTGCTGTTTATGGCAGGGATTATATTATGGTAAATAACGACCCTGACGACTATCGTTATGCAAACATCAAAATTATAAACGGTTATACGGGCGTAAGGCAAAAAAGCGTAAAGGGTAAAAACATTTTTGAGGTCTATATACATGTCAAGGGCAACTATCTTGTCGGCAGATATGATGACGAGGTGTCCGCTGCGATTGCATACAATAAGGCTGTGGATATCCTACACAAAAATGGAATCAAAAAACAGTACAATAAGAATTATATTGTCTCATGTAAAAAACAGGAGTATCTTGATAAATACGAAAAGCTTGCCGTCTCCGACAAGCTTTACAAGATTGGTGTTCCTCTTTGACATCCAAAGCTTTTGCCAATTAAATACCAGCCTAATCATTTTACAAAGCCATTATCAGCGCCTCAAGCTCCCTGTAGCTTTCAACCGCATTTACCCTCGCCCTGAGCCTTGCAGAGTTTTTTAATCCCTGCGTATACCATGCAACATGCTTTCTCATTTCATGTATTCCCGTAAATTCTCCTTTATATTCAATCATAAGCGCCGCATGCTGAAGTATCATGTCACGTATCTTCGATATATCAGGTCTGGGGATTATAGTTCCGTTTTTTAAAAATTCCTTTATTTCGTAAAATATCCACGGATTGCCCTTTGCCGCCCGTCCTATCATTACGCTGTCGCAGCCTGTCTGCTCCTTCATTTTAATCACATCACTGCCATTTGTTATATCTCCATTTCCAATGACCGGTATTGTCACTGCTTCCTTCACCCTGCGTATAACCTCCCAGTCAGCCTTTCCCTGATAAAACTGCTCCCTTGTTCTTCCATGTACCGCTATTGCCGCCGCCCCTGCCTTTTCAGCAATTACGGCAACCTCAGGTGCATTTACCATATCCTTTGAAAAACCCGCACGTATTTTTATTGTTACGGGAAGCCTGCTTTTATTTGAGACTGCATAAACAATTTCACCAATAAGCTGTGGATTTTTCATAAGTGCAGAGCCCTCGCCGTTATTTACTATCTTTGGTACAGGACACCCCATGTTTATATCTATAAAATCAAACCCTTTGTCACAAAGTATTTCTGCCTGCTGTGCCATAAGCTGCGGCTCACTGCCAAAAATCTGGACACCTATGGGCTTTTCCTCAGATTTTGTC
Organism: Clostridium sp.; assembly: GCA_023664385.1. Classification (GTDB taxonomy): domain Bacteria; phylum Bacillota; class Clostridia; order Lachnospirales; family Lachnospiraceae; genus Coprococcus_C. Next base: position 49,364 of record JAMPFU010000008.1, on the reverse strand, counting down.
ATTATAAGCGGTTCCGTATTTTTGTTGTTGTAGTACATTCCCTTTGCGCTTACCATTTCCGTATATAGTATGTCACAGCCCTGCTCCTTACACAGCAAACGAAATGGCAGGTCACAAATTCCTGCCATTGGTGCAAGTATGAGTTTGTCTTTAAAATCTATCATATTGTTTACCCCTGCGAACATCAGCCCGCATCAATTTTTACTGTTTTTCATATATTAAACGCAAGCCCTGTAAAGTCAGGTTTGGGTCGTATATATCTATGTCATTGGTGTTTTCTGATATAAGCTTGCCAAGTCCGCCTGTTGCAACGACTTTTATGTTTTCCAACTTCGCTTCCTCTTTTATTTTTCTTATAATATATTCCGTCTGACCGATGTAGCCGTAAAATACGCCTGCCTGCATGCTTGATACCGTGTCCTTTGCAAGTATGGTGTCAGGTCTTTTTATTTCTATTTCGGGAAGCTTTGCCGCACCTGTCCAAAGTGCACTTGCCGCAAGCCTGATTCCTGGAGATGTTACGCCTGAATGAAAGCTTCCGTCTGCAAGCACAAGGTCATGTGTTGTTGCAGTTCCAAAATCAACCACAATGATAGGTCCCCCATAAAGCTCATAGGCTGCCACGGCATCTACAAGGCGGTCTGAACCCAGCGTTTTGGGATTCGGTATCATCACATTTATTCCTGTTTTTATTCCGGGTGCCACTATAATCGGCTGTATGTGAAAATATTTTATGATTCCACTTGTAAGGGAATGCATAACATTTGGAACAACTGATGCTATGATAACCGCATCAATGTCAGTTAATTTCATATTTCTGAGACTTAACCAATTACCTAAAAACATTCCGTACTCATCGGAGGTCCGGGCAATCCCCGTCGTCATTCTGAATGTATTAATAAGCTTGGCTTTATCAAATAGACCTACCGTTATATTTGTATTTCCAACATCTATCGCAAATAACATGTTTTTTACCTCGTTTTATGCCAATTTTTCAATGAAACCTGACAGATTTCCTTATGCTTTATTTAAAAGAATGCTTCAAAATACTGCTCCAATTGATGAAAAAGCTCTTTTTTCGTTTCCTGAAGCTGTTTTACCTTGAGAACACTGCCTATCTCATCATACAAGATATCTTCCTCATATGCCTCCGTCTTTATTTGAAGGCTTCCCTCCTCGTCATACTCAAGTATAATAATTCCACCGACGTCCTCGGTAAAAAGAACACACATAATCTGAAGCTCCTTTTTTACCTCCTCAGGAAGCCCCGCAAAATCCTCATTCAGATAATACTTCTGCGTATATTTTGATGCACTGCAAAGAACAATGTTGTCCTGATACATAATTTATCTCCCGTTTTTATTATTCGCAGTACGGAATTATTCTAGCCTATCACGTCTGCCATATCGTACATTCCCGCAGGCTTTCCCGAAAGAAATTTTGCCGCCTCAACAGCGCCCTTGGCAAATACTGATTTTGAGTATGCCGTATGCTTAAATTCTATAACCTCATCTATGCCTGCAAATATAACCTCATGCTCACCTACGATTGTTCCACCCCTCACGGCAGATATTCCAAGCTCCTTTGTGCCTCTTTTTTGCCTTACCTGTGAACGGTCATAGACGTATTCGTATTCATTGTTTCTTGCTTCATTGATGGAATCAGCCAAAGCAAGTGCAGTTCCTGACGGTGCATCCACCTTTTGGTTGTGGTGCTTTTCAATGATTTCAATATCATATCCTGCAGGTGCAAAAACATTTGCCGCATCCTTAAGAATCTTTATAAGCGTATTGATTCCAAGGCTCATATTGGCTGATTTTAATACGGCAACCTTTTCTGCGGAAACCTTCACCTTATTAAGCTGCTCAGGGCTTAAGCCCGTTGTACAAAGAACAACCGGTATGGCTTTTGCCACTGCAAAGTCAAGAAGCTTATCAACCGCAACAGCAGCAGCAAAATCTATTATAACATCTGCCGGGACATTACACTTCTCAATATCGGTAAAAACCGGATATCCGTTATCCCTGTTGTCTACCACATCGATACCTGCAACAATATTTACAGCAGGGTCTTCCTTGCAAATTCCGGTTATAACCTGACCCATTTTTCCGTTGCAGCCATGCATGATTATCCTTATCATTGTACTTCCTCCTAAAGCTTTATTCCAAAATCCTTCATTGCCTTTGTAAGCTTAGCCTCATTTGCCTCCTCAATATCCGTAAGCGGCATTCTGAGCTTTCCGTTACAATATCCCATAAGCGCAACGCCCTTTTTAACAGGAATTGGATTTACCTCACAAAACAGTGCATCACAAAGGTCAATTGCCTTAAGCTGTATGTCCAAGGCTCCCTTCACGTCGCCCGCAAGATATTTTGCAACCATATCATGGGTTTCCCTTGGCGCAACATTTGAAAGCACAGATATGACGCCCTTTCCTCCAAGAGAAAGAATCGGTATCACCTGATCGTCATTTCCGGAATAAATATCGATACATCCGTCTGCCAACGCAGCGAGCTTTGCTATCTGGGAAATGTTCCCTGACGCTTCCTTTATCGCCACAATATTTTTAACATTCCTTGCTAGTGCAACTGCTGTTTCAGGTAAAATATTTACCCCTGTCCTGCTTGGTACATTATACAGAATAACAGGAATTGAAACACTGTCTGCAACAGCCGTAAAATGGGCAATGAGTCCCTTTTGTGTTGCTTTGTTGTAGTAAGGGGTCACAAGCAAAAGTCCGTCAGCGCCATATTTTTCTGCCTCCTTGGAGAGATAGATTGCCGTTTCGGTACAGTTTGAGCCTGTTCCTGCTACCACAGGAATCCGCTTGTTTACTACCTCCACACAAAATCTGATACATTCAAGATGCTCCTCATGTGTAAGCGTTGACGCCTCTCCTGTCGTTCCGCATACAATGATACAGTCCGTACCATTTTCAACCTGAAACTCAATCAGCTTCCTAAATGAATCATAATCTACTGAACCATCCTCATGAAATGGTGTCACAATTGCAACACCTGCACCTGTAAAAATTGCCATATTATTATCCTCCTAAAAAAATACGGTCAGCACAGACAAAGTGCCAACCGTAAAATAAAAGCTTATTTATTCCACTAGTAGCGCTCCATCTTATCTGGAACGTCACCGAGCCTGATTTATCTTCGGCGAAACAGTGACGCTGCATATCAAGCTTTCCTTTGAAAAGCTGATACATCATCTGATGACAGTCATACAGCTATTAACTGTACAACCAGAAAAATATTACTTAGATAATATCCTTCTTCGGCAAAATCCCCTTTTGCCCGTGTTCCTCTGCTCTAAGACATCACACAGGGTACTTTTGAATTTTGCACCTCTACTATGTAACTACATCGAATATATTAGCATACCTATAATATATATGTCAATGAAAGAATGCGGGCTAGCTTTCAAGGCATTCCATTTTACTTACTGATACCTCATAAGCCACCTTATTTACAATCTCATCCTGACCAACCTTTTTCTGATATTCCCTGCTCTGTATTCTGCCCCATATGGCAACATGCTCACCCACAGCAAGCTTTCCTGCAAATCTGGCATTCCTGCCCCAGCAAATACAAGGTATGTAATCGGATTTCCCATACGCACGATTTACCGCAAGCAATATGTCGGCAATTTCCCTGCCAAGCGGCGTCATTCTGTATATAGGCTCCTTGCATATGTATCCGTCAAGATAAATCTGATTCGGCTTATTGTCCCTGTCGTCATCCTCCCCAAGTAGTTCAATTTCTCTTACAAACACTGATAAAATAAGTCTGTTCTTATTTTCCTCATGCTTGTTGTAGGAACGAAACTGTCCTTTTGCAAGAACCTTCTCACCAATATGTGAGCCCTCCACGTCAAATAATCTGTCTGATACCATAAGCGGTATAACGTCATGGGCGTCACTTAATCTGCTGACAATAAGGTCTACCATGTAAAATCCTTCCCCGAATATTTCATGGCTGAACCTGAAGTCCGATACTATTTCTCCTGCCACCACTACCTGATTGTTATTTAAAATCTTCTCTGTCATATTTCTCCTCCCCTTTTAAATCGTAATGTGAATGATTTTATACAATGTTTACATGTACATATTAAATATATTCAAAAAATAATAAAATAGACCTTAAATAAAAATAAACCCTTCGACATGGTTTTACATACAGAATACTCGAAAACCATCGAAAGCAATTAAAGTCTTTGGCGCAAAACCTCATAGCATATAACGGACGCAGAAACCGCTGCATTTAAGGATTCAATCCCCCCTTTCATTGGAATATAAATAAGTGCGTCCGCTGCGGCAGCTACATCCTCACTAAGCCCGTTCCCCTCATTTCCTATAAGAAATGCAACAGGCTTTGTGAAGTCTGCTTCATACATGCTCTCACCCTTAAGATGTGCACCATATATCTTTATATTATTTTTATGAAGTAAATTAATATCCTCCTTCAAATTTTCCGAAACATACACAGGCATTCTGAACAAGGAACCCATTGTAGACCTTACTGTTTTCGGATTGTAAATGTCTGCGCAGTCATTGCTTAAAATAATGCCTGTAACGCCTGCTGCCTCGGCAGTCCGTATAATGGTGCCGAGATTTCCCGGATCCTGCAATCTTTCAGCAGCTAAAATAAACGGACAATTATCAAAAGCATCTGCACAGCCGCAAATATCCGCAAGGGTATAATCCTGCATCCTTACAACCGCAAGGATTCCCTGCGGCGACTTCGTATCTGACACAGTCTGAAATACACTGTCCGATAAAACATGGCAATCACATAATAAACAGGAAACGTCAGCCTCATATTTTTCAAGCGCTCCCTCGCTGATATATGCCTCAACAATTTGAGCGTTTGGTATCTCCCTAAACATCCTTATGCCTTCCACAATATATAAGCCTTTTTCCATTCTTTCCTTAGATGATTTAACAAGCTTCCTAAGCTGCTTCACCTTCTCATTTGAGCCTGACCTGATAACCATAAGTTCCTCCACAATTTATATAAATATATTACCCATGAAATATATTTTACAAAACCTTATTTATTCTTACTTACAATACGGACATTTTCTTCACCAAATGCCATCCTCATTTTCGCCATGCCTGCCTCATTGGAACGCACCTTCATATTCCCAAGGCTTTTCATCTTTTTTTCGGCCTCAAGGAAAATAATTACATTTGATTTTCCCTTATTTTCCTCTATATATCCAACAACATCTTCGGAAGCCTTATTATACGCTGCCTCATCATCAAACCTAAGCCATACATCCCTTTTTTCATCCTCAATATCACTTCTTACTTCATCAAGAGACATTATCTCCGAAAGCAGAAGCTTTGCCTCACTCTCAGACACAGAGGCATTTCCGGTTACCATTACCTTGCTGTCTTTTGCAAGATAGCCTCTGTATCTCGTATAGTCCCTTGGAAATACAACAACCTCAACTGTTCCGTATAAATCCTCAAGGGTTATAAAAGCCATATTGTCTCCACGTCTTGTTGTCTTTATGGCAACTGCCTCTATGGAGCCTGCAATGCTGCACTGCTGTCTGTCAAAAACGCCGACGCCCTCGTCCTCATCCTCCATAGAAAAATCAGAGGATTTTACATTTACCTGTTTTTCAATAATATCCATGTAATCGTCCATAGGATGTCCCGACAAATATACTCCAAGCATTTCCTTTTCCTTTGCAAGAAGCTCGTCCTTTTTATATTCCTCCACGTCAGGATATTGAACAGCAAAATTACTTTTTTCCTCCTCACCAAGAAAATCAAGCAGCGACATCTGCCCGCTCATGGCATTTTTCTTCTCCTGTGTCTCCTGCTCAAGGATTTTTCCATAAACCTGCATCATCTGTCTTCTGTTTGCCCCAAATCCGTCAAATGCGCCCGATAAAATAAAGCTCTCAATTGTCCTCTTGTTTGCCTCCTTATTGGACAGCCTTTTTACAAAATCCTCTAAATCCTTAAACGGTCCGTTCGCCTCAACCTCATGTCTGATTACGTCAGTGACTCCGTCTCCAACGCTTTTTACCGCCGACAGACCGTATCGTATGCTGCTGCCTGAAACGGAAAAGTCTCCCCTGCCAAGATTGATGTCAGGAGGAAGAAGCTTAATTCCCATCGTTCTAAGCGTCTGTATATATGCAGTTACCTTTCCCGAATTTTCCTTTACGGAGGACATAAGCGCCGCCATAAACTCAACAGGATAATGACATTTTAAATATGCGGTCTGAAATGCCACAACTGCATAGGCCGCCGCATGGGATTTATTAAATGCATACTTTGCAAAGTCTGTCATCTCGTCAAATATTTTATTGGCAATTTCCTCTCTGATTCCCCTGCTTACACATCCCGGAACACCGTCCGCTTCATTTCCGTATACAAAATTCTGGCGTTCCTTCGCCATTACATCAGCCTTTTTCTTGGACATTGCCCTTCGCACAAGGTCGCTTCTGCCAAGCGTATATCCTGCAAGCTCCATAACAATCTGCATAACCTGCTCCTGATACACAATACATCCGTATGTAGGCGCCAATATTTTTTCAAGTGCAGGATGGTCGTAGGTTACCTGATCGGGATTTTCCTTTCCCTTTATATACAAAGGAATAAAATCCATAGGACCCGGTCTGTAAAGGGATATTCCTGCAATAACATCCTCAATATTTGCAGGCTTAAGCTCCTTCATAAAGTTTTTCATCCCGGAGCTTTCAAGCTGAAAAACACCCTCGGTCTTTCCTGCGGAAATCATTTCGTAAACCTCTTTGTCATCAAAATCGAGGTTATCCATGTCCAACTCTATGCCGTGATTTTCCTTGACAAGCTCCGCAGCCTCCTGTATGACGGTAAGGTTTCTAAGTCCAAGAAAATCCATTTTCAGAAGCCCAAGCTCCTCTATGGTCGTCATGTTATACTGGGTTGTGATTGCGTCCTCACCGCCCCTTGAAAGTGGTACATATTCTATGATAGGCTCCCTGCCTATTACAACGCCTGCCGCATGCATGGAGCAGTGTCTTGGAAGCCCCTCAAGCTTCACAGCCATATCTATCAGCTTTTTCACGCTTTCATCCGTATCATAAAGCTCTTTCAGCTCCTTACTCACATGAAGCGCCTTCGGTATTGTCATTCCCAAATCGCCAGGGATAGCCTTTGCAACCTTGTCACATAGGCTGTATGGCAAATCCATCACACGTCCAACGTCACGTACGCACATTTTTGCCGCCATTGTACCAAAGGTTACGATCTGCACAACCTTTTCCTTCCCATATTTTTTTACTACATAATCTATAACCTCCTGCCGTCTGTCAGGACAAAAATCTATATCGATATCCGGCATTGTCACACGCTCAGGATTTAGGAACCGCTCAAAGAGCAGATTGAATTTTATCGGGTCGATATTTGTAATATCAAGGGAATAGGAAACAAGGCTGCCCGCAGCAGAGCCTCTGCCCGGTCCAACGGCTATGCCGTTATCCTTTGCATACCTGATAAAATCAGATACAATGAGGAAATAGTCCACAAAGCCCATGTCTTTTATGGTGTTTAGCTCATAAGAAAGTCTTTCCTTCAATTCCTCTGTAACAGGCTGATACCTTTTTTCAAGTCCCTGCTCACACAGCATTTTCAGGTAGGAAAACGCATCATATCCTTCAGGAACGTCAAATCTTGGAACCTTCTGCTCGCCAAAAACAATTTCCACATTGCACATATCGGCAATTTTACACGTATTTTCAAGCGCAGAGGGCGCATAAGGAAAAAGCTCTGCCATCTCATCAGCAGATTTCAGATAATACTGCCCTCCCTCATATCTCATTCTGTCTGTGTCGCTTACAAGCTTTCCCGTCTGTATACATAAAAGGACATCGTGCGCCTCGGCATCATCAGCCGTTATATAGTGAGAATCATTTGTAACTACCATCGGTATGCCCGTCTCCTTGGAAAGGCGCATAATTCCCGTATTGACAATCCTCTGCTCAGGGATTCCGTGGTCCTGCATCTCAAGATAATAATTGCCCTCGCCAAATATTTTAAGATGCCTTACTGCCGCTTCTTTTGCAGCCTCATAATTATTTTTTCTAAGATTTACCGCAACCTCACCAGCAAGACACGCACTTAGCGCAATGACGCCCTCACTGTAGCGCTCAAGCACCTCCATGTCCACACGGGGTTTGTAGTAATAGCCCTCAATAAATCCGGTTGATACAATCTTGGCAAGATTGTGATACCCCAAATCATTTTTTGCAAGCAAAACAAGGTGATAATACCTGTCATCACCCTTAACAAGCTCCCTGTCAAATCTTGAATTTGGAGCAACATATACCTCACAGCCGATAATGGGCTTTATTCCCTCAGCCCTGCATGCCTTATAAAAATCAATTGCACCGTACATAACACCATGGTCTGTAATGGCAAGCGCTTTCATTCCAAGCTCCTTTGCCCGTTTGACAAGCTCCTTTATTTTTGCCGAACCGTCCAAAAGACTGTATTCGGTATGCACATGTAAATGTGTAAACTCCATGAAGTTACCTTACCCTTCTTAATGCTTTAGCCTTTGTTAAAAATATACGGAAGAAACGGAAAATATCTTGAAAGCTTTGCTTTCCTAAGCGGTATTACCTCTTTATTTTTTATATACCGAAACGTATAATCCTCGCCCTTTTTCTTTAGCATGTAAAGATATTTTTCCAAGGTTTTTCTTGTATCGGGATGAAGCAGCTTACTTGCCCTTCCCTTCAAATAATATGCAAGAGGCTGTCCTTCATTGTAGTTGTCCTTATTGTAGGTTTTACACGCCGCAATTCTGTCACAGAACATTTCTATAATATATTCCTTGGGCATCGGCATTCCCACAATTCCCTTTGACTTATCTAAGCTGTAGTCAAGCCAATATTCCAAATGATGCTTATTGCGTCCTTTGTGATGCAGCCACGAGGTAGTATATCCCTTATCCTCACGCTCCGCATCATTCGGGCTTCTGTTTCCCTGATAATATTTTGCACCCATGGAAAATTCCGTCCATGAGTATTTAGACAAATCATGCAAAACTCCTTGCTTATAAAGCCCTACCGCAAAGCAGTGCTTCATAACCAGATATTTGTGACTGTTTATGGTTTTTAAATGCTCTAACCACTTCATAGCAACACCTTTCCTTTAAAGAAAATAACTACATACGCTTTTATACAGTTCCTAAATAATTTCTATCTGACACATTGACATAGCCTTTAATGCATTGTCGTGGCTCTCAGGCGTAACACCTGCCGAGCAGCCGCCTACGACACGCACAGATGCCTCAGGCAATGCTGCCTTAATAAGCATTGCATTTGATATCACGCATATATCCGTACAAAGCCCAAGCAAAGTTATCTCATCAAAGCCCTCTTTTGCAACAAATTCCTGAAGCTTGATGCTTCCGAAGGTTGGCTTGTCAAATATAAGCTTTCCTTCTGCAAGGGGCTTTAATTCATCACATAGCTCCCAACCACTCTTACCCTCAATGCAATGTGGAACAGGAAGTTTTTTGCCCTCCTGGGTATTCATATAATCCTCATGGTGTGTATCTCTTGTAAATACAACCTCCACACCCTCATCCATTGCCTTTTTTACATAATCGGCAGCGGGCCTTACGATGGTGCACGCCTCCTTTGTGCCAAGTGCTCCGTCAATAAAATCCTTCTGCATGTCAACCACAATCAATAATTTTCTCATAGCTTTCTCCTCCATCTTACTTTGAAATTTTCCCATTACTCATTTATCGGCATAAATTTTCCTTTCAGTCCATCCGTTACGATTATAGTTCCGTCCTCCTCCACAAACACAGCTTCAGCGTTATATTTTTCAAGCAGCCCAAGTGATTTGTCATATCCAAGCACAAAGCAGGCAGTTGAAAGCCCATCACTGTAAAGTCCCGACTCGCACACTACGGTAACGGAAATAAGACCGCTCCTTGAAGGATATCCTGTACTTCTGTCAAATATATGATGGTATCTCACGCCATCTGCCATGACGTACTTTTCATAATCGCCTGAGGTTGAAATACAAGCTGTCTCATTTGCCTCAAATGTAAGACATCCTATCAGCTCCGTTTCATTACCTCTCGGATTTCTTATTCCCACGGTAAAGCCTTCCCCATTTATCTTACTTCCATATACAAGAATGCTTCCGCCAATTATCACACATGCACCCTGCGCTTCGCTTTTTTCAAGCTCCTCTCTTATCACGTCAAGGGCATAGCCTTTCCCTATGGCTCCTATGGCAAAATCAATATTTTCTTTATTGATTAAAATATACCCTGCTTCATTATTACTATCTTTATAAGCACTTATGTTTTCATATCCCACCAAATCAAGTGCCGCACCTATTTCATCATCACCCGGAACCTGAAAGCCGTCATATTTTCCTTCAATGCCCCAAAGCCTATTTAAAGGCTCAATCGTTATATCCAACGCTCCGTTACTGTCGGCACATACAGAAAGCGCTCCGCTTAACGCATGATAAAGCTCATCACTTACCCTGTAAGGCTCTCCTACCTTATAATCTGCAACAAGCCGGTCAATTTCCAAGGTAAGCACCTGTCCGTCAAGTCTGTCTATACACGCAAATGTCAAGGCAGCCGTTTCCTTTGCTCCTGCACCGTAAACCGTAACGCTGACTGACGTTCCCATGCGGTAATCTTCTATCCTGCTTTCCCTTCCGTCTGCCGATGTATTGACATAGGCAAATTCCGTCTGCGAGCCACTCCTAGCTATGTCATTTTTATGTTCAACACCAAGCTGATAGAAAAAAACAAGCGCCATGGAAAGTGCCAGCATTTTAAGCGCCGCTGATAGTTTTTTGTCCATATATATACTCCACCAATTTATACTACTTATCCATATTTTTATCCCATAGATATTAACCTGCAAGTAATTATTTCAAACATATTCAGCAGCTTTCTCCTTCAATATAATAATCGAGCAGCTCATACACCCAATCATTGATATTTGAAAATGTAAAGCCGAGCTTATTTGCTTTTTCCGTATTTATACTAAATTCCGGTGTTCCATTATATGGCGCTGCGTCACCGTCATGGCTTAAAATTGCCTGCCTGCCACATTTTTTCTCCACATAATTAATAATTTCCCGAATCGAAACAGTGCCACGGGATGCACCGTTTATTGCCCCTGTAATATCTGATGTGGATATATATGCCATAAATTCCCCTGCTTCCCTTGAATTGATAAAGCTCATTTGGCAATCCATATTATCTATGTACATTGGCTTTTCCTTTAAAATATGCTCCACATAAAATTCCAATCGTTTCGTATAATCGTCCTTTCCAAGCACAACCGGATATCTTACGGAAAGCATTTTTTTATCTCCATAGCATTGTGCCATTGCATATTCAGCCTGTCTTTTTCCCTCACTATAATCAAAGTCATCTCTATTTCCCCAAACAAGTTCATTTTTTAATGGATTAAAATCAGTTTCAAGCAAATTCAGATGAAACGGCGTATACACTGCCGTACTGGACATCTGAACATACCTTCCACAACAGGCATAATCAAGCACGGTCTTTATGTCATTGGAAGCATATGCAATTTTATCTATAATAATATCATAATAGTTACCTGATAAAATATTTTTGACACTCTCGCAATCGGATCGGTCATATTTCACCCGCTTAACCTTGTCGGCAAATGAATCCTTTGACAGCCCTCTTGTAGCAATTGTAACCTCATGCCCCTTGGCAAGTAATTCATTGACCGTATACGTTCCAAAAAAACGTGTACCACCAAGCATCAAAATATTCATTCGTTTTTTCCTCCTGCTTTCCTGCTCAAAAAACATCCTCATCTCTTTTATAGAACCACACTTAATATCATTATGGCAAGCGGTACAGCCGATAGACAAGCAGTAGCTTTCTTTTTTCTCTTTCTGTTCCCTGCAATTGCTATTATTCCAAAAATGCTGCCGATTATAGCGCCAAGCATCAAATCAACCCTAAAATGCAAAAAGGAATACGGCTCCATTTTATCAAACAAGCCTGTAATAATTGATATAATGGGACAAAGCACTGCAATAATGCTTAATACAAAAAATTCATCTTTTATTTTATATATCATCAATAATTCCTCCCTATTAAGCCAGTAAAGTCACTGGCAAATATAAATTTATTGTTTCTAAACTGCTGTAAAAAACAAACCTAACATTAAAATAATAATAAATATGATTGACAATGTAGTCCCTGCTTTTGAAAATAGATTATCTTTAAATTTTAATCCTAATATTGATGCCGGAATTAAAAATAGAAACGCATAATATATTGTATAATGTATTCCACTTGCACTTGACATTGACATATTCGACCAAGCCGGAAGATTAAAAGTTGCTAAGATATGATCTCCAACACATATTCCAAAAATTTCAAATGACCAAACAAATGCTATTAAAACTAGTAGTAATGATAATGAGCCAATTCCTATTTTTTTATTTTTCATATTCTTTCACACTCCTAACTATAATCATTACTTATTCTTCGCAGAATGATATAAAAAATCTAAATGCGAAAGGCATTGTCATACAACATACTGACATCCCTGCATTATCCATTTTAACTATAAATAATAATACTCCACCAACAAAAGTTAATACCATATTTTTCACTAAAAGAAGCAGGTAAACTAAGATTTAATCGCACTTTCAAACCGGAAGTCAGCAATACGATTGCAGAAATCAAAATCAATCCAAATAAACACAATCAACAATATCAAGACCAACTTTAACAAATTTTTCATCTATAAAAACAGCGGCCCACCCATGTTCTTCTTCCCATGGACAATCAAGCAGCAATATTACACATACAGGAACATTTTGCGACTCATAGGCGGGATTTCCTGTTTTGCTTCTGGCATATACTGCGTCTTCTAAAGCATAAAGTGTAACATCTGTGCCTGTGTATTTTACAAGGTCTGCCGGTGAGCTTATTTCCTGCCAATATTCTTTCCTTTCTTCCTCATCATCAGGTCCCCATTGTTCATACATTTTATCATAATAAAGATGTATAAATGCCTCCAGCATTTCGGTTTCCAGTTGGGGAGTCCATTTCTCTATCAATCTTTTACAGTAAATGGTACCCTCTTCTCCAATTTCATCCATCTCATCAATTTCAAATTCTTTGGGATTTAATAACAAATTGTTTGGCATTTTTTCTTCCTCCTCATTTTGGCAGCGTGTATTATCAATCAAAGCTTAACAAAGTATAACATAAACAAAAAAATTATACAATGTCACTGCAAAACCTCACAAGAAAATTAAAAAAATGCTTGCATTTCACACACGCATATGGTAATATCCTATAGAAGCATTGTTCTATTTTGTCTTTGACGGGGTCAACCTGTTTCTCGTATTCAAAAGCTTAATTCTTCGATGCTTTACTATCACTATACTACAGGCAGAGAAGATATTGTTTTAATAGCAGCAAGACAGCTTTTGTAAATTACACCTTATAATACTATCTTCCGCCAAATAAAGGAGGAATTTTTTTGAAGAAACCGGAAAAGGAAAAAATTTTGGAGCATTACTTTTTAGACTATGAGATTTTACGAAACAGCAAAGAGCTTTATCTTGCTGACAGCAGCGGCAAATATGGTGCCGCAAGAAATGGCGCTGTAACAACTCAAAAGGCGAATTACGCAGATACCAGAAATGAAATCACTACAATAAACATGTCTGAATATAACAAGGCGCTTCATAAAAATATGTTATATGGAAGAACAACCCAATATATGTAAATAAACGGTTTTATTTAATGGCTGCCATAGGAATGATTTAGCATAGTTGCATTTTAAATCATTCCTATGGCAGCCATTTGTTGTTTCATGAAAAAGTTAAAACAAGCCTGCAATCACGCCGTTATCATCCACATAAATTCCCTCTGCCGCAGGCTTTTTAGGAAGTCCCGGCATCGTCATAATCTGTCCCGTTATCGCAACAACAAAGCCTGCACCTGCACTTACATAAACCTCACGTATATTAATATCAAAGCCCGTAGGTCTGCCAAGCTTAGAAGCATCGTCTGAAAGTGAATACTGATTTTTTGCCATGCATACAGGCATATGGGCAAATCCCAATGCCTCTATCTTTGCAATTGCAGTTTCAGCCTCCTTGCTGTAGGTGACATCGTCCGCCCCGTATATTTTTGTCGCTACAGTCCTTATTTTTTCCTTTATGGAAAGACTATCCTCATATAAAAGCTTAAAGCTGCTCTTTTTATTTTCAAGTGTATGAAGCACTGCATTTGCCAGCTCTATTCCGCCTTCGCCGCCTTTCTCCCACACATTTGCAGGTGCAAAATCACAGCCTTTGTCCTCACAGAATTTTCTTACAAAATCAAGCTCTGCCTCCGTATCAGACATAAATCTGTTCAGCGTAACTACCACAGGCACACCGTACATCATAAGATTTTCAATATGCTTTTCAAGGTTTACAATGCCCTTTTTAAGAGCTTCAACATTTTCTTTTGCAAGCTCCGTCTTTGGCACTCCACCGTTATACTTTAATGCCCTTACCGTGGCAACAAGCACAACTGCATCAGGCACAAGCCCCGACATTCTGCACTTTATGTCAAAAAACTTCTCTGCCCCAAGATCTGCGCCAAAGCCCGCCTCCGTTATAACGTAATCTGCAATTTTTAATGCTGTTTTCGTTGCTCTTACTGAATTACAGCCATGTGCAATATTGGCAAAGGGTCCTCCATGAACAATTGCCGGTGTATGCTCAAGGGTCTGTATGACATTTGGCTTGATTGCATCCTTTAAAAGTGCCGTCATCGCTCCCACTGCCTTAAGATCGCCTGCCGTAACAGGTTCATTATCTACATTGTAGGCAACTATTATTCTTGAAAGCCGTTCTTTTAGGTCATTTATGTCGGAAGCAAGACAGAGTATCGCCATAATCTCTGATGCAACAGTAATGACAAATCCATCCTCACGCATGACGCCGTCCGTTTTCTTCCCCATTCCAACAATAATATTTCTAAGCACCCTGTCGTTCATATCAAGGCACCGCTTAAAAACAATCCTTTTTGTATCTATCTTAAGCTCGTTCCCCTGATGTATGTGATTGTCCATAAGTGCGGCAAGCAGATTATTTGCAGATGTTATCGCATGAAAATCCCCCGTAAAATGAAGATTTAAGTCCTCCATTGGAACAACCTGTGAATATCCGCCTCCCGCAGCACCACCCTTTATGCCAAAGCATGGTCCAAGAGAAGGCTCACGAAGTGCAATCACAGACTTTTTCCCCAGCCTGCCCATCGCCTGCCCCAATCCAACCGTCACGGTAGTTTTGCCTTCCCCTGCCGGCGTAGGATTTATTGCAGTTACAAGAATAAGCTTTCCATCCTTATTGTCCTTGACGGAAGCAATAAACGCATCCGAGAGCTTCGCCTTGTACTTTCCATACATTTCCAAATCATCCTCGGTTATGTCAAACACAGACATTACATCCTTTATATTTTTCATTTCAGCCTGTTGTGCAATTTCAATATCAGTCATACTTAACTCCTTACCAACTTACATATAAATTACTTATAAAATAAGCTACATTTAATCATTTCACTATATTACAGTTACAGATTTTCTTCAACATAATTTTCAAATTCTTCCATGGTCATGAGCACCTTTCTTGGCTTGGTGCCCTCCTCAGGTCCCACAACTCCCGCATCTGAAAGCTGGTCCATGATTCTTGCAGCCCTGTTAAAGCCTATCTTGTATACTCTTTGGAGCATACCAATAGATGCCTTTTCCTTGCCTATGATAAATTTTCCTGCATCGACAAAATAATCATCAAATTCCGAACCACTGCTTCCTGCCTGGGATGAGCCTCCTACATTTGACTTATCTATCTCATCAGTAATTTTACTGTCATACTGAACATCTCCCGACTGCTGTTTTAAGAAGTCAACAACGTCTGCAATTTCTTCATCTGATAAAAATGCCCCCTGTACTCTCACAGGCTTCGGATAGCCGGTCGGATAAAAGAGCATATCTCCCTTACCAAGCAGCTTTTCCGCTCCGTTCATATCAAGAATCGTCCTTGAGTCAACGCCTGACGATACAGTCATGGCGATACGGGAAGGAACATTTGCCTTTATCAGTCCTGTAATTACGTCTACGGATGGTCTTTGCGTTGCGATTACCAAATGGATTCCTGCCGCCCTTGCAAGCTGGGACAGTCTTACAATGGCGTCCTCAACCTCGCCATGTGCCACCATCATAAGGTCAGCCAGCTCATCTACGATAATGACAATCTGCGGAAGCTTCTTAAGCTCCTCATTGCCTTCCTCCTCGCCTGTCACAGCCTTTACCTTTTCATTGTAGCCCTGAAGGTTACGCACATTGTACTGCGCAAAAAGCTGGTATCTGTTTGTCATCTCCATTACTGCCCAGTTAAGCGCTCCCGCCGCTTTTTTAGGGTCGGTGACAACCGGTATCAGCATATGGGGAATCCCATTATAAATGCTAAGCTCAACCTGCTTCGGATCGACCATGATAAGCTTAACCTCATCCGGCCTTGCCTTATAGAGAATACTCATGATAAGCGTGTTTATACACACAGATTTTCCTGAGCCTGTCGCACCTGCCACAAGGAGATGGGGCATTTTTGCTATATCGGCAACCACAACCTGACCACTGATATCCTTTCCCACTGCGAAGGCTATTTTTGACGGAAATTTTTTATAATTATCCGACTCAAGCAAATCCCTGAAATATACCGCCTGACTTTCCTTATTTGGAACCTCTATTCCGATTGCCGCCTTTCCCGGTATCGGCGCTTCTATTCTTATATCCGCCGCCGCAAGGTTAAGCTTAATGTCGTCTGCAAGTCCCACAATTTTACTTACCTTGACACCCTGTTCAGGCTGAAGCTCATATCTTGTGACGGAAGGTCCACAGCTGTAATCCGTTATTGTTACATTTACGCCAAAATTCTCTAATGTGCTTTTCAGCTTCATGGCAGTTTCCCTGACATGTGCATCACTGCCTGCGCTTCTTCCTCCCTTTGCCATCTTTAAAAGATTAATTGGTGGAAATTTATAGTCCTCCGGCGATATGCTTGCCGATTGTCCGCCGCCTGTGGCATTTTGCGGTACAGAATGTTGTCCTGCCTTATCCGATATGGCAGAATTGCTTTTTTCATTTTCTGTTTTTTGGGAAGCCTCCGATGCCGTAACGGTTGTTTTCTTTATTTCGTCGGATATATTATCTCTTTCGCCAAGCATGTCATGATAGGTTTCTTTTGTTTTCTTTCTTCTTCCCTTCTGAACCCCTGCAGCCTGTTCACCCTCTGCTTCAGAATCAGCAAAAAAGTCCTTTGGACTGTCATTACTATTCTCCTTGTCAGCTTTAAAAATTTCCTTTTCACCCGAATAATCAAGGCTCTCCTCATCAAAGAAGTCCTTTGGAGGAAGCGGCTTAAGCTCATGTATCTCCTCAGGATTCGGCTTTTTCTTTTTATTTTTCCCCTTTGATTTTTTACTGTCAGCAGCTTCCAAAACCTTTATATTATTTAACATATTCTTATTTTTACGGCGATTTGAAACAAGTGTCTCCTCATCCAAATCATCCTCGTAAGCATCCTCATCTTTGTCAAATCCATCCTTTATCATTCGCACAATAGACACATCCATAACGATTATGATTCCGATAATCGTAAGCAATACAATAAGTATAATTGAGCCCGACATTCCTATCAGCTTATAAAGCAATGCAAGAATACCGCCTAAAAGTACACCGCCTCCTCTTTTATGCTTTGCACCCTCCTCGTAAAGCGTTTTTACAGATACATCATCAACACCACTTATAAGCTGACAAATAAATGCAAGCGCAACAATAAATATGGCGATACACAAAACCCGCTTTACAATTTTTTTCTGCGCACCGTTTGAAAGAAGAAACGCTGCTGAAAAGAAAATATAAAACGGAAGGATGTATGCTACAGAGCCCACCAAACCAAATATTATTTTTGAAATAAAATTACCGACTACCCCGCCAATTCCAAAATTGCTCAAAACGAGAAACACAGAAACAGCAAGATATATAAAAAGATATATCTCATTTTTTCGTGAACCGCCTTCTTCATTTAAAGCCTTTACCGCCGCCTGCTTACGTTCGCTTGTATATGTACTGTCTGTCTTATTGCTTTTTTTCGTACCGCCCGAAGCTTTTGTAGAACCTTTTTTTTGCGAAATGCGTCCGGCATTTTTTTGTTCAGCCATTCATATGTCTCCTTATCTATCATTTATCCAGAGCTGTCGCAACAAGGATTTGTTTTCTTAGCAGTGACGCATTTTTAACAAAAAAAGCGGAAGTTAAGTAACACGTTGGAGCGTTCTTTGTTTAAAATGTATTATAAAAGAGAATTAAAATCCTTATTGCGACAGTCCCATTATATAACTAAAACACAACATAAAGTAATAATTTTCCAAGTAAACCCCTCATATTGTACTATTTTTCTTTTGATTTATCAAGTCATATAAGCAATTCATAGCACAGTTTATTCCGCCTACGTTATCAATAATTCCTTTTTTTACCGCCTGCTCCCCAATCAGCACAGATCCGATATCCTTTGTAAGCTCCCTCGTGTTAAACATAATATCACGTAGTTCATCCTCCTTTATCCTGCTATGGCTTGCCGTAAAGCTTATAATTCTATCCTGCATTCTTTCAATATATTCATAGTTCTGCCTTACTCCAAGCACTGTACCGTTTATCCTGATTGGATGTACAACCATTGTTGCAGTAGGCACTATATACGTTACATCACCTGAAACAGCAAGCGGTACTCCTATAGAATGTCCGCCGCCCAATACAAGGCACACCTTAGGCTTATCTATGGACGCTATCATTTCAGCAATTGCAAGTCCTGCCTCCACATCACCACCCACAGTATTTAATAAAACAAGCAGTCCTTCTATATTCTCATCACTTTGAACAAGTGCAAGCAGGGGAAGAATAAGCTCATACTTACTTACCTTTGAGCTGCCTCCAAGAGACTCATGCCCTTCTATCTCACCTGCTATATTAAGTAAAACGATACCTTTCCCGTCTGTTTTAGCCCTCAGAACATACTGTCCTAAATCTTTTATCAGTTTGCTGTCATACGTTTCAGTTTTTCCCTCATATTTTTCAGGCTCTCTTTTTTCGTCATCATCTTTATTTTCGCTGCACATAATAAACCTCCGTTTTTTTGTTATTATACACACACTTTTTTTTATTATTCGCTGTTATGTGGTATATATGTAAGGTTTTTATTTTCCCGTAAGGCAAAAAAAGAAGCTCTGACTAATTCCCAAACAATCAGGAAAAAAATCAGAACTTCTTTTATAATGAAACACCCCACATGAATTATTGAAAAAAACAATTATTCATTAGGTAAATTCTATCACGCAAAAGCATGAACAACTAGCTACCAAGGGTTACCTTTTTTACATGATAAGCAAAATGTCGTTTTCCTCTTTCAGCTTGTCAAAAGGTATATAATTATCAGACAGCTTCTCATCATTTAATGTTACTGTCTTATATCCACTCTGTGCCCCATCCGGGTTTGATACCTTAATATTAAGCTTCTTCCCCCTGTACATTTTTGTAATTTCAAATTCCTTCCAATCAGATGAAACAGAAGGTGCCAGCCTAAGACCCTCAAAGTCAGGTCTTATTCCCAAAATTCCTTCGACACAGCCTACCATAACTGTAGATGCGGTACCTGTAAGCCAATGAACATGGGCTCTGCCCTCAAAAGGACTGTCAGAGCTTTCTGTAAACTGTCCATGGCAGTATGGCTCAAGCTTACGGATTTCCGCCTTATCATTCATTGATGCAGGCGAGCTTTCCATAAAGTATTCAAATGCCCGGTTTCCATGTCCCATAAGTGATTCGGCAAGTATAACCCACCCCTGAGGCTGTGAAAATATGCCTCCATTTTCCTTTGTGGAAGCATTAAACAGCAGCATAAGCGCTCCGTCAAATGCATGGTCTGCATAGGCAGGTGCCATAAGCCTTACGCCATAAGGCGTATTAAGCTCCCTGTGTACCGACTCAAGAGCCTTTTCTGCCTGTTCCTTTGTTGCAAGCCCGCTTATCACTGACCAAGACTGTGGATTAAGCCACATGTTAGCCTCAGGGTCATGCTTTGAGCCTATAATCATGCCGTCTTCCTTGTAGCCTCTTATGTATCTGTCATCCTCCCAGCACTTAGACTGAATGGTGTCACCAAGCTCTTTCTGTATCTTATCAAGATATGCAATATACTCCGTATCATTTTTTCTTACGGCAAAGCCACGAAGGACGGTCATTGCATAATAAAGCTGCATTGCTACAAATGTTGACTCTCCCTTCTTGCCAAGCCTTAAGCAGTCATTCCAATCTGCGTGAAGTCCCGCAGGCATGTTGTTATTTCCCAAACGGTTCATGGAAAAATCAATTGCTCTCTTTAAATGCTCATATACGGTTCCCTCACCGCCGTTTGCAAATACGATAACCTCGTCTATAAAATCCACATTACCCGACTCTGCAATATACTTGTATACTGTAGGGAAAAGCCAAAGCGCATCATCTGCCCTGTATGCAGGATGACCTGTTGCCTTTACATACGAAGCATCATCAGGCGTGTCCTCATGTCCCGCATTATGGTTAAATTTAACAAGTGGAAGTCCTCCTCCGTTGTCAACCTGGGCAGAGAGCATAAACCGTATTTTTTCAAGCGCCATTTCAGGAGCAAGATGTATGATGCCCTGTATATCCTGAACAGTATCCCTATATCCATATCCGTTTCTTAAACCACAATACGAAAACGAAGCAGCTCTTGACCATATAAATGTCATAAAACACTGATACGCATTCCATGTATTTATCATTGAATTAAATTCCGGACTCGGAGTTTTAACCTGTAAATTATCAAGCTTATCACCCCAATATTTCTTAAGCTCTGCAAGCTCCTTTTCAGCCTGTGACCTTACGTCTGCATAAGCCTTCATAACTGCTTCTGCTTCAGCATCATTCTTCATGCCTACGACAAACGCTATATATTTTGTTTCTCCCGGAGCAAGGGTCATCTTCGTTTCCAATGCTCCACAGGAATTTGAATTATAATTTAATTTATTTCCACAATTACCATTTATAACTGCCACTGGATTTGCATAGGAATGATATAAGCCTAGGAATTGCTCTTTATCGCCGCAATAGCTGGCAACCTCTCCACCTGCCAATCCGAAAAACCTTGTAAATGTAACATTTCCGTCTACAGGAGCATCCTTGTTTACATTTTCATTTATAACCTGCTTTATTCTGTTTTCCTTAAAATATGTTCTCGTTATAAATAACGTATACTGAAGGTTTACCTGATCCTGCTCATAATTGTTATCATTTGTAAACTCACAATATCCGATTGCGGACAAATTTCGCGGCTTATCGGAATGATTTGTAACCTTTAAGTTCCATACCTCATGGGTTTTATCGAGAGGGACTAAATAAAGAGCCTCTGTATCAATGCCGTCGTATGATGCCTTAATATTCGTATATCCTGTTCCATGATGACATTCACTTTTATAATTATCAAGTGACTTTCCGACAGGCTGCCATGATGCAGACCAATAATCCTTTGTGTCGTTATCTCTCAAATATATATACCTGCCCGGCTGGTCGAAGCTGTTAAAAACATATCTCAAAATTCTACCGTTTGCCCCGGACTTTACAAAGCTATAGCCTCCAGCGTTATTTGAAATAATGGCACCGTACTCAGGCGATCCTAAATAATTCGCCCAAGGTGCCGGAGTGTCGGGTCTGTCAATCACATATTCTCTTGCAGCATCATCAAAATAGCCGTATCTCATTATTTGCCCTCCATATCTTCTTTAAAATATAGCAAATATGCCCCGCATTAGCGTAAACGGGGCATATTGCTTGAAAATTATTTATGCGTCCTTGAGGCTTAAGCTTATCTTTCCCATTCTGTCAATGTCAAGCACCTTAACCTTAACCTCATCTCCGATATTAACAACATCCTCAACTTTTTCAACCCTATGATCTGCAAGCTTAGAAATATGAATCAATCCATCCTTATTTGGAGCAAGCTCAACAAATGCACCAAAGTTCATGATTCTTACAACCTTACCCTCATAGGTCTTTCCGACCTCAATAGGATCAACAATTGAACGTATAATTTTAAGTGCCTTATCCATACCTGCCTGCTCAACGCCACAGATAGAAACACGTCCGTCATCATCAATATCAATCTTAACACCTGTTTCTTCTATAATTGAATTGATGGTTTTTCCTCTCTGTCCAATAATCTCACCGATTTTTTCAGGATCAACAACCGTCTGAATAATCTTTGGTGCAAGCGCTCCTACGGTTGGTCTTGGCTGGCTGATTGCAGGCTTCATACATGTATCCATAATGAAAAGCCTTGCCTCACGACACCTTGCAATGGCACCCTCAACAATCGGTCTTGTAAGTCCATGTATTTTAATGTCCATCTGAATTGCAGTAATACCTTCCGTTGTACCCGTAACCTTAAAATCCATGTCTCCAAAGAAATCCTCAAGTCCCTGGATATCAGTGAGAAGCACATAGTCATCATCCGTATCACCGGTTACAAGTCCACATGATATACCTGCTACCATTTTCTTTATCGGTACTCCTGCTGCCATAAGCGCCATACAGGAGGAACATGTAGATGCCATGGAGGTTGAACCGTTTGACTCAAATGTCTCCGAAACGGAACGAATGGCATATGGAAATTCCTCCTCACTTGGAAGCACAGGAACAAGAGCCCTCTCTGCAAGCGCACCATGTCCAATCTCACGACGTCCCGGTCCTCTGGAAGGTTTTGTCTCTCCAACTGAATAGGATGGGAAATTATAATGATGCATATATCTCTTTGATACAACATTCTCATCAAGTCCATCTAACTTCTGAGCCTCTGACAAAGGCGCAAGCGTAACAATATTACATATCTGGGTCTGACCTCTTGTAAACATGGCTGAACCATGAACTCTAGGAATCGTATCAACCTCAGCGGCAAGTGGTCTTATCTGTGTAATCTGTCTTCCATCAGGACGCTTATGATCCTTTAATATCATCTTTCTTACTGTCTTTTTCTGATACTGGTAAACAGCCTCATCCAGCACCTCAAGCCATTCCTCATTATCTGCAAAAGCTTCCTCAAGCTTGTCCTTTATCTGTCTTATATTTTCCTCTCTAACCTGCTTCTCATCTGTAAATACAGCTTCTTCCATCTGTTCCGGCGTTACGATAGCCTTTATAGCCTCAAAAAGCGCCTCAGGAACTGCACAGCTTGTATATTCATGCTTAGGCTTTCCACACTCTGCCACTATCTGGTCAATAAACGCTATAACCTTCTGATTCAACTCATGAGCTGCATATATAGCCTCAATCATCTTATCCTCAGGAACTTCATTTGCCCCTGCCTCTATCATGATAACCTTATCCCTTGTAGAAGCAACGGTAAGCTTTAAATCAGAAATAAGATTTTGGGCAGCATTTGGATTAAATACCAAAGTACCGTCAATCATACCTACCTGAGTAGTTGCACATGGACCATCAAACGGTATGTCAGATATAGCGGTTGCAATAGCAGAGCCAAGCATTGCCGTAAGCTCAGGTGAACACTCAGGGTCAACAGAAAGCACCAGATTATTCAGCGTAACATCATTTCTGTAATCCTTTGGAAACAGCGGTCTCATAGGACGGTCTATTACTCTTGAGGTAAGAATTGCATTCTCACTTGCCTTACCCTCTCTCTTGTTAAAGCCTCCCGGTATCTTTCCTACTGAATAAAGCTTCTCCTCATACTCAACAGAAAGCGGGAAGAAATCAATTCCCTCCCTAGGTTTTTCAGAAGCCGTAGCTGTTGATAAAACAACCGTATCGCCATAATGCATAAGTGCTGCACCATTTGCCTGCTTCGCAACCCTGCCGACATCAACCCGAAGCGTTCTACCAGCAAGCTCCATCTCAAATTTCTTGTACATAATTACTCTCCTTAAAACATATTTTGTATTAGAATCCCGAAACAACTGAAAAAAACACTATATGAAAGGAAATGTTTTTTTCAGAAGTCTCGGTTTTATTCTAATTACAATCTATAGTAGTATACCATTTATATTTTGTTTCTTCAAGAAAAAAATAAGTTTGCATGAAGCGTTTGCATGAAGCGTTTGTACAAGTTAAGGCTGTCATGCTAAAAACAGCCGCAAGATGCGATTATTTTTTAGTACGACAGCCCAAATTTAAGTGCATATGTAATCGAAAATCACTTCGCAATATTTATATGTAAGTTCTTTTTTATATAGTTTACCTCTGTTTCTAAAACCCCAACTCTTACAACAAGCACTTCCATCTCATTATTTGGTCTAATAACATCACGCATGTTCCTTGACAAATCAAGATGTCCTTCTGCTATTCTTTGAATGTTGACACGAAGTTCATTTTCAATTATGAGGCTGGTTTTTGTGACTTCCTCCTTGACTTCTTTAAGCCCCTTCTCAACATTATCCATTCTGTCTTTTAAAAGCTTTACTTCTTCTTTGACCTCTTTAAGTTCCTCCTTTAGCAGTGCTACTTCTTCCTTGACTTCTTTAAGCTCCTTCTCAACATTGTCCATTCTGTCTTTCAAAAGCTTTACTTCTTCTTTGACCTCTTTTAAGTCTTTCTTCAGTAGTGCTACTTCTTCCTTGACCTCTTTTAAGTCTTTCTTCAGTAGTGCTACTTCTTCCTTGACCTCTTTTAAGTCTTCCTTCAGTAGTGCTACTTCTTCCTTGACCTCTTTTAAGTCTTCCTTTAGGATTGCTACTTCTTCCTTGACCTCTTTCAGGTCTTCCTTCAGGATTGATACTTCTTCTTTGACTTCTTTAAGCTCCTTCTCAACATTGTCCATTCTGTTATTTAAAAGCCTTACTTCTTCCTCAACCCTGTACATTCTCGTATTTAAGTCAATTACTCCCGTCAAAATCAAATCAAGCTTTTCACTGTCAGTCATTATCTCACCTTCTTCCGATTATTAACAACGTGCTCCATCTTATGGGTGGTAATAAAATGAAATCTAAATTACAACCGCATATCATGTATGGGTGGCAATACATGCATCTTCTGATATATGCGTGTGTCATATAATATCACAATCTGCAACAATTGACAAGTACATTTTACAGAACAAAGTGCCTTCGGCACCCTTTATGCTATCACAACTTTAATGGCACTTTGGGCGTATCCTAGCAGGATTTTTAATCCTGCCTTATAAGGAAGTTCGGAGAACTTTCTTATAAAGGAACAAAGTGTCTTCGGCACTCTTTATGCTGCCACAACTTTAATGGCACTTTGGGCGTATCTTAGCAGGATGCCAAATTATTTTTCAGATTTTTTTCGGCTATTATAAATCTCCCTTGCCACATCCTCCACACTCTTATTATCAGTATAAATCAGAACATCAGCAGCAAGCTGATAATCAGGCTCTCTTTCATTTAACATACTGCATATTCTTTCATATGGATTTTCACACAAAAGAAGCGGTCTGTCCTCATTTCCCGAAATTCTCCTAAAAATAGTATCTGCTTCCGTTTTCAGATAATAAACCGTTCCCAAGTCTTTAAGCAGCTTTCTATTTTCATCTCTCAGAGGAAGTCCTCCGCCTGTGGCTATTACTGCATTACGTAAGCTTGCACCTAATTCCCTTGCAGTATTGGTTTCAAGCGTTCTGAAGTATTCCTCCCCTTTTTTAGAAAATATGTCATTGATTGACATTCCCTCTTTCTTCACAATATATTCATCCGTATCTATAAAATCATATCCCAGCTCACGTGAAATGTATTTGCCTATTGTTGTTTTTCCCGAACCCATATAGCCGACTAAGACAATATTATTCCCTAAGCCGTAAGCTGCCGTACAAAGTGCTCTGTACACTTTGTCTGCCGTATCTTTATCAACAGCATTTTTATTCCACAGTTCATTAGCCATAATGCCCTGATATAAAAGCATTTTAAGCCCATTCATATTTTTTATGCCAAGGTCACCCAAAAGCTTTATAAACGGTGTTTTTGCAGGGTTATAGATTAAATCCACTCCAAACAGAGCCATTTTATAAAACTTTTCGTCATCTACAACTGGAAGTCCATCGCCCTCACGAAGCCCCACGGATGTACATTGAATAAAAATATATTTATCATTTGGTATTTCCTTATATTTGTCCGCAGCAACGACATATACAGGGCATTTACATTTTTTGCCGCTGCTGTCATCAACACAAAAAGCAGATTCCATGTCATCAGCAATTTTCCTTGCATTTTCTATCGTTCTGTTAATTATGTAAACCTTTTTTGCTCCATATTTTATGCACATATAGACGGCTGCCCTTGCCGCACCGCCTGCACCAAGAATTATGATGCTTTTATTTTCAAGACTTATTCCCTCGCTCTCTATCGCCTTGGCAAGTCCCGGCATATCTGTGTTATACCCTGCATATCCATTCTTGGTTCTAACAAGTGTGTTGACTGCGCCTATCATCTTTGCCGCCTCATCTACCTCCACAAGACATTCCATAACCTTCTGCTTATGGGGAACGGTTATATTAAGTCCTAAAATCCCCCTGTCAAATGCATCCTGAACAGCCAAATTCAAATTATTTTCTATATGAAACGGAATGTATCTTTCCTTCAAATTTAAAGCACTGCTTATTGTATCGTGTATCACAGGGGAAAGGGTATGCTTTATGGGATTGCCGAAAATCCCTATATACTTTTCCGCTTCCACATTCTTATATTCGTCTAAAACATAATCCATCACATTATATTTTTTCATATTGCGCCTCCAAGTTTTTACAACATTCTATTCATACGAAAAAACCTACATTTCCTGTTAAAAGAACAAAGTGCCTTCGGCACTCTTTATGCTACCACAACTTTAATGGCACTTTGGGCGAACCTTAGCAAGCTCCATAAGGAGCGTGCCTATAGGAAATTCAGAGGAATTTCCTATAAAAGAACAAAGCATCTTCGACGCCGCAGTTCGCATCCTAGCAGGATTTTCAATCCTGCCTTATAAGAAATCCAGTGGAATTTCCTACAAATCAAAAAGAGGCTGCCACAGTAAGAATATTATGATATCAATATTCTTACTGCAACAGCCATAACATGCCTTACTTTCTAAGTCCAAGCTTCTCAATAAGCGTTCTGTAACGCTCAATATCCTTGCTCTTGAGATAAGCAAGTAAATTTCTTCTCTGACCAACCATCTTAAGAAGTCCTCTCCTTGAGTGATGATCCTTTGGATGAGCCTTGAAATGCTCATTTAAGTCATTGATTCTTGCGGTAAGAAGTGCAACCTGTACCTCAGGTGAGCCCGTGTCGCCCTCACTTCTTCCGTACTTCTCAATAATTTCCTTCTTCATTTCAGTCGTTATCATATTGTTTCCTCCTAAAATTAATAATATCCAATCACCGGGTTATGGTCGGAGTGAGCCAATAACTAAGTGATGGCTTTGCTTATAATAACACAACAACTGCTCACTGTAAACACTTTTTTATATCACATTTACACAAATATCCACATGTCAAAATTTCCCTTGACATTTACGATATAACACTTACCATGTAACCTTATACTCCCTCAATTTCATTTAGCTTTTCCTGTATCCTGTCCTTGACAAGCTGTGCAAGCTGTGGCTTTTTCATACCATTATATTCATCATAATATATGGGCTTTAAAAAATGCACCTGCGTTTCAACCTTCTCAAAGGTATTACTGTTCATGGATTTATACGAATCATAAATACAAACGGGCACAACGGGTGTTTTCGTCTTTAATGTACAGCTAAAACAGCCTGTGTGAAATTCCTGAAGCTTATTTTTGTTATCTGTGTAGCCGCCCTCGGGAAAAATAAGGAAATCACGGCCTTTTCCCACTTCCTCCGTAACTTTTCTGATGGCTTTCACTTCATCTCTGGGATCCGTAAGGTCTATCACAACTCCCTCAACAAGACCTACTACCTGCCTGCTTAACAGCCTGCTTGCCTGTACCTTTCCGAAAAGCATTCCGCATGGCTTATCCAGTGCAAGTAAAATTCCTAATGCATCATACTTTCCCTGATGATTTGAATAAAAAATACATCCGCCGTCAGAAGGTATATTTTCTTTTCCTGTAACTACTGTTGTTGTACGCGCCCTTTTCCGCAAATGATTCATGATACATTTGGCATGCTCATAGCGAACCTCAGGGCTATAGTTTTCCTTTTCCCTAATCATTTTATTCGCCTTTGGAACTGCCCAAAGGACAAACAATCCGCTTGAAGCAACAACATATTTAAACCGTAAATTTAACATTTTTACACCCGCTTACATCATAAACTCTTTCAGTTTTTCAAATTGATCTTCCATGTATTTATAACCCATCTCATAACATTCATTCAGCTTTGAGCTGTCGTTTTCAAAATGTCCTACCGTATTATCCTGTGGTCTTAAAATCAATGCCTTGCCCTCTCTTTCAAGTGTAAGCAATGCCTCCATCTGTTTATCATATGACACCTTTCTAGAAATCATTGTACTGCACAAATTAGGATATTTCTTCTGATACTTAAGTCCTATTACTCTTTTTAATTTTGAATAATCTGTCGCAGAGCTTCCTTCAGGCTTTGTCAGAACAACAACGAGCTTGTCGCACCCCTGCTTCATGGCATGCTCTATGGGAATACCGTCAGCAAGACTGCCATCTAAATATGGCACATTATCTATAAGCACAGGCTGACATGCAAATGGCACTGCGCAGGATGCCTTGCAGTTAAGAAGAAGCCTGTCCCTATCGCCATCACTGGATAAATATTCAGCTTCCCCTGTAATACAATTTGTAACAACACACTCACAAAATGTATCGGAGGCAAAATATGCATCAAAATCCAAAGGAAACACATTAAGTGCATAATCATCAACAAGAACATCAAGATTAAGCAGCTTTCTGCTCTCCTTAAGCTGCCCCATGCCATAATACGGTTTTGTATCTTCATGGGTTATGACCTTTTTTGAACGCCCAATCTGACGTGCTACAAAGTTTACCGCATTACCCGAGCCGGCAGATACGCCAACCACATACTTAAAATATACATTTTGTTCAAGAAGGAAGTCAAGAACACCTGCAGTAAAAATCCCTCTTAATGCGCCGCCTTCCAGTACAAGTCCAAGCTTACTCATTACCCCTCATCCTTTTCTAAGTTTGTAAACATAATTATCGTCATTGACAATTACTATTTGTGGATATAATATATTAATGATATATTTTCTGTGATTTAAAATGTCGTAAAACGACGAAACATATAGGTAATTATATATATGGTTTCCGCCTAAGTCAACGGATAATTTTGTATTATTTTTTTCCAAAATATAATTTATCTTATAAAGGGGATTTTATTATGGCTGGTTCTACATATGGCAATATTTTTAAAATAAGTACATGGGGTGAATCTCATGGTCGGGCACTTGGCGTAGTTGTTGACGGTTGTCCGTCAAATGTACCTCTTTCCGAGGAGGATATTCAGGTGTTTTTAAATAGAAGAAAGCCAGGACAAAGTGATTTTTCAACAAAGCGAAACGAATCGGACACAGTTCAGATTTTATCAGGCGTTTTTGATGGAAAAACAACGGGTACTCCTATTTCTCTTATTATTTACAATGAAGATCAAAAATCAAAGGATTACGGAAATATCGCATACTGCTACAGACCTGGACATGCAGATTTTGGATTCGATGAAAAATTTGGTTTCAGGGATTACAGAGGCGGAGGACGTTCCTCAGGCAGGGAAACTGTAGGGAGGGTTGCCGCAGGTGCAATTGCCACCAAAATTTTAAATACTCTTGGCGTTCATCTCTTATCCTATACACGCTCTATAGGTGATATTATAATTGATTATTCCAAATTTCAAAAAGAAGAAATATTTAACAACCCGCACTATATGCCTGATCCTGCTGCCGCAGAGGCTGCAACGTTGCTTCTAAAAGAAGTCATGGCTGACAAAGATTCCATCGGCTCATCAGTTGAATGTATCATAAGTGGTGTTCCCGCAGGCATAGGCGAGCCTGTATTTGATAAGCTGGATGCCAGTCTTGGGAAAGCAGTCATGTCCATCGGTGCCGTAAAAGCAGTTGAAATAGGCGACGGCATCCTTGTTCAGCGTGCCAAGGGCTCTGAAAATAACGATGCCTTCCGAATTAAAAATGGAAAACCAATTAAGACTACAAATCATTCAGGCGGTACATTGGGCGGCATAAGCGACGGCGGCGATATCCTTGTAAGGGCTTCCTTCAAACCTACT
The DNA here is from genome assembly GCA_023664385.1 of Clostridium sp. Taxonomy (GTDB): domain Bacteria; phylum Bacillota; class Clostridia; order Lachnospirales; family Lachnospiraceae; genus Coprococcus_C. The sequence goes on along the minus strand of JAMPFU010000008.1, from coordinate 18,997 downwards.
CCGTCCATATATAAAAAGCAGCAGACAATAACCTCATCACATGAGGAAACTGAAATTGAGATAAAAGGACGCCATGACCCAATCATCGGTCCACGTGCCGTTGTGGTAGTTGAAGCAATGTGCGCAATTACATTGCTTGACCTAATGATGATGAATGCAACCTCAAAGCTTGAGAACCTCATAAAAATTTACAATTAAAAATAGGGGCTGCGACAGCCCCTCATTCTATAATTTCAAGTTTACATAAGTTGTCACAAGCTCCACAATTGCATCACTATCCCTTGCGGTCACAACCTCAGCAAGCGCATCTAAAAAGTCTTTATCCTCCCCCTCAAATTCCATGGTGGATATCATTTCCATTGTGGCATCAAGAAGCTCAAAGTCATTATCAACTGCATATTGCTTTATGCTTTCCAATGCTTCTTTGTTTAATGTAGTTCCAGTGCCGTCGTCAGCCTCGTCTAAAGACTTATTTTCAGCAAGCTTTTGATTATATTCCTCATCTGTCATGCCAGTCACCGTATCAACAAATTCCAGATATTCCTGAATGATTTGCAGAATATCCCTCAGCTTTTTAACAAATTCCCTTAAATTTCTCCTGACATATTCCTTATTTCCTATATTGATGGCAGCCTCAAGCTTTGACGCCTCCTTTGCAATACTTAATGCTCCGATATTTGTGCTTGTTGTCTTTAATGTATGGATTTTTGCCTTAAAGCCTCTTATATCCTTCTCAAGCTTTTTTGAAAGCTCGTCCGGTGCACTCTCATTCTGATTGTAATATGCAACGACAAGTCTGTTAAATACATCTATGCTTCCACCAATACGCTCTATCGCATTTTCCACATCAACATGGGCCGCAAGCTTTTCTAAGCCCTCCCTGTATCTTGAACCATGGATATATATCGCAATATCGTTTGTTTTTTCTTGCAGCTTGCTTTCAGGCAGACAATCCTTAAATATGGCTGCCACCCTCCTTATATCCATAGGCTTGACAAGCGTATCCGTAAAGCCCTGCTCCAAAAGCTTGTCACTATTATCCCCTATGGCATCTGCATCCATGGAAACAATCGGCAGCATTTTGTACTCTTTCCCATCAAGCTCCCTTATCTCCTTCATGGCATCTACACCACTCATAATAGGCAGCGTCAAATCCATAAATACCACGTCGTAATCATTATTTAAGACCATGTCTATGGCTCCAATACCCGATGTTGCAACATCCACCCTAAGCTCAAACTGACCAAGAACCTTCTGCGCAACCTGTCTGCTTACCTCATCATCCTCAACAAGCAGTACCGTTACCTCCGGAAGCCAAAGCTTTTCCGCTACCTCCTTAGACACTATCTCCTCCACCTTTGATGCGGAGTTTACCATACCGCTGTCTGCCACGGTTTGATTTACGGAAAGGGTAAAGGTCGAACCTGCACCATAGGCGCTTTCTACTTCTAAGTCAGCATTCAATATATCAGCAAGTCCCTTTGCGATAGCAAGTCCGACACCGTTTCCTGAATGGATATTGTTCTTTTTATTATCAACGATTTGAAATACCTCAAATATTGTTTCAAGTCGTTCCTCCTGAATGCCAATTCCCGTATCTGAAACAGTAAACACAAAGTTGACTGCATTTTTGTTTGACTTGTCGGTATATTCATAACAGTCTACAGAAAGTGTGATTGAGCCGTCCTTTGTATATTTTACGGAGTTTTCCAAAAGCCTTTTTAAAATGTTTTTTATTTTTTCCTGGTCCCCCACAACATTATCAGCAAAAATATCCCCTATTTCCACAAAAAATTTCACGGTTTTTTCGCCTATGCTCTGTATTACAAGCTCAGACAACTCATAAATCATTGTTGTCACAGAGTATTTTTCATTGACTACATCCACCTTGCCTGCCTCTATCTTTGCAAGAAGAATAATATCATCAACCTTATCTAATATTTCTCCGCCTGTCTCATATATGCTTAATATGCTTTTTTTGTACTCATCATCCTCCGTGTGAAGCTGAAGCAGCTCATCTGCTTTCGCCATCATCACATTGATAGGTGTCTTTATCTCATTACTCATATTTGCAAGGTAATCATTTTTTACACTGCTTGACTTTACAGCCTGCTCATGCTCCTTGGAGAGTTTTTCTATTTCCTCGCTGTTTGAGATTAATATTTTTCTTACTTTGAAAACAGCATAAATGATAAGACAAATTCCCAGCAGCATCGTCATCAGTATAAAATACCGTGATGCGCTTTTCTCAAAAAAGCTCCTTTGCTTTTCAATTTGAAATGCAACCTCCTCGTCGCACATTTTACCATCACCGTTATATGCCTTTATCCTGAACTGATACTCTCCGCCGTCAAGATTTGTGTATACTGCCTCCATGGCATTACTTCCGCTTATTACAATTGGATTTTCGTCAAAGCCGTCAAGGAAATATTCTACGGAAATATTATTTCTGTTTGTGAAGCTAAACACTGCAAAATACACAGTAATACGTGCCGTATTGCTGTCAACCACAAGTCCGTCTGACAAATCATCATACTCATACCTCGTCCCGTCTACATCGATAGCCGTAACCCTTATCTTTGGTGCGACGTCATTATACCATGTTTCTCTTGTGTCTAATGTACAAATACCATTATTACAGCAAATATAAAGTATTCCGTTTGCATCTATGGTACTATGGCACAGAGTATTAATATCCTTGGTGAGGCCATCACTTTTATCAAACGGTCTTCCCTCTATCCCCTGACTTCCCAAAAGCTCCTCCTCATTTGTAAGGAGCACGCCTTTAGAGCCGATAACCCACACGGCATTTCCCCGCACAACAAGGTCATATACACTGTTTGAAAAATCTACATTGCTGACGGTTCTAAATGACTCATTATAAAAGCAAAGTCCATTATCCGTCGCAATCCATAATCCCTCTTTTCCCTTTTTAATCGCCGTAACAACATTAGAATTAAGCCCATCCTCCATATTGTAGTTTACAACCTTTCCTGTCGCAAGGGTAATGCAGCTTATTCCACCGCCATCTGTTCCGCACCACAAAACGTCTCCGTCCTGATAAAAGCACAAAACATTGTTTGCATCCATTCCAACAGAGGTATCATATGTATCAGCTACCACGCCATCTTTTCCTATTATGGCAATTCCTTCCTCAGTGGCAACCACAATTCTTCCGTCATTCAGTTCATAGGTACAATTTATTGCCATGCTCGGAAGTCCTGCACCTCTTGTCAAGGTACTTATCGTATTATCACTCTGTACCATAACCACGCCATATCTTCTGTGCGTGCTTATCCAAATCCTTCCTGTCGAATCCCGCATGATGTGCCTTATGCTTACGCCCTGAAGCATATCGATAAGTTCGTTGCTTTCCTGTTCATTATCAGAATTGTAAATAAACAGTCCGTCATCCGTTCCAATGTATTTATTTCCACCATGTATATATACACAGTTTGTCATAGCCTCCTGCATACCTGATTTTATGTTGTAGTCGGAAAATTTGCCTTTTGCAAGCATAAGAACACCCATACGTGTTGAAGAAATCCAATAGTTTCCTTCATAATCCTGAATAATATCCGACAAATAATTATCTATCTGACTGTTATTTATCTTATAAAACTGCCCGTCTGCCCTAAAAAAACCAATTCCATTATCAGCACATATCCATGTCCGTCTCTCACTGTCCTGCATAATCTTATTAATACCATCTATACCGGTACCTACGACCTCAAAGCTTGACTTGTCTTTAAATACAAGTATATCGTTTCCTGAGGTTCCCACATAAATATAATTACCAACAACACTGATACATGTAAATTCATCAAAGGAAAGCTCACCGATATCTACCGCAGAACGATTACCTATCTCATCAATAACAAAAATACCGTTATTGTTTATTGCCCATATTTCATTGCCAAATGTAACCATATCTGTATACTTCCCTGAGCCTGCTTCATTTGCAATCGGAAAAAGCGACAGTTCCCCATCCAATGTTCCTGTACACATATAGAGCCCCCTTGAGGTTGCCACATATAAATTCCCGTTTTCATTTTCACACACTCTGTATATCGTTTTTATTCCATCATAATACTCTGTCTGAAAATGATGTGTTTCTCCTTTCTCTATATAAAAAAGTCCATAATTATCTGTTCCAACCCACACTCTGCCCTTTGTATCCTGTGTGATGCAATTAACGGAGTACACATCCGTTCTGTCCATATCCCATAAATTCACCGACGAAAACTCATATCCGTTTGAACGGTACAAGCCGCCGTCAGTTCCAACCCATATGTACCCTGAGCTTGACTGATAGAGACAATTAACCTCATTGCTGGCGATTCCGCTTTTTGAGTCATATATGGTCTGAATATAATCTGCTATAAAGGAATCCTTTGCCACTGCTATATCTTCTTGTTGCAGCAAAAACAGGCACACCGCAAGGAGTACCTGAACTGCTACTATTTTTTTAATTGTTTTGTGAATATTCATAGGCGATTTCCTCGTCAGATTACGCTTCCCTTAAAAACACCTTATAGCCTTTAAGCGTCTCATATATATCCGCCTTTGATGTTATCTCCCAAGGTGCGTGCATATTTAAAACGGCAACGCCGCAATCAATAACCTCCATGCCATATAATGACAAAATATAAGCGATTGTTCCGCCTCCGCCTACATCTACCTTACCAAGCTCCGAGGTCTGATAGCATATATCGTTTTTATCCATCATTTTTCTTATTCTTGCAATATATTCAGCATTTGCATCATTAGAGCCTGATTTTCCCCTTGAACCGGTAAACTTATTAAATACCATTCCACGTCCAAAATATGATGCATTATTCTTATCAAATGCGTCTGCAAAAAGAGGGTCATAAGCTGCATTTACATCTGAGGAAAGCATGGAGGACGCTGCAAGGCACCTTCTCACTGCTATTTCACTGTATTCCCCCATTGCATTCATAAGCTCAACAACCGTATTCTCGAAAAATCTTGATTTCATGCCGGTAGCTCCAACGCTGCCTATCTCCTCCTTATCAGTAAGAAGACAGCAGGTTGTCCTTTCAACACCATCAACCGCAAGCATTGCCATCAGTGAGGTATATGCGCACACCCTGTCATCCTGTCCATATGCCATAATCATGCTGCGGTCAATGCCAGCCTCCCTCGCTTTGCCTGCTGGTACAACCTCAAGCTCCGCCGATATAAAATCCTCCTCCTCAATATCATACTTTTCCTTCAAAAGCGCAAGGACATTTTCCTTTACCGTATCCTTATCCTTGTCCTTTAACGGCATGCTGCCAAATAAAATATCAAGCTTTTCACCCTCAATCACCTTATTTGCTTTTTTCTCCATCTGCTCTGCCGCAAGATGAATCAGCAAATCCGTCACACAAAATACAGGGTCATTTTTATCCTCGCCAATGGAAATATCTATAACGCTTCCATCCTTTTTTGCAACAACTCCATGTATTGCAAGAGGAAGGGTAACCCATTGATATTTCTTTATTCCGCCATAATAGTGCGTATCGAGATATGCAAAATCGCCATTTTCATACAGGGGATTTTGTTTTATATCCATACGTGGGGAATCTATATGTGCTCCAAGTATATTCATCCCCTTCTCCAATTTCTTGGAGCCTATATTGAACATTGCCACAGCCTTATTCATACATATGGCATATACCTTATCTCCCTGCTTAAGCTTCTTCCCTTCCTTAATAATTTTACTTAAATCCAAGTAACCGTTTTCCTCAGCCTTCTTAACAATCTGCTTTACACACTCCCGCTCGGTCTTGCCTGCATCAAGAAATTCACGATATTCCTTACAAACCTTTTCAAGCTCATTGATTGATTTTTTTGTATATGTCGTCCATGCATTTTTTCTTTCCATACTGTTCTCCTTATCTTTATAACTATAGCTATCAGATACGCTTTCTGCCACATATTATATCCATTTTATCTGTTTATCAATCCTGAATGGAATGGTTTTAGACAAGCTTTGATACAACCTCATTTAAAATATCAAATGCCTTATCACATTCAGCCTCAGTTACATTAAGCGGCGGAACAAGTCTTATGACTGACGGTCTTACAGCAGTAATGAGAAGTCCATGATCGGCACAGTTATATTTTATATCATTTGAAATATCACGGTTAAATTCCACTCCTATCATAAGACCCTTACCCCTTACCTCCTTCACGCAAGGAAGGGCTTTTAATTTTTCCATAAAATATGACCCAACCCTTTTTGCGTTTTCAGGGAGCTTCCCTTCTATTATCTCATTTACCTGTGCGTAGGATGCAGCACAGCATACAGGATTTCCGGCATATGTGCTGCCATGGGCCCCCGGACCAAATGTGAGGGCAAGCCTTGTGCTTGTACACATGGCGCCTATAGGCATACCGCCTCCCATAGCCTTCGCCATACTGACCGCATCAGGCTTAACGCCATAATCCATAAATGCCATAAGAGCTCCGGTACGTCCCCAGCCTGTTTGAACCTCGTCAAACAAAAGCAGCATATCCTTCTCGTCACAAAGCTTACGAAGTCCCTGTAGAAATTCCTTTGTAGCAGGTATGACGCCCCCTTCCCCCTGTACAGGCTCAACCATAACCGCTATTGTATTTTCCGTACATGCAGCCTCAAAGGACGCCAAATCATTGTAATCTGCATAGGAAAATCCCGGGATAAATGGACCATAATTTTTTTGAATGGCAGAGTCGGGTTGTCCCGTTGCGGCAAGCGTCGCTAAGGTTCTTCCATGAAAGCTGTTATATGCGGTAACGATGTTATATCTGTCGGGACCGTAATTATCCTTTCCGTATTTTCTCGCAAGCTTTATCATAACCTCATTTGCCTCGGCACCGGAATTTTGAAAATAAATTTTTTCCATGCCTATACTGTCACATATCAGCTTCGCAAGCCTCGCCTGCGGTATTGTATAAAAATAATTAGAGGCATGCAGCATTGCTTCTGCCTGTTCCTTTATGGCGCTTACAACATTTTTGTTGCAGTGTCCTGCACTGTTTACGGCTATTCCTGCCATAAAGTCAAGATATTCACTGCCATTTTCATCGTATACATAAGAGCCCTCGCCTCTGTCGGCAACAAAATCAAAGCGCTTAAAGGTCTCATAAAAATATGTATCATAAAGCTCCTTTAATTGTTCCTTCGTCATGTTAAAATCACTCAAATGCATGGTATACACCTCAATCCACATAATAGTTATATAAAATCTTTATGGGGTTGCCGCACAAAACAGCACCCCCATACAAGACAAATATCAAAATATTTTCTTATCCATATATCTGACTTGCAACCAAATTATCAAGTATGCTTACAAGCTGTCCTATCTCAGGTTTGCTAATTTGTGAATCAGCACCCAATGCCTGTCCCTTTCTTTTCATGTCATCATTTATCAGTGATGAAAATACAATAATTGGAATATGCTTTAATCCCTCTGTATCCCTTATCAGCCTTATCAGTCTGTGTCCGTCCATCTGTGGCATCTCAATATCGGTTATGATACATCTTGCGCCATAATCAACGCCGTTATTTTTCTTAAGCTCGCACAAATAATCCCAAGCCTCCTGACCATTATTCTTAACTGTAAGCTTGTTGTAGCCCGCTCTATAAAGAGAATCCTTTATAAGTGCACAAAGCAGGCTTGAATCCTCAACAATGAGTACAGGAATATCATTTCTTTCCCTCGACTCAAGCTTTTTAATCTCCGAAACCTTAAGACTTGTCTCAGGGCAAATCTCCTCGACAATGCGCTCAAAGTCAAGTATTATGAGAAGGTTATCAGCATTTTTTATAATGCCTGTCGCAACGCCTGAGCCAGGACCGCTTACTGTCGAATCCGGCTTTACGACATCCGTCCATGAAACCCTGTTTATGCCAAGCACTGCCTGAACATCAAATGCAATATTAAGATTATTGAAGTTTGTTACAATAAGAAAGTTGTTTCTGTTATCATTATTTTCAAAGCCCAATGTCTTGATAAGGTCAATCACGGTAATGATATCACCGCGGGGCATAAATATACCCTCAATACACGGATGAGAATTTGGAACGGGAGTAATATTCTGGAACTGCAATATCTCTCTTACCTTCTCAACATTTATGCCATAGTGGTTTCCCTCAATGACAAATTCCAACACCTCTAACTCATTTGTTCCGCTCTCCAAAAAAATACTACTATCCATATCAACCCTCCTGTTATTGTAATTGCATAACTTTATCTAAACCGTCATACGTAATCTTAAGCTTTAAGTCATCAATATCATTCGTAAGCTCTGACGAAACCTGATATATCAGTACAATTTCCTCACGGCTGCTCGCCTCAAGGGTATTTTGGTATGTATACATATCATCAAGCAAAATCGTCAGCATCTGCCTTGCAATTTTTGAATCGTTTATTATAATGTTATAGCCTGTATCCTTGGAATATAGGTCAATATACTGATTGTCATTTGTTTTATTTTCCAGTTCAAATTTTAAGACAAGCAACTTATATCCACTTTGCGCTTCAAGCTCAATATATACTCCATCCTTGCCATAGGAAGGATATGTATCAAGCAGCATATAATATGAATACTTAATATTAATGTTATTCTCGCCTAAAAATTCCGCTATATTAAAATCAGCACCCACATCGGAAACTACACCGCTTACATCCTCAGCGTCAACCGGCTCCTCCGTTACTACGTGTTCCTGATTGTTTATCTCTGCCTCCGTAGACGCATCCGTTACAGTCGCTGTATTCTCAGTGGAAATCTCGATGACAGCTTCCGTGGAATTAAGCGCTTCGACCTCTGCCTCAAACAGACCTTTCTCATATTTTGAGTCGATATTCCTGTCGTATTTTAATAATAACCCTCCTGCATACTCTGCAATCTGCTTACTTTCCTCATCCGTTAAATCTATAACCTTTTCACATCCCACAAGAAAAAGTGACAGAATCAGAACAATGCAGGGAAACAATTTCTTTTTCATATGCTTCCTCCGAATCATTAAACATAAACTATGTCCTAATTCTATCACTTTTTTTTCATATCAGCAAGGCATATTCGCATCTAAATCAAAATAAAAGGCAACGCCCTCCTCTGTATTGAAAACTCCATACGCTTTTCCATGTGATTTCATTGCCGCCGCCACAATGGAAAGACCGATTCCACTACCGCCGTATTCCCTTGTTCTCGCCTTGTCAACCTTGTAAAATTTATCAAACAGCCTGTCAATATCCTCATCAGGTATTTTTTCTCCCTGATTGAAAACAAAAACTCTTACATTATCCTCCCCACGGTCAAACGTGATTTTTATATCCCCGCCAGGCTTTACATGATGAATTGCATTTGTAAGATAATTTGTAAATACCTCCTCAATCAAAAATTCATCCGCCCATACATAGACAGGCTCAGCTTCATCAAATAGAATCCTTGCTTCTGCCTCCTCCGCAAGAATGGATGACGCATCAATAATATTTTTTATAAAATCCACAAGCTCAAATCGTTCAAAGCTAAGGGGTGACTGTCCAAATTCAAGCTCATTTAGGTTGAGCAGCTTCACCACAAGCTCATTCATTTTCTTTGCTTCATCTATAATAACTTCCGTGTAAAACTCCCTGCTTTCCATGTCATCCGATAAATTATATTTGAGTCCCTCAGCATACCCCTGAATCAAAGCAATTGGAGTTTTCAGCTCATGGGAAACATGGGAGAGAAAGTCCTTTCGCATATCGTCAATCTGCTCCTTTTGCTCAATATCCTTCTTTAATTTTGCATTGGCTGATTTCAGCTCAGAAATCGTGCTCTCAAGCTTTTCAGACATTTCATTCATGCAGTTGCCAAGCTCGCCAATTTCATCATTTGTAGCAACGGGAACCTTAACGTCAAAATCAAGGTGTGTCATTCTTTTCGCAACATTGCAAAGGCTTTTTATAGGGGCTGCAAAAATATTGCCAAATGCAAGAATAAACATGGAGCCAAAAATAAGCAGTCCAACTGCCACCTTAATAAATACGTTCTTGACAACATATACCACACTGTCAATTCTTGAAACAGGGCTTCTGACTATGATGCTAAATCCATTGTCAAGCCGTCCCACCAAATCATAATAATCGGCATTGATTACCTCATCATGATTTTTGGTGATAACGTAATTTGAGTATACGTTTCTGGAAATAACGTCCGCAGTTTCCATAGACCGTATGGCATTATTTAAGCTTTCCATAATACGGCTCTCGTCATTTATGGATGTATAGATTTTTACATTTTTACTGTCAAATATAAGAATGGTTGCATCCAGCGGATTATATATATTCCCGTAGAGGTCGCTTGACCCATAATTGCTTTGATCTAGATCGTGGGAAAAAAAACTGTTGCAGGATTCATATGTGCTTTTTAGATTATTCTTTACATTGGACACAAAAATATCCTCAATAAAAAAATTACATATAATCCATGATGCAATCAATATAAATACACAAAAACTAATTACCATAAAAGTAATTTTTGTTCTGATTGAACTTCTCATATTTAAACCTCGAATTTGTAGCCCATGCCCCAAATGGTCTTAATGTAATCTCCTCTGCTTCCAAGCTTGCTTCTAAGCTTTTTTACATGGGTGTCTATCGTTCTCGCATCTCCAAAATAATCATAATTCCAGACATTATTTAATATCTTTTCCCTTGAGAGGGCAACGCCCTGATTGACAAGAAAATAATTTAAAAGCTCAAATTCCTTAAAGCTAAGCTCAATTTCCTCACCATCCACAAGAACCTTGTGTGCGGATATATCCATTTTAATTCCCCCGCACTCAATATTTTTCTCATCTGCCGCAAGGCTGCTTCTCCTCAAAACCGCCTGCACTCTCGCAACAAGAATTTTGGGACTGAAGGGCTTTGTAATATACTCGTCAATGCCAAGCTCAAAGCCTTTTATCTCATCCTTTTCATCACTTTTTGCCGTAAGCATAATGATAGGCACCATGGAAATCTTCCTTATTTCCTGTGAAACGCCATATCCGTCAAGCTTAGGCATCATAACATCCAATATAATGAGTGCGATATTCTTTGTGGACATGAAAACATCAACAGCCTCCTCGCCGTTTGCAGCCTCCAAAACAACAAAGCCCTCCTTTACGAGAAAATCCTTTACCAGCTTTCTCATACGGCTTTCATCATCTACAACAAGAATTTTTAACCCTTCCATAAAGATTCCTCCTTTGACAGGTGAAATAATAAATATTATTATAGTTCAACTTTATGTTAAAAATGTGAAATTCCATCACTTATAATATTCTTTTTCAAGCTCAAGCAGCTTATCCTCCCTAATGGTAAGCTCCTCCTCCCATTTTTGCAGTCTTTCCTCCCATGCGGAATATTTGTCCAAAACCTTTTCCTCCGCATTAAAATACCCCACATTTTCATTGGTCGCCATAATAAATATCATTCCCACTATGACGATTACCATGGAAACGATTGCAAGGATCAGTCTGTTTTTTATCATGCTCTGTTTATCATACTGCTTTTGAAGCTCCATATACTGTCTGCTTTGTTCACTGCGGCTTTTCACTCCGCCTGAGGAGGCAACGGGAATATATGCCACACCCACATTATCGTTCCCCTCCTTGAGAAATGCCCTTAGCTCATAAAGGAAGGATAAGCCAACCGGCGTTTGAAAATATCGTTTTGAAACAAGCTTGTTATAAAGCTCAATCATATTGTCCTGATTATTCAAATCAATTTTCTGCCTAAGCTCTTTTATTGTTTCATGTTCTTTTTTTGCTTTTTCAAATTCTCTTTTACTTCTGAAAATAAATCCATCTACAACGAGCTTATCATCCATCATTTTTCCTCCTTATGTTTTTTATAAAGTTAAGTAATTGCGAAACTCTGCTTTATAATAACGTAAGTTGGAGAAAATATACAAGTTCATAAGCAGGGCGTTAAGCGTAAGCGTGCCCTGAATTGAAGTTGTATATTTTCGACAACGTATATTAATAAAATGTTAGTTTCGCAATTGCCTATTATAAAGTAAACAAAAACTGCCATGCCATATGGCACGACAGTTTTTCTTGTAATCTACTGTGCATCTGTCGAAGTACCTAAATTACCATAAACCGTTATATCATTGTCCGCAGCAAGTGCTTTCAGCTCCTGTTCATACTGTGCAAGATATGTTTCAGACTGGGTAATCATGTTCGAAGCATCTGTCAGATAGTCTGAATTTTCTTCTTTTATTGCAAGAACCACCTTATTCATCGCATCATATTGAAGCTGGCATGAAAGGGAATAAAGCTCCTTTAAATCCGTAACCTCGTCCGTAGTCGTTTCAATGGCATCCAGCGCATCCATATATGCTTTCATGCTTGGAATTGCCGTTGTCTCCATGTCATTTAAGAAAATCCTTATATCAACATTTTCATTTTGAAAATAGGAATTGTAAATATTGATTGCCGTATTTTTTTTGTCCTCAATCGCAGGCAGTTCCTTATTTACAAAATTAAGAATATCCGATTTTACGTCAGATTTTTTAGTTTCTTCCTTTTTGCCGCATCCTGCTGCAAGCAAAACAAGCATTACCATCATAAACAGTGCATATATTTTCTTCTTCATATGTTTTCTCCTCACAAACTTTTAATACCACATGATTATACATCATAAAATTTACAAACACAAGTATTTCGTAAACAGGACATGCTACTCTTTTCCTTTTTCCGACATATATTTTTCATACAAGTCAGGTCTTCTTTCCTTCGTTCTGATAAGCGACTGCTCATGTCTCCACTTTTCTATATTTTTGTGGTGTCCTGAAAGAAGAACAGAAGGAACCTTCTTTCCCATAAATTCCTCCGGTCTTGTATACTGGGGATATTCCAAAAGCCCATCATAAAAGGATTCATATACTGCGCTCTCATCGCTTCCCAAAACGCCCGGAACAAGTCTTGACACGGCGTCAACAATCACCATTGCAGGAAGCTCGCCTCCTGTAAGCACAAAGTCGCCTATGGACACGTGATCCGTAACAATAAGCTCAAGCACTCTCTCATCTATGCCTTCATAATGTCCGCAAAGTATAATTAAATCCTCTTCACAAGAAAATTCCTTTGCCATATCCTGATTAAAAACCCTGCCCTGTGGTGTCGCATAAACGACACGCGGTCTGTCTTTTTTGCAATATTTTTCAACAATGTGAAGATAAGACTGATAAACAGGTTCTGCCTGCATAAGCATTCCTGCTCCGCCGCCATAGGTATAATCATCCACATGTCTTGATTTATTATTTGCAAAATCCCTTATATTTACCACATCTATATTGATTAAGCCTTTTTCAATAGCCCTTCCCGTAATACTTTCTCCAAGACAGCCTTTTATCATGTCCGGAAAAAGCGTCAGTATGTGAAAATTCATTTTAATCAAGCATTCCTTTCATAAGCTTAACGATAACCTTCTTGCCTTCCGTATCAATTTCAATCACACAGTCGTTTATAACAGGCACAAGAAGCTCCTTCCCATTTTCCATGGCTACTATAAATACATCATTTGCTCCGGTCTGAAGTACGTCATCGACCGTTCCCAAACGGCTGCCATTATCCTCATAAACCTCAGAGCCTATAACATCTGAAATATAATATTCTCCCTCCTCAAGTGGAACTGCGTCCTCCCTCGAAACATATATATCACAATTTCTGAACGCTTCAACCTCATTTATATCATCATATCCCACAAATGATAAAATAACTAAATTTTTAAAAAATTTACAGGATTTTTTTTCTGCCTCTATATCTCCTTTTTTTGTCCTTATTACACATTTTTTCAGCTTTTTAAATCTCTTTGCCTCATCAGTGGTAGGAAAAACCTTTACCTCTCCCTTTAAACCGTGAGGTTTTGTTATAACTCCTATTCTAAAAAAATCTTCCATATTTTCTCCCGTTAAAATATTTAAGGGCTGTCGCAGCAGCCCTTACACATTCTTATTTGATGTCTACAATTACCTTCTTGTCACCCTTTGATGCTGCTGCTTTCACAACAGTACGAATGGACTTAGCTATTCTTCCCTGTTTTCCAATAACCTTACCCATATCATCTGGTGCAACCTTAAGCTCAATTGTAATGGTATCTTCACTGATTGTCTCATTTACAACAACTTCCTCTGGGCAATCAACAAGAGATTTTGCTATAAATTCTACTAATTCCTTCAAAAAACGCACCTCCCTTGTATTACTTTTCGATACCTGCATGTTTTAAAAGCTTAGCAACTGTCTCCGTAGGCTGTGCGCCATTTGCAAGCCATTTTTTTGCTGCGTCCGCATCAATCTTTATAGCCGCAGGATCCTGATTTGGGTCGTAAGTACCTATCTCATCGATAAATCTGCCGTCTCTAGGTGACCTGGAGTCTGCTACGATTACTCTATAATAAGGATGCTTCTTGTATCCCATTCTTCTAAGTCTGATTTTTACTGCCATGTTTTCACCTCCTTAAAAAATATTATCTATAATAGTTAAATCTATTATCAAAATCCAAAGGGCAGCTTAAAACCGCCTTTCTTTTTTCCACCCATAAGGCCTGACATCTGCTTCATCATCTTTCTTGACTGCTCAAGCTGTTTGATAAGCTTGTTTACCTCACTTATGGGAACACCTGCGCCATCGGCAATTCTTTTTTTCCTGCTTGGATTTATTATATCAGGATTGCTTCTCTCCTTCGGCGTCATGGAAAGAATAATTGCTCTCGGCATGCTCATGGCATTGTCGTCTATCTCAATATTTTTAAGCTGTTTATTTGAATTAAAGCCTGGAAGCATACCAAGAAGGCTGTTCATTCCTCCCATTTTTTCCATCTGCTCCATATTGTCAAGAAGGTCATTAAAATCAAAGCTTGCCTTCTTGATTTTCTGTTCCATCTCCCTTGCTTTTTCCTCATCAATGGCATTTTGTGCCTTCTCTATCAGGCTTTCTACGTCGCCCATGCCAAGAATACGGCTCGCCATACGCTCAGGATAAAACTGCTCCAAATCCTCAAGCTTTTCACCCATACCGGCAAATAAAATCGGTTTCCCCGTTACAGCCTTTATGGAAAGCGCCGCACCGCCTCTCGTATCGCCGTCAAGCTTTGTGAGAATAACACCATCTATGCCGATTTTATCATTAAATGAGGTTGCTACATTTACAGCATCCTGACCTGTCATGGCATCCACGGTAAGTATCGTGTATGTCACGGAAATATTTTCCTTTATTTCTATCAGCTCATTCATCATGTCCTCATCAACATGAAGCCGTCCTGCCGTATCTAAAAATACAAGATTTAATCCATTTTTTTGTGCATGCTCTATGGCTGCCTTTGCAATATTTACAGGTTTATGTCCGTCTCCCATGGAAAACACTGGAACACCAACCTTTTCACCATTTATTTCAAGCTGTTTAATCGCCGCAGGTCTATAAACATCACATGCCACAAGCAGAGGCTTTTTTCCCTTTTTTACATACTGTCCCGCAAGCTTGGCAACTGTCGTTGTCTTACCTGCACCCTGAAGCCCGCACATCATAATTACGGTCACTTCATTGGAAGGAAGCAGCTTTAGCTCTGTTGTTTCCGAGCCCATAAGGTTATCCATTTCCTCTTTGACTATCTTTATAACCATCTGTCCGGGATTGAGTCCCTTCAGAACCTCCTCACCGACAGCCCTCTCACTTACTGAATTAATAAACTGCTTTACAACCTTAAAGTTTACGTCAGCCTCAAGGAGTGCCCTTTTTACCTCCTTCATGGCTTCCTTAACGTCAGCCTCAGTAAGCATACCCTTGCTTCTAAGCTTTTTAAACACATTTTGAAGTTTGTCCGTCAAACTGTCAAAAGCCATGCGATACCTCCCTTAATATCGTTATTAGCCATGGGCAAACCATTACTTTTTTGAACTACCGTTGTACAATATAGGCAAATCACCACAAGGCACACTTTCATGAGACCCTGCCGAATTTACATCCTGTTAAAATTCATCCAGCAATCCATCTGTCAGTTCACCCAAACAATCAATCATCTCATCTAAACCAGGATTTGTATTTTGCTCCTTAATGATAAGTACCTTGCTTTTTATATTCTCCGCCTTTTCTCTCGCTGCCGCAAACCGCTCAACCAGCTTAAGCTTCGCTTCATAATCCTCAAGTATCTTATCACAGCGCTTTATCATATCGTAAACGCCCTGTCTGGATATTCCGTTCAACCGTGCTATCTCGGAATAGGATAGGTCATTCATTGCCACATCCTCATATATATTTTTTTGATGCTCTGTCAACAGCTCACCATAAAAATCGTAAAGTAACGACTGCCTGACAATCTTTTCCATATCCCACACCACCTGTAAAGTTATTTTGCTTTACAAATCTTTTGTATCATAAACGATATGCGAAACATTGTCAAGTATTTTTTCTTGACATTTATCCAGCACGCAATTTTTCTTAAATATCGCCTCAAACATCGGTTATCACCCCGTATAGGCATCGCTTGCATGATTGAGAAAGCTCTGTTTTTCAAGCCACAACTGTTCTTCTTCGGTTTCAGGAATATCAATTCTTTCAATTTTGAAAATTACAGGTCTTGTGCCATCATTACAACAGGCAATCATCATTCTTTCATCATTTGTCCATTTATGCATAATAGAACCGCCCTGTAATGCCGTGTAAACATATCTGCTGATTGCATCCCATGCCTCGCCGCAGAATTTTCCATTCATCAGGTGATAAAAGTCATCACATTCAGGCGTTCTTTTCAAAATAAATGTATCTCCAGCTTTGAAAAATGGACATGGACCGGACTTCGGATTGGCAAGGTACTTTTCCTGATAATCGGTAAAAACCTTTGTTTCTAATACTGTTATTTTACATTCATGCTGCATTGATTACTCTCCTTTCACAAATTACAGTTTGTTATTTCCACATCATTTAATACTTTAGTGTATAAAATCCCCAAACACAGTTACTAAACTCGCCTGCCGCAAATTTCTGTTCCTGTCCATTGATTGTAACTGTATAAATGTCAAATGTAAACTCCTGCCCATATAATGGGTCCTTTACTTTCACGGCTTCATTCGTATTTTCCCATTTGTAATCAAATATATTGACATTAAATAAAACAACTTCCCCCTCTACACCGGTTACTTCGTGCTGCCATGTTTTATTTTTTAATGATTTCATTGTGTTTTCTCCTCCCTGTAGTTTGTAAACTTTAGGTAATTGCGAAACTAACATTTTATTAATATATGTTGTCGAAAATATACAAATTCATAGACAGGGCACGCTTGCGCTTAACGCCCTGCCTATGAACTTGTATATTTTCTCCAACCTACATTATTATAAAGCAGAGTTTCGCAATTGTCTAGTTTGTAAACTTGTTAGATGCTTTCACATTTCAAGCAATCCACATTCCCACGTGATAGTCAAACGCCATTTGACAGACAAAATTCTTCTTTGACATTTTTGTGCTTTACAGGCATATAATATAACAACGTCATTTTAGGATTTTATTTATGGATTCAAATAACATCGATACAGGGAAATTAAGGATAACGGTTACGGGACCTGAGGGCATTGTTCCTATTGATAATGCGAGTATTCAAATTGCAAACACAGGAACTCCCAATACGGTTTTGGAAACAATTAATACAGATACAAACGGCAATACGGAAACGATAGACCTTGCAGCCCCGCCTGTTGAATACAGCATGGAGCCGACAGACAATCAGCCCTACTCTGAATACAACATAAGGATAAATGCCCCCGGCTATTCGGAGCAATTAATAACAGGTGTCCAGATTTTTTCCACACAGATAGGCATACAGAATATAAGACTTGTCCCAAATCCAAGTGAACAGGAGCTTTACGACCCTACCGTAATCGGAGGACATACCTTATGGGAATTTTACCCGCCAAAAATTGCCGAGGCGGAAATTAAGCCTTTAAATGAATCAGGTGAAATTGTTTTAAGGCAGGTTGTTGTTCCCGAAACAATCGTCGTACATAACGGAACGCCAAGTGATTCAACTGCCACAGACTATTATGTGCCATACCTTGACTATATCAAAAACGTGGCAAGCTGTGAGATATACTCCACATGGCCGGAAGCGACAATACAGGCAAATGTTCTCGCCATCATGTCATTTACGCTGAACCGGGTTTATACGGAGTGGTACCGAAACAAGGGCTATAATTTTACAATCACCTCGTCCACAGCTTACGACCACAAATGGATGAAAGGAAAAACAATATACGAAAGCATTGACCGTGTTGTTGACAGCCTTTACAACAATTTTCTTGCACGTCCAAACATCAAACAGCCTATCCTTACCCAATATTGCGACGGAAAACGTGTTTCCTGCCCGAACTGGATGACACAGTGGGGTTCAAAGGCCCTTGGAGATGACGGATATACGGCAATAGACATTTTGAGATACTATTACGGCAGCGACATGTATATAAACTCCGCAGAAATTATTTCAGGCATACCTGCCTCTTACCCGGGATATGACCTTACAAACGGCTCCTCGGGTGAGGCTGTCATTCAAATACAGGAGCAGTTAAACCGTATCGCACAGGTTTACAGCGCAATTCCTACCATATCTGTAGACGGAATATACGGACCTGCCACTGCGAACGCTGTAAGGGAATTTCAAAGAGTATTCAACCTTGCACAAACAGGCGTTGTTGATTATTCTACATGGTACAAAATATCACAGATATATGTAGGCGTCACAAAAATCGGTAGTTAGAAAAATCCGACCAAAGGATAAAGAATAAATTGCTTAAAGCTGTCGTGTAGTATGCATGATATAACAAAAACCCGCTTATGCCTATTTTATATGCTGTGTTTTTCTTGTATTACCATATACCGTTTCCTACACGACAGTCTGAGCAAACTGTATTTTCCATTTTTCTTCCTGACAGCTACAAAAGCCTGCTAATAAAAAGTCAAGCTTTTTTTTGAAAAATTTTTGTGAAGT
>JAMPFU010000080.1 GCA_023664385.1 Clostridium sp. | reverse complement strand
ATTGAAATCGGGGATGGCGTGATAAAGTGAAAATCAAGACCCAATTGGTACAATCGTAAAAACACAAATATGTTTGTGACTCAATATGCAAATAAAGTGTTAAGAAATATATACCACCTTTCCATCAATAATGGTATATATTGTATTTGTAAACGTATTCATTGGGTTGCCGTCAAATATTGCAATATCAGCGTCCTTTCCGACCTCAAGGGAGCCTACCCGTGCGTCAACACCACATATTTTTGCTGGATTGATTGTGATTGACTTGTAGGCTTCCTCCATCGGAAGCCCTGCCCGAACGGAAAGACCTGCGCAAAGGGGAAGATATTGTATAAGTGCGACAGGGTGATCGGTTGTGATGGCGGTAAGCACCCCTGCCTTATTTAAAATGCCGCAGGTTTTAAAGCTCATATTGGCAACCTCAATTTTGTTTTTTGATGTAAGGTCGGTTCCGACGATTGCGGGGAAACCCGATTTTTTAACGTACTCTGCAATAAGGTGTCCCTCTGTACAGTGGTCTAAGGTTATATTGATATCAAATTCCTTTGCAATTCTGATTGCAGTCAGAATGTCATCAGCCCTATGAGCATGGATTTTCATAGGGATTTTTTTCTGAAGGACAGGCTGCATTGCCTCCATATCTGCATCGTAGCCGTCCTCGGGGTTATAATGTCTTGCTTTTTCTAAGGTTTCCCTGAGAAGCGCCGCATTTGCCATACGTGTGGAGGGGTATTTATTTTGATCGCCATAGCACACCTTCGGATTTTCGCCGAGGGCAGCCTTCATTGCGGCGGGCGCCTTCACAATCATATCGTCAATACATCTGCCGTGTGTTTTTATAAATGCAAACTGTCCGCCTATGACATTTGCACTGCCCGGACCTGCAAGCACGCCCGTTATGCCTGCGGCAACTGCCTCGTGAAACGCTGCATCCATTGGATTGATTGCGTCTATGGCACGAAGGGAGGGCGTTACGGGATTTGTACATTCGTTACAGTCATCGCCGATGACCCCCTTTTTCTCCTCCATAATACCTATGTGGGAGTGGGCGTCAATAATTCCGGGCATGACAAGACATCCATGCACATCTAAAATGATATCGTCATCAGCTGCGGGCAGGTCATTCATATCTCCGATTTCACTGATTGTTTTTCCACTTGTTTTTATATATCCGTTTTCAAGCACTAAGTCGTTCATGGTTAATATTTTTCCACCTGTAATGAGCATTTTTAAAGCCTCCGTATGTTATAATTATAAAAGCAGGTAAAATGTGTTGTTTGAGGGATAGTAGGTTTGTTTCTATATGCTTCAAATTACCCCCCCCAATGTCTGTAAAAAGTATTTACAGAAAATACAGTTTTCACACAAAAAAATAAAAGAATATAATGCGCAAATAATAGTTTAAGTGATGTAAAGGTAAATATCAAAGGTAAATATCAAATAAAAAAACAGTTGACATTTGTATATTTATGTGGTAGATTATTCAAGTATTTTGAAGAAGCAGAGTATCCACTCTCACCTTAGCGCATGAGGCGACTTGGGTTAATAGAATTTTAGATAGGGTTTGCCGTATGGCACAGCCTTCTTCTATTTTAGCGTATGTGTGGATAGTTTGTCTATCCATTTTTTTTGGAGGTGTATATTATTAGCGAGGTAATGATTAATGAACAAATTAGAGATAAGGAGGTCCGTGTTATAAGCGAGAGCGGAGAGCAGCTTGGCATTATGACTTCAAAGGAGGCTATGAAGCTTGCCGAGGAAGCTGGGGTTGATTTGATAAAAATTGCTCCGACTGCAAAGCCGCCTGTTTGTAAGATTATGGACTTCGGTAAATATCGCTATGAGCAGACCCGTAAGGAAAAGGAAGCCAAGAAAAAGCAGAGGGTTATTGAGATAAAGGAAGTAAGGCTTTCGCCTAATATTGATAAGAATGACCTGAACACGAAGGTGAACATGGCTAGGAAATTCATTTCAAAGGGTGATAAGGTTAAGGTAACGCTCAGGTTTAAGGGCAGGGAGCTTGCTCATGTCAATACCTCAAAGGCTATATTGGATGAGTTTGCCGAAATGCTTTCAGACGTTGCGGTTGTTGATAAGCCTGCTAAGTTTGAAGGACGCAGTATGATAATGTTTTTAGCTGAAAAACGTTAAAATTATAATATTTATAGATGATTTAAGGAGGAAAAAGATATGCCAAAGGTAAAAACGAAAAGGGCGGCTGCAAAGCGTTTTAAAAAGACAGGAACAGGTGAATTAAAGAGAAACAAAGCTTATAAGAGTCATATTCTTACTAAGAAAAGTGCAAAGAGAAAAAGAAATCTTAGAAAAGCAACCATAACTGATAAGACAAACAGCAAGGTTATGAAGAAGATTTTACCATATATTTAGTGTTTAGGAGGATAGACGAATGGCAAGAATTAAAGGTGGCATGAACGCCAGAAGAAAACATAACAGAACACTGAAGCTTGCAAAGGGCTACAGAGGAGCCCGTTCAAAGCAGTATAGAGTAGCAAAGCAGTCAGTTATGAGAGCACTTGCAAGCTCATATGCAGGAAGAAAGCAGAGAAAGAGACAGTTCAGGCAGCTTTGGATTGCCCGTATTAATGCAGCGGCAAGAATGAATGGACTTTCATATAGCAAATTTATGTATGGACTTAAGCTTGCAGGCATTGAGCTTAACAGAAAGATGCTTTCAGAGATGGCAATTAGTGATGCAGAAGGCTTTGCAAAGCTTGTTGACACGGCAAAGTCAAAGCTTGCTTAAGTAAGTAAATAAAAGGGCTGTTGCAGTAAGGCGTATATGAACTTGCTTGCGGCAACCCTTCTTTTGTTTAGAATAAAAATGTGAAGAAATAATAAAATATATGAATAAAAAACAAAAAAACAGTTGACATTATAATTCCTAAATGGTAATATACTACTTGCGTTGAGCGTATGCCCAATGCTTTTATATTGAATGCGGGAGTGCTGGAATTGGCAGACAGGCTAGACTAAGGATCTAGTGATGGCAACGTCGTGAGGGTTCAAGTCCCTTCTCCCGCACTAATAAAAACAACCGATTTTGTTACAAAATCGGTTGTTTTTATTTTTCATGGTAAATCGTATGAGTTTATTAGTGTTCTCTTTTTGGCTCAAAATCGTATATTGTGTGATTATCGGGACTTTGTGTGGTTGGTGGTTTATATTTCAAAATCGATGGTTAGGGTAAAGTTTTTGTAGGAAAAATAAATAGATAAAGGAAAGAGCACCCAT
>JAMPFU010000007.1 GCA_023664385.1 Clostridium sp. | reverse complement strand
ACAGAACCGGGGCAACTCTGCCTATTTAATTCCTACAGTAAATTTACGCTATCAATATGTAGAATGTGGTGGTATTCTGTCAATTATTGGTATATAATGGAAATGTAATACTGATGATTGGTGGAATACTATGATAAACAAAAGATATGAAAAGTTATTTCAAAAATTGAATGATGCACTAGAAAAACTTAATTCTTTGGATTTTGATAATGAGAATTTTGATATTGATAGCCTAAAATGGTTTATAGAGCATGTAAATAAAAATTATTATATACATGAATCTAAACAAAATGAAGATAAGCATGATACAGAAATAAATAAAAAACCAAGAAGTCATGTGTTTTGGGTGGAATTTGGTATTAATATTGGAAGTGAATTTAACGAACCACACTATGCTGTTGTTGTTAAAGAATCAAAATATACTGCTATAGTTGTTCCGTTGACATCTAAAAAAGAAAAAATACCAAAATGGATACAAGATGATGACGCTATAATTCCAATTGGCAAAGTTGAAGGCTTTGAGGATAATGAAACAGAATGTTATGCTTGCATTTCTTTAATAAGGTCTGTTAGTAAACGTAGATTAAGTGCTAAAGTTGATGGTAGATTTGTTAAATTGAAACTGTCGCCAGAACAAATGGATAAGATAGATAAGGTAATCAATAATAGATTCACAAAATTAGATACTTGACATATATTATGATATATGTTACTGTATATACAGGTAAAACACCGTGAGGATAGTTTTAACGCAAGGCTATACGCCAGAGGATAAAAAGTAAAACTTTTATGAGCAGTTTTATAGCTGCTCTTTTTTCATGCGAAAAAAATACCACAAAACTTGATATATCAAAAATAATGAAAGAAGGTGAAATATGGTAACACAGGAAGAAGTACGAGAAAAACTATTAAAAAAAACGAATGCTTTAAGACAACAAAACATCTCTGATTCAACGGGTATTCCTCGGGAAATTATTTCTAAATTCATGAATGGGAAGCGTGAACTCTATCCAAAATCTTTAAGAGATCTCAACGATTATCTTGACAAGTATTAATCAAATCAAAAAATCTTTGCAAATCGCAAATTATTTCATTAAGAAAATTGTAATTAAATTATAACAGGAGGATTAAATGGCACAAAATAATTTTTGGATTGAATTGGTTGCTACGCTAAAGAAAGCACAAAGCAAGAAACAAGTTCAATCGGAAGCTAAAAATCTTGGTGATATTAGAGTTCCTTTGATTGGTACACTTAATAAATCTAAGACAAAAGCACAGTTAAAGCAGGATCTAGCATCATTAAATGGTACTATAAGAAAAGCAGTAATGTATACATTGTATGATGATTATGAAGAAGTATTAAATGCAAGACTGGATAATATAGATGCCCTTGTTGCTGATATGATAGACATGATTAATTCCAATGGCTCTGAGATAAGAAATACCATTGAATCTGTAGCCGATAAAGTTGGATATACTATCACAGATAGTTTATCAAAAGCTCTTGGCGAAGGCAGTAATTTAAATTTATTGATAAGCAACTTCTCAAGTAAATTTGATACTGTTGCTACTGCCCTGCAAAGTTCCATAGATGCAATTAAAGCATATGTTTATAAGATGGTGGATGAAGGCACTCATAAGGTTGCTAATGAAACAACAACACATGATAATCCAAATTCTGCAAGTTCTACAAGTAATTTAGCAACTTCTGTTAATACGCATAATTCATCTACGAGTACAAATGCAACACCTGCGCCATCCTCTAATTCTTCTACTGCCACGAAGTCATTAGGTGATGGCATTGCAAGGGTTGGAGATGCAGTTACATTTGCAAATGGCAAATATCATGAAGATTCATGGGGGAATGGCAAATCAGGCAGTCAGTTACTTGGCGGAACTGTGTATATTACTAAAATTGCACCAAACAGTCCTTATCCGTACCATATTTCAAGGACAAGTAAATTTGGCGAAGCTAATCTAGGCTGGGTTAAGTTAAATCAGTTAAACGGCTATGCTAAAGGTTCAAGAAGGATTAACAAGGATCAGTTGGCTTGGACACAAGAGGAAGGAAATGAAATCGTATATAGTTCAAAGGACGGCGCATTACTTACTCCTGTTAATCGTGGAGATATGGTATTTACAAATGAGATGACACAAAGATTATGGGAAATGGCAAAAGGTAATATAACTATGCCTACATTTAATCCTCCTAGGGTTCAGACTAGTATAGAACACGGAAATAGGACGATTAATAACGAGAATACTATTTCTATAACTCTTCCGAATGTTACTAATTATGACGAATTCAAATCTAAACTTCAAAAAGATAATAAGTTTATTGGCTTCATGCAAGAGACTACATTTGGTCAGGCTTTGGGTCATAATAGTTTGAGAAGTAAAAAATATTAGTATATGTAACTTGAAGGCGATAAAATCAGCCACAAAAGATGAAAAAAGCAGTCAGATAAGAAAGAAAAGCCTGTCAACAATACTATAGAAGAATTGATTGATAAGGCTATGGCAGAGGGTAATAATGCAACTGAATAAGGGTGACATTATAAAAGATGGGGAAAATTATTTCTCCATCTTTTGTATATTAGGTAGTGTTATATATGTACAACGTAATATAGATGTTATCAGTACCCCGGTATATGAATTGGACGATGCGCTAAAACACTACCGAAAAATAGAAATTATAGGAGATAAGAAGCATGAACGAAAATGAATTTGATTATGAAGAATACAGAAACAACTTAGAAATGGCTGCTGAAATCCATGATATGTTTTATAAAATTAGGAATATTATAATCTATTTTGTGATTTATTCAGTCTTGTATTCATTTGTTATTAGTACATGGATTACAAGCGGATATGAAATGTTTTTATCATTATTTGTAGTATATCTGATTGCAAAAATAGCAACTCATCTATTTGATGAATTATGTTTTGCGGTCAAAATTTTTAGAAAAAATCATAAACGGAGGGAAAAGGACAATGGATAAGAAAACAAAAGACTTTATTACAGCTATTGGAGTTGGATATTTACTCGTACAAGCTGTTGCAAAATTTGCAGAATATGCAAAAGAAAATGTAATAAAAGATATTGATAAGAAAATTAAGAATATGGAGGAAAATTAATTTTGAATTATAATGTAGAGTTTGGAGCAACTATTAAATTTACAGACGAGGACGGAACAAATGTATTTTCAGAGGGTGATAATGTAATTTACTGTCTTGGAGATGAAAAGAGATATGTAGGTAAAATTACCGCTATCGGAAATTATCAGGAAAACGATGATTCAGAGCCAGAACGCGCCATTTATATTGATACCTCAAAGAGTAAAACAAGTTATTCTGGTGAGATTGTTAATGTGGCGGATATTACATATATTTGCAAAAATCCGTTATGTGATGATGTTGAACCAGTTTTGACAAAGGAAGAATCTGACAAGAGAACTTTTGTAGGTATGTTAACAGGATTAGGATATGACAAAAATGGAGTAGAAGTTGTATATGACAAAATGAAGAACATTATTAATCTTTATGACATTCCAATTAGTAAAGCTATGGCTTGTGCTATCTACGCAATTAATAATAAGTGTAGTATCACAGTTCCATTAAAGGATATGTGTGGAATTAATATTAACGAACTGGAAAAATCTACAGATAGACTTATGGAGGTAGCAAAGGAATGTTCTGCTATGGCTGTAAAGGCATTTAAAGAATTGATTGATGCATTTAATGAAGGTGTGAAGTCAGGAGAAGAGGATTTACCTACATTTGGTGAAGTTTTAGACCTTGTAATGGCAAATTGGAGTAATTTGTTAGATGAAGATAAAGAAAAGGTTACAAAAATTCTTGCTAGTGTTGATAAAACTATTGCCAAATAATAAGTGTATAAATATGTGTAGGACGGGGGTAAAAATTCCTTGTCCTACCTAAAACTTTAATTAATGGATATAATGATACCCCGAATAATAAGGGAGTATCATATTATGGAAGAAAAATTGAAATATGACGAAGAGACGGAAGTAAAACCGGCAATAGATAAATTAGTGAAAAAAGTGAAACTTAAATTTGAATCCGCAAAGGACAAGATAATTAAAATAATTGAATAAATTTATGTTTAATATTGAAGGTGTTGCTTAGATACAATGCCTTTTATTATTAGAAAAATAAATATGAATTGGAGCGTGAAGGTTTATAGGAATGACAGAATTACAGGAAGAAAGACAAGAAATATTACAGATGCCGTGGTGGAATAAATTTACTTTATCGGTACAAGAAACGGCTAATTATTTTGGTTTCAGTGATAAAAAGGTAAGAAAAATTATAGATGAAAATGAGAATGCAGCCTTTGTTTTGTGGAATGGAACAAGACCACGCATTAAAAAGGATTTATTTGCACAGTTTGTCAATGAGAAACTAACAGCTATTTAGTGGCTGATTTATTTGAGTATAGAAGAATAAAAATAGATTTTGAGCCTTGGATATGGTATATTAGATAATATCATATCAAGGCTCTCTGTATGAAAGGAGAGAGTTTATTTGTCAGAAGTAAGAAGGGACAATAAAAATCGAAAACTACAGACAGGAGAGACTCAAGATAAGAACGGGAGGTATAGATACAAATATACGGATGCAAATGGAGATCGTAAATCTGTTTACAGTTGGAGATTGACAGATTCAGACCCACATCCGAAAGGTAAGAAAAAAGATGTTTCCCTAAGAGAAAAAGAGAAGAACATTCAAAAAGCATTAGATGATATTGTTTCACCGAATGGTGGAAATATGACAGTATTAGAATTGGTGCAGAAATATTTAAGCCAAAAAAGAGGTGTAAAGCATAACACAAAAGCCAATTACAATTTTGTTATTAATATCATCAAGAAAGAAAAATTTGGAGCGAAAAGGATTGATACAGTAAAGTTGTCAGATGCTAAAGAATGGCTTATAAAGTTACAGGATGAAGGTAGGGGATATAGCAGTATTCATTCTATTAGAGGTGTAGTAAGACCAGCTTTTCAGATGGCAGTCGATGATGATTTATTACATAAGAATCCGTTTGAGTTCCAATTAGCAACAGTTGTTTATAAAAATAGTGTAACTAGAGAAGCTATTACCAGAAAGCAAGAACGAGATTTTTTGAAGTTTATCAAGGAAGACAAACATTTCTGTAAATATTATGATGGAATATACGTTTTGTTTAAAACTGGACTTCGTATTTCTGAATTTGTAGGCTTAACGAAAGCAGATATTGAGTTTGATAATGAAAGAATTAAAGTAGACCATCAATTACAGAGAAAAAGCAATATGGAATATGTTATTGAAACTCCTAAGACAGAAAAAGGTGTGAGATATGTTCCAATGAATAAAGATGTTGCGGAATGCTTCAAGCGTATCATTAAAAACAGAAAAAAACCTAAAATTGAACCTATGATTGGTGGCATGTCAGGTTTTTTATTTCTTGATAAAAATGATATGCCGATGGTAGCTTTGCATTGGGAAAAATATTTTCAACATATCAGGGAAAAGTACAACAGTATATACAAAATACAGATGCCAATTATTACACCTCACGTATGCCGACATACATTCTGTAGCAACATGGCAAAATCTGGTATGAATCCGAAAATACTACAATATATTATGGGACATTCTGATATTGGCGTAACACTCAATACTTATACGCATTTACAATTTGATGATGCCAAAGAAGAAATGAAAAAAGTCTATAATGAGTAGTGGGCTAAAAGTTTTGAATTTAGCCCATAATTTAGCCCAAACGAATAAGAAGTTATGCAAAGTTATTCCAAGTTATACTGAAAAAAAGAACAAACACTCTATCATAATAATGTTGCAAAATTGTTTGAAATCCTTGAAAATACAGCAAAATCAAGCATTTACGGAGGCTTTGATAGCAATGATAAAAATACTATTCATCTGCCACGGCAACATTTGTCGTTCCCCAATGGCTGAAATTATATTTAAAAACATGATACAGCAGAAAAACCTTGCCGACCAATTTTTTGTTTCTTCTGCTGCAACCAGCTCGGAGGAGATTTGGAACGGAGTGGGGAATCCTGTTTATCCGCCTGCCAAGGCGGAACTTGCAAAGCATGGGCTTTCCTGCGGGGATAAGCATGCGGTTTTGCTAAAACGTGAAGATTATGAAAAATACGACTATCTAATTGGGATGGATAGTGCTAATATAAGAAATATGAAACGGATTTTGGTCGGAGACCCAAAGGGAAAAATTTATAAGCTGCTTTCCTTTGCAGGAAGTGACAGAGATGTGGCAGACCCGTGGTATACGGGAAAGTTTGATGTTACATATCGGGATATCGAAATTGGTTGTAAGGAATTGCTTGCATTTCTTTTAACAAAACAATATGATTAGATTATTTATTGTTTAAAGCTTGGGTGTTCCTGTGCAATAATTGAAAATAAGCAGATTTTCAAACATGCAAGAGAAATTCTTGATATAAAGTTGTATAGTATGATACAACAAAGTATAATTAAAAAGTATGGTTTTGCGGTGTAAAATTGTGAGTTGAAAGAACACAGTGATTTAAATGAGGAGGTTGACAGTAATGTCGTGGAATTATGCAGAATTATCAAAAACTGCTAAACAAGTTGGTGGTCCTGAAAAACTGGTAGATTCTTTGATAGAATCGGGCAAAAATTCTGGTCGAAAAGAGATGTATCCGATAATTGGAGTAGCTGCCATAGGTGCTTCGGTTTTAACAGTAGGCATTGAAAAAGCAATTGACTATTTCAAGAAAAAAAACAAGAAGAAAAAAGAGGTATCTTCGGCTGAAGTAGAGGATGCAAAAAAAGAGCTTATTAATGGTATTAGGGAGTATGATGAAAAACATCCAAATGAAGATGTTGACGATGGTACTGTTGAAGATGTGCCATTATGAAACGCAACTGTATTGAAGATGAAGATATAGCTGCATTGTCCAATATAATAGGTTTGATTAAAACGCACCAAAACTCCTTACAACCGTTTATGGTAGTGAGCTGATGGCAGCAACGGCAACAATGAAAAAACAGAAATCAAGCCTTTTTCGGCTCATTTCTGGCAAATAACATATATCGGCATTGTATCAAATTTGGTAAGAACATAGACCATACACAGCAGCATGGCAAAACGGAGGAAACAAGTTGTCTAGGATTGAAAAAATAAAAAGAAGAACCTTTGATATCATTCAAATTGGAAACAAAACCGATTTTTTCAGTACATTATTTGATTATGTCATTTCGGTGTTGATTGTGGTAAGCATAGCAGTAACATTTATGCAGACGTTTGAAGAGCTTGAATTTCTGCATCCTGTTTTATTTGGAATTGAGCTTGTCACAATCATTATTTTTTTGATTGAATACTGCCTAAGATTGTGGACTGCCTGCTATTTATACGAGGACGTAAAGCCTGCAAAAGCCATGCTGAAATATATGGTATCATTTTATGGAATTGTTGATTTGCTTACAATAATCTCATTTTTCGTGCCTGCCATTTTCACAAACGGATTTGTGGCACTACGAATGCTGCGTGTCGTGAGAATTATGAGATTGTTTAAATTAAATGAAAAATATGATGCGTTTAATGTCATTACGGATGTACTGAAGGATAAAAAGGATCAGATTATTTCTTCTGTATTTATCATTATGGTATTGTTGCTCGCATCTTCCATGTGTATGTACAGTCTTGAGCATGAGGCTCAGCCTGAAAATTTCCAAAATGGATTTTCGGGAATTTGGTGGTCGGTTTCCACAATGCTTACGGTAGGCTATGGAGATATATACCCCATAACGATTGGCGGACGGTTCATGGCAATTATAATATCATTTTTAGGAGTAGGTATCGTTGCCATACCGACAGGTATTATAAGTGCCGGTTTCGTGGAGCATTACACAAAGGTGAAAACAGGGAGCTACTCCCACAAAAATTCTGAATTTGTTGTGTTGGATGTGCCGGGTGGACACAGCTATGTTGATAAAAAAATAAATGAGATAAGGCTGCCTGAGGGCTTATATCTGGCGGTTGTTTTGAGAGGAGAGGATACGCTCACACCATACCCTGAGCTTGTAATCAGGCAATACGATAATTTGCTGCTGGCAAGCACAAGCAACCGAAAGGTGCACTCTGACATTGAGGAGGTTAAGCTGAATGTCAATCATCCGTGGATAGGAAAGAAAATCAAAGAGCTGGATATATCCAGACAGATATTTATTATTATGATAAGAAGAAAGGAACGGGTGATTAAGCCGGAGGGAAACACAGGACTCTTGGAGGGTGACATCATTGTGTTGCTTGACAAAAGATAGATTTGTGTCAAGTTTTCTATGAAAACTTGACATGCAGCATCAGCCCATTTGCTGAAAGCAAATTTGGAATGGGCTGATGTTCAAGGGCGAAGGTAGAAATATGAAAGCGGTTATTAAGAGCAGAGTTGAAGAATTATTGTCAAAGGAATTTTATTGCAATCAAGAAGAACTACATGGAAAAGCAACTGTATATTCTGTCAATTTTAATGCAAAACAACAATATATTAAAATACTGGCATATAGAAATTGTGTCGTAGTCTGTACATCAGAGGATTTGCATAACAAAGTACAGGAGCTTTTACAAAACAAAAATAGAGATGAAATTTTTGAACTTCCATTGGTTTACGGGCAGACAATACATTATGTTCCTAATGATAGCTGTACAGAAGATGAATTTGTACCATTGAATTATGAATACGAGTATCTTTTCGACAAAGATATTTTTTCTCTTACTGGATTGACTGGTTTTGAAAATTCATTAGCATTTGATGAAAATGGTTCTACAACAACAAAAGCTGTTTACATTGCAAAGGACAAGCATAGAATTATCGGGGTAGCAGGTGCAGCTGCGTCATCAGTAAATGGCGTGTGGGAAGTAGGTGTAGATGTTATGGAAAACTATAGAAACGCCCATTTGGGAACATATTTAGTGCGAGGATTGACTCGGGAATTACTGGCACGAAATATTATTCCATTCTATTCTGCTTCTATAACGAATATTGGTTCTCAAATGGTGGCGGGCAGGTGTGGATACATACCATTCTGGATTGATACGTATGGAACCATTCTTGATGGAAGTTCAGTATATAATGATATGATTGGAAGTTTATCATCAAAATTTACCAAATGAAATTCCAGTTTGGAAAATGGTGGCTCAAAAATAGTGAAATAAAAAAGAGACTGTCGCACTAAGGACCGTTATTATTGTATGATATACCAACAAAACATTTTTTGTTAGTATCGAATAACAGTTGTAGTGTGGCAGTCCCTTCTTAATTTTATATGTAAGAACGTATTATTACTGCTGCGTCAATTCAAATTGTCCGATAAGCTGGTCTAACATTGTTGCCTGTGCGGATAATTCCTCGCTTGTAGCAGATGCCTCCTCGGCAGTTGCCGCATTGCTTTCTATAACATCTGAAATTTGGTTTACC
The DNA here is from genome assembly GCA_023664385.1 of Clostridium sp. GTDB lineage: Bacteria > Bacillota > Clostridia > Lachnospirales > Lachnospiraceae > Coprococcus_C. Next base: position 94,174 of record JAMPFU010000007.1, on the reverse strand, counting down.
TCCATCTCAGCCATCTTCATTGCCTCAGCCTGCTCCTCCATAATAACCTTCAGATTCTTGGAGAAAGAGGCAATCTGTTTGATTCCTTCTACTACGGTCTTTATCGCTGCAGATGCATGATTTGCAACACTGTTTCCTCTATCAACCTCACGGATGGAGGCTTCAATTAATTCTCTTGTATCTACGGCAGCCTTTGCACTTTGGTCTGCCAAATCTCTGATTTGGGCGGCAACAACTGCAAATCCCCGTCCTGAGTCACCTGCACGTGCAGCCTCTATGGAAGCATTTAAGGACAGGAGATTTGTTTGTGCTGCAATCGACTCAATTTCGGTAATAATGTCTCCGATTTTTGTGGAGGAATCGCTGATACGCTCCATGGCTTCCATCATGCTATCCATTTCCTGACGGCTTTCATCCGCTTTGTTGGCATATTCCCTTGACTTTGTATAGGATTCGTCTGCGCTCTTTGCACTTTTTTCCATTGCGTCCGTGATATCGGAAATTGTTTCATGTAATGCGGATACTGCATGTGCCTGATCGGTAGCACCCTCTGCAAGACACTGTGCTGCATTTGCCAATTCATCGGAGCCGGCAGATACCTGATTGGAGGCAGTTCCAATCGATAATAATGTTTCTGTCATCTGATCTCTAAGTCCTCGCATTGACTCATATAATTTTTGGAAATCTCCCGTATAGCGGTCAGCAACCTTTGACCTTACGGTATAGTTGCCTTTTGCCATCTCGCCGAGCACCTCGTCAATATCATATATGATTGTGTCGAGCTTGTCTGCCATTTCACGTGCATCTCTTTCCATATGCTCCACTTCATCACCTGTCTCAACCATAGGGAATGGGGAGGCAAGGTCACCTGCCGCAAATGTTTTAAGACGTTCTCCCAGCTTTTCCAAAGGAACTGAAATTCTCCTTGCAATTTTTCTTCCAATCTTGGTGGAAGCTGCCATTGCACACGCAATCAAAGCAAGGATGGCAACTGCAAGTATCCATTCAACAATGGTAAGCGTTTTCGCAAGACGGTTTCCTTCCGTAACCTTTACATTTAACAGCGTTTCAAGCTTATTGTAAATGCTGTCATAGGCAGTGGTCAGCTCCGTGAGAGCAAGCTCTTGTGCCTGAACGCAAAGCTCACGGTCTGTGGTGGCACCAAGCTCCATTATCTTTGCATCCAGCTCCCAATAAGCATTTAGTTCTGCTTTAATGGCATCATAGGTTACCCGTCCCTCAGAGGATACGATTGTATTTTCTACTTCTGCAAAATATTCTTCAAACAAAAGCTTTTTTTCGTCATGTTGTTTTACAACGGTTTCGATGGCATCCTGACTGTCGTAACCGATTGCCGCTCGGAGAGAGGAACGGATATCTGCAAATTCAAACATCGCTTTTCCGATATCTCCCTGTGCAAAGCCAAAATTGTGTAAGGCACGAGAATATCGGCTGGATATCACAATAAGGGCAATGACGCCCAAAAGGGCAGCGGCTGCTGCAATCGTTGATATTCTGAAAATCGAGATAGTCAGTTTCTTTTCAATGTTTTCGTGGTTGTTCATTAATAAAATTTCTCCTTTCGTTTTTTATGATTTACTCAAAACGGATTCAAATAAAATTAAAAATGGCGGCACAAAAAAATGTACTGCTCCAAGTAAATGAAATGGATGTTTCTGTTATTGTATTTTCTTGTCGTGCATTGGAAAATTTTGTTTCAAAGACATAAACCACATTTTAAGTGTTAGATGTTAGAGAACTAGCATAAAGATTTTATGGATTGGAACATAAATTTCTTTAAATACGGCATAGCTTTTCGGATTGTGTTACATAATAGCAGGCAGCATCTATTTATTTTTTCACAAGAGATTATACTATTTTTGTAAAAATTGTCAATCATTTTCCAAATTAAAGTTACAATTAAAGTTACGATTACATCGGCACATTATAAAGTTCCCATATTTGGGTTTTATCATATTATGTAATAAATAAAATATCAGGAAATTAAATATGATGTATAAACAAAAATGTGATACGCAAGAAATATACAATAAGGAGGCTATGGCATTTTCGCCGCAGCATCAGGACAGACAGCCTGGCTTTGAATATATTATGAAACCAAGACCAGTATCAGAGTGTGGAAAAACTTGCTGTAAGCTGAAAGGAAAGGTTGCCCTGATTACAGGCGGTGACAGTGGAATTGGGCGGGCAATTGCATATGATTTTGTAAAAGAGGGTGCATTGGTTGTCATTGTTTATTATGACGAGGAGGTAGACGCAAAAGAAACGGCGGAACGGATAGAGGAGCTGGGTGGTAGCTGTCTGCTTTTGTGTGGAGATTTAAAGGACTCCTGCTTCGCAAAGCAGTGTGTAGAGCAAACAATTCAGTGCTTTGGCAGGCTGGACATTTTGGTAAACAATCATGCGGTTCAGTTTATTCAGCGGAGTATTTTGGATATCTCCCATGAACAGTTGGAATTTACATTCCGCAACAATGTATTTTCATTTTTTTACCTGATTCAATATGCCCTGCCTTATATGAAAAAAGGTGGAAGCATCATCAATACAACCTCGGTTACTGCATATGAGGGAAATAAGGATCTGATTGACTATAGTGCAACAAAGGGTGCTATTGTTGCCCTGACAAGATCCCTTTCTTTGTCGCTGGCAGAAAAAGGAATCAGGGTAAATGGAGTTGCACCGGGACCTATATGGACGCCGCTGATACCTGCCTCGTATTCGGCAAAGGAGGTCGCAGGATTTGGAAAAACAACGTCCCATGTACCTATGAACAGGGCAGGGCAGCCGTGTGAGGTTTCTCCATGTTATGTATTTCTTGCGTCAGATGATTCCAGCTATATGACGGGGCAGGTGCTTCACCCAAATGGAGGAACGATAGTGGGTTCATAGGGCATGCATGTAATTAATTGTATCAAAGCTGGCTATGGTATTGTATGTAGTTAAATCTACTAAATAAAGCATAAAAGTACGAATTAAAATAATTCAATTTGCATATTGATTTTAAAAGAATCTGTATTATAATATTTCATTGTTAAAATATTTTAAAGGAGAATTACTATGATTAAAAAGAATTTGATAAAAAAGCTTGCAGTACTTAGTATGGCGATTGTAATGTCCCTGTCAATGGTTGCCTGCGGTGATGATGATAAAGAAAATACAGAAAAGGAAATTACCACAGAGGCAGTTAAGGATGATACAGAAGCCACCACTGAGAGTACGTCAGAAGAAGCAACTGAGGATGATAACGCAGATACCGATGAACCGGCTTCTACTGAGGCATATGTTGAGGAAAACGGCAAGCTTACTGTTAAGCATGTAACGATAGACATTCCTGAGGAGTTTAGCTTCTATCAGAATATGAACGGAACAATAGCATATGCAACAGAAACTAGAGATAAAAGCTTTGCCTTTTATGCTGAGGATGATAACAGATATGATGCAGACCAGGTTGTAGATGCATATGTTGCACAGGTTCAAAATGTATATGGTTCTCAGGTTACAGATGAGAAGAAAACCTACAACGGGCATGAATTTACCGTAATGGATATTGATGACCCTAGTGGACAGTTTGTAGGTCAGGCTGCCGTACTTTGTGAGGATAGCACAGTTATCTACATAGAGTATGTTTCTACAACAGGTGATGAGTCACAGTTTGATACTATGATGAATACAATTACGTTCTAAATTTAATAAAAACAATTGAAAGGGAACAGACAAAGGGAGCCGTCGTTTTGGCAATTTATGTGTTTATTACGACAGCCCCCTATTTGTTTAAAGAAAACATATGACAAAAAAACAAAGAGTGTTGGAAGTGATTGAAAAGCTAAAAAAGGAATACCCTGTTGCGGAATGTACATTAGAGTATGATGAGGCATGGAAGCTTTTGGTGGAGGTAAGGCTTGCGGCACAATGCACAGACGCAAGGGTTAATATTGTTGTGAAGGATTTGTATGCAAAATTCCCTACTGTGGAGGCACTTGCAAAGGCTGACGTGGCAGAGATTGAAAAAATAGTAAAGCCCTGTGGTTTGGGGCATAGTAAGGCAAGGGATATTAGTGCTTGCATGAAGGTTATCCATGAAACCTACAACGGACATGTGCCTGATGATTTCGATAAGCTGCTGGCACTTCCGGGTGTAGGAAGAAAAAGTGCAAATCTTATCATGGGTGATATATTTGGAAAGCCTGCCATCGTTACAGATACACATTGCATCAGAATTTGTAACCGTCTTGGACTTGTTGACAATGTAAAGGAGCCTAAAAAGGTGGAAATGGCACTTTGGAAGCTTATACCGCCTGAGGAGGGAAGCGATTTTTGTCACAGGCTTGTACATCACGGAAGGGCTGTCTGCACTGCGAGAACCAATCCCTACTGTGATAAGTGCTGTCTATATGATGTATGTAAAAGAAATGGTGTATAGTGTATGAAATATGCTGCAGCAGGGAATATTTAGAACAGGGCTTCCTATAAGGAAACAAATAAAGAATATCAATTAGGGGAAGATACGTGAAAATCAGAATGTCAGCGGGTAAGCAGGATAGAGAGCGTTTTATAAAAGGAATCATAAACAAATATCATTTTGAGCCTGAGGCTGAAAATGATATTATTTCCGTGTATGAGAAAATGCAGTCATGTATGAAGCCATACGCTGTTTACAGAATGAACCAAAGAGATACGGGCATTAAGGATATAGACAGCAGGCAGTCAGCAATTGTTGCCATGACACTCGGAAAAGAAATTGACAGCCTTGAAGAACAGCTTACAGCAGCAGGAAAGCTTGATGAGGCGTATATGTTGGAATGTATTGCGGCAGAGCTGCTTCTTACAATGTATGGTGATTTTAATAAGGAATATGCGAAATTTCACAGAAGATACGTTGAAAGATATGTATTTATCGGGGAGGAAATACCTGTTACCGAAGTGCCTCGGCTTTTAAAGGAAGTAAAAGGGGCAAAAAATACATGTGTTTACCTTGAAAAAGAAAACGGGCAAGGTACGAAAGACCTTGACGAAGAAACGGAATATGACAAAGCAGGGCAGGATAAAAAAGAATATGAAAACATGGAGCAGGAAAAAACAATTGAATGTGAGGATGATATCACTGCCAATGAATATGGCGTTTTAACCCCGTCAAAGAGCGTTGTTTTCTATGCAATATTAACTGAAAATCCAAAGCAGGTATGCGAGGGCATATGCAGCACCTGCGAAAATGTAAACTGCGAAAACCGGATTAAGGACTGCCAGATGGTAATATAGTCTGACATTTACAAGCGAAGTTATACATGCTACAATGAACGCAGAAAGGTAAGCGTTTATGCGGAGGAGAAAAATTGAAAATATTACATTCAACCCCAACTGAAGACGGTTTTTTCATGCCTGCCGAATTTGAGCGTCACAGCGGCTGCCTGATGATATGGCCTGAGCGGGCAGATTCGTGGCAGTACGGCGCTGTGGAGGCAAGAAAGGCATTTGCCGAGGTTGCGCATGCAATTGCCCAATCTGAAAAGCTTACCGTGTTTACCAGCTTTGACGGCTACGACACGGCAAGAAAAATGCTTGGACCGCATATTCGTGTTGTTGAGATGTCCTCAGACGACTCGTGGGCACGGGATGTTATGCCTACCTTCGTAAAAAACAGCGGGGGAGAAATCCGCGGCATAGACTGGGGATTTAACGCATGGGGCGGTCTTGTTGACGGACTTTATTTCCCATGGGATAAGGATAACCGCATGGCGAGAAAATGCTGTGATTTGCTGGAACTTGACGTGTATGACAAACGAGCCTTTATCATGGAAGGCGGTGCAGTTCATGTTGACGGACAGGGAACGGCGATTGTGACGGAAGCCTGTCTGTTAAGCAGAGGCAGAAATCCTCATATGACAAAGCAGGAAATAGAGAATGAGCTGAAAGCATATTTGGGAGTGACGAAAGTAATATGGCTTCCATGTGGAATTTATCTTGATGAAACAAATGAGCACGTAGATAATATATGTGCATATGCTGCGCCTGCACATGTTGTGCTTGCCTGGACAGATGATGAAAATGACCCACAGTACAATATGTCAGTCAAATGCTTAAAGGTGCTTGAAAATGAGAGGGACGCTCAGGGAAGAACAATAAAGGTAACGAAGCTTCCTCTGCCAAAGCCTGTTTACATAACTAAGAATGAATGTGAGGGACTTGTCGATTTTGATGGCGAGCCTACAAGGAAACCGAACGAAAGACTTTCTGCATCTTATGTAAACTTCTACATATCAAATTCGGCAATCATAATGCCTGCATTTGATGATGCGAGGGACGACGAGGCAGCAGATATTTTAAGAAGCATTTTTCAGGATAGAAAAATAATTCAGATACAGGCGAGAAACATTTTGATAGGCGGCGGGAACATACACTGTATTACCCAGCAGATACCTGAGTGATAAATGTGTCAGCCCATGAGTTCTCGATTTACAAAGTAAATCGGAGCATGTACTGAAAGCAAATTTGGAATGGGCTGATGTTCAAGGAGGAAATCATATGAGAAAAATTACTGTGGCAGCAGTCCAGATGATGATGGAGCAGCTATCGGATAAAAATGTTGCCAAGGCGGAAAACATGGTAAGAAAAGCGGCAGATATGGGAGCAAATATTGTTCTTTTACCTGAGCTTTTTGAAAATACATATTTTTGTCAGGAAAGAAAATATGAAAGCTATAAGCTTGCAGTGCCCGTTTCGGAAAATGTGGCTGTTCATGTAATGTCGGCACTTGCAAAGGAGCTTCACGTTGTGATTCCTGTAAGCTTTTACGAAAAAGATGGAAACAGCCTGTTTAATTCCGTTGCAATGATAGATGCTGACGGAGGCATTATGGGTGTATATCGGAAAACCCATATACCCGATGACCATTTTTATCAGGAAAAATTTTATTTTACCCCAGGCGATACGGGCTTTCAGGTTTGGAATACTGCATTTTGCAAAATCGGCGTAGGCATATGCTGGGACCAGTGGTTTCCTGAGGCTGCAAGATGCATGGCGTTAGAAGGGGCGGAGCTTTTGCTTTATCCCACGGCAATTGGTTCAGAGCCGATACTTGAAACCGACAGTATGCCGCATTGGAGAAGGTGTATGCAGGGACATAGTGCCGCAAATATAATGCCTGTCGTTGCGGCAAACAGAATAGGAACGGAAACCGTTACTGCCTGTGAGGAAAATGCAAATCAAAGTTCGGCGCTTGAATTTTACGGTTCCTCCTTTATAACAGATGAAACAGGCGAAATTCTGCAGTCTGCTTCAAGGGATAAGGAAGAAATTATATTGCAGGAATTTGATTTGGATGAGATTGCAGAAAACAGGCTGAGCGGGGGTGTTTTCAGGGACAGAAGACCAAGCTGCTACACAATGCTTACTAAGAGATAATAAGATACAGTGATGTGGCATATGCCGTCTCACAGCGTAAAATCACGATAGAAAATAGGAGATAAGAGTTGGATAATCATTTATTAAGTCAGGAGTCACTTCCAATTTTTGAGGCACTTGAAAAACAGGCGCTAGACAGGCTTGTTCATTTTGATGTGCCTGGACACAAGGGAGGACGGGGAAACAAGGATTTAAAAAAATACCTTGGAGAGACATGCGTTAAGCTTGACGTAAATTCCATGAAGCCCCTTGACAACCTTTGTCATCCGTCATCGGTGATAAGGGACGCGCAGGTTTTAACTGCGGAGCTTTTCGGGGCAGACGAGGCATTTTTTATAGCAAACGGTACTACGGCGGCAGTTCAGGCTATGATTATGTCAACCTGTAAAACGGGAGACAAAATTATAATGCCGAGAAATGTCCACCGTTCAGCGATAAATGCACTTGTTATAAACGGTGCGGTTCCCGTCTACGTGAATCCCGGTATAGATAAAAAGCTTGGTATACCGCTCGGCATGGATTTCGAGGATGTGAAAAAAGCCATAGAGGAAAATCCTGACGCTAAGGCGGTTATGGTAAATAACCCTACATATTATGGTATATGCTCTGATATTGTTAATATCGTAAAATTTGCACATGAGCATGGTATGCTTGTGCTTGCAGATGAGGCGCACGGCACGCATTTTTATTTTGGAGACGACCTTCCTATCTCGGCAATGGAGGCAGGCGCTGATATGTCCTCCGTGAGCATGCACAAGACGGGTGGTTCGCTGACGCAGAGCTCTGTGCTGCTTACCAAAAACACCGTAAATCCTGATTATGTGCGGCAGGTTATTAATCTTACGCAGACAACAAGCGCCTCCTATCTTCTGCTTTCCTCTCTTGACATTGCAAGGAGAAATCTTTATAAAAACGGCAGGGAGATATATGCAAAGGCGAAGGAGCTTGCCACCTATGCAAGAGGTGAAATGAATCAGATTGGAGGCTACTATGCGTTTGGCAGGGAGCTGATAAACGGAAAGGATATATTTGATTTTGACCCGATAAAGCTTTCCATACACACAAAGGACATTGGGCTTGCAGGAATAGAGGTTTACGATTTCCTGCGTGACGAATACGGAATACAGATAGAGTTTGGCGACATAGGAAACATACTTGCCATAGTTTCAGGCGGCGAAAGACGCATTGAGATAGAAAGGCTGATTGCGGCACTCTCGGAGATAAAGCGAAATCACCAGCAAAGCACAAAGGGGATGTTCGACCAGGAGTATATAGACCCGCAGGTTATCATGCCGCCTCAGAAGGCATTTTATGCTGATACGGAATCAGTTAAGCTTGCCGAAAGCGAAAATCGGATATGCAGTGAGTTTGTAATGTGCTATCCTCCGGGGATCCCGATTCTTGCACCGGGCGAGCGTGTGACAAAGGATATTCTAAGCTATACGTTTTATGCGAAGGAAAAGGGCTGTATGATGCTTGGCACAGAGGACATGAGCATGGAATACCTAAATGTAGTGGCAGAGCAAAAATAGTGGTGGAAACGGGGTGAAAATATGGATTTATGGTATACGGATAATCATACGGACAATGTAAGATTTTCCATGAAGGTTGAAAAACAGCTTTTTTCTGAGAAAAGCTATTTTCAGCAGATAGAAATTTTAAAAACAAAGGATTATGGAAAGGTGCTTGTGCTTGACGGCGAGCTTTTTACGACGGAGAGAGATGAGTTTGTTTACCACGAGATGGTTGTCCATGTGCCTATGGCGGTTCACCCTGACATAAAAACCGTTCTCGTAATAGGCGGCGGCGACGGAGGAACGGTAAGGGAGCTTACAAAGTATGATACAATAGAAACAATAGATGTGGCTGAGCTTGATTCAAAGCTTGTGGAGGTAAGCAGACAGTATTTGCCTGAATTATCTGCCAAATTAGATGACCCGCGGGTATCAATCTATTTTGAGGAGGGCATCAGGTTTGCAAGAATGGTGAGAGATAAATATGATTTAATTATCGTTGACTGTGCCGACCCATACGGACCGGCAGAAGGGCTTTTCACAAGGGAGTTTTACGGCATATGCTGGAATGCGCTGAAATCCGATGGGATTTTGATTAACCAGCATGAAAGTCCATTTTACAGGCAACATGCAAAAAGTGTACAGCTTGCACATAGAAATATTCAGTCAGCATTTGAATGCAGCATGATATATCAGTGCCACATTCCGTCATATCCTTCGGGACACTGGCTGTTCGGCTTTGCCTCCAAAAAATATCATCCAATTGATGACATGAACAAGGAGGAATGGAAAAAGAGAGGGATAAAAACAAAGTATTACAATACGGATTTACATAAGGGCGCATTTTATCTGCCGACTTATGTTAAGGAGCTGTTGGGACTTGAATAAATCAGGTGATTATTTTCAAGCTGTTGGGTTTTATCATTATTTGATAGGAACAAACAGAATGGTATAACAAAGGAGGTTTACATAATATGGGACGAGCGCTTATCATTGGAGCAGGAGGCGTGGCAGGAGTTGTTGTCCACAAATGCTGTCAAAATAGTGAGGTATTTCAGGAGATATGTATAGCAAGCAGAACAAAATCAAAGTGTGATGCACTTCGTGACAAGCTTCAGGGTACTACCACAACAAAGATAACAACTGCAAAGATTGACGCTGACAACGTGGACGAGCTGATACAGCTTATTGATTCCTACAAGCCGGACATTGTAATGAATATTGCCCTTCCGTATCAGGATCTTACAATTATGGATGCCTGTCTTGCAACAAAGACGCATTACCTTGATACTGCAAATTACGAGCCTGAGGACACTGCAAAATTTGAATATAGCTGGCAGTGGGCTTACAGGGAGCGTTTTGAAAAGGCGGGAATCATGGCGCTTCTTGGCTGTGGCTTTGACCCCGGTGTAACGGGCGTATTTTCTGCTTATGCGGCAAAGCATCATTTTGATGAGATACATGAGATTGACATACTCGACTGCAACGGAGGCGACCATGGCTATCCGTTTGCCACAAACTTTAATCCTGAGATAAATATACGTGAGGTAAGCGCAAAGGGAAGCTATTGGGAAAACGGAAAATGGGTTGAAACTGAGCCTATGGAAATAAAGAGGGAGTACGACTTTGACGGGGTAGGAAGAAAGGATATGTATCTTTTGCACCATGAGGAGCTTGAGTCTCTCGGAATCAATATAAAAGGAATAAAGCGCATACGATTTTTTATGACATTTGGGGAGAGTTATCTCACACATTTAAAATGTCTTGAAAATGTGGGAATGACCTCCATTGAGCCTATCATGTATGAGGGCAGGGAAATTGTGCCGTTACAGTTTTTAAAGGCGGTGCTTCCTGACCCTGCGTCCCTTGGACCGAGAACCGTGGGAAAGACAAATATAGGCTGTATCTTTAAGGGAACAAAGGATGGACAGGAAAAGCATTACTATGTTTATAATATATGCGACCACCAGGAATGTTACAAGGAGGTAGGCTCGCAGGCAATATCTTACACAACCGGCGTTCCTGCAATGATTGGCGCTATGCTTGTCATGAACGGTACATGGTGTAAGCCGGGGGTTTACAATGTGGAGGAATTTGACCCTGATCCGTTTATGGAGGCGCTTAACAGGTGGGGGCTTCCTTGGAAGGAGAATTTTGAGCCTGTTATGGTTGAATAATAGTTTAGGTTTAGAAAGGCAAAAAAATGAACGACAGAAAAGAAATATTTGAAAATGCACCAGTGAGAAAAGCCGTATTTACTATGGCAATTCCCACTATAATATCAATGCTTGTTGTAGTCGTATATAACATGGCAGACACATATTTTATAGGAAAAACAAACGATGAAATGCAGGTGGCGGCGGTTTCTCTTGCCACGCCTGTATTCATGCTTTTTATGGCGCTTGGCAATCTGTTTGGCATAGGCGGCTGTTCGTCCATATCAAGAGCGCTTGGAGAAAAAAATGATGCACGTGCGAAAAAAATTTCAGCGTTTTGCTGCTACAGCTCCGTTTGCATCGGAGTTATTATGATAATTCTGTTTATGACTTGTATGGACGGGATTTTGAAAATCATAAAGGCAAGTCCGAACACGATAGACTATGCAAGGGAGTACCTTACCTATGTTGCTTATGGCGCGCCTTTTATTATGTTTGCCACTGCATTTGGCAATATTGTAAGAGGGGAGGGTGCAACAAAATCCTCCATGATTGGAAATCTCATCGGAACAGTAGTCAACATCATACTTGACCCGATTATGATACTGGCGCTTGACATGGGGGTTAAGGGCGCTGCAATCGCCACCGTTATCGGAAATGTATGTGCAAGCATTTTTTACATTGGTTACTTTATTTTCAAAAAAAATACTGCACTTTCCATAAGACTAAAGTATTTTTCAGCAAGGGAAAATATTGCGTTTAGTGTTCTTGCCATAGGAGTACCTGCATCCTTAAATAATATGCTTATGAGTGTTGCAAATATACTGTTAAATAATGTTCTCGGCAAATATGGCGACATCCCTGTTGCAGGAATGGGCGTTGCAATGAAGGCAAATATGCTTGCCGTGCTTTTACAGATAGGACTATGTACGGGAATACAGCCGCTTATCGGCTACAGCTATGGTGCAGGCAACAAAAAGAGGCTGAAATCCGTCTTTAAATTTACTGCGCTTTGTGCAATTGTAATGGGAACTGCACTTACCGTATTACTGGCAGTGTTCCGTGAGGGCATTATAAGCAGCTTTATTGATAAGCCTGATGTTGTTGACACAGGAATTAAAATGATGATGGCGCTTCAAATTTCGTGTCCTGTCATCGGTATTTTGTTCTTATGCGTCAATACGCTTCAGGGAATGGGAAAGGCACTTCCATCGCTTGTGCTTACGCTATGCAGGCAGGGTGTTGCATTTATTCCTATGCTTTACATTTTGGACGGATTATTTGGAATGAACGGCGCAATCTATGCGCAGTGCTCGGCAGATTTTATTTCCATTTTGATAGCGTTAGGAATTACGCTTACAATCATAAAAAGAATGGATAGGGCAGATGGACAATTAACATGAAAACTGCGAAAAAAGTTTATGCGGAGGTGAATTATGGCGATATTTAATGTTGAACTAAAAAGAGTTGTGGATGACAGCTACGATATAGAAATAGGTTTTGGATTGGCAGATAAATTGGTTTCAGATATAAAAAGCGGCTTGGTGGGGAATATAAAAAAGCTTGCCGTAATTACTGACAGTATTGTCAAGGAGCTGTATGCGAAGGATATTTTGCAAAGGCTTGAGGACGAGGGCTTTTGCGTGGACCTTTTTTCCTTTGAGGCAGGAGAAAAAAGTAAGACGAGAAAGACAAAAGAGGAAATTGAGGACGCAATGCTTGAAAAGGGTTATCGCAGGGATTGCTGTATTCTTGCCATAGGCGGCGGCGTCGTGTCTGATTTAGCAGGCTTTGTTGCAGGAACCTTTGGCAGAGGTGTACCATTTATCAATTACTCAACCACGCTGCTTTCCGCAGCAGACGCCTCAATTGGAGGGAAAACGGCAGTTGACACCCCTTTGGCAACAAATTTAATTGGACTGTTCAATCAGCCAAAAAAGGTATACATAGATATAGAAGCATGGAAAACCCTGCCGCAGAAACAGCTCTATAGTGGACTTGCAGAAACAATAAAGCACGCATGCCTTGACAGCAGGGATTTTTTTGATTATTTAAACGAGCATATGGAGGACATCCTTTCCTTTGACCGAGCTGTTTGTGAGCATATCGCAAATGAAAATTGCAGGATAAAATATCAGGTTGTTATGAAGGACGAGCGTGAAAGCGGGCTTAGAGAAATTCTTAATCTTGGACACACTGTTGGCAGGGCAATAGAAACCGTAAGTGATTACAGGCTGCTTCACGGAGAAGCCGTGTCAATCGGCATGGTGGCGCAGGTGAAATTAGCGAACAAGCTGGGATATGTTTCCCTTGACGAGCAAAACGAGGTTATTGCATTACTGAAAAAGGCACAGCTTCCTGTGGAAATACCGGATTATATCGACAGGGAAGCACTCGTTAAAAAGCTGTATACCGATAAAAAAGTAAGGGACGGACGCCTTAGATTTGTCCTGCAAAAGGGAATCGGCGCTGTGGTTGAATTTAGTGAGGGCGTGTTTGCTGCGCCGATAGAGGAAAGCGTTGCAAGGGAAATTATCATGGGGATGTAATAGACTTTTATAAAATATAGGGAGGATTGTGTATGAACATAAAGAAGACTTTTTTTGCTGTGCTTATACTGTGCGTTCTTACAGGCTGTAATAATGATAAAAAAGATGATAATGCCAGCGTTTCCACCGATGTACAGACAGAAAAAACATCTGCCGTAACAACTGAATTAACATTCATAGATTTTGCAAATGAGGAAAACAGCAGTGCCAAGGAGCAGACGGATCCTCTTTCAGATGAAACGGGAGATGTTGCAGAGAAAAAGATATTTAACTGTACAGCTATAAAAATTGATGCGGATGCGGACTGCTTTGAAATGACGGATATTTACAAAGCAGCTTATGCTGATGGAAAGACGAAAGGATATACGCCGGTTTTGGTATTAGTGGATGATGTACTGAATGAACAGGTGGAATCAGCTTATGAATCGGCAGGCGGTGCTGATGAATATATAAGTACAATCCTTTCAAATGACCATTCTGCGGGAAAACAAATGCTTGATAATGCTTATGAGGAATTACAGAAAAAGTACAGTGATTTTTTTTCAATGGATGATGACATGATAGATGAGTGGATGGCGTATGGAACGAACCATGTAATGTATTTGCCATCTGCACAGGAGCTTTATGGGGAAATTTATCTTTTGCAGGTGCCTACAAAAAAACCGTATGAGGTCTTTGCATGGGTTCCGTTTGGTGGTTGGAATAATTGCCCAAATACAGATGAAATGATAGCTATTTGTAAATATTGGTATGATGAATATTGGGTATTACCGGCATTGATTACGTATGACAGCTTGTTTATGTATCTATATGAACCGATTACGGATATGGAAACTGCAAAAAGTATAGCAAAGGAGCAAAGTATATTCTGCGTTGATGTTGTAGGCATGGGTGGAATGGAAGGATATGTCTTGATGACATTATACAGCTATGTTTGGAATTTTTGGTGGGATTAAAAATGTGGCAAAGCTTCCCGTTTACTTTGTAAATTAGATTATATTGTGAAGTTAAATTTGAATGTGGTAATATTTATTAATGGAGTTTTATCATGAAAGACAAAATAGATGTTTTAAGAAAAATAATGGAAGAAAAAAAGCAGGATGCCCTGCTTCTTACAGACGGCTATAACATACATTTTATATCAGGGTATGCAGGTCATGAGGGATGCATGCTTGTAACATGTGGTGCGGCATATATATTGACCGACTCAAGATACACGGAAATGGTTACGATACAGGCACCTGATTATACATGTATCGATATAGCGTCTAAAGGATATGCCAAAACCGTCAGGGAGCTTTTGGAGGGACTTTTTAATAATTCCAAGAGAAAACTAAATGTGGGCTTTGAAAATCTGCACATATCCTACAACATGTATGACAAATACTGCCGGGAATTAACGAATATGGCAGAGCTTAACGGACTTGATGATGCGGTAAGCAATTTACGGAGAGTAAAAACGGCTGATGAGGTAGAGAGGCTTGCAAGGGCAGAGGCGATAGGCGATAAGGCATTTGCTCATATGCTGACATTCATTGAGGAGGGCATGACCGAAAAGGAGGCTGCCTTAGAGCTTGAATACACGATGAAGTCCCTCGGTGCATCGGGACTTAGCTTTGACACAATCGTAGCATCAGGCAAACATTCATCACTTCCCCATGCTGTCCCGACCGATAAAGTCATAACGAGAGGGGACTTTGTAACAATGGACTTTGGCTGTATTTACGAGGGCTACTGCTCCGATATGACGAGAACGGTAATTATGGGTGAGGAGCCTGAGGGGGAAAAGCTTGCGGTATACAATACGGTATTGCTTGCACAGACGGAAGCATTAAAGGCTGTTAAGGTAGGCGCAAAATGCTCCGATGTAGATGCCGTTGCAAGAAACATAATTGCAGACGCAGGCTACGGAGACTATTTTGGACATGGGCTGGGACACGGCGTGGGTCTTTACATCCATGAAGAACCAAGATTTTCGCAAAAATGCGATTATATTCTCGAACCGGGCGTATGCATAACCGTAGAGCCGGGAATTTATCTGCCGGGCAAATTTGGCGTCCGCATCGAGGACATGATAATCGTAACAGAGGACGGATATCGGAATTTGGCAGCGTCAACCAAAGCACTCATCATATTGTAATGGAGAAAGCAATGAATTACGATAATATAAAAACCCCTGCATATATCATAGACAAGGATAAGCTGAAATCCAACTTGGAAATGCTTTCTGACGTACAAAGCAAAAGCGGTGCAAAAATACTTTTGGCGCAAAAGGCATTTTCTGCATATGCACTGTACCCGTTTATGGGCGAATACCTTTGTGGAACAACTGCAAGCGGACTTTATGAGGCAAGGCTTGGACACGAGGAGATGCCCGATAAGGAGGTTCATGTTTTCTCGCCCGCATATGGCGAGGAGGAAATTGCTGAGCTTGTAACATTTGCCGACCATATCGTGTTTAATACGCCTGCACAGTGGGAGCGTTTTAAGGGCAAGGTAAAGGCTTCGGAAAGAAGCATAAAATGCGGCATCAGAATTAATCCTGAGTATTCGGAGATAGAAACTGACATTTACAATCCCTGTATAACCGGGTCAAGGCTTGGAACGAAAAAGGCTGACCTCGACAAAATGGATATGACGGGAATTAGTGGAATCCATTTTCATACAATGTGTGAACAGGGCGCAGAGGTGCTGGCAAGGACGTTAGATGTGGTTGAGGAAAAATTTGGTGCATACTTAAAAAGGCTTGCATGGATCAATATAGGGGGCGGCCATCACATTACAAAAGAGGGATATAACATCCAGCTTCTCGTGGAGCGTGTGAAACGTCTCAGGGAAACGTATGAGCTGGAGGTATATATAGAGCCGGGAGAGGCTGTGGCTTTCAATGCAGGTTATCTCCTGACGGACATTCGTGAGATTATGAATAATGGGATAAATATCGCCATAGCTGATGTCTCGGCGGCATGTCATATGCCCGATGTACTTGAGATGCCCTATAGACCTATGATTTTAGGATCGGGAATGCCAAAGGAAAAGAAATATACCTATCGTCTGGGTGGGCCGACGTGCCTTGCAGGAGATATCATCGGCGACTATTCCTTTGATAAACCGCTTGCTGTTGGAGACAGACTTGTGTTTACTGACATGGCTATTTATACAATGGTAAAAAATAATACCTTTAATGGTATGCCCCTGCCTGCGATCTATATTAAGGAGGGAGACACAATCAGTTTACATAAGATGTTTTCCTATGAGGATTTTAAAGGCAGATTATAAAGGAGAGAATGTAATTGGAATGAGAGCAGGAGAAAGATATATAGATATGCAACGTAAATGTCAACGTAACAGTCAAGCATAAAAATTTTGCAAAATTTTTTCCTATATGGTAAAATAAAGGTTGGGGTTTAACTTAAAAAATATAAAACATTTGACGGAGGTTGAAATAATGAATGAAAACATGTCTGCCTCACAGCGTGAGATGGCAAGAAACAACAGATTTGTAATCATTGGTTACACGATTTACAATATTGTTCTTTTGGGAGCATACATAATAGAGGTTGTGAAAAAAAGCAGAACCTTGTTGTATTTTTGTGTGTTTGCGGCACTTTCCTTAGTCCCGCTTGTTATTATGCGGGTCATATATCAGCGTGATAAAAGCAGCATGCATATCCGTCTGGTGCTTGGCATAGGCTATGCAATATTCTATTCGTTTACGGTTTTCACTACATATTCACCTGTTGCATTTGTATATGGAATACTCATTTCTCTGTTTGTGCTTGTATACAGTGATATAAAATACACAATTAAAATGGGTACGGGACTTATTGCAATAAATATTTTAAATGTTATCTATATGGGGGTTCAGGGAAAAATTACATCGGAGGACATGCCGAATGTTGAGATAAGAGTTGCTTTCATCATTATATATTTTGTGTATATGCTGTTCATGTCAAAGGTTATGATGCAGAATAATGAGGATAAGCTTATCCGGATGGAAGAAGACAAGGCAAAGGTTACGGCAATGCTCAATCAGATTATGGATATATCCTCACATATGACAGGAAATATCAACATAGTATCTGAGAAAATGGATAACCTTGAGGCTTCCTTTGTAAATACGAAAAATTCCATGACAGAGGTTTCAAACGGAACAAACGATACCGCAGACTCTATACAGTCGCAGCTTATGAAAACAGAGGAAATACAGGATTTTGTCCGCAGGGTTGAGGATGTTACATCACAGATTGAAAACGGCATGGAGGATGCCAGTGCTGAGGTTGCCGCAGGCAAGGAAAAAATTGACGATCTGATTAAGCAGGTTAATATTTCCGATGATGCCAGCAAAAAGGTTTCGGAGGAGCTTGCAAAGCTTATGGAATATAACGGACAGATGCAGTCCATTATTGAGATTATAGATAACATCACATCACAGACAAGCCTTCTTGCACTCAATGCCTCCATAGAGGCGGCAAGAGTAGGAGAGGCAGGAAAGGGATTTGCGGTCGTTGCGTCAGAGATAACAAACCTTGCCGATCAGACGCAGGGTGCAACGGTTGATATCGCAGACCTGATCGAGAACATTTCATCTGAGCTTGATATGGTTGTAAAGGTTATAAATTATCTTATGGATAACAGCAAGCTTCAGGGCATTGCAGCTACTGAAACGGCTTCCAGCTTTGAAACAATTGCAAGCAAAACATCTGACATTCAGCAGCAGACCGAGGAGCTGTCACAATTGGTAAATGAGCTTGCAAATTCAAATGAAGCCATAGTTGAGAGCATACAGACAATATCGGCTGCCACTGAGGAGGTCACTGCCCACTCACAGGCAACCTTGGAGTCCAGCGATGTAAATTCCAACATTGTCAATGATGTAGGAAATATGGTTGAGGAGCTTCAAGCATTGGCAGACAGGTTGAATGCACTTAAAAATGAGTAAACCGGAAACTGTAACAGACAATCAAATTGTGCAGACAGAACGTGCAAAAAGAAGCTTTTTGAAAAGGTACAAATCAGATATTATACTGATAGTCATCGTACTTTTTGTTGGAGCCGGTGCACTTATGGTTCAGCGCTTGTCAATGAAAACGGGAGGAACGGTAAAGGTCTATATAGACGGAACGGAAGTAAAGCGCTTTTCACTTGATGAAGACACAGAGTATAAAATTGTTGCGGCTTCAGGCGGTGGTGAACGGTCAGAAGATGCAGATGGGCTTGAGGAGTATAATATTCTTGTCATAAAAAGTGGAAGTGCATACATATCCGAGTCTGACTGCCATGAGCAGATATGCGTAAAGCATAGTGCCATAAGCAAAGCGGGGGAGACAATTGTATGTCTGCCCCACAGCCTTGTTATTGAGGTGGAATGACATATTTAGGTACTTTTATTTTTTTCTTGAAAGTCACGAAAATTGAGCGTATAATAACAAAGGTTTATGTCGGTACGCAGTGGAATTTGTAGGATTTTGCATGGGTAAGACATAGGATTGCATTAATATATAATACAAAAAAGCAAATATAAATTTGAGGAGGAGTAACTTAAATGGAAGAAACAAAGAAAGGCGGTTGGCGTACAAATAAATGGATACGTGCAGCCATTCCTGCATTGCTTTTACATTGCAGTATCGGTACGGTTTATTGTTGGTCAATTTTTAGTCAGGAGATTGCAGATTATATTGGGTTTTCAAAGGGTGCAACGGAATGGGCATTTTCCTTTGCAATATTTTTCCTCGGAATGTCAGCGGCATTCTTAGGAAATGTTGTGGAGAAGGATATACATAAATCCTCGCTGATTGCAGCTATTTGTTTTGCGGCTGGTATGGCAGGCACGGGATTTTTTATATACTACGGCGGTGCACATCAGGGAAGCAAGCTGGCACTTATCGGCATCTATGTATGCTATGGTTTTATTATGGGTATCGGTCTTGGTACAGGGTACTTATCGCCTGTAAAAACGCTTATGCTTTGGTTTGAGGACAGAAAGGGTCTTGCTACGGGACTTGCAGTTGCAGGCTTTGGAGCTGCAAAGGCTATCGCAAGTCCGATTATGCAGGCTATGCTTGACAACCTCGGTGAGGGTGGAATCTATAAAATGTTTATCATTCTTGCAGGTGTTTACTTTGTTATGATGTTTGCCGGTCATCTTCTTTTAAAGAAGCCTGAGGGCTGGCATGAGCCTCAGGGCAAAGGGGAAAAGGCAAGCATTCTTTCAGTGATAAAGACAAAGCCTGTTACAAATTATATTGGAATTTGGCTTATGTTCTACATAAATATTACCTGTGGTCTTGCACTTATTTCACAGGAGAAAATGATTGTAAAGTGTATCGGTCTTGCAAGTGTTGTAGGTATTATCTCAACGGTATCGGCAGTGTTTAATGCAGGCGGACGTCTTGGATTTTCTGCATGGGCTGATACAATGAAGGACAGAAATACAATTTACAAGCTTATATTTATACTTTCAATTGCGTTTACTGCAATCGTTTTACTTACAAAGGGTATCGAAAACGGAGAGGGCAATACGCTTCTTATGATTTTGGTTTTGGGACTTATCTTTGTTGTAAATGCAGGCTACGGCGGCGGTTTCTCAAATGTGCCGACACTTCTTTCCGATCATTATGGAATGGGAAGTATAAGTGCAATACACGGTATTACGCTTTCTGCATGGGCGTTTGCAGGGCTTACGGGAAATCAGATGGCTACATGGATTGTAAATCATTTTGGTAAAGAGGTTCAGATTGCACATGAGCTTGCAGATGGAACAACAGAGATGATTACGGTAAATCCTACAGGATACCAGCATGTTTTATATGCCACAATCGTGCTGTACATCATAGCACTTATTATATGTCTTGTTATGGTAAGGCCTACCGATAAGGCAATTGAGGCGAAGAAAGCAAAAAAGGAAGCAAAGGCTTAATGATACATTAGGCAGACGATAAATAAAATAGGGTTGCTGCACGAAGGTGTCGGTACTGATATCTTTGTGTGGCAGCCCTGCTTTTTTATCTGATACTCATATTAAAATTCCCAATCTTGTCTATTGGCTTTGTTTATGATAAAATATTATAGCCTTTTTCATTTGGCACAA
This sequence comes from Clostridium sp., assembly GCA_023664385.1. Classification (GTDB taxonomy): domain Bacteria; phylum Bacillota; class Clostridia; order Lachnospirales; family Lachnospiraceae; genus Coprococcus_C. The sequence goes on along the minus strand of JAMPFU010000007.1, from coordinate 73,446 downwards.
ATTGCTGTATGTACATAAAGAGGAGAATAAGAATGATTAAATTAATAGCCAGTGATGTGGACGGAACCTTAGTTCCTGATGGCACCTTTAACATTAATCCTGAAATTTATGATATAATAAAAAAGCTGAAGGAAAAAGGAATCGTTTTTGCCGCTGCCAGCGGGAGGCAGTATGCAAGTATAAAAAGACTATTTGCTCCGGTTGCAGAGGACATATATTATATCAGTGATAACGGCGGCTTTGTTATAGACAGAAACGACCATACACTTGCGGCAAATGCAATGGATAAGCAGCTTGTCAAGGAGATTGTAAGAGATGCCCTGAAGCTTTCTTGCGTGAGCATTATGCTTGCAGGCAGGGACTTCGTATATCTTGATAAAAGCAGCGAACAGCTTTACAGATGGATTCATGATGAGTATAGATTTGATATAAAGCTTGTGGATGATTTGACACTTGTGGACGATGACATTGCAAAGGTTTCCCTATATCACCCGAGCGATGCTGAGGGAGTTGTCAGAGCGTGGTTTTATGACAAGTGGCAGGATAAGGCAGCCATAGCCTGCGCAGGCGTAAATTGGGTGGATTGTAACCGCAGTGACATAAACAAGGGGAATGCCTTAAAGCTTATTATGGATGAGCTTCATGTCACAGAGGATGAGGTTATGGTATTTGGAGACAACATAAATGACATCGGTATGCTAAGGTGTGCAAAATATAGTTATGCAGTGGGAAGCGCCAGACAGGAGGTGAAAGAGACTGCACGTTTTGTCACGGATACTATGGCAAACCAAGGTGTCATTAAAACAATAAAAAAGGAGATATTGAAGATATAACATGTAATTATCAGGATGTTTCATCCTGTCTTATGGAAAGGTCAGGGAGCTTTCCGATAAACATAAAATACCGATATAGTTGGAGGAAAAATAAAAATGGAAAAAATCGAAATGACAACGCCCCTTGTAGAGATGGACGGAGACGAAATGACAAGAATACTTTGGAAGCTGATAAAGGACGAGCTGATATATCCGTTTATTGATTTAAAGTCGGAATATTATGACTTGGGACTTGAGTATAGAAATGAAACGGAGGATAAGGTTACCTTTGATTCTGCATATGCCACACAGAAATATGGTGTTGCCGTAAAATGTGCAACAATCACACCAAATGCAGCCCGTATGACAGAGTATAACCTAAAGGAAATGTGGAAAAGTCCAAATGGTACCATTCGTGCAATTCTTGACGGAACGGTATTTCGTGCGCCTATTGTTGTAAAGGGAATAGAGCCATGTGTCAAGAACTGGAAGAAGCCGATTACAATCGCAAGACATGCATATGGTGATGTTTATAAGAGTGTTGAGATAGATGTTCCGGGAGCAGGTACGGCAGAGCTTGTATTTACAGGTGAGGATGGTGCGGTCATAAAGGAGACAATACATAAATTTGAAGGAGCGGGTGTCATACAGGGACAGCACAATATTGACGGCTCCATTGAAAGCTTTGCAAGAAGCTGTTTTAACTATGCCCTTGACACAAAGCAGACGCTTTGGTTTGCTACAAAGGATACAATTTCAAAGAAATATGACCACACCTTTAAGGATATCTTTCAGCAAATATTTGATGAGGAATACAAGGAAAAATTTGATGCGGCAGGCATAGAGTATTTCTACACACTGATAGATGATGCGGTTGCAAGAGTTATGAAATCTGAGGGAGGATATATATGGGCTTGTAAAAACTATGATGGAGACGTTATGAGTGACATGATTTCCTCAGCCTTTGGATCACTTGCAATGATGACGTCCGTGCTTGTATCACCTGATGGAAAATATGAGTACGAGGCGGCACATGGAACGGTACAGAGACATTACTACAAGTACCTTGCAGGGGAGGAAACCTCAACAAATTCCGTTGCAACAATATTTGCATGGACAGGCGCTTTAAGAAAAAGAGGTGAGCTTGACAATATTCCTGCACTTATGGAATTTGCAGACAAGCTTGAGGCTGCAACGATAAAGACAATAGAGGATGGCAGGATGACGAAGGATTTGGCGCTGATTACCACCCTTGAAAACGTCACCGTTCTTAACAGTGAGGATTTTATCAAGGCGATACGTGAAACATTGGAAAAAAGTTTATAAGAGGAATGTAAATGGAAATTTGGCAGATACTGGGTATTTCACCTACAAAGGACAAAACTGAATTAAAAACCGTATATAGGGAAAAGCTGTCTAAGGTAAATCCGGAGGATGATCCTGAGGGCTTTAAGGAGCTTCGGTCTGCATACGAGGAGGCAATGCGCCTTGCTGATGTTGATGAGGGCGAGCAGGGGAATGCCGATGAGGAAAAATCGCCGTTGCTGCTTGCACTTGAGGATATGTATTTTGATTTTTTCTCAAGAATCGATGTAAACAAGTGGCAGGAGCTTTTTGACCGGGACGAGTTTGTATCGCTTGATTCCTCCGAGGATGCCTTTGATACACTTATGAAATTCCTTATGGATTATTTCTATATTCCGAAAAAGGTATGGAAATATATTATTGACACTTTTGATATAAGGAGCAGGAGGAAGGAACTTTCTGAGGAATATCCTGTAGATTTTTTAGACTATATTATAACCAATTCAACATACGATGATTTAATAAATTATTATCTGTTTGAGGGTGAAACGGAGGATATAGATAAATTTATTGAACGGTATTATAAGTTGGATTCCGCCATACGGACAGGCAATATTGAAGGACAGGATAAAATAATTTCTGAGCTTCAAAATAGTGACGCATATCATCCGTATTTGGAGCTTGCTATAGTGAAAAGTAAGCTTCAAAAGCTGCACAATCAGTATCAGGAGCAGCTTGAAAATGAGGAAAAAACGCTCTATGACGTATGCCCAAATGAGATGTTTGAAATACAGCAGGATGTTGAAGCACTTGCAGATGATTTCCCTGATGATGCTGCGATTTTGCTTGTATGCGGCGACATTGCCAAAAATAATAGAGATTATGACAGGGCAAAGGAATTCTATGACAGGGCGGAGGCGGTTTCCGATGATAAATACATTGTAAATGGTAAACAGGCAGACCTTGCATTTTATAACGGTGATTTTGAAAAGTCCAGGGATATGTACATGGACCTTTTGAAGATTAACCACTATGACAACGGCGTCCGGGCAGGAATGATAAGGGCAAACTTTTCTTTGATTGAGCAATATGAAAAGCAGCTTGAGGAAAATCCGGCAGATGATGACATACGCATGGAGATGGCTTGGAGCTATTATCAGTCCTACAAATTTGACGAAGCCATAGAGGTGCTTGACAGCTTTACACCAGGGAAAGAAAAGGTGTGTGAGTACTATAATGTAAAGGGAAGAACCTATTTGTGTCTTTTCAACTATGATGAGGCTTTAAATTGCTTCTTTATATGGAAAAATGAGATTGAGGCGCTTCCTGAGGAGGATGATAGCGAGGATACTGTTGCAAAAAGAAAACGCTATGAATACGTCAATTTCCTTATATCAGACTGCTATATAAAGACAAAACGCTATGATGAGGCAAGACAGTTTTTGGAAATTGCCCTTTCAAAGGAGCACGAGGAGATTATGCTCTCCTATGAGGCTAAATGTGAGCTTGAATATAAGCTGAATCATTATGAGAAATGCCTTGAGGCATGCGAGCAGTTAATTGAAAAGGATGACAGTAACTATATTGCTTACAGCTTTATGGCAAAGGCAGCCTTTCATTTAGACTACATAAAGGAGACTATGAATGCATGTGAGCATGCCATCATGATTTATCCTTTTGTGGCTGAGCCTTATGTTCAGGAGATAAAGGTATATTTAAGATATAATCAGCCGGATAGCGCAAGGCAGGTTATCGAAAGATATAACAGCTTTGATATAGAAAGTGACAGCATAAGCTTTCAGGAAGCCATGATATATAAGTATGAGGAGGAATATAGAAAAGCCGAGGATATATTAAGAGAGCTGCTTGAAAAAAGCAAGCCTGAGGAAAGCGACATGGAGGAATTTGAGGATGTGTATATGGAGCTTGCAGGGCTGCTTATAAAAAGAGGCATGGTTGATGATGCAATCGGCATTTATGATGAGGTAATCAGTCTTTGGCCGGATAATGAGTATGTTTACGGGCAAAAGGGACTTGCCTTTAAGCATAAAGGAAGGTATGCAGAGGCGATAGGGCTGTTTGAAAAACAGTTGGAGCTAAGACCAAGTGCATATTTTTATATAAACAAGGGAATCCTAAACAGATTTTTAGGCAATTACAAAAGTGCGCTTTCCGATTTTCAGGAGGCGATTAAATATGAGCCTGACAATTATTACTGCTACAGTAGAATGGGACTTATTTATGAGCAGCATAGGCAGTTTGACATGGCAGTGGAAAATTATAATAAGGCGTTGCTTTATATTAATCTGCAGGATGCGGACCGTGATATGAAGGCAAACATATATGCGTATAAAGCAAGAACCCTGCAGTGTATGAACCATTTTGAGGAGAGCGAAGCAGTATATCAGGAATACCTTGAACTATTTGGACTAAATGCCGATGTCATGTACGACTATTCGGAGCTTTTACTCCGAATGGGAAGAATGGAGGATTCCGTTAAGGTACTTCGGAAATGCATCGATGAGCTGCCGTATGATGAGGATATACAAATGTGTATGAGACAGCTCTGTTATGTATATGGCTTGGAGGGCTATATAGATAAGGCACATGAAAGCTTTAAGCTTGCCATAAGCAATCAAGGAGATGATAAGAGGGCATATGTAAGCATGGGAGATGTTTTTAGGGATCATGGTCTCATGGAGGATGCGCGGAAGCATTTTGAGCAGGCTGTAAAGCTTGACATCAACAATAAAGCAAATTATTATAGTAGTTTGATAGAAACTATTTTAAGCAAAAAAACGTTATTCAAGCCGGACATAAGAGTTTATCTTGAACGTGCCACAATTCCAAAGGAGAAAATGCACACGCCTTTGGACTATGTCAAAATGGCGAGGCTTTACAGGGTTACAAAAAAAACAAAACAGGCTGTAGCCATAGCAGACGAAGGCTTGAAGCACCTTAGATGTGAGGGCTGTTTCTATGGCGAGTGTCATGAGCTATGGTATGAAAAAGCACTTGTTTATGAGCAGATGAAGGACTATGAAATGGCAAGGATGTGTTACAAAAAAGCGTTAAGCATATTTGGACACAATGCTGTCATAGAAGAAAAACTAAAAAGGATTGAGAATAAATGATAGTAGGAATCGATCTCGGAACAACAAACAGTTTAATTGCATATTTTGATAAGGACGAGGCAAAGGTTATACCGAATAAGCTGGGAGAAATGCTCACGCCTTCCGTTGTAAGTGTGGATGATGAAGGTGTGGTTTATGTAGGAAAAACCGCAAGGGAGCGTGGTATGACAAATCCGTCCCAGACTGCCTCCGTCTTTAAGAGAAGCATGGGTACAGGCAAAAAATTCATGCTTGGCGAAAGGGAATTTACTGCAGAAGAATTATCGAGCCTTGTCATAAAATCCCTGAAGGAGGATGCGGAGGCATTTTTTGGACATGAGGTAACAGAGGCTGTTATCAGTGTTCCAGCCTATTTTAATGATGCGCAGAGAAAGGCGACAAAGAAGGCAGGAGAAATGGCAGGCTTTGTAGTTGAGCGTATTGTCAGTGAGCCGACTGCCGCCGCGATTGCCTATGGCTTAAACAAGAAAAATGCAGATACTAAATTCCTTGTTTTTGATTTGGGCGGCGGTACATTTGACGTATCAATACTTGAGCTGTATCAGAATATTATGGAGGTTCGTGCAGTTGCAGGTGACAACTACCTTGGAGGAGAGGATTTCACAGAGGTCCTTGAGCAGATGTTTTTCAGGGAAAAGGAGATAGACCAGGATGAGCTTGATGCAAAAACACTTGCCCATATAAGAAAGCAGGCAGAGCTATGTAAGCTTGGATTTGAGGAGAGCAGAACTTCTGTATTTAAGTGTAGGATAGGCGAGGAAAAATATGAGTATGAGATAAACATAGACGACTATGAAAAGTCCTGCCAGCTTTTGCTTGGCAAGATAAAAAAACCGATAGAGAGAAGTCTTAAGGACGCTCAGATAAAGCTTGCTGATATTGAGGAGGTTATATTGGTAGGAGGCGCCACAAAGCTATCCATTGTCAGAAAGTTTGTAAGCCGTCTTTTCGGCAGGCTTCCGAACACAAGCATAAATCCTGACGAGGTTGTTGCTGTGGGCGCAGCGACACAGGCAGCCATGAAGGAGCGGGACGAGGCAGTAAAGGAGATCATTCTTACGGATGTATGTCCGTTTACCCTTGGAACGGACATTGTTGTCACAAGAAGCGGCGGCTACAAGGAAAACGGCCATTATCTGCCTATCATAGAAAGAAATACGGTAATACCTGTCAGCAGGACAGAACGTCTTTATACAGCCTCTGACAATCAAAGCCACATACTTGTCAAAATCCTTCAGGGAGAGAGCAGGTATGCAAGAAACAACGTATATTTAGGCGAGTTAGAGGTGCCTGTGCCAATTGGCCCGGCAGGGAAAGAGGCAGTTGACGTGACCTATACCTATGACGTGAACGCTATTTTGGAGGTTGAGGTTAAGGTATTGTCAACAAAAATATCAAAGCGTGTCGTCATAAAAAATGAAGATACGGATATGAGCGACGAGGAAATCGCTGCAAGGCTTGAATCCTTAGCGTCCTTAAAGATACATCCGAGAGAGCAGGAGGAAAATAAGCTGTTGCTTTTGCGTGGTGACCGCATGTATGAGGAGGCAACGGGAGATACAAGGCACATTATTGAATTGCAGATGAATGCCTTTGAGGAAATTCTTGACAAACAGGACAAGCTTAAGATTGAAAGCGCAAGAAAAGAATTTAAAGAATTTTTAGATAGCATTGAGGAAGATATCATATAGCGTATCATATAAGGGTATGTGCTTCAAAAAAATATGTTTTATGTGCATATGCAGCCGGTTTGGGCACATAATAAGGGATAAGCATTTTTTGGAGAGTGTTGATGGCAGGGAAAGAAAAGAATGAAAAGCTGTATACGGATTCCCCCTCCGATTTGGGGTATGCTCCGTTTTATCAGGGACAGGCAGTGCAGGAGCTGGAAACGGATATGTCCACATGGAAATTTTACAGTCGGCATATATTTGGTACGCCTTTAAGTAGAAGACTTGGACATATCATTGTTGCCATATTATTGGTTGTTGGTTTTTTGTGCCTGTTTTTTGTTGATTTTATCTATAAGGTTCTGCCATATACGATGGGAAGCCTTATGATTGCAATCGGTGTAAGCTCTCTTTTTTGCGCCATAATAACAAAGGAATATAAAAGGCTGGACACAAAGCTTTCCTCTGCGGGCATTTTATTAATTGTAATCGGTATTTCCATTATTGTACATGGAAACCGGGCTGATGGCTTAATTGGGGTTATATGGGGCATATTTGGTATGGTTGAGGGGACGGAAAGCCTGAATGTTGCTATTTATAACCTTACCCACAAGAAAAAATGGGTTGCAGATATGCTACAGACAATTCTGCAAATTACGCTTGCGCTGCTGCTTTTGATTGACCCTGTAACGAAGCTTTATCCGCATATGCGAATACTTGGGATGGAGCATATAGCACTGGCGATTCAAATTATGCGTCTTAATGAAGCATAGGCTATGCAGATGGTTTCATCATACTAAGGCATTTTATGGACAGCGACAGTATGACAACATGTGGGAACAGTATAATCGCTAACCCACCTGCGGTAAGTCCCAATAGCATAAAAAGCACAATGAAGTAAAAGATGAAAAAAATAATTGATATAACGGTTTTTAAAATATTGTCAGCCTTTAAAAATCTGTATGGATTTATGGCTTGTGGTGCTTGACTTTGACCTTGCGGGCATAAGCACTTATTTTTGTGTAAAAAGATAAAGCTTAAAATTGTCTGCGCACAGAAAATAACAAAGACACAAAAAGAAAATAAGCCAAAAATAAGATAAACCCAAAAATTTCCGAAGATAAAACAAGAAATTGCAATATATAAATATAGAATTGTCAAAGTAAGGCTGATTTCTACTGACACAATAGATAGGCATCTGATTGAAATAATATTATTTTCAGCATTATTTGCAAATTTTTTCTGTACATTTTTTCTCATCATGGAAAGACTGCTTCTGGATAATATATGCATCACAGCAATTGGTGGAAAAAGGAGTATCACGTCCAAAATAAAATTAGTATCAGTCCACAAAAAAAGACAAGCCAATATCAAAAGAACACCTGATGTACAAGCTTTCATAATATTGTCAGCCTTTAAAAATCTGTATGGATTTATGGCTTGCGGTGCTTGGTTTTGACCCTGCGAGCGCAGGTAACGCTTATTTTTATGTAAAAGGATAAATCCTAAAATTGCCTGAAGAATAAAAATAAGCATGATTAAAGTTCTAAAAATTCCTAAAGCAGAAGCTGTAAAATATTTATATAAAAACGTAAGAAAAAAATTGTTTACAATACATGCACTTACATATGCCATAAATATACTTGCAATTGAAGAAACAAGAGATAAATACCGAATTGCACGAATAGCTTTAGACTTCATGAAAAACCTCCTCAAAACAAAATCTATCCAGCATGAACAAAATATATTGCTTCGACAATTATATCATAAAGCATGTTATTTTTCTATTATTATTTTGTGTGCAAATATACGACAGAGCACAATCATGAAATTCAATTGTTTTTTTCCTTTAATGTTGGTATAATGTTTTTTGTTGTACACATTATGTAATGCTGTATGCTGTAAAAAGCAAATGGTACGTTCATATTAACTTGCATGACCTGATTTTTGGAGGAAATAGTTTGAAGAATTTATATATAGCCGAGAAACCCAGCGTGGCAAGGGAATTTGCCAAGGCATTGGGGGTAAAGGGCGCTGACAGCGCAGGAGCAAAAACAGGCTTTATAGAGACGGAGGATTCTATCGTGACATGGTGCGTGGGACATCTTGTCACAATGAGCTATCCTGATGCGTATAATCCTGAATTAAAAAGGTGGAGCATGGACACGATTCCATTTGTTCCCGATATATTTCAGTATGAGATAATCCCTGCCGCAAGCAATCAGTTTAATGTTGTGAAAAGGCTGCTGAACCGAGAGGATGTGGCATGTATCTATGTCTGTACCGACTCAGGACGTGAGGGAGAATATATATACAGGCTTGTGGATCAAATGGCAAATGTGGGTGATGACAAAACAAAAAAGAGGGTTTGGATTGACTCGCAGACGGAGGAGGAAATATTAAGGGGAATACGTGAAGCAAAGGAGCTTTCGGAATATGACAGCTTAAGTGACTCGGCATATTTAAGGGCGAAGGAGGACTACCTTATGGGTATTAACTTTTCAAGAGCCCTTACATTAAAGTACAGTTATACGGTAAAAAATTATTTAAAGCTTGAAAAATGCGTGATTGCCGTGGGACGTGTCATGACGTGTGTGTTGGGTATGATTGTAAAGCGGGAAAGAGAGATCAGGGAGTTTGTTCCTACACCGTTTTACAGGGTCGTGGCACAGCTTGGCGGATTTGAGGCAGAGTGGAAGGCAGTGGAGGGAAGTGCCTATGATAAGTCGCCGCTGCTTTACAAGGAAAATGGTTTTAAACAGGAGGAGTCTGCAAGAAAGCTGATAGAGCAGCTTATGAAAAATCCTCCCCTATGCCTCACGGTAGAAAAGGTTGAAAAAAAGGCGGAAAAAAAGGCACCCCCGATGCTTTACAATTTAGCAGAGCTGCAAAATGACTGCTCTGCCATGTTTAAAATAAGTCCGACCGATACATTAAATATTGTGCAGGAGCTTTATGAGAAGAAGCTTGTCACATATCCGAGAACGGATGCAAGAGTGCTTTCCACTGCCGTTTCCAAGGAAATACACAAAAATATCGGTGGACTTAGGAAATACGCTCCACTTTCTGCCTTTGCCGACAATATTATGAGTCAGGGCGGCTACAAGGGTATCGCAAAATCAAAATATGTAAATGACAAGCAGATTACCGATCATTATGCAATCATACCGACAGGGCAGGGACTTGGCGCGTTAAACAGTGTTTCGGAAACTGCAAAAAAGGTTTATGATATCATAGCAAGACGGTTTTTGAGCATATTTTACCCTGCGGCAGCATATGAAAAAATAGCGCTTGTATTAACAAGAGCCATAACAGATGACAAGGATAAAAAGCCTGAGCATTTCTTTTCTAATTTTAAAAGGCTCGTATCACCCGGGTATCTTCAGATAGCGGGAACAGGGAAAAAGGAAAACGAGGAAAAGCTTACGCCTGCCGTGATGGATATGCTGAACGGACTGAAAAAGGGGCAGCAGCTTTTGGTAAAGGAATGTAATATTAAGGAGGGGGAGACGACCCCGCCGAAACGATATTCCTCAGGAACGCTTATCCTTGCAATGGAAAATGCAGGACAGCTGATTGAGGATGAGGAGCTTAGAAGTCAGATAAAGGGAAGCGGCATAGGAACAAGTGCAACCCGTGACAGCATTATTACAAAGCTTGTCACAAACAAATACATAGCCCTCAATAAGAAAACGCAGATTGTAACGCCTACATTTCTCGGCGAGATTATCTATGACGTTGTATATTATTCCATCAATAATCTTCTTCGGGCAGAGATGACAGCAAGCTGGGAAAAGGGACTTACAGGTGTTGCGGAGGGAACCATATCAAAGGAAGAATACACAGAAAAAATGAACAGCTTTGTCATAAAAAATACAGAGCTTGTAAAGCAGCTTGACAATCAGTACAAAATAACAACGATATTTGATATGACAAAGCCCTATTATGCTGAGAAAAAAAGCGCAAAGCCGCGGAAGAAAAAAACGGAAAAGGCAGAAGAATAAGTTTACATAATATCAATTAACATGTGAGATGAAAGAAATGCGATATGTGTTAAATGATACAGAGTAAAGCTCATGATTGCGAAAGAGCTTTGCGCATGGCTATAAGTAAAATTAAATGGAGGAATAAAAATGAATGACATGATTTCGGAGCTGGCAATAAAAAATATGTACAGCCTTGAACATACGATGGCAAAGGAATACTTGGAGAAGCTTACCTATCCGTGGGAGGCATTGCCAAACATAAAGGACTATATTCTTGAGCTTGGAAGCCGTCTTGACAAAAACGAATATGATGAGGTTTCACCACAGGTATGGATACACAAAACTGCAAAGGTATTTGACTCAGCGTATCTTGCAGGACCAACAATCATAGGTGCAGATACGGAGGTAAGACAGTGTGCATTTATAAGGGGAAATGCTCTTGTAGGTGCTGGCTGCGTTGTAGGCAATTCTACCGAGCTTAAAAATGTGATTATTTTTGATAACGTACAGGTTCCACACTACAATTATGTGGGGGATTCCATATTGGGATATAAATCCCATATGGGCGCAGGCTCAATAACCTCAAACGTAAAAAGCGACAAAACGCATGTACATGTAAAGGGTAAAAATTCAGATGGAGACTTTGACATAAGTACAGAGCTTAAAAAATTCGGAGCCATGCTTGGCGACTGCGTTGAGGTTGGCTGCAACAGCGTCTTAAATCCGGGAAGCGTAATCGGAAGAAACACAAACATATATCCACTCTCCCCTGTAAGAGGATATGTACCGTCAGACAGCATATACAAAACCGGGGGCGTTATAACAAAGAAAGCGTAAGAAAGGATAAAACATTACGTGCAAAGAAAAATATTATGTTTGACGTTCACTATATATGATAAAACCGAAAAAGAATTTCAGAAATAGACATTAAGCGTAAGACAGGGCTTGCCAATATCAACATATCCATATTTGAAAAACGTTTGTCACGTCGGTACTTAATAAGTCACGAAGTGACGCATTTAGTACCGCTACGTGACAACAGTAGCGCAAGCGGTTTTCATTATGGATATGTTGATATTGGCAAGCCCGTGACTACAAAGAGTAATCAATATAATGTAACCTACTGCACTTCCGCCTGCTCCAGCGCCTGCTTCACAGCCTCCATAAGTATAATAGTGGTATATTGGGTGTCACCAGAGTATGTAATATCATCAAGAGAGCTGACGCTGTTTATTTGCGAGTTAATCTCATCCAGCGAAGGTGTGATAAGCGGGTACATGGCAGTTACGGTTTCGTCAAGATTCTCTATCGATACATGTGATGCAGAGTCCTTGTCAACTGTCACAGAAACCTGAAGTGAGGCTCCGCCAAGGTTAATAGAAGATGTGTAAATGCCGGGAGCATATGTAGTTACGGCTTCGGTGTTATCTGTTTCTGCTTTTTGCTTATCATTTGGAGAAAACATATAAAACAAAAGCAACACCAAGAGCACCCCAAGTATGATAAATATGCCGGTGTAAATAAGCTCCTTTGACTTTAGGACAACTATTTTTGTGTTTGAAGACATAATAAAACTCCCCATTATATGCCCTCAAAGCAGCTTTTGAAGGATGCCTTTGAGGACTGTTACCTTTTGTATAAAATATATTCTTAATGAGGAGTATTTATGCTAATTATGAAATTTAAAATTTGGCGTACCCAAAACTGTTTACTATCGCATTTATTGTTTGATTTCCTTGGCAGAGAGGACATTCGGATGCACGATAGGTTGCGTAGTCAGGAATGTCGGCACTTGTAAAAATGGTGTTGATTTTCTGACCATGTATTTCCGAGGCTGCCGAGAATATAGAGGAGACGCCTGCAATTTTTCCGCCGTAATACTCGATACACTCAAGTGCGGTACGGACGGTTTTTCCTGTTGTGGCAGTTGCCAAAAGCACGAGAATATTTTTGTCCCTGATCATGGACATATAATTTTCCCTAAAAATAAGCTGTCCCACGGAGTTTTGCTCAGGCGTAATAATATAAACCGTGTTGTTTATGTTTGCGGACATGATGCCTGCGCTTGTAAGCTCATCGGCAAGATAAGCGCCTATAATGTCGGTTCCGTCAAGACAGACGATTGTGTCAATGATGGTGCTGGTAACATATTCCTGAACAAGAGCCTTTGCAGCCGCCTTTGCCTCATTTCTCCTTGTTTTAAGAGAAGTCATGTCAATGTAGTAATTGATATGAGAGGACGAGGTGACAAAATGCCCCGGTGTAACGTGCAATGCAATCAGATTATTGTATTGCGAATAAATATTGAGACTATTAGTATTATTTTCCATAGTATCCCCCTTATACTTTGATAGTTAAGGCTATTATACAATCTATACCTTGTTATGGCAAGAAAAAAGGAGGTAAAAATGTCCCTACAGCTTATATTGGGCGCCTCAGGCGCAGGCAAATCCCATTATATTTACAATAAAATAATAAACGAATCAATGGCAAATCCTGATACGAATTATATACTTCTTGTTCCTGAGCAGTATTCCATGCTTTTGCAGAGGAAAATGGTTATGCTTAATCCTGTAGGCGGAGCAATGAATATAGATGTCATCGGCTTTAACAGGCTTGCCTACCGTGTTTTTGACGAACAGGGAGTTAAGACTGCCAAGGTGCTTGAGGACTTTGGAAAAAGCATGCTGATACGGCAGGTGGCAGGCAGCGTGAAGGATAAGCTTAAACTATATGGAAGCTCCTTAGATAAGCCCGGCTTTATTGACGAGGTAAAATCTTTAATGTCAGAGCTTTATCAGTATGATTTGGGACATGGCAAAATTGGGGCGATAGCGGAAGCCCTGAAAGAAAACAATGAGGAGGACACGCTCCTTGGCAAAAAAATAGCTGACATGTCCGTTATTTTTGATGCCTTTTTAAATAAGCTTGGTAAGCAGTACATCGTTGCCGAGGAAATCACGGAGCTTTTGGCAGACTGCATCGACGATTCCATGCTTATAAAAAACAGTGTCATCGTCATGGACGGCTTTACGGGCTTTACGCCGATACAGTACAGGGTAATAGAGAAGCTTTTGTACAATGCAAGGAAGGTATACGGCGTTTTTACGATAGATAAAGCCTTTTATGATAAAAAAACAGTGAAGGAGCATGAGCTGTTTTATCTCACAAGAAAAACCATGACAAAGCTTAAGGAGAAAGCCATAAGCCATAAGGTAGATCTGTGTGATGATATAGTGATAGAGGGAAGCGGCTTTGGCAAAAATGAGGAGCTTTGCCATCTTGAAAGAAATTTGTTCAGGTACCCTTATAAAAAGTACGAAGCGCAGCCTGACAATATTCATATTTCGAGTTATGTAAACTTGAGAAGCGAAATATCAGGCGTGGCAGATGTGATAAGAGGGCTTGTCATGCGAGAGGGGTACAGATATAAGGATTTTGCCATAATTACTGCCAATTTTGAGGAAACAGAGGAAATTGTAAAGCAGATTATGCCGTTGTATGACATTCCCTTCTTTTTGGATTACAGCAGACCCGTAAAAAATAATCCATATATTGATGCCATATGTCATATGCTGAAGGCTGTCAGGGAAAATTTTTCCTATGACGCCATATTTGCCTTCATAAAATCAGGCGTTGTATCAGAATTAAATGCCTGCGACGTGGAGACACTGGAAAATTATGTCCTTGCACATGGAATAAAGGGCTTATGGATGTGGAACAGGAAGTGGAAGGATGAAACAGACTTTGCAAGAGCGTATATCATTGAAATTGCAAAGCCATTTATCATGGAAAATGGCAGGCTGATAAAAACTGCGTCAGTAAAAAATTTTACATCTATTATATTGGAATTTATGGAAATCCTTGACTATGAAAACAGGCTTACCATGGAGGCTGAAAAATTCTTTCAGGATGATAATGTTGAAATGTCAAAGCTTTATGGAATGCTTTATGCGAAAATATGTGAGCTGCTTGATAAGATGGAGCAGATTATGGGGGATGACATAATCGATATCCGTGATTTTGAGGAGCTGTTTCTGCTTGGGCTTAAGGATTTGTCTCTTGGCATCATACCGACATGCCTTGATATGATTACAATAGGAGATATAACAAGAACAAGGCTTGACGGCATAAAGGTACTGTTTATTCTTGATGCAAATGACGGCATTTTATGTGCAAGACCTGCCGCTGCACAAATTATAAGCGATAGGGATAAGGAGAAGCTTTCCCGTTTCGGCTTTGAGCTAGCAGATACGGAAAAACAAAATGCCTATATTGAGCAGTTTTATCTTTACGTCAATATGACAAAGCCAAGCGACAGGCTTTACATATCATATATAACTGCAAACAGTGAAAATGAGGAAATGAGACCGTCCTATATCATAAACAGGGTATGTAATATATTTCCGTTGCTGGAGACTGTGGATGGGGGAAAGACGATAGATTTTTCGGGAACAAAAGCGACGGGCGTTGACAGTTTAATAGATGGACTGAAAGCGATTATGGCGGGAAATGATGAAAGGCTTTACCAGCTTTACGGCTTATACAAGCTTTACTATGACAGCGGCGAAAAAAAGCTTTTGGAACAAGTAAGGGCAGGGCTTCTCTATCATAATCTGCCGGAGCATCTTGCAGATGATGTACATGAGCTGATAAGGCTAAAGCTTACGTCCCTTTCCGTATCAAGGCTTGAGCAGTACGCAAGCTGCGCCTACGGATATTTTCTCAAGTATGTGCTTGGACTTAAGGAGCGGGAAATGAATACCTTAGACGACAGGAATTTTGGAACGCTGCTTCATGCCGCAATGGAAAAACTCTACAGACATGTACACGATAATCTTGATAATGCATGGGAAACGGTCAGCGATAATGAAAGAGATAGGCTTGTGGAGCGCTTTGTTGAGGAGGTTTTTGATAAGGAATTTGATGCTGCTGACGGAAAACTGCTCTATTTTAAGGATACGTTAAAGAGAATAGGGAAAAGGACTGCCGCTGCCTTATATGATATAACCGTAAGCGGCAGGTTAAAGCCCGAATATTTTGAATACAGGTTTAAAGAACAGCTTGAAGAAACGATTACCATTACGGGAATTGTTGACAGAGGAGATGTTTATTACAGCAGCGAGGAGAACAGCATAAAATTAAGGATTATAGATTACAAATCGGGAAACCATGATTTTAAAATAAGCGAGCTGTACGAGGGCTTACAGCTACAGCTTTCCGTTTATATGAACATTATGCTTGATCTTGTAAGAGAGCAGAATAAGAGGAACGGCGGCACTGCTGAGGTTGTTCCTGAGGGCATGTATTATTATCAAATGCAGGATCCGTTTGTGGACGTGGAATCTGACAGCGAGGAGGATATTAAGGCGGCAAGAGATAAGAAGCTTGTCCTGAAGGGCATTTCCGACAATCCTGAATACATAAAAAATGTGTCGGATTTTGCAATGAAAAAAACAAGAGCGCTTGCAAAAGTTATGCTTGAGGGAATGATAGAGAAAGCTCCAATGCAGGCAGGGGATAAAACGGCATGTACTTACTGTCCGTATAAGGATGTTTGCCGCTTTGACAATAAGTATGGCGGCAATCATTACAGATATAAGAAATATAAGGATAAGGAGCGGGATTTGGTGTACAAAAAAATCCTTGAGGAGCTTGGAGGTGAGGACGATGCCTTGGACTAGGGAACAGCAAAGTGCAATAGACATAAGGGGAAAAAGTATTCTCGTATCTGCGGCGGCAGGCTCCGGAAAGACTGCCGTACTGGTGGAAAGAATAATAAACAGAGTGCTTGATAAGGAAAATCCCGTAGACATAGACGAGTTCCTTGTGGTGACGTTTACCAAGGCGGCAGCAGCACAAATGCGGGATAAAATATCCGACAGGCTGTGGAGCGAGCTTGAAAAAACACCTGACAATGAGCATCTCATGAGGCAGACGGTCCTCATAAACAGGGCGGACATAACAACAATCGACAGCTTCTGTTTAAGAATCGTAAAGGAATATTTCAGCGTTTTGGACATTGATGCCGACTTTAACATAGGAGACAGGGGAGAAACGGAGCTTTTGAAGGCTGACGTGCTGGAGAATTTATTTGAGGAAAAATATAACTGCGAGGATGAAAAGGAACGGGTAGAATTTTGCAGGCTTGTCAGTATATTCGGAGGGGACAGGGACGACAGTGGGCTCAGAGAACTGATTTTAAAAATACATACCCTTGCCTCAAGCTATCCCATGCCTGAAAAATGGCTGGAGGAAGCGAGAACTACCCTTGACATAAAAGAGAAAGAAGCCTTGGAACATACCTTATGGATGAAGAAGCTTTTTGGGTATGCAAAAAAGGTGATAACGGAGGCGCTTTTTATGGCAAGGGAGGCGGAAACACTTACAAATGCCGCCTGTGGACCACACAAAAATGCTGAGGTAAGCAAATCTGACATAGCACTTTTGGAGGAGCTTGCAGATGTAAAAAGCTATGAGGAGCTTGGCAATACAGTAAAAAACATTTCATGGCAGCGCCTGAAAAGCTGTAAGGGAGATGAGTTTGACGAAGCGCTTGTAAACAGATTTGCAAAAATTAGGGGAGATTATAAGAAGCTGATAAAACAGCTTGATATTTGCAAAACCCCATGTGAGGAAATTTTGATACAGCTTAACAGCATGGGAGCGTACCTGCTGCCCTTGATTGAAATGGTAGAAGCTTTTTCGCTTCGCTATATGGAGGAAAAAAAGCAAAGGCATATTGTGGAGTTTGCCGATGTTGAGCACATGGCATATAGACTTGTGTGCGAAGGCATCGAAAAAGATAAGGACGATGCCGGCAGGGAGACGGAAGCTGTAATTCCTACGGAAATTGGCAGGGAGATAGGCGAAAAATACAGGGAAATATATATTGACGAATATCAGGATAGCAATTATCTTCAGGAGTATATTTTAACTGCCGTTTCGGGACTAGCAAGGGGAGAAAATAATCTGTTTATGGTTGGGGACGTAAAGCAGAGCATATACAAATTCCGTATGGCAAGACCTGACCTTTTTATCGGGAAATATAATACATTTCCGCCTTATGACGGGGAAAATGACGCAGGCAGGGTAAAGCTTGAGCTTAAAAATAACTTCCGTTCAAGGGCAGTTGTTCTTGATGCTGTAAATTATTTCTTTTATCAGCTTATGGGTGCTGATATGGGAGGAATTGACTATACGGAAGCTGTGGCTCTTGTGCCTGCAAGGCAGTTTGAGGATGCTGACGATTTGAATATAAGTCGTTCGACGGAGCTTATGCTTGCCTGCATGACTGATAAGGAACGAACTGACGATGACGATGAGGTACAGGAGGAAAGTAAGCAGGAATTGGAGGCTATGATGATTGCAAACCGAATTGACGAGCTTGTAAATTCGGCTCAGCCTCTTTATGTCTATGATGAAAAAATATCCAAATACAGAAACGCATGTTACGGTGACATCGTTATACTATTGAGAAGCGTATCGGGCTATGGTGACATCATTTACAACACCCTTACTGCACAGGGGATTCCTGCATATATTGATGACCCACAAGGGTACTTCGAGGCAACTGAAATCAGGGTTGTTATGTCCCTTTTGGCTGTCATTGATAATTCAAGACAGGATATTCCACTTTCAGCCGCATTGCTTTCTCCGATTGCAGGACTGAATGAAAATGAGCTGGTGCGTATATGCTCTTATGCAGAAAAAAATCTTGATGGGAAAACGATTTTATATGATAAATGCCTTTATTATGCTGAAACTGTGTCTGATGGCACAGCAGACAAGCTGAACACATTTTTTGCAATGGTGGATATGCTTAAGGAGGAAAAGACAACACTGTCAATTTCACAGCTTATACTTAAGGTGTATGATATTACGGGCTACTATCACTATGCCGCAGCAATGCCGGCAGGAAAAAGGAGAAAAAGCAATCTTGATATGCTCGTGGACAAGGCGAGAAGATTTGAAAATGGGGTGTATAAGGGATTGTTCAATTTCCTCAGATACGTGGATAAGCTGAAAATCAATGAGGTGGATTTTGGCGAGGCAGGAAAACAGGGTGAGGACGAGAATGTTGTCCGAATTATGACTATGCACAGGAGTAAGGGACTTGAGTACCCCATTGTGTTTGTGAGCGGTCTGGGGAGGCAGTTCAATACAAATGACGTGCGCCGCAATATACAGCTTCACTCAGATTATTACATTTCCTCAAAGCTGATTGACATGGAAAAAAGGTACAGGAAAAATTCTGTTATGCGGGAGGCGGTCATACTGCTTGCAAAGCAGGAGTCCTTTGCCGAGGAGCAGAGAATCCTTTATGTTGCAATGACAAGGGCAAAGGAAAAGCTTATCCTTACGGGCTATATCAAGGATTACGAGGACACCATAGAAGGGCTTGACATTGGATATGAAAAAATGCTGTTGCCTTACAGCATAAGAAATTCGGGAAAGGGCTTTTTAAACTGGATAACAGCCTCCATGAAAAGATATGACTATTATTTGAAAAAAGGACTTACAAAGGCGGTGATTGAGACAAAGCTTGTAAGTCCGGAGCAGCTTTTGGCAAGGAAGGTGAAGGAGGAAACAGACAAAGGAATTGGCATAGAGGAATTTATTGAGAATGCCATGCTGTACGGTGAAAATGAAGCCTATAAAAAATTTAAGGAAAGCTTCGACTATGTTTATCCATATGAGGCTCTGACGAAAATAAAGAGCAAAATGCCAATATCGGAAATAAAAAAGATGAAGGCATTTGATGGGGAACACTATGATGTGGAGGAATACCCTGTTACGGTAGGTCAGAAGAAAAGCGATAAAGAGGAGATATGTAAGCAGGGGGAATACACTGCCGGTTCGGAAAAAAGTCTTACGGGCGCCGAACGGGGAATCATTGTACATAAATTTATGGAGCTTTTGGATTTTGCTTCCCTCGGAGCAGGAGATTATATGCAGGACATACGAAATTTATTGCAGAGGCTTGTGGAGGCTGGTGTGTTTACGGAGGAGGAGAAAGGTGCCATAAACGAAGCAAAAATAAACAGCATGCTTAAATCTGATTTGGGTCAGAGGATGATAGCGGCTGCAAAATGTGGCAGGCTTAAAAAGGAACAGCAGTTTTCCATAGGTATTCCCGTAAAAGAAATATACAAAAATATTGACAGTGATGATATAGTAATTGTTCAGGGAATTATAGATGCATTTTTTTATGAGGATGACAAAATTGTGCTTATGGATTACAAAACCGACAGGGCAGACGAGGCGGAGCTTATCGGACGCTACCATGCGCAGCTTACATATTATGCCCTGACATTAACCCGGCTTACGGGGCTTAAGGTAGAGGAGAAGCTTATCTATTCCTTTTACCTTAATAAGACGATAGAGGTTAAGGAAGAATAGGCAATTGCGAAACTATGTTTTTTAGATAATACGTTGTTCAAAATATATAATTCAATGCATGGCACGCTTGCGCTGCTTGTCGCACGTAACGGTACTAAGCTCGAAAATACCTCGCTAAGTACCGACGGCTCCAAAGCACCTTGCGTATGAATTATACATTTTGCACAACTTACATTTTGAAATCGCTAAGTTTCGCAATTGTCTATAAGGAAGATGTCTGAAAGGAGAAACAAAATGTCACGAAGCGATAAGAAAACAAATCAATTAAATCTTTTAGGAAATAAGGATGTAAAATATAAGGCGGATTACAGCCCGGAGGTGCTGGAGACATTTGCAAACAAGCATCGTGAAAATGATTACTTTGTAAAATTTAACTGTCCTGAATTTACAAGTCTCTGCCCCATAACGGGACAGCCTGACTTTGCCACAATTTATATATCTTATATACCAGATGAGCTTATGGTGGAAAGCAAGTCGCTGAAGCTGTATTTATTCAGCTTCCGAAATCATGGCGATTTCCATGAGGATTGCGTCAATATTATTATGAAGGATCTGATAAAGCTTATGAACCCAAAATATATTGAGGTGTGGGGGAAATTTCTGCCAAGGGGAGGAATTTCCATAGACCCGTACTGCAACTATGGAAGACCCGGAACCAAATGGGAAACGGTTGCTTGGGACAGGCTTGTAAATCATGACATGTATCCGGAAAAGGTGGACAACAGATAAGTATGAATTATGAGGAAGCAGTAAACTACATTTTTAACATTCCACGATTTTCGGACAGGGGAAAAACGGGAAATGAAAATCTGATTCAGGTTCTTGATATGCTTCATATGCCCCATAAGGCGCACCGGTGCATCCATATTGCAGGCACAAACGGAAAAGGCTCAACGGCGCAGTTTATAAAAAATATACTTGTATCGGCAGGCATGAACGCAGGAATATTTACCTCGCCGCATCTTGTAAGGGTAAATGAGAGAATTGTTACAGTAGAGGCAGGCAGGGAAAAGCTGATAGATGATGACGCATTTCTTGCGGCATTTCATGAGGTAAAGGAAAAAAATGATATACTTGTCGCAGAGGGAAATCCACATATTTCCTTTTTTGAATTTATATTTGCAATGGCAGCAGTGTATTTTGCAAAAAGAGACCTTGATTTTGTAATTTATGAGACAGGCTTGGGAGGTCGGCTTGATGCGACAAATGTTCTTATGCCGGATGTAAGCATTATAACCTCAATCGGACTTGACCACACAAAATATTTAGGAGATACAATAGAAAAAATTGCTTATGAAAAGGCGGGAATCATTAAAAAAAATGTGCCTGTCGTATATAATACGGGTGATGAGCAGGCTGATAAAATTATTTGTGGGATTGCAGATACGCTTGGTGCAGATGCAATTAATGTCGCAAAAACAAAATATATAATAAATGAAATAACAGATAAAACCATTGATTTTTCGGTTTCAGGTAGTTATTATAGTTATGACAACCTGAAGATAAACATGTGTGCCGTATATCAGATTGACAATGCGGTAACCGCAATAGAAGCATGTTATACGTTATTTAAAAATACTGATTTAGAAAAAAAGGTTATGGATCAGACCGTCATAAAAAAATCATTGCAGGATTTTTTTTGGGCAGGAAGAATGGAGCGTATCCATGAGAGGGTTATACTTGACGGCGCCCACAATCTCGATGCAATAAAACGATTTGTGGAAACAGTAAGGCTTACCAATCAGGATAAACCTATCATACTGCTTTATGGGTCGAGTGATGATAAGGATTATGAAAATATTATAAACTATATTTGCAATAATCTGAATCTGAAAAAGGTTTACATAACACAATCTTCTAATGAGAGAGGCTTACAGACAGAGATAATCGGGAAGATATTTGACAGAAACCTGAAGGATAAAGGCGTATGCATCAGTAGTGACAGGGATATCAAGACGTCGTTTCAGGAAGCCCTTTACGAAGCTGTGCATGAAGATACAATGCTTTATTGTGTTGGCTCCTTATATCTTGTGGGAGGTATAAAGGAGTTCAATAATAGGAGGAACATTCAATGATAAATTTCGAGGAAGAACTAAAGCGGTTTAAGCCGATACCTGAGGTTAGTCAGGCGGAGGAAGCCATATACAGCAATGACTTAAAGGATATCAGCGATATTGTGACGCAGATGACAACAGACCTTAGAAGCACAACATCGGCAGCATATGTTCAAATGCCGGGAAGAACGAGGTTTTAACTATGGCTGATTCAAAACCTTTCGTTTGTCCAAGCTGTGGCAAAAGAATTTTGAAAAACGGATATTGCATCGGTTGTAATATGCATGTAAATGTCACATGGAAGGCATTTAATACATCCGACTACCATTACAACATCGGATATGATAAAGCGATTGCCAGAGATTTGTCGGGAGCCATTGAGTCCCTTAATATGTCTCTCAGATATAACAAAAAGAACATTATGACAAGAAATCTTTTGGGGCTTATATACTACGAGATGGGGGAAGTCGTTGAAGCCATAAGCCATTTTGTGATGAGCGTCAATTATGAGCCGAGCAATAATATTGCGTCCAAGTATTTAAAGGAGCTTAAGAAGGATCCGGGAAGGCTTGAGTTTATTGACCAGATTGCAAAAAAATATAATATGGCGCTTGGATATGCAAACACGGCGGACTATGACCTTGCAATTATGCAGCTAAAGAGCGTTCTCGGTGAAAATCCGCATTTTGTAAAGGGATATCTTCTGCTTGCGCTTTTGTATCTTAAGGTAGAAAACTATGAAAAGGCAGGCACCACCTTAAGGCGTGTGTTAAAAATAGACAAGGCAAATCCACAGGCGATACGGTATCTGCATGAAATGGGACACACAGATGAAAATATTATTATGATGCGTGAGCAGTCCATAGAAAACGACGGACTGTTGGACGACGTGTATATGGAGGAGCTTTCCGTTACACAAAACGGTAATCTTGAGGCGCCGCCTGAGGATAAAACAAATGTATTTAAGGAATTTAAGAAAAATAATATTGACAAAACCGTTAAGACTGGAGAGTACGGCGAGGTAAGCTTTGCAAAATATTCAGGTACATATGTAATAGTGGGGCTTGTGCTGGGTATACTTATTCTGTTCTTTGTAGTAGTCCCTGCACAAAGGAAAAAAATAAGAAGTGAAAACAGGGATGAAATTAAATACTACAGTGAGGAGCTGGCTGTTAAAAATGCCACAATTATGGTTTTAAACGATCAAATTGCAGAGCTGAATGTCAGGATTGAAAATCTTGAAAATGATGTAACCATGGCAAATGACACAATGCCGGATTATTCAACCGTAAAAACCGGTATGTCGGCTGACGATATACAAAGCATGATAGAAAACGAGTAAATATACAAAAAATAAAAAGGACTGTCCTTATGGCAGGCTGTAAAGAACACAGGAAAAGTAAAACGATAGGGTTTTAATGTTTCTATACGGCTAACCATAGGGATAGTCCTTTTTAGTTGCCAAAACCACGGTAAAAAAATGAAATGGAGAGATATGAAATGGAAGCATTTGAGGTAAGCAACGGAGTAATGATTTACTACCTGCCGCAGGAGCTTGATCACTTTGCAGCGGACAGGATTAAGAGAAAGACGGAGAGCTGCTTTAAGGATGGGGATATAAAGCATCTTATATTTGACTTTGACAAAACAACCTTTATGGACAGCTCAGGCATAGGACTGATAACGGGAAGATACCGAAAGGTTCATGATACGGGTGGACAGGTCTATGTAATTAACATAAATGCAAATATAGATAAGATTCTCACAATGTCAGGCATATATAGGATCGTAAAAAAGAAACGCTCTAAGGAGGAGATAATTAAGGAAATGTTAAAGGGAGGTTACTATGAATAACACAAGCGAAATGATGGTTGAATTTTCAGGGGAGGCTCAAAATGAAAGCTTTGCAAGAATGGTTGTCGCTGCATTTATAACAAGAACAAATCCCACATTAGAGGAGGTGTCGGACATAAAAACGGCTGTTTCGGAGGCAGTGACAAATTCCATTATACATGGATATGAAAAATCCAGCGGAACGATAAGCATACGGACGAGGGTTGACGGACGTATGGTGTACATAGAGGTAAAGGATAACGGAAAGGGAATAGAGGATATAAAAAAAGCGATGGAGCCTTTGTATACAAGCAAACCACAGGAGGATAGGTCAGGCATGGGATTTTCCTTTATGGAGGCATTTATGGATGGTCTTACCGTCGAATCGGAATACGGGGTGGGCACCATAGTAAAAATGTGGAAGGAGATTGGTGTGTCAAAGCATCAGTTTGATTAAATAAATGAATGAAATGAAACTATTTGAACTGGCAAGAAAAGGGGATAAGGCTGCTAAGGAAAAGATAGTTTCGGACAATGCCGGACTAATATGGAGCATAGCGAGAAGATATATGGGGCGGGGCTATGATTTGGAGGAAATATATCAGATAGGATGTATCGGGATGCTAAAAGCAATAGACAGATTTTCAATGGAGTATCAGGTGAAATTTTCTACCTATGCTGTACCCCTTATTTCAGGGGAAATAAAAAGATTTTTAAGGGACAACGGAATGATAAAGGTATCGAGAATTTTAAAGCAGAACGGCTATAAGCTTTCAATGGCAAGGGAAAAGCTTTCAAATAAGCTGGGCAGGGAAGCAACCTTGGAGGAGCTTTCAAGGGAAACACAGCTTGAGATTGAAGATATTGTCATGGCAACGGAGGCAAACAGGGAGATAGAGTCGCTGTATCAGACCGTTTATGGGCATGATGGAAAGGAGATGTACATTGTAGATCAGGTTGCAGATGATGCAGGGGCGGAAATTGCAGCGGAGGGAATGATAAACCACTTAATGATAGAGCAGGCAATGAGTGAGCTGGACAGTAAGCAGCGGAAGCTTATAAACATGAGATATTTTCAGGACAAAACCCAAAGCGAGGTTGCAAGGGAGCTGGGAATCAGTCAGGTACAGGTAAGCAGACTGGAAAAAAAGCTTTTGGAGAAGATGAGAGAAACCCTAAATGTATAAAAAATTTAACAATACTGTTGACAAAAAATCGAACTGATAGTACAATAAAAAACAATTAAGTTTGAAAAACAATATAAAGGTATATAAATTGTATTATTATTTTGTATTTTGAACATATGATATAAAAATAATACATAATATATAATAAAAAAACTAATTGTATTATTATAATACTTTTAATATATTTTTTGAATTATAAGTATAATAAATTTACTATAAATACGGAAATTGAACTAAAATATATTTATTATACTTTTGTTATATAAATTGTACTTTGAGTATGTTTATATAGATTTTGTTTATGTGGATATGGAAGAAATTTCCAATAAAGTAAAAGTGACACTATCAGTTTAATTTGAGGTATTTTTATGGGCGCAAGAAAAAAAGAAGCCTTGGAGCAATTTAATCGTGACAATATTCTTACTGCTGCAAAAGAATTGTTTGATATCAATGGTATTGATAGGACTACCATGGATGATATTGCAAGGCATGCTGATTACAGCAAATCAACTATATACGTTTACTTCAAGAGCAAAGAGGATATTTTTAATTCTATTGTGGGAGAGTATCTTGAGGAGCTTGGCGCTGAAATAAGGCAGGAAATGGATGTGGAGCAGGACTTTGAAAAAAGCTATTATCGGTTCTGCGAATGTCTTGTAGCCTTTGAGGAAAAATACCCAAGATATTTTGCGGGGCTTACGGGAGATGTCCGTCTCAATAATCAAAAAAAGGGGCAAGGCATGATAAAGCACGATATGGGAAAGGAACTGAGACTTCTCATAATGGAGCTGATAGAAAAGGGAATCAAGGGAAATGCCCTGAGAAAGGATATTGAGCTTGAGCCGACAGTATTATATGTGTGGTCTGCCATAAGTGGAATTATACAGGTTGCAGGAAGAAAAAAAGACTATATACACAGTAGGTTAAATATGACGAAGGAAGAATATTTGCGCTATTCCTTTAGGATGTTTTTTGATTCTTTAGTCAGGGGGTAGTGTATGAATCTTGTGTTTTATGTATGTGATACCGATACGGATTACAGGTCAGAGCATATCAGAAAAATGGATGCGGGAAGGGTCATAGCACTGCATTTACAAAAAGGGCTTACTGACTGCGTAGTAAAAAAATATACGGAATATGAAGGCGAACTGCTTTCCTGTGACAGCGTGGGACTTGTGGTTCCTGCATATAGGTGGGGGCTTTCTCTTGCAGTGTATTCCTTTTTACAAAACTTAAGAGTCAGCAGCAAAACCTATGTGTATATTTCCGTTGTGGGGGAAACACTGTCAGAATGCTCTGACAAAAATATAGATATCAGGCTTTTGAACTTAAATACGCTTAGGAAGCAATTTATGAAAAATAAGCTTGGAACGGATAAGGATATATATGTAAGGTGCATAGATATTCCGAGAAGCATAGATTATACCGAAATGAAATTAAAGAGGCAGGAGGCAGTGGAAATGTCCATAGAAAAAATACTGTCAGGACTGCTTATGTACAATATTAAAAGCCTTGAAAGGATTAGTGGACGCCCGGAGGATAAAAGGGTACAGCAGGATATTGCTTCTGATATGGTAAAAGCAGAAAAGACCGGTGCAGATACGGTACGAAAAAAGTTAAATAATGTATATCTTGATGAAGATATGCTGGCGGGAGTGAGATTATGCCGGGCTTTATAATTCACATGGCAGCCGCCAAGGAGTATTTGCGGTTGTGCGGCATCAAGGATGAAACCTATATAAACGATTATATTGTTGGAAGCGTTGCACCGGACATTGTGGCAGGAAACAATAAAAAGCAGAGCCATTTTTGGAGTGATAGGGCGTTTACGCAGTTTGTAAGAAAGCCGGATATGAATGTATTTCTTGAAAAGCATGGTGATAGGATAAATGAACCCTTTGTGAGGGGATATTACCATCACCTTATTTTTGATTTGAAATTTTTGGAGCTGTATTGGACGAAGCACTTTCGTTTCTTTAACGATAAGCTTGAGCCTGCATTTTTGTATGATGAGGTAACGCAGGTAAAGCTGATTGACAACGGAAGGATTTATCCGCGAAAGCTCTTTTTTTCTGAGGAAATGTATTACGGGGATTATACGAGAATGAACAGTCGTTATATTGAACGGTATGGACTAAGAAATCTTGAACTGAAGGATTGTCAGGCAATCATAGAAAATGACGGCTTTAGCATGGAACGGGTAAGGACTGAAATAGATAGGGTTATGAGGCGAAAGAAGATAGATGAACCGCTTATGGTTTTTGTTTTGGAGGAAATGGACAGGCTTATCGCAAATATTGCTACAGAGTTTTTAAAATGGAATAACATTTAAAATATAAGTCAAAAATTACTTGTAAGTCACAATTTGAACATGATTTCGTGTTAGAATTTTACGGTACTTGTATTTGGAGTTTTTTTTTGATATACTTATGAATAATTGAGTGTACATACAGTAATAAGGAGGTGGCTCCATGGGCTTTTCAATACAGGAGACTGAGAAGAAGCAGAGAAAACTGGTCTCCAAGGCACAACGGACCAGACGGAAAATTTTAGTCAATTTTTTTAAGTTAATTTTAGTTTCATTTATAGCTGTTATTGTTGCGGGAGCAGGCGCTGCATTTGGAATGATGAAGGGTATTCTGGATGGGGCACCGGATGTGAATGATATCAATATTGTACCAAAGGGTTTTCGGACAGTCATATGTGACCAAAACGGAAATGTTAAAAATGAGATTGCTACCATAGATTCCAACAGGGTGTATGTTTATTATGAGGATATACCGGAGGATTGGGTAAACGCCTTTGTGGCAATAGAGGATCAGCGTTTTTGGACACACAACGGAATTGACGTAAGAGGTATCTTCCGTGCAGGAGTACATGGAATAACCACGGGAGATTTTGACCAGGGAGCAAGTACAATAACCCAGCAGCTTATCAAAAACCATGTGTTTAATGTAGGTATGGATGAGTCTTCTTTCCTTGATAAGGTAGAGAGAAAGGTTCAGGAGCAGTACCTTGCCCTTGAGCTGGAAAAAAAGTATGACAAGGAAGCCATACTTGAATATTACCTGAATACAATATACTTAGGCAGCGGTGTTCACGGCATTCAGGCTGCTGCGGAAGCGTATTTTGACAAGGATATAAAAGATCTTACCATATCTGAAATAGCGGTTATTGCGGGAATAACAAAAAATCCATATGGTTATGACCCTACGATTTTCCCGGAGGCAAATGCCCATAGACGTGAGGATGTGCTTGATAAGATGCTTGAGCTTGAATATATCACGCAGGAGCAATACGATACAGCCATGGCTGACGACGTATATACAAGAATAGCGGAGATTGACCGTATTCAGAAGGAAAGCTATTCTGCCAATTCCTATTACACGGATGCCCTTCTTGATGCATTTGAGAATGATCTTATGGAGTTGTATGGATTTACAAAAGCACAGGCGTCTATTGAGGTATTTACGGGAGGCTATACCCTATATTCTGTTCAGGATGACGATATTCAGGCAATTCTTGACGAGGAGCTGAATAAGACGGACTATTATTATGAGGGAACGAGTGTGGCATTAAAATATCAGCTTACCCTGACGGATGAAAATAATGAGCCTATGAACTTCAGCCTGGAAAATTTGCTCTCATATTATAGGGAACAGACAGGTAATCCAAAGTATAATGAAATATATCCTGATGAAACATCCGCAAGGGCTGCAGCAGATGTGTATAAGGAAGCAATGCTTGAGGAAACGGGCGGTACATTTTTTGCAGAGTCCTATCAGGTTGACCCGCAGCCTCAGTTTACGATGACGATTATAGACCAGCATAACGGATATGTGAAAGCAATATTCAGCGGACGTGGAGAAAAAAAGGTTGACAGGGCGTTTAACAGGGCAACCATGTCAACGCGTCAGGCAGGATCTACATTTAAAATACTTGCAGCATATACGCCTTATATAGATTCCTATGGTGGCTCTCTTGCATCTCCGTTCCTTGATGAGGAATTTCATTATGACAATGGCGTACAGGTTAAAAACTGGTGGGGACTGTCATACAGGGGATATTTTTCATTGAGAGAGGCGATTGAGCAGTCTGCAAATATTTGTGCGGTTAAGGCAATTACGGCAGCCACGCCAGAGGTTGCGTACCAATATTTGGTTGATTATGGCTTTACAACCATTATTGATAGCGAAACCGGATCGGACGGTACCGTATATTCCGATATCAACCAGTCTATAGCCCTAGGCGGACTTACCTATGGAGTGACAAACCTTGAGATTACAGCGGCATATGCCACAATTGCCAATGGAGGCGTTTATAATAAGCCTGTATTTTATTCTAAGGTTTTGGACCATGACGGAAATGTGATTATAGATAATACAACACCGACCTCCCATACGGTTATGAAGCCTACGACGGCGTGGCTTCTTCTTGAGGCGATGCGAACCACCCTTACGGCAGGAACGGGAAGTATGGCGCATCTTAGGTCGGGAGTTGCCTGTTCAGGTAAGACAGGTACAACCTCAAGCAACTATGACCTTTGGTTTTGTGGTATGACGCCATATTATACAGGTTCGGTCTGGATGGGCTGTGATTCAAATGTGGATCTTGCCAGATACGGTACGAATGCACCAAAGTGTATGTGGCGTGATGTTATGGATAGAATTGCAGAGCTTGAGGGGCAGGATACCTCAAGGATTATCATGGAAAGACCAGACGGTATAAGCAGTATAACGCTCTGTCAGATAACAGGACAAATTCCGCTTGAGACATGCCCTACATTTACTGACTATTGTGCAACCGGAAGCTTTAGAGGCGGAACCTGTCCAGGACATGAGCCTGTAAAGCTATGTAAGGAATCAAAGAAAATAGCAACAAACACCTGCCCTGAGGTGGTTGAGTTTGTTGTCAGGGTAAAGGATGACGGCACAAAGGAATATGTGGGAGATGGCCACGATGATTACAAGTATACGGAGGAAATATGTGACCTGCACCCTGAGCAGGCAGAACAGGTTATGATAACCTCCCAGGCAGGCGAGGGCGGCACCATATCCGCGTCAGCCTCAGTTGATAAGGGAACAACAGTTACCTACTATATAACACCATACAACGGATATGTTATTCAGGATGTCCTTGTCAATGGGGTAAGTCAGGGCGCTAGAAGCACTTATACATTTGTAAACATTGAGGCAGATGCAACAATTTCAGCAACCTTTAGCAAAACCGGAGAAGGTACGACACCGCCTCCTGCTACAACAGTTGCGCCGCCGCCAACGGAAGCGCCGACTACGGCAGCACCAACAACGGAGGCACCGCCGACGGAAGCGCCGCCAACGGAAACACCACCTGCACAATAATATAAAATGAAAAGGGGCTGCCACTTTAACGACAGCCCCTTATTGTATGTTTAAACATACAATATCTATATTAAAAGCATATGCTTGTTTGCTTATAATTAACATATGCAGATAATAAGTTAATTTTTCGGCATTTTAGGTTGGAATATAAGAGATGCAAAGTAGGATAGGATAAGCGCTGCTGAGGTTCCAACCGCAGCCATTGTAAATCCGCCCCGGAACAATCCTATAAATCCGTCTGTATCAACTGCTTCCTTTATTCCTTTCCAAAGGTTATAACCAAAGCCTGTAAGTGGTACGGAGGCACCGGCTCCTGCAAACTCAAGAAATGGCTTATAAATTCCGACGGAACCTAAAATTGCGCCTGTACATACGAGTATAACCATGACCCGACCGGGCATAAGCTTTGTCGTGTCCATTAATATTTGTGCCAAGATACATATAATGCCGCCAATGATAAATGCTTTTATATAATCCATAGTATTCTCCTAATAAAATTATTTTAATCTTTATTTTTGTTCAATCACAAGTGCATGGGCTATTCCGGGGATTGTCTGTCCCTCGTTGTAGCTTACGGTTGATAAAAGCGCTCCTGTAGGAACAAAAAGAACCTTTTTCCACATATGCTGCTTAAGGTTGTGAATAATGTAGCCTGCAAGCGTCACAGCAGAGCATCCACATCCACTTCCTCCGCTATGTGTATCCTGCTGCTCATTGTTGTATATAGTAACACCACAGTCCATATGCTGTTTGCTGATGTCATGACCGTTATCCTTTAGAAGCTTAATTAAAATTTCGCTTCCAACCTTACCTAAGTCTCCGGTTATGATTTTGTCAAACTGGGTTTCCTTTAGGTTTAAGTCCTCGAAGCATTGATAGATAACGTCCGCTGCCGCAGGCGCCATACATGCCCCCATATTAAGGCTGTCCCGCACACCGTAATCAACTACCTTGCCTGTGGTTATGGCAGTTATGCGCGGATATTGGAGCATGGGCTGTTCTCCGTTTGTTTGGCTTACAATAAATGCGCCGCTTCCCGTAACGGTCCATGTAGCACTCAAGGGACGCTGATTTCCGTATTCAAGTGGAAAACGGAACTGCTTTTCAGCACCACCGTAATGGCTGCTTGTAACAGCAAGGACGTTTTCTGCATAGCCTGCCGCTACTGTCATTGCGGCAAGTGAAAGTGACTCTCCGCATGTGGAGCAGGCACCGTAAAGACCGAAAAGCGGTATATTAAAATCCTTCAGCCCGAAGGTTGTACCGATAAGCTGTCCCAAGAGGTCGCCGCCGAAGATATATTTTATTTTACTTTGTTCCAGCCCTGATTTTGTTATGGCTGTAGATACTGCCCGTCTTACCATTTCAGACTCTCCAAGCTCCCAGGATTCCTGTCCGAAGGAGGGGTCGGTTTCAATCTGGTCAAAATATGAGCCGAGAGGTCCCTGCCCCTCCATTTCTCCAACAACTGACGCCTGACTGATGATGACGGGAGGATTTTCAAATTTTATGCTTTGTTTTCCCACTGACTGATTATTCATATACATTTCCTCCTATACTAAGCCTATCAGCTTTACTACCCAGTAAATAAAACCAAGTATAAAGCTTGTTACGATTCCGAACAGGATTACGGGACCGGCAATGGTAAATACCTTGACGCCCTTTCCAAATACCTCGCCCTCCTTTTTATACTCAATTGTCGGTGAGGCTACAGAGTTGGCAAAGCCGGTAATTGGAACGAGGGCTCCTGCCCCTCCGTATTTGGCAATTTTTTTGTAAAGGTTAAAGCTTGTCAGAAGCACGCTTAATAAAACTAGGATAAGTGATGTGTAGCTTCCTGCGTCCTCCTTGTTAAATTCAAAATATGACATCATGAAATTATTGATTGCCTGTCCGATGACACAGATAAGTCCGCCTATCCAAAAAGCATTGAAGCAGTTTTTAAATGGGTTGTGCTTCGGAGTTACGGCATCAACATATTTGTTGTATTCTTCATCGTTTTGTTTTACCTTCATAGTTACCTCCTTTATATTTAGAGCAGCAGAA
Source organism: Clostridium sp. (assembly GCA_023664385.1). Classification (GTDB taxonomy): domain Bacteria; phylum Bacillota; class Clostridia; order Lachnospirales; family Lachnospiraceae; genus Coprococcus_C. The sequence continues at coordinate 40,657 of JAMPFU010000007.1, read as the reverse complement.
GCTGGATTAAGGAACCTGTCGCCTTTCCCAAGGCTGCTGCAATAAGTGCATAGTGAAGATTTTTCCTGATTGAAAACCTCCTTGAAAGTATTGGAAAAATATTTATGGTTTCTGCAAGTGCACCTGCAAGACAGCCTGTAAAAATACCGCCCATAAGCTCAAAAAATATATAGCCTGTAAGCCCGAAGGGTAATTTAAGCTGAAGCAGGTATACAAAATTGCCAAGCGTTACCCCGATGATGATTAATGTTTCTATGATATAGCTGTATTTTACTGCCTTGAGCTTTTCTGATAATTTGTCAAAAATACCAAGCAAGGTTATAAATGCTACATATCCTGCCGAGACGGCTCCCCCTGCAACCAGGCAGAATAAAACGTAGAGCGTGCTTTTAATTAACATCTAAGGTTTTGTTATCCCTTGTGCTGTCAACTATAATACAGGTATTAACATCCTGCTCATATAGACGCATCTGTACCTGAAGGGGAGTCGGGTCATCAGTGTTTTTTTTGTTTATGCCGTGATTAAAGAATATAATCATGCCGGCACAAAGCCCCAGGGAATATGCAACAATTCCAAGTGTTTGCCCTAGGGTGTTTCCGTTTCTGTCACCAGTAAACAAAATATACAGGTCGTTTAAGAGCTTTACGGCATCAACGTCACCGTTATAGGACATGACTGAGTATGCAGTCCCAAAAAAAGCAAGCAGTATCATAAGTGCACTTTTTAAATTTCCCTTAAATTTCGATACCGGTTTAAGATTGCGGTAATATACGATTGTTTCAGGACAGCCTATGCTGACAATGCTTAAATCCTTATATTGAAGGGAAACAAGCTCGACAATTTTCATTGCCGTTATCACAATCTGATCCTGCTCCGTGTTTGTCAGTGTCGTGATAAGCGTTTTCTCAGCAGCATGGCTGATATCCATGTCAGAGCAAAAGATTGACGCTATATCACCTACATGTACCTTTCTTGAAGGAACCAATGTACTTTGCTCAAGGGAAAAATACAGAGTTTTATTTTCCATTGCTGTTCTTCCTTTTTTATTTTTTATTATTTCTTGCATTTGTCCATATTATTCTAAAATTTTTAGTTGCATTTTGAATTTAATAGGTATATATTGATGGTAGTTTTTGGGGCGGGATTTATCTCGTTATTTTTATGTTGAAACAGGAGTGATAATATGTTAGCGCTTTTATTTTTGGCATGGATTATTTTTAATGCAAATATTACCCTTGAAATTGTAATTTTCGGAATTGTAATTACTGTGGTCATATTTGTTTTTTTATGCAAATGCATGGATTACAGCATAAAAAAAGAAATGAAATTTTATAGACTGCTGCCCCTTATTTCCGCATATTTCTTTGTGCTCATTTGGGAGATTGTGAAAGCAAACATTACCATGCTCCAGTTTATTGTGCTTGATAAATATGAAAATGAGCCTGAGCTTGTAAGCTTTAAAACGACGCTTACGGACGAGAGCTGTAAGGTCATGCTTGCAAATTCAATTACACTGACACCGGGAACAATAACAGTTGACGTAAGTGAGGATACATATTTGGTGCACTGCTTTGACAGGGAGCTTGCGGAGGGGATGGAAAATTCCGTATTTGTAAGGCTTCTCACAAAAATTGAGAAGATAAAGTGTGAGGGGGAAAACGTGTGATGCTGGATAGGGCTTATATGGTTTTGTATGTGGTGTCCATGAGTATTTTGGCACTTTGCATATTGTTTATTTTAATCAGGGCAATCAGGGGACCGAGACTTACGGACAGAATTGTATGTTCCAATATGGCTGGGACGGTCGTTATCATGATAATTGCAATCCTTTCACAATGGATCGGTGAGGGGTATCTTGCGGATATCTGCATTATATATGCCGCCATAAGCTTTGTTGCGGTAGTTGTGCTTTACAGGGTTTATACAAATAAATACAGAAGGATTGACATAAAAACCCTTGAGGCAATTCCGGGTGCAAAGGCAAAAATTGAGGATGACAATAGGAAAATAATGACAAGAAGAAACAGATACAAAAGAAGAAATACAACAAAAAGGTCTAAAAAAAGGGTGCACGCTAAGGGCGGCATGGAAGGATAAAATTAAGGAAAAGAGATGAGAATATCTTATGGAAGTATTACAGTGGATTAGATTTATTATAGCGGCATTATTTATCGTGTGCGGTCTGCTTGCCGAAATTCTTGCCATAATCGGAGTATACAGATTTAAGTATGTGTTAAACAGAATGCACTGCTCGGCAATCGGGGACACCTTAGGACTTGATATGGTGCTTATCGGAATCATGATTATAGCAGGCTTTAGCTATACGTCATTAAAGCTTTTGCTTGTGCTTATCGTATTTATGTTTGCATCTCCTGTATCGGCACATCTTATTTCAAAGATGGAGATAGAGACAAATGAAAATTTTAAGGATGAATGTGAGGTGAAAAAATAATGACTGTATTTCATATTGTGCTGCTTGTACTTTTAATTGTATGCGCCATAGCTGCATGTACATCAAAAAAGCTGATTAATTCGGTTGTTATTTTTATGTCCTTTTCCCTTGTTATGTGTATCATATGGTTTCTTTTGGAGTCGCCTGACCTTGCCATAACGGAGGCGGCAGTCGGTGCGGGTGTGACGAGTATTTTATTTTTCCTTGTTCTTAGGAAGATAGATGCGTTAAATGTATATATTGAGGATGAGGAACAGGATGATAATACGGAAAATAATATAGCAAAAGGAAAGGAAAAAGGTCATGAGTAAGCTAAAGGAGAATTATAAGGATAGCTTCAGTCAAAAATTCTCTGATTTTATGACCGGAGATATGGAAATTCCTGACGAGGTTCATCCAAGAAAAAAACAGGAAAAAAATGATAAGGTTGTTCAGGCGGATGAGTTTTTTTCTGAATTTACCGATGCAAATGATATAAAAAGGCGGGAGCTTTATCAGGCCTTCAGAAGCAGAAAGTTTGTGGAGTGGCTGAACAAGGCGTATAATATCATTTCGGTTGTTGTTGCAATTATCATTATATGCGTACTGCTTTTTACGGTTTCTTCCCTGCCTACATTTGGGGATAAGGATAATCCTGTAAACAATGAGGTTTCAGAACGATATATAGAGGACGGCTTAGATGAAACGGGCGCAGTCAATATAGTTGCCGGCATGATACTTGATTACAGGGCATTCGATACATTTGGCGAGTCAAATGTTTTGTTTATTGCTTGCTGCTGCGTGCTTATTTTACTTAGAAATGATGGCGAGGAGCCTCTTGCTGACGAGGACGTGGTTGATTTTAGGAGAGATATTATACTTGAGAAGGTGGCAAAATTTCTTGTGCCGGTTATTCTTGTGTTTGGAATTTATGTCGTTTTAAACGGACATTTGTCTCCGGGCGGAGGCTTTTCCGGCGGTGCGATCATGGGAGCGGGACTTATCCTTTTTGCAAATGCATATGGCTTTGAGAAAATGGAACGGCTGTTTTCCTATAAAACCTTCAGGAGAATAACCTTTGGAGCGCTTCTTTTTTATGGTCTTGCAAAGAGCTATTCCTTTTTTACGGGAGCAAATCATATAGAGAGCATGATACCGCTCGGCACGCCGGGCGCAATCCTTAGCAGCGGACTTATTTTGTATCTGAATATATGCGTAGGTCTTGTTGTTGCGTGTACAATGTATGGATTTTATGCACTATTTAAGAGAGGGAGGATATAGGATATGCTGAAAGAGCTTTTTAGTCATCTTATGACGAACTATTATGAGACGGCGGCGATAATCATATTCGGAATCGGCTTTACGACTCTCCTGCTCAATAAAAATCTCATAAAGAAAATAATCGGCTTTAATCTTATGGATAATGCGATATATCTTTTTCTTGCCTCAAAGGGGTATATTGAAAGCAGGAAGGCGCCTATCGTCGTGGATGGCGTAAGGGATATGGAGGCATACATAAATCCTATTCCTGCGGGGCTTGTTCTTACGGGTATCGTTGTGTCCGTAAGCGTTACTGCCATTATGCTTGCTCTTACGGTAAAGCTTTACAGAAGATACCATACGCTTGATATAGATGAGATTGCCATTATATCAAGGAAGGGAGGCGTATAGCATGGACTTCCTTAGAAATTTGCCGTTTTTTTCTATCATACTTTCCATGGTATCGGCGGTAATCATATCAATTATGAGCGACAGGGTGGCAAGAGTGTTTTCTCTCTGCGTCATAGGTGCAGTTTCGGTTATGTCAGCTATTACATTTTTCTACGTGGCAGGGCTTGACCAGTCCTATACGTATTATATGGGACATTTTCCGGCACCATGGGGAAATGAAATCAGGGTAGGCATACTTGAGGCGCTTACAGCGACAATATTTTCCATCGTTATGTTTGCATCTGTTCTTGGAGGAATGAAGCGTGTATTTATAGATGTTGCTCCTAAGAAAAGAAATCTTTATTATATTATGGTTGACCTGCTGCTTGCGGCGCTGCTTGCAATGATTTATACAAACGACCTTTTTACGGGGTATGTTTTTATAGAGATTATGACAATTTCCGCATGTGCCCTTATTATGAGCAGGGATAACGGACATTGTCTTGTGTCTGCTATGAAGTATATGATTATGAGCCTTATCGGTTCAGGTCTTATCTTGCTTGGACTTTCCATGCTTTATGACCTGACAGGACATCTTCTCATGTCCAATATAAAAGAGGCTATTGCTGCGAGTGTGGCAGTTGGCGACTATGAGCTTCCGCTTACGATTACGGTAGGACTTTTGTGTGTGGGAATTGCAATAAAAAGTGCGCTTTTTCCATTTCACTCATGGCTTCCTGACGCATATGGATATTCAACTGCCACATCATCTGCATTGCTTTCATCGCTTATATCAAAGGGGTACATTTTTCTTCTCATAAAGATTATGTACAGGGTAATCGGCATGGATGTAATCGTGTCGTCAAAAATAGGAAATGTTTTCTTTGTCTTTGGCGTAATCGGCATGATTGCAGGATCTGTAAGGGCAATTGCGCAGACGGATGTAAGACAGATGATTGCCTACTCCTCAGTGGCGCAGATTGGTTATATTTACATGGGTATGGGACTTGGAACCGAGCTTGGAATGATGGCGGCGGTATTCCATATATTTGCACATTCATCTGCAAAATCAATGATGTTTATAGCTGCTGACGGACTTTCCTATGTTTCAAATGACAGTAGGGAATTTCGGGATTTGGGCGGCTCTGCAATAAAAAATCCGATAGCAGGAGCCACCTTTACTGTTGGCGCCTGTTCCATGATTGGTATTCCGATGCTTGCGGGATTTATCTCGAAGGTTTGCTTTGCGGATGCTGCAATCAATGCCTCTACCGTAAAGCTTGTAATCGTTATGCTTGCGCTTGCCTTCAGTACGCTTTTAAATGCCGTTTATTTTATGAGGGCAATTATATCAATTTACAGACCTGTCAAGGATGAGGACAAGGCGGTTATATATAAGGCAGACCCGTTATTTATAGCTGCATGTATCATTTTTGTTGCTTTAAATGTATTTCTCGGAACACATGCGCAGCCTATCATTGATTTTATATTTGAGGGAATCGGTATGTTTGATTAATATATAGCGCCAGTCCCTTTCTAAAAGCGAAAGCTTGGAAGGACTTATGTTCAAATAAAGGAGAGAAAAAGTTATGGAAGTAAGGCTTAACAGTGAGTTCATAATCAGATACCGCGTTGATGAGCTTGGTGTTATATTTGCAATTCTTGCCACTGTAATGTATGTGCTTATCGGCATATATCATACAGGATATTTTAAAAGGGATAACCATAAAAAAATATATTATGTATTTTATTGTATCAGCTATTTGTCAATGCTGTCCCAGTTTTTTGCGGATAATCTTATTACAATGTACATAAGCTTTGAATTAATATCCTTTTCCACGGCGATGCTTGTTTTTCACGACAGAAATAAGGCGTCGGAAAAGGGAGGCTTCAGAATACTTTATTTTTCCATAGCAGGAGCATTTACGGCGCTTTTTGGTGTTTTTGCCCTCTATGCAAATAAGGGGGCGGATATTCCGTTTGTAAAAGGCGGCTCTCTTGGAATGGCTTTTTTGAATGGAAATAAGACGCTGTTTTTGGTATGTGCGTTCCTTATGATAATTGGCTTTGGCGTTAAGGCGGCAATACTGCCGTATCATGCATGGCTTCCCGAGGCACATCCTGTCGCGCCTGCACCGGGCTCGGCACTGCTGTCGGGCGTTGTTGTAAAATGCGGGGTATTTGCGGTTATAAGAACTGTTTTTTATGTTTTTGGGACAGGCTTTATTATGGATACGTGGGTGCAGACGGCATGGATGGCGCTTGCCATCGTGTCAATCCTGTTGGGAAGCATGCTTGCATACCGAGAAAAGATATTTAAGAAAAGGCTGGCTTACTCTACGGTCAGCCAAATGAATTATATCATGTTCGGATTATCGCTTTTAAATGAGGCTGGGGTTATGGGATCGCTCATTCATGTTATTATGCACGCAATGGTCAAGATAACACTTTTCCTTGTGGCAGGAAATATTATCCATCAGACAGGGAAAAAGCTTGTGGATGAGTTTGACGGTTTGGGAAAATATATGCCGGTTACGTTTTGCTGCTACACAATTGCAGGCATAACCCTTGTGGGTATTCCGCCTGCAGGAACATTTTTAAGCAAGTGGTATATAGCAAGCGGTGCTCTTGAATTTTCAGGTGCCGTGTCACAGCTTGCTTTTACAGGAATGATCGTGATTATGATAAGTGCACTTTTAACAGCAGGATATCTGTTTCCTGTGACTATAAAGGGATATTTTGGCAAACAACAACATGAGGGAAATGAGCAGGTAATATGTGAGCCGAAGGCTTCCATGACTGCGCCTTTGATTGTACTTGTTATATTGACACTGATTTTAGCTGTTTACCCTGATATGATTTTTGACGAGCTTGCCTCTTTTGTGGCAGCTCTTATGTAAGGTGGTGGGATTATGCCAGACATATTAATTTATTTTCCGGTATTGTTTCCGATGCTCGTAGGTCTTTTGGCTTTTGTATTTCATTTTGACAGCGACAGAAGGAGAAACATATATATTGAGACAGGTGTTATGATAAATACAATCGTTGTTTTCCTGCTTCTTTTTGCACCGCCTGAGGGAACCTATATATTGTTCCGTCTTACAAATGAACTGACAATAGAATTTCATATTGACAAAATGGCTGCCGTGTTTGCGGGTATCGTATCCTTTCTGTGGCCTTTTGCAAGCCTTTATGCCTTTGAATATATGGAGGAGGAACCACGTAAAAATTCCTTTTTTGCCTTTTATACAATGACGTACGGAATTACAATCGGCATTGCATTTGCAGGAAATATAGAGACAATGTATTTATTTTATGAAATGCTTACGCTTGTTACCCTGCCGCTTGTAATGCATGAGATGAATAAGGAGTCTATCAGGGCGGCGAGAAGATACATGGTTTATTCCATAGCAGGGGCGAGCTTTGGATTTATAAGCCTTATGTTTATACTGAACTATGGGGAAACCTCATCATTTATGTGGGGCGGTGTGCTTCGCAATCTGCCGAAGGATAAGGAGCAGCTTATGAGGGTATGGTATGCCTTTGCCTTCTTTGGCTTTGGAGTTAAGGCGGCAGTATTTCCGTTTCACGGATGGCTTCCAAAGGCGTCTGTCGCACCGACTCCGGTAACGGCGCTCCTTCATGCGGTTGCAGTTGTTAAATCAGGCGCATTTGCCATTGGAAGAATTACTTATTTCAGCTATGGAACTGAAATTTTAAAGGGAACATGGGTACAGTATCTTGTTATGTCAGCTTCATTAATAACGATATTGTTCGGCTCCTGCATGGCATTTAAGGAGCAGCATATTAAGAGGAGGCTCGCCTATTCAACAGTGAGCAATCTGTCTTACATTGTGTTTGGATTTACCCTTATGAGTGAGCAGGGACTTGTGGGAGGCATGACCCACATGATAGCCCATGCATTTATAAAAATAGTGCTGTTTGCCTGTGTAGGAGCAATCATGGTAAAGTCGGGAAAGCAGTATGTTTATGAAATGGCAGGAATAGGTCGGGCTATGCCGTTTACCATGGTATGCTTTACAATATGCGCCCTTGCAATAACGGGAGTGCCGCCGCTTTTTGGCTTTATCAGTAAATGGAGCCTGATAAAGGCTGCTGTTTTAGAGGAAGGCTTTGCATATGCAGGTGCAGTGATTTTGCTTATATCGGGACTTCTTACGGCAATGTATGTTTTGTCAATTGCCATACGGGCATTTGTTTACGACGGGGAAGCGGTTGATACATTTGAGAATGTAAAAAGTACAGGTATTAGAATGAAGCTTCCTTTTGCGGTAATCACTGCTGTGGTTGTGGCTTTGAGCTTTTTTGCAGAGCCGATTACGGACTTTTTACAGCAGATGGCGCAGGGATTATAGGAGGTATCTGAATGAAATTGGTTATAGATGGACTTTTCGGAATGGGAATTTCCTTTAAGCTTGACGGCTTCAGAATAATATTTTGCTCACTTACAATTATAATGTGGATTATCGCAATGGAATTTTCTAAGGATTATTTTAAGAAAGGCTATACCGATGAGATAACCGGCAAGGAGGACGGCGGGGCGTCAGGCTTTGTGTTTTTTAGTGTGCTTGTGCTTGTGGCTGCCCTTGGCATGGTTTTGAGCAATGATATGCTTTCTGCATTTATATTTTTTGAGGTTATGTCACTTGGCTCATATCCGTGGGTTGCGCATTTCGGCACTGCAAAGGATATGCGGGCTGCCGCCTCCTATCTTACATATGCTGTGCTTGGGGGACTTGCAACACTGACGGGAATACTGCTTTTGGCAAGGCATACAGGAACCCTTTATTATGATGAGCTTTATAAACTTGGAATGACAATGGGCCATGATGATAAATTTAAGCTTTTTGTGCCGTGTCTTCTTATCATATTCGGTTATGCGGCAAAGGCAGGCATGTTTCCGCTTCACACGTGGCTTGCGCCATCCTATACTGCGGCGCCTGCGCCTGCTGCGGCACTTCTTTCTGCCGTGCTTTCAAAAACCGGTATCATCGGCATGATTGTAGTTTGTGCAGGCATTATGAGAGGCTTATACGAGTGGGGAATGATGATACTTGTTTTAGGTATTATCACTATGCTTGTGGGCGGTCTTTGGGCTATGCTTTCTGTTGATGCAAAAAAGGTGATTGCTTATTCCTCCATGTCGCAGATTGGGTATATCATTGTGGCATTAGGGGTTTTTTGTATACTTGGAGGTTCCGTGTCAGGTGTGGATTGCAATGCACTTGCACCGGAAGGCGTATTTCTCCATATGATAAATCATTCCGTATATAAGATGATATTCTTTATCATTATAGGTATTATTTCAATGGAATGTGGAAGAAATCTTGACATCAACAAGATTAAGGGCTGGGGGTACGATAAAATATTTTTGAAAATTGTGTTTACAATAGCGGTTCTCGGCATATCAGGCGTTCCTTTCTTGTCGGGATATGTGAGCAAGACATTGATACATGAGGGAATTTTAGAATATCTTACGCTTATTCAGTCAGGAATGGCACAAGGCTCAGCCTCCTTTGTGAGAACGCTTGAGATACTGTTTTTGATTGGTGGAGGCTGTACGTTTGCCTATATGCTCAAGATATATATTCCTGTCTTTTGGTGTAAACCGAAGCAGGATGACAGGGATGCAAAGATTGTAGTGGAAGTTGTAAAAGCTGATAATGAACTAAAACCAAATGATGAGAAAGCAGATGGAGATAAAGCGACTGGCAAGCTGTCGGTATTCGTATATATCATGCTTGGACTTTTGGCAGTGTTTGTGGTTGTATGCGGTGCTGTACCTCATGTTGCGCTTGAAAAGCTTGGAAATGAGGGAATGTCATTTTTTGGGGCTGCGTCGCTTAAGGATTTTGCATATTTTTCATGGGACAATTTGAAAGGGGCAGGAATATCACTTGCGATTGGAGTGTTCCTTTATGTTGCAATTGCCAGAAATGTAAGGAAAAGAATTATTCCTGCATGGTTTTCACTTGAGAAAATGCTTTATAAGCCGATACTCTTTGGAATACTGCCGACCATATGTACATTTTTTATGCGGATATGTGATTGGTGCATAGAAGGACCAGTGTACTTAATCAGGAAAACAATACTAAAGGATAACAGCACTGTGCAAAAGCCCCGTAAGAAGCATATAAAGTTTCATGAATTTATGGCGACGGGAAATCTGCTTGCAAGGTCCGTTTCTTTTGGGCTTATCATGTTTGCAACGGCATTTCTTGCCACAATAATATATTTGCTGTTTGCCATGCTTGGATAAAGGGATCGCCATTTTATGATATGAGTATTTTTAATGTGGTAGCTTAGACAGAATATTTTTTTATATTTATTGACATATGCTACTAAATACTTTATAGTAGATACAACACGTTCAGATTGAACGACGTGATGATACATTTAAAATATTAATACAATCATGTAGTGGGGATATTCAGACAAGAGGAGGGGATATTATGACAGACAGTGAAAAATTGGATTTGCTTTTGGTAAAATTTGGATCCATGGAAAATGATATAAGCGGCTTGAAGGAGGATGTTCGTGGCTTGAAAGAAGATGTGAGCGGCTTGAAGGAGGATGTCCGTGTACTGAAAGAAGATGTGAGCGGCTTGAAGGAGGATGTCTGTGTACTCAAGAGAGATTACAAGAAGCTAAATAACAAGCTGAACAAATCAGTAAAAGAGCTAAAAACTATGGATTGCATGATTCTTGATGAAGTGGAAAGGGTGCATGCAATATTAGATATGCATAAAGCGGATAAAACAGTACATACAGCGTAGTTATATTGATTTTTTGGAGGCTGACGCACGAAGCGTATTTATTTCATAATATAAAAAATCGTTTGAAGACGAGCGAAAGCGTTTTTTGTTACTATGATATAAATATCCTTGCTGCGAAAGCCTCTTTTTGTATATGTTCTTTTTTTAATGGGAATATTTACTGGGAAGTAATAACATTAAAGGGGGAACTTTTTTATGAGTAAATATGATGGAACGAAAACGTATGAAAATTTAAAGGCTGCATTTGCAGGGGAGTCACAGGCAAGATGTAAATATACTTATTTTGCCGCAGTGGCACAAAAGGAAGGTTATGAGCAGATGGCTGAAATATTCCTTGAAACGGCAGAAAATGAGAGGGAGCATGCCAAGCTTTGGTTTAAGGAGCTTGACGGAATAAGCGATACAAAGGCAAACCTTGAGTCTGCTGCTGAGGGAGAAAATTACGAGTGGACAGATATGTATGACGGCTTCGCAAAGACTGCGGAGGAGGAAGGATTTAAGGAGCTTGCGCATATGTTCAGGATGGTTGCAGCAATTGAAAAGCATCATGAGGAGCGTTACCGTGCTCTTATAAACAACATCGAAATGGCACAGGTATTTGCAAGAAGTGAGGTTAAGATTTGGGAGTGCAGAAATTGTGGACATATTGTAGTTGGTCTGGAGGCTCCCGGTATTTGTCCTGTATGTAAGCATTCACAGGGATATTTTGAAATTAAGGCAGAAAATTATTAGTGCTTTCTTATTGAGAAATTCTATCAATTTGTAATTGCCCATATTCGTTGACATAAGGAAATACGTGGCTTATACTACAATTATTAGATTGGTATACTATATTGTTGTACAGGAGGAAGCATGGATGAAAGAATTTATATATTTAGATAATGCCGCTACAACGAAGGTGGATAAGGAAGTATATGAGGCTATGCATCCGTATTTTGAGGAGAGCTACGGAAATCCTGCCAGTGTATATACATTTGCAGGCGAGATAAATAATGCGGTTGACAGGGCACGAAAAACAGTTGCGGATTTCATAGGTGCAGGAGCTGAAGAAATATATTTTACAGGCGGTGGAAGCGAGTCTGATAATTGGGCAATTAAGGGTGTTGCTTTGGCAAATAAGGCAAAGGGAAACCATATCATTACGTCGAAGATAGAGCATCATGCGATTTTACACACTTGTGAATTTCTTGAGAAAAATGGATATGAAATAACATATGTTGACGTGGACGAAAATGGAGTTGTTAAGTTAGATGAGCTTGAGGCTGCGATAAAGCCCGAGACAATACTGATATCCATTATGTTTGCAAACAATGAAATCGGTACGATAGAGCCTGTCAAGGAAATAGGCGGGATAGCAAAAAAGCACGGCGTGCTTTTTCACACGGATGCAGTACAAGCATACGGACATGTGCCTATCAATGTTGATGAAATGAATATTGATATACTTTCCGCAAGCGGACATAAGCTTAATGGTCCAAAGGGAATAGGCATCATGTATATTAGAAAAAATGTAAAAATAGCCCCGCTGATTCATGGCGGTGCACAGGAAAAAAACAGGAGGGCAGGTACGCACAATACGCCTGGTATAATAGGCTTTGCAAAGGCTACAGAGCTTGCAGAAAGAAAAATGAAGGAGCGTATGGCTTATGAGACGAAGCTTCGGGATTATCTTATAAGCAGGGTGGAAAATGAAATACCTTACACAAAGGTGAACGGACATAGAACCGAACGGCTTTCAAACAACGCAAACTTTAGCTTTCGGTTTATTGAGGGAGAGTCGCTGCTGATTATGCTTGACAGAAACGGAATTTGCGGCTCAAGCGGCTCGGCATGTACGTCGGGTTCGCTGGATCCGTCACATGTGCTTCTTGCAATCGGACTGCCGCATGAGATAGCCCATGGGTCGCTTAGACTTACCCTTTCAGATGAAAACACAAAGGAAGAAATGGATTTTGTTGTTGACAGGCTTAAGGAAATAGTGGAACGGCTTAGAAGCATGTCGCCTTTATATGAAGATTTTGTAAAGTCAAATAAGAACTAAATGGAGGTACGAAAAGATGAGTCAGGTTACTGAATATAGCGAAAAGGTCATGGATCATTTTACAAATCCAAGAAATGTTGGAGAAATAGAAAACCCAAGTGGCGTAGGCACAGTGGGAAATGCAAAATGCGGAGACATCATGAGAATGTATATTGACGTGGATGAAAACGGCATAATAACCGAGGCGAAGTTTAAGACCTTTGGCTGCGGAGCTGCTGTTGCCACAAGTAGCATGGCAACTGAGCTTGTAAAGGGCAAGACCATACAGGAGGCGCTTGAGGTTACTAATAAGGCGGTTATGGAGGCATTAGGTGGACTTCCGCCTGTAAAGGTTCACTGCTCCCTGCTTGCGGAGGAGGCAATACATGCCGCACTTTGGGATTATGCTGAGAAAAATAATATTAAGATAGAAGGCTTAAAGCCTCCCGTAAAGGACATTGACGAGACGGAAGAATTTTATGCAATGGGAGAGGAAGCTTAAATCTTTCACTGATTATAATTGATATTTGAAGGGGCTGTCGCCTAAATCCTTACTGCGGCAGCCCCAGTTTTATTATTGATTTTCCCTATATTTTTATGGAACTTTATGCCTGAATACAGTATAATTTCTCTATGAAGAAAATTAGCCATAGGGCATCGTGCTTAGTGCTTTGGCTGCTGTAAACAGCATTGTAAAATTTGGAGGAAGCAATGGATAAGTGGAAAATTCTCGGAATTGATAAGACAAAGGATAAGGAAATCATAAAGGAAGCGTACAGAAGCAGGCTGGTTCATGTGAATCCGGAGGATGACGCCGAAAATTTTATGGAGCTTAGAAACGCATATGAGGAAGCCTTACGGGAAACGGAGGAAGAACCCGCAAAGGAACAGCCTGTGGAAAATGATTTGGTTTCTGATATGGCAAAGCTCTATGCCGATTTCAAGAGAAGAGTTGACGTGGAGGAGTGGAGAAGGATATTTGACAGGGATGAGTTTGTTGCGTTAGATACTTCCGATGCGTCAATGCATAGGCTCCTCTCCTTTTTGATGGAGCATAGCTATGTTCCGCATACAGTGTATCAGCTCATCGTGAAAACCTTTCATATAGATGAAATAAAAAGTGAGCTGTCAGAAGCTTATCCTGAAGGATTTATTGAGCATATATTAAATAATGCAAAATACAAGGACGTTATTAACTATGGACTTTTTGATACTGTTACCGATGATATAGATGAATTTATCCGCATGTATTATCGGCTTGATATGGTACGGAGAAAGGCAGATATCCAAGAAGAAAAGCAGTATATTGAATCCATGGAGAAAATTGGAATTTACCATCCGTATTTGGAGATTAGCAAGCTTCGCCACGAGCTTCACAAGATAAACGAGAGTGTGGATAGTCAGGCAGAGCGGACAGAACGGTATGCCGTAAGGCTTTCAGAAATGCAGGAACAGGCAGAGGCATTGCTTGAAGCTTATAAGAATGAGATGTATATTATGCTTGCCTGCGGTGATTTTGCATTTGCAAGGTCGGCGTATGATGATGCAGGCAGGTACTACAAAATGGCGCATGAGCTAGAGACGGATAACTATGATGCAAATGTGAGATTGGGAGATTATTATTATGCCATCGGGGAGTATGAAAAGTCCAAAGCCATTTTTGTGGAGCTTTTGGAGCATAACGGCTATGATGTAGCAACATATAACCGCATGGCAATGGCGAATGAGGCGCTTATCAAAAAGCTGAAGGAGGAGCTTGCAGAAAAACCGGAGGATAACGAGCTGAAATTTCAGTTGGCATGGTGTTATTATAGAAATAACGTATTTCCTGAAGCGATAAAGGTATTGGAGTCCTTTGCGCCGACTGATGATAAAAAATGTGAATATCAGGATTTGCTTGGACGGAATTACTTATATATAGAGGAGTACGAGAAAGCATTGGAGCAATTTTTTGTGTGGAAGGATGATGTAGACGTAGCGATAGCACAGGGCGGCAATGCAAAGGAAATAAAAGAAAAGCTGCGGTATGATCGGGTAAATTATTTTATTGCGAATTGTTATATCAGGACAAAGCAGTATGATGATGCAAGAAAATACTTGGAGGAGGCGCTGTCCGATGAATCTGACTTTTATACATATGCACAGGAGGCAATGTGCCGTTTGGAGTATTTATGTGCAAATTATGATGCCTGTATTTTGGCGTGTGAGACGCTGCTTGAGCGTAAGGAAAACTATGATGCATATATGTATATGGCAAAAAGCTGTGACAGGCTTGGGGAATACAGTCGTGCCATAGATGCATGTGAGCATGCGATGGGGCTTTATCCGTATGCTTCAGCGCCGTATGCCATCGAGCTTGGAATTTATTGGGAATTTGACTATTATGATGATATGAAAACTGTGATTGCACGATTTGATGAATTGAAGGGGAATAGCGATTTGATTGATATTTCCCGTGCAAGGCTGCTGGCACATGAGGAGAATTACGATGCGTCCAATGAATTGCTGCTTCCACTGTGCAGTAAAAGGGGAACGGACGAGACGGATTTGGAGGAGGACGACTGGTTTTCCCTTTATACGCTGATTGGCGCTAATTTTAGTGATATGGAGGAGTATGAGAAAGCATTATATTATTATGGGGAGGCTTTGAAGGAGGCTCCTGAAAATCTGTGGGTGTTAAACAGTATTGCGTCAGCGTACTATTTTACTGAACGGTTTGGCGAGGCTGTTTCCCTGCATGATAAAATTATCGGGCTGACAAGGAATGTGGGATATAAAAAACGCGCGTATTGTAGGAAGGCGGCGAATTTGTCCTGTATGGGGGATTATGAGGGCGCAAAACAGGTGTATGAAGCCTGCGAGGAGGAATTTGGTTTCGATGAGGACTCTCTTTCCTATGTGTTGAATCATGCGGAGCTTCTTGTCAGAATGAATAATCTACAGGATTGTGTAAAATTGATAAAAAAGTGTATTTGTGAGCTGGGGTATACAGACCTTGCCAAAAAATATATGGGCGATATTTCCTTCAGTGGCGATAAGGATAGAAAATACAGTGTATCCAAGGAGCAACGCGGTAAAAATGCATCGCTTGTGCAGTCCTGCATCGGAGATCTCTGCTGTTTTTACGGAAATGAAGGATATATAGAGGACGCCTATAGGATTTTCGAGATGGCAGTTGAGAATGACAAAACAGATTGCCATATATACAGATGCATGGGTATGGTTTACGCAGAACACGGAATGTACGAGGAAGCGATGAAACTGTATGAGAAGGCATTGGAGCTTAACAAGGAAAATGATGTTTTTATCAGTGCATTGTATCTGTTTGCCGCCGGCAGGGTGGATGATATAACGAAGCCTGAATACCAACATTATATGGAGCTTGCCGCCGTTCAGCTTGAGGGCATTGACGACAGTGATGTACATTTTAAAAATGCGAAGCTGGCAGAGTTTTATCGTGCCACAGGGAAGTATGAGGAAGCACTAGCTGCTGTCAGTAAGGCAATTGAGACAAAACGGGCCCGGATAAGCTGTTTTGCTGGGAATCATGAAATGTGGTGCGAGAAGGGAGAGATTTACAGATGCATGCAGGAGTATGAAAAGGCGATTGCGTGCTATCGGCAGGCGCTTCAAATATTCGGGCATCATGCACTGTATGAGGAGCATATCAGAGAGTGCGAGGCAAAGCTTCACCATGGGGAAGAATAATTTTTTAATGAAGGACACTGTGGATATGCCTTAAAAATGATTGCAAGTACCTGTTTTTGCAAGTATAATGACAGATAAGGAAATTTTTGAATAGAGGTACCACATGGAAAACTACAGTGAAAATACAATTGAAGAAATGCTTATGCGCTTTAAGGACGGCGGGCTTTCCATGGAAGAAATCATGCTGAGGCTAAAAATGGAGCCTTACGTTGATTTGGATTTTGCAAAGCTTGACACCCATAGAAGAATAAGGCAAGGGGCGGCAGAGGTTATATATGGAGCAGGAAAGACAAAGGAGCAGCTTTTGGTCATTGTAGAAAAGCTGATGGAGGCGGGACAGAAAACAGTGCTTATTACAAGGATAAGCAGGGAGGCATATTTATATTTAAAGGACAAGCTTACTGCGTGCGTATCGGACGATGAAGCATTGCATACTTTCTATGAAAAGCTTTCCGGTACTTGTGTAATCGGTGATTTTCCAACACCATCGGGACATGGAATCATTGCCGTTGTAACGGGTGGTACAAGCGACATGCCTGTTGCTGAGGAGGCGGCGCTTACGGCAGAGGCGCTTGGAAATAAGGTGGAGCGTATCTATGATGTTGGCGTTGCGGGAATACATAGGCTTTTTGCACATCTTGATACACTTATGCGCGCAAGCGTTGTCATTGCCATTGCAGGCATGGAGGGGGCGCTTGCCAGTGTTGTAGGTGGTCTTGTTTCGTGTCCTGTTATCGCTGTGCCAACAAGCGTGGGGTATGGTGCTAATTTTGGCGGGCTTTCTGCACTTCTTTCCATGCTTAATTCCTGTGCAAGCGGAGTGAGCGTAGTCAATATTGACAATGGATTTGGTGCAGGCTATCAGGCAAGCATGATAAATCACGTATGATATGTGTGGCTGCAAGGCTGTCGGGACACAAGGTTATTTGCTGAACGTAAACTTGGAATGGGGATAGTGTCAAGTGATGGATGAAAAAACATTGCAAAAAAGGCACTGACGGAATTGGACGAGGAGAAGGAAAATGAAAATACTATATTTGGATTTTGGCATGGGTGTTGCAGGGGATATGCTTATGGGTGCGCTTGTTTCCTTGCTTGACGAGAAAGCTCAGCAGGAGTTCTTGCAGGCGCTTAATGATGCAGGCATACCCGGTGTAACCGTAAATATTGTTGATGATAAAAAATGCGGTATTGTAGGAAAGCATGTGGAAGTAAATATAAACGGAAAAATCGAGACGAGCGAGGATGAACATGGACACCGTGACGAACACGAGCACCATCATGAACACGGACATGAGCACCACGATGAACATGAGCACGAGCACCACGATGAACATGAGCACAAGCACCATCATGAACACGGACATGAGCACCACGATGAACACGAACATAAACACCATGATGAACATGAACACCGTGACGAACACGAGCACCACGATGAGCATGAACACGGGCATCATCACGCTTCCATGTCCGATATCACTGACATTATAAACAGCTTACGCGTTTCAGACAGTGTAAAGCGTGAAGTAAAAAACGTGTATAAACGGATTGCCGATGCAGAAAGCAGAGTTCATGGAACGGAGATTGCAGACATACATTTCCATGAGGTGGGAACGATGGACGCCTTGGCAGACATTACAGGCTGCGCCATGCTTTTTGAAATGCTTGACGTGGATGAAATTGCTGCGTCCTCCATAAATACAGGCTACGGACAAGTGAAATGCGCACATGGCATACTGCCTGTTCCTGCACCTGCTACAGCGTTGCTTTTATCTGGTATTCCATGCTACAGTGGAAGCATTGAGGGAGAGCTTTGTACTCCTACGGGAGCGGCTCTTGTTGGAAATTATGTAAACCAATTTTGCGGCATGCCGTTTATGAAAATAGACAATATAGGCTATGGCACGGGAAGCAAGGATTTTGCTGCTGCAAATGTTGTAAGGGCTGTATTGGGAGAGTCCGTAGCCTTGGAGAAGGGCGATATTCAAGCAGAGGAAATAAACAAAGCTAATAATAAAAATAATAATGATGAAGATATCATTGTGGAAATGAACTGTAATTTGGATGATATTACAGGAGAGGAAATCGGATACGTTACAGAGCTTCTCATGGAGAGTGGGGCAAGGGATGTTTACACAATTCCAATCACTGCAAAAAAGGGAAGGACAGGTGTTATACTTGGGGTGTTATGTAAACCACTGGATAGAGAAAAGATTGCAGAAATTATTTTTAAGCATACAACAACCATAGGCATACGCTATACGGAAAAGAAGCGGATGATTATGGAACGGCACAGCAAGGTTGTTCACACCGAATATGGTGATGTAAATGTAAAGGTATCAGAGGGGTATGGAGCCAAAAAGATAAAGCCTGAATATGAGGATTTAAAGCGTATTGCAGGTGAGAAGAACATAGCCCTTCAGGATATAAAAGCCAGTGTTTATAAAAATAATGAATAGGATTGGGGGAATTTATCATGCACATGGCAGATGCACTTATTAATACGGGGGTGGCGGCTGTAATGTATGGCCTTACTGCCGGTACATCAGCCTACAGCATACATACAATCAGAAAATCAGAGGAGCCGATTAAAGTACCGGAAATGGGTATTATGGGGGCGTTTGTTTTTGCTACCCAGATGATTAATTTTGCAATTCCGGGAACCGGCTCAAGTGGACATATATGCGGCGGCATGCTTCTTTCCGCAATGCTTGGACCTTCTGCGGGCTTTGTTACAATGATGGGAATCCTTATTATTCAGTGTCTTATGTTTGCTGACGGTGGAATTATGGCGCTTGGCGCAAATATATGGAATATGGCTTTTTATGGATGCTTTATAGGAGCAGGCGTTATTTGGCGGGGCATATTGAAAAATGGCGCCTCCAAAAAGAAAATCACTGCCGCCTCTATTATCGGCTGTATTGTAACACTTCAGCTGGGGGCATTTTCAGTAACACTTGAAACGCTTATATCGGGAGTTACAACGCTGCCATTTAGGGTGTTTGTTTCCTTTATGCAGCCGATACATTTAGCCATAGGCGCCGTTGAGGGTATCATAACGGCAGCGGTTTTGTGCTTCGTGTATGAGACGAAGCCGGATTTGCTTTGGGGCATTAAGGAGGACAGCAAAAAGGAGCGGATGTCCTATGGAAGTGTTATGGCGATACTTGGGATGGCGGCAATTTTTATTGCAGGCGGGCTGTCGCTTCTTGCCTCCTCGCTTCCTGACGGACTGGAATGGTCAGTTGAAAAGGTTACAGGCGACACGGAGCTTATCAGTGAAGGACAGGTGTATGATACGTTTTCTAATATACAGGACAAGGTGGCAGTGCTTCCTGACTATGCATTTTCAGGCTCTGACAGTGCTTTCGGCACGTCATTTTCAGGCATTGCAGGGGGAATTGCCGTTATAGGCGTCTGTGTTTTATTCTGTATCGTTATAAAGGCATTACGAAAACGAAACGGGTATCATGATGAACAGGTTTGATAATATGCTTGGGGAAATGTGCAGCATTGACAGGGAAGCAGCAAAAGGAGGCTGGCTGAATGAAATGCACCCTCTTGTTAAGCTGTTTGTAACAATATGGTACATATGCTTTGTCATTTCCTTTCAAAATAATATGCTTATGGGAATTTTATCCATGAGCGTATATTTGGTTATCTGTTTTTTAATGGCAGATATATCCTTATGCAAATGCTTAAAAAGAATGAGGACCGTGCTTTTTGCTTTCTTTATTTTTGGAGGGGCAAATATTTTGTTTTCAGGGGATTTGAGGCTTGGAATGATAGACGCGGCGGGTCTTTGGAGTAAGGGAATTATGTCGGTTTTCGCCGTATATGTGCTGATTGTGACAACTGCTATAGATGACATATGCGGGGCGTTAAGAATAATACATGTGCCTGAGCTGCTTGTCACGGTCATCCTGCTTATTTACAGGTATATCAATATACTGATAAAGGAGACGAAAAGGCTTTCCGAGAGCTATTTTGTGCTTTCGCCGGGACAGAAAGGAATACATGTTAAGGCGTGGGGACAGTTTGCAGGCAATTTGATGCTTAGAAGTATTGACAGGGCAAAACGGGTATATGACAGCATGAATATGGCTGGTTATGAATGGCGCATCCTGTCAGGAAACCATAAAAAATATAGACTTGGAGCGGGCTCGCTTATATGGCTTTTTGTTTGGACAGGTATGATTGCGGCATTTCGCATTTTCCCTGTTTTCGAGCTTGTGGGAGCTTGGCTTGCGGGATAAAAATGTCAGGTGAAAAAATGGGTGATTACGGTATTACAATTGAAAATATGTCCTTTTGCTATGTAAGGGATAATTATATTTTTAAAAATATGGGCTTCACCATAAAAAATGGAGAAAGCGTAGGTATTGTAGGTGCAAACGGAGTAGGAAAATCGACGCTGCTTCGGCTTATTGTGGGACTTGAAGCAGGCTATGAGGGACATATCAGCGTTTCAGGCATTGCAGTTACAAAGAAAAATCTGCCTATGGTAAGGAAAAAGGCAGGCTATGTTTTTCAGGATGCAGACAGTCAGATGTTTTTGTCACATGTTGAGGATAATGTTGCTTTTGGACCTTCAAATTATGGAATGGACAAGGAGACAATCGCTTCCTGCGTCAAAAGGGCGCTTTGTGAAACAGGAATCGAGCACCTGAAGAAAAGGTCCATTTATCAGCTTTCGGGAGGAGAAAAAAAGCTTGCATCCATAGCATGTGTGCTTGCCCTAAATCCTGACATTATCATGTTTGACGAGCCAAGCGTTACCCTTGACCCCAAAAACAGGAGAAACCTTATCAATGTACTTGGCAGATTGGACAAGACGAAGCTGATTGCTTCCCACGATTTGGATTTTATACTTGATACGTGTGACAGGACAATTCTGCTTTCAAGAAGTGGTGTTGTAAGAGATGGAAAAAGCAGGGATATTCTGCTTGATAAGGAGCTTATGGAAGGCAGTGGGCTTGAGCTTCCATTAAGTGTTTTGGGACGATAAATTTCTTGTGAAAATGGATGCGTTATGTTAAAATTGTAAATAATTAGGGGGTTTTTCGGATTTTATTATGTTTTGAGGCGAGAGGAGGTATATAGATGGTTTTTTCAGAGGAGCTTTTGAATGTTGATTTATCATTGGGTGATATGTTTATCATGCTTTGCGACAGTGAGCATAAAAATAGAATCGTCTGTAATGGAAGTAAGCTTGATGTTGACGAGGAAGCACTGAAAAACAAGCCCTTTTCAGATAATTTAGATTTATTTATGGATATTGTTATGGAGGAGGATCTTGAAACGCTTTCTGTTTTTGCAAAAAAAATTTATAACGGCACCAGGGTTTCGGATGATTTTGTGGAAATAAATGATAACCGTGTTTCCGTTTCCGTCAGAATGAGAAGAAAGGATAAGATTTACTCTTACCACAATATGACCTGCTATATAACGAAGGATGAGGACGGATATATTGTGCGTGTTACATGTATTATATATGAGATGACTGCTGAGGAGCTTTACCGCTTGCAGCTTTCTCAGACAATTACAAATGACAGGCATCCCGCCATGTTCATGAAGGTTGCAAGGGAGGTTATGCGCAAGAATCCTGAGGGAAAATATGCCCTGATACAGTTTGATGTGGCAAAATTCAAGGCAATCAATGAAATGTATGGTGAGGCTGTGGGAGATGAGCTGCTTAATTTCTTCATAGAGTCACTCAAGGTCCTTTGTTCAAGCGAGCAGATGTTTGCAAGGCTTACCGCAGATGTCTTTATGGTTATGACAGCCTATGAGACAAAGCAGGATTTGCTTGATTTTGTCGAGTTCCTCCGCACAAATCTTTTAGGGTACAAGAATATGGAATACAGGCTTGTATTTGGAATTGCATTTGTTAAGGATAAAAATGAAAATCTGAGGAAATACGGTGACAGGGCATCACTTGCAAGACAGAGCATAAAAGCAAATGCAATGGAGTATGTTATATTCCATGATGAAAAGATGACCGAGAAGGTTTTGTCTGCTAAGCATGTTGAGGACAACATGGAAAAAGCATTGGAAAACCATGAGTTTGTAATGTACCTACAGCCGAAATTTGATATGGATACTGAGAAAATCGTAGGCGCTGAGGCATTGGTGCGGTGGATAAAGCCCGGTGAGGGTATCATACCTCCTATGGAATTTATACCTGTTTTTGAGAAGAATGGTTTTGTAACAAGACTTGATATGTACATATGTGAGGAGGCATGCAAGACGCTTCGTCACTGGCTTGATAACGGGATTGAGCCGGTTCCTATTTCCGTAAATATGTCAAGGGCAAATATGAAAAATGATGAGTATTTAAAAAGGCTTGAAACGCTTGTTTACGGATATGATATACCAAAGGAGCTTTTGGAGATAGAGATAACCGAGACTGTTGAAGGCGAGGATGTTGCGGAGGTTATTTTGGGACTGAAAAAACATGGCTATAAGCTTTTGATGGACGATTTCGGTTCGGGCTACTCGTCCCTTAACACCCTGAAGGATACCCAGTTTGATATAATAAAAATAGACAGGGAGTTTCTTCAGGACTTTGTAGGCTCAGACAGAGGAAAGGTCATTGTTGAGCATACAATACAGATGACGAAATCAATTGGACTTGATATTGTGGCAGAGGGAGTCGAAAATCTTGAGCAGGCACGTTTCCTTGTAGAGAGCGGCTGTCGTATTGCACAAGGCTTTTACTATGCAAAGCCGATGCCGATTGATGAGTTTGACAAGCTGTATGAGGAGAAAAATAAGGCATCTTAGATAAGAGGGTACTAGGCGTAAATGAAACTGGAATTTTAGAAAGCTGCACAGACGGGAGAATGTATGGACTTAAGCAATGTAAGAAATGAAATAAACCGTATAGATGATGAGATAAGAGTGCTTTTTGCACAAAGACTTGAATGCTCAAAACAGGTGGCACAGATTAAGCTTGAGACAGGCGATATGGTTTATAAGCCTGAGCGGGAAAGGGAAATTGCAAAACGTCTTTCAAATGACAAAAAATATCTGAGTATAAATAAAAAGATTGTTCAAATCAGCAGAAAATACCAATACGAAAAATTTGCTGACAATAAAAAATTGGACGAGGATTTTATGGATAGCTTTGACGCTGCATCAAAGAAGGTTTTTCAGGATGGCGGCAGGCTATCCTTAAGCCTTTTTGCAGACAGAATGTCAGATAAGGGGCTTGGCTTAAATGAAATTTTGCAGATTATATCTGACACCTATCTTGACATTGAAGAACTGCATGTGTCGGAAAATAAGGTAACTGTTACATTTAAGGTGGAGAGCGATCCTGCTTCCCGCAGGGAGGCACTTGTGCTTTCCTATATGCTATATATGGAGACGATAAAAGGATAATGATATGCTCATGTCTAGGCATGAGTGAAAGGATGGAGTTTATTATATGCTGATTATTAACGGACATGCCGTAGACCCTGAGACAGGTCTATGTGAGAAGGCAGACATACTTGTTGAGGATAAAAGAATAAAGAAGATATACGTTAAGAGCAGAGGCGAAAAAGCGGATGCTGATGCAGAGGGGCAGGAGGTTATTGACGCATCAGACTGTTATGTCATGCCGGGATTTATAGATTTACATGTTCATTTCAGGGATCCGGGACTGACCTATAAGGAGGATATAGCCACAGGCTCACGTGCAGCCGCAAGGGGTGGCGTGACAACTGTGTGTGCCATGCCGAACACCAAGCCTGTCGTAGATACTGTGGAAACCTTGCAGTATGTTTTGGACAAGGCAAAAAAGGAAGCCCCGATACATGTTAAGCAGCTTTCTTCCATTACGAAGGGCATGGAGGGGAAAATGCTTGTTGACATGGAAAAAATGCATGAGACGGGAGCTGTTGCATTTTCTGAGGACGGAAAGAGCGTTATGGACATAAGGCTTTACAGGGAGGCAATGAAAAAGGCTGCCCGGCTTGGGGCTGTTGTCATGGCGCACTGTGAGGATAAGGATTTGGTTGGAGGAGGCGTGCTTAACGAGGGCGTTGCTTCAGAGAAGTACAACGTGGAGGGCATACCCAATTCCGTTGAGGATGTTATAACGGCAAGGGACATTTTGCTTGCTGCGGAGACAGGCACAAGGCTTCACATATGCCACTGCTCCACAAGAGGTACGGTTGAGCTTATGAGAATGGCAAAAAGGCTCGGGGCGGATGTTACTGCGGAGGTTTGCCCGCATCATTTTACCCTTACGGACGCAGACATAACAGAGGCTGACAGCAACTATAAAATGAATCCGCCGCTTAGAACGGAAAGTGATGTTAAGGCATTGATAGAAGGGCTTGTGGACGGAACAATGGACTGCATTTCCACAGACCATGCGCCTCATTCCGCAGAGGAAAAGGCAAAATATTTTGATGAGGCGCCATTTGGAATTGTAGGACTTGAAACCTCGGCGGCGCTTACCTATACAGCTTTGGTTGATACAGGACTTATGAGTATTATGGATATGGCGTTAAAAATGAGCTATAACCCTGCAAAGGTTATCGGCATAGACAAGGAGTATGGCAGGCTTACCGAGGGCGCAATGGCGGACATTGTTATTTTTAACCCCAATATTGAATGGACGGTTGATGGAAATGCATTTGCATCGAAAGGACACAATACGCCTTACAATGGCAAGGTGCTTAAGGGTAAGGTAATGGCGACTATTTGTGACGGAGCACTTGTGTATGGTGGCTAGACAGGGGTTGGAGTTACAAAGGCAGGACAAACCGGAATTTGTCTAAGTGCAACAAGTAACAATAAATAAAAATATGAGGAGTATAAACATGATTAATAAGCTTATCAGGAACATCGAAGAAAAGGATGCCCCAATCGTTGTTGGGCTTGACCCAATGATGAATTATATACCGGAGCATATAAAAAAGGCTGCGTTTGATGAATACGGCGAGACGCTTGCCGGTGCAGGCGAGGCGATATGGGCATACAACAAGGGAATCATAGATGCTGTTTATGACCTTATTCCCGCAGTTAAGCCTCAGATTGCCATGTATGAGCAGTTTGGAATAGACGGACTGATGGCATATAAGAAAACCTGCGACTATGCAAAGAGCAAAAATCTTGTGGTGATAGGCGATATAAAAAGAGGAGACATAGGCTCTACCTCAGAGGCTTATGCTGTGGGACATCTCGGAAAGGTGCAGGTTGGAAGCAAATCCTATGCTCCCTTTGATGAGGATTTCGTCACAGTAAATCCGTATCTTGGAACGGACGGTGTAAAGCCGTTTGTTGATGTGTGCAGGGAACACGGCAAAGGCATATTTGTACTTGTTAAGACCTCAAACCCGTCATCAGGAGAGTTTCAGGATAAGCTGATAGATGGAAAGCCTCTCTATGAGCTTGTTGCAGAAAAGGTAATAGAGTGGGGCGCAGCATGTATGGGCGATAAATACAGCAGCGTGGGATGCGTCGTGGGAGCAACCTACCCTGAGCAGGGTAAAATCCTGAGAAAGCTTATGCCTAACACATATATACTAGTTCCGGGTTACGGAGCGCAGGGGGGAAAAGCTGCTGACCTTGTACATTATTTTAATTCAGACGGACTTGGCGCAATCATAAATTCATCAAGAGGAATCATTGCAGCGTACAAGCAGGAAAAATATTCCAAATTTGGCGAGGCAGCATATGCAGATGCAAGCCGTCAGGCAGTTATTGATATGATAGAAGATATAAATGGAGCAAAAGGAGGAGTGTAAGTGGGAAAGGCAAAAATAAAGGCTGAAATTGTAAGGCAGGACAACATTGCAACTGATATTTTTTCAATGGTTATAAATGCGGGCAGCATAGCAAAAAATGCTGTGCCGGGACAGTTTGTGGATTTGTATTCGGAGGATGGCAGCAGGATTCTTCCAAGACCGATAAGCATTTGTGATGCGGATAAGGATGCAAGGACAATCAGACTTGTTTACCGTGTGGCAGGAAAAGGGACGAAGGAATTTTCCGGACTGCAATCAGGAAATAAAATAGATTTATTGGGACCGCTGGGCAACGGCTTTTCCCTGTCAGATAAAAAGGCAATATTGATAGGAGGCGGCATTGGCATACCGCCTATGCTTTTGCTTGCAAAGGCACTGGGTTGTGAAAAGAGCATTGTGCTTGGATATCGGGACGAGGAATTTCTTGCCAATGATTTTAAGCCTTATGGTAATGTATATGTGTCCAGCGAAAGCGGTACGATAGGAGTAAAGGGAACGGTTATGGACGCCATAAGGGAGCATGGCATAACAGGTGACGTAATATATGCCTGCGGTCCAACGCCTATGCTTAGGGCGATTCAGGCTTATGCGCTTTCAAATGACATAGAGGCACAGCTTTCCCTGGAGGAGCATATGGCATGCGGTATCGGTGCATGTCTTGCCTGTGTATGTAAGTCGAAGAATATAGACGGCCATTCAAAGGTAAACAATAAAAGAGTGTGTAAGGATGGTCCTGTTTTTGATGCAAGGGAGGTTGAGCTATAGATGAATACGAAGGTAACAATTGCAGGTGTAGAATTTAAAAACCCAATAACCGTTGCATCGGGAACCTTTGGTTCAGGAATGGAATATGACGAGTTTGTTGACCTTAATATGCTTGGTGCGGTAACGACAAAGGGGGTTGCCAATGTGCCGTGGGAAGGTAATCCCACGCCTCGTATTGCGGAAACCTACGGCGGAATGATGAATGCAATCGGACTGCAAAATCCCGGCATTGATACATTTATTGAAAGGGATTTACCGTTTCTTAAAGCAAAGGACACGAAAATCATAGTAAATGTATGTGGAAAAACCGTCAGTGATTACGTGGAGGTTGTGGAACGACTTGGAGCGTGCGACATTGACCTGCTTGAGATAAATGTTTCCTGTCCAAATGTCAAGGAGGGAGGCATTGCCTTTGGACAAAATAAGGATGCACTTTTCGACATAACAAAGGCTGTAAAGGCGAAAGCGAAGCAGCCTGTTATTATGAAATTAAGTCCAAATGTAACGGATATTACAGAGATGGCAAGGGCTGCCGAGGCAGGCGGTGCTGACGCAATATCCCTTATCAATACGCTTACAGGAATGAAAATAGACGTAAATAAGCGTGCCTTTGCACTTGCAAACAAGACGGGAGGCGTTTCGGGACCTGCCATAAAGCCGATTGCAATCCGTATGGTATATCAGGTGGCAAATGCCGTTAAGCTTCCAATTATCGGAATGGGCGGCTGTATGTGTGCGGAGGACGCCCTTGAATTTATGATGGCTGGGGCAACAGCCGTAGCAGTTGGAACGGCAAATTTCAATAATCCTTATGCGGTAAGAGATATTATCAATGGAATGGAAGACTATATGATAAGGAATCATATTGAGGATATAAATGAGATTATAGGCTGCGTTAAGTAGGTATACGATTATGGGTTTATTCAAAAAAAGGCGGTATTTTATTTTACCAATTTGGCATAATTTGATATAAACTGACACAGGCTTATACTGCTGGTAATTCCATAAAATCTTAGTTTATGTAAATTTACATAGGGTTATATAATTTTATTAAAAATGGTACATTAATGGTACACTACGCTGAGTATGCATGTAACTTTAGGATTAAAAGAGTTTGATACAATAGATTATAAAATTTAATATGATTGGTGCGGAAGTTGCAGTAATGGTGATATAAATTGCCAAAACGAAAACCATTCTTTCTTAATTTTAAGTTAATACATAAGTAACTAGAAAATTAAGAGTGAGGTGGTTTTATGAATACATATAATGTTACTTACAAAAAGGATGGCGCAGTCCACAGTATAGAAATAGTATCACACGATTTTGAGAGTGCTGTCAGGATGATATACGCAATGGCAGGTGTACACAAGTGTGAGATTATTTCTGTAAAGGATGTGGCTTGATAAAAAATGGTTGTTGTAGCGATACAGCAGCCATTTTTATATTATGGTGTGGTAGTTCCTGATAGTGTATTTTGTTTGGTTTGCGTAAAAGCAAACCAGATAGGAGAATGCTATGAATGACAAAGAGAAATTTTTAAAGAAATTTGAGAAGCTTGCAGAGAAGTATGGAACGGCGGATGCATGGAGGCGTTTTATAGTTGCATATGCGTGTTCAATTAGCAACCTTGTGACAACAGAGCATTTTGAAGAACGTGAAAAGCTATACAAGGAACAGATAACAACTGACGAAGAGTTAATGATGTTTTCAGATTTAGCAGCCATTTTTTACTTGGCAATGCTGGAAAATCCGTATCAGGATTTTTTAGGAGATGTTTATCAGAGATTGAGCTTGGGCAGTAACGCACGTGGACAGATTTTCACGCCATATCATATCAGTCATTTTATGGCTGAGACGACTTTTGCAGGGAAAGACTGCAGTACAGAGTTAAAATCCAAGGGGTATGTGTCTGTATATGACCCGTGTTGTGGGTCGGGCGTTATGTTGCTCGCCGGAGCTGAGGTGCTACAAAAGCGTAATTTTAACTGTAGCACAGAGGTCTTACTGGTAGGACGGGATATAGACAGGGTGGTAGCCCTTATGTGCTATGTACAGCTTTCAATACCGGGTTACGCAGGTTATGTTAGCATTGGTGACAGTCTATCCGATGATGACGCAGATGGAGACGTCTGGTATACGCCGGCTCTTTGTACGAGTCTGTGGCAGGAGAGATTAAGCAGGTAATGAATGGAGGTATGTTATGTTTAAAATAGTAGAGGTTGCAGATGTAGGTTACTCAGGGTTAAATAAGTGTATTTTTATAAAATACAGGGATACGGATGATGTATTAAAGTGTGCAGCATGCACTGAACATTTAACAGTAAAGAACGGCGACAGTGTTGAGATATATAGTGATAGCTACGTTAATTACAGAGGTTTTGGAGCTATGGCATTAAAGGTATTGAATGGAGGCAAAAGCAATGAGTAGCAGTAAAATTTCAGACGCAAAAAAGATCTTAAATTATTATTTTTGTAAGGCGTGGAAGGCAGGAGGGCTGTCTTGGGACAGCGACAATGAAGCTGAAATAAACGCCGCTGTAGATGAAATGGTAACAGGCATTAAAGCAGAGATGCGAAGTGACCAGATTGAAAGTACTAAAGAGGAGTTCGTTAGTGCCGGTAGTAATAAGATTTACACGCATGATGAGGCAATGCTGATAGTAGGATTGTTTGAAGGTATATTAGACAGATATGATATTAAGGTGCCAAGTCCTGAAGATGAAGAAAGAGAAGCAGACAATTTAGCAGGTTTATTCGGGAGTACATATGATGAGTTGCTTACTGCAGTTGAGGAAAAGCTGTGTGAATTATTAGATAATCACAAAGTTAATACAGAAATTATTAAAAATAGGTTTTCAGGTACTAAATAGTTTAGTTTAAAATACTACGGTTTTTAACTGCAGACAGTTAATTTAATAACAAGGAGGTAAAATTTTGATTAAGCATTACAAAGGGAAATTAGGAGCATTTGATTATGACACTAACGAGTTTGAAGTTGTGTTTATGGCAGATGATGGAATTTATCTACATTACTGTGGAAAAGGGCTTTCAGTAGATTTACCGCACGGGTGTACTAATACCCGTTATATGTTTTACGGCTGCTCTCTCCCTGACGGCTTCTCACTTGGTAAGGACTTCGATACCAGTGAAGTGACTGATATGGGGAGTATGTTCAGGTACTGTAAATTTCCTGCCAGTTTTTCTCTCGGTGAGGGCTTTAATACTGGTAATGTGGCTGATATGACAGATATGTTTTACAACTGTGAATTTTCTGCCGGTTTCTCGCTTGGTAAGTACTTTGATACCAGTAAGGTTAAGTATATGAATAGAATGTTTTACGCATGTAAAATACCTGAGGGCTTCTCTTTGGGAGAGAAGTTTGACACCGGTAGTGTGGAGAGTATGAACAGCATGTTTTACGGCTGTGAATTTCCGGATGGTTTCTCTCTGGGAGAGAAATTTGACACCGGTAGCGTGTTAGAAATGGCATGGATGTTTGGTGCATGTAAATTTTCAGCACGTTTCTCACTCGGAGAGAAGTTCGACACCAGTACGGCAGTGGTAACTGCCAATATGTTTTATGGGTGTACTATGCCGGAAGATTTTGATTTCGGTAGTAAGTTTGAAATCAGCGAAGATATGAAGATACCAGAAAGATTTACTGACGGGAACTCAGGCAAGCCTGATTATGTCATTATGTGTAATACATTTTCAGGTGGAAAAGATTTATACATGGGTATACCAGAAATGAATGGTGCTACCATAGTATCTGTCAGTACTGCTGAAGACACAGATTATTATAAAACAGATTTATTACTACATACAAGAAATGGTAAAAACGTACTTATACGAATAAAACAATCTAAGGACGATAGGTGTATTCTAAACATGTCAGTATTTTAAGGAGTGATAAAATGAAGAAAATTATACTGGTTTTAGTAATGGCTATCTGTCTTACCGGCTGTACAGATAAGAAGCTGGAGCAGTATCGAGAAGAAGCTACCAGAAGATTAGAGGTTAATCTCGATGAGCCGTTTGAGTACAAAAAAGCAGAGGTTATTAATAAGGATGAAGAACGCTACAGGTACGAGTATGTGACTACGGATAGAGAACTTGATTTTTTCGTGGAGTCATACCTACAGGATGGACAGAGGGTATACTACACAAACTACCATGAGTGTATCGCTGATGGGTACAGTACGCAGATTATAAATTGCATCATGGAGTCAGACATCAGGTTTGATGTGAACAATCTGTATGTTATCGTGGATTCGGCAGAAGATGCCCTGGCAGTTTCAGAAGTTTTTGAAAAGTGTGAATTACTGTACAGCGTGGAAAACCAGTTTCATGAAAGTGATTACACGGCTGAACACTCCCCTATGGCAGTTTCTTTAACCAACGGTGAGGGAACAGTTTTTATGGAATACGGATTTTCGGATTACTATTACAGTGGCTTAAAACCGTCAGCTGCCATTTACGATGAAATAATCACTATGTACAGCTATGAATTTGGAGAAGAACTGCAGTGAGATACATAAAATACTATTTGATTGTTTGGAGTGCCAGAACGCCTTTAGTATTGGGTGTTTTGGCACTTATTTTTATATGGTTTATACGTGAACCTTACTACAGTGATATGATATACCTGACAGGAAGGGTTGTATGCTGTGAGTGCGGTGGGAAATACGCCGGCTTCGATAAAATGTGCCGTTCGTGTGGGTGTAGCTTTGAGAAGAGTGCTTCTGTTAAAGAATTAGCACATTGTAATTACTGCAACGACGGAAAAGTGTACAGAAGCGGCTCTGGTATCTGTAAGGATTGCGGACGCAAGCTTCAGGCAGACAGGTTGGTAAGTCTTAGCGACCTCGGTTTTTTGGGCATGTCTAAATATAGGAATGCTAAAATGTATGACAACCTAATGATAGTATTGAACCATAGGATAAGCCTCAGTATTATGGTGTGCACTGTGGCAGTAACTGTTTACGCGAGGATAAAAAAATTTATGAGATACCTTGTTATGCGTAAGTTTATGAAAGAAAGGGCGAGTGGCAGATGATATGCAAATTATACAATACCACACATTGTTAAACTGACGGGCTATGCACATCAGTTTAACTCACTGGCGGGAAAAACCAACAAATGGGATTTATAGAAACGATTTGTTATTACAACTGCTTGTTCCTTTAGCAATTCCTTTGATACTTTTCATTCAGCAAAGCGGGATGTTCTATATGCTGAACAAGTAAAGTCAAGGGAAGAACTGGCTCTTTTGACCCCATACTTGATAAGTGCTTTAGAAGAAAATCCATTTCAGGATTTTCTGGTGGAGTGTATCAGAAATTGCAATTGAACAATTCAAGAAGCAGACAGATTTTTACTCCATTTCATGTTGATTTAATAGCTGCTTTAATGTGCTATGCACAGTTGTCGTTGCTAGGGTGCGCTGGATACATGGTTGTGGGTGACTCATTGGTGGAGAAAGATGTGAGTGTGAATGCACGAGACTCCAATGTTTTATGCTAGGAATTATAGCAAGTTTACATTAAAGGATTTAGATAAACAAATTTAGGAGGGTTTATATGAAAAGATATGAAGAAATTGCACACTGTAGAAATACAGTTAATGAGATTACTGGTTGTATAATGTATGATCATACATTAGGTTTATACAACCATGTAACAATGAAGCAATTGACTGAAATGTGCAAGCAGGATTTGGTCCGTTATTTGGTTTATGATGTTTCTTTGGATGAAATAAAACCATATTATACAAATGACGAAATTGCAGATATGGGTAATAAGGTATACAAAGCTATCAGCGAGATCGATAATTTAGATGATTATTTTTCATGCGATTTTTGTGTTTATGAAGAATATGTTAAATGGTTAAATATAAAACCAATTATTATAGCAGCTCCCAATATTCCTATGCATGTTGCTATACTGGGGGATGTTATATCTTTTATCCTTATGGGAGATAAAGAAAGTATAGATCGTTTTATTGCAGAATTACCAAGTAATTTAAAAAGTTTTGTATCTAAACCGCGTACATCATGGACTCTTACTCTTCCAATTAAGTTATTACAAGTCTTCATTGATTCCGGTGTACTTGATAATTTTATAATCAGTGCTTACTTTTTGGGGTTGAACCAACCAACAATCAAAGATATGAAAAAGAATGGTGTTCTGAAAAACTTTATGATAAAAGATGTTAGTAGAGACGGTATCGCATATGCTAAGTCTGTGTTAATGAATGTTACAAATAACAATATAGACAGAATGGGCAATGCAGGTAGTATGAATTTGTTCTAGGAGGTCACAGGATAACGAAAAGTATGATAGTGAGTAGAACCTACTCTAGCGGTATGAATTTATTTTACGGGGTGCCGGATTCAGAAGGAGCAGTTGTTGAAGCTTGCGAGTATGTACCAAATGTAAATGATTACATTACAGATGTTCATCTGTGTTTAAAATCTGGAGGTAAGTTGGTATTAAGGATATGTCAAGAAAGTTGATTGCTGTATGCAAGTGTCACTTGCATTGCTTTTAACTGGGTGTTCCGAAAAGAAAAATGATGTGTACAAGGATGAAGCTATCGGAAGAATAGCTTCCTATGTTGTTGGATATCTGGTTAAAAAATAAAGAGGGTATAATTCAAGGTATTTTAAATAAAAATACTCATTTTGCTGAACTTGCATGGATTGACGAATCTACAATTGAGGAAGTTTAGATGAGTTATTAGTAAAAGGAGGAAAAATATGTCAATTTATTCGCATTGTATGAATTAATCGGGTTGCTAGGAACGATTATTTTGCGGCAAATGCTGATTTTAAAAGGAAGATGGTATTAGAAACATTAAAATTTTACATAATTGGTATTTTCATGGACAAGAATATGTTTGGATTTTTTCTCAGTATCTTTGTTTGTGTGTGTGTGTTTAATACCATTAATTTTACCATTCGGGTTTTCATTGGTATTATACCATACTGTTATAGGATTTAAATTTCTATGAAAATTAGGAAACAAAAAAGAAGACCGGGTAGCTAATCCGATCGTCTTCCCTCTCTCTCTACATTTTCATGAGTGCTGTTTGATGTAAATGAGTATGAGATATGCTATCACAACGCACGTGATAGCGAATGTCTCAGAATTACATCTGGATATTTTCTTATGTAACCTCTTGAAGACTGTAATACCCACAGCACCCAGAAGAAATAGAAGAAAGTCCCATGTCGCTATCATCCCTAAAAACTCCATAAAACATCCTCCTTTTCTAACAGAGTGGGACTTACAGCAGCTCTAGACTGATGCCCACTCAACGGAGGATTATGGAGCTGGGTGGACGCATGGTAATTTCAGAATGAATTAGGAGTTTTGGGATGATAAAATAAGCAAACTAAATTTTGAATCACATAATTAACAAATATTTTTTTGAATAATACAATTAAAAATATTTGTTAATTAACACTAACATAAATACAAAGGTGATAATGCTAAATAATCACCATGTAAATATGTCTTAGAACGTTTACATAAAATAATGCATTTCATCAATTTAGTACCTCCTATCCATTCATATTAGCACATAAAGTGCTACATTTATTATAACGCATTTGTAAGATATAGTCAAATTTAGAAATAAAGTAATTGCTGTCTGGGATGGTGGTAAGAGCGAAACAGATAATTGTATGAAATATGCTGAGAAAATGGGGGGGAAAAGAGATTATAAGGGTTGAGCCATGATTGTTTAGTGAGATGGAGGGTTAAAACATGAGATTAATTGATGCAGGTAAATTAAAATCCAATTTTGATATAACAAATTGGGATGAACCTTATGGTTGTTCTTTTAAAAGAATTGATGAACAACCTACAGCTTTTGATTTAGAAAAAGCAGTAGAACAATTGACAGAAAAGGTAAGACATGCAGATGCTAAAGCAGCAGAATGTGATGAAAAAGGAGATATTACAATGATGACTATATGGGATACCAAAGCAAAATCATACAGAAA
Source organism: Clostridium sp. (assembly GCA_023664385.1). GTDB lineage: Bacteria > Bacillota > Clostridia > Lachnospirales > Lachnospiraceae > Coprococcus_C. The sequence goes on along the minus strand of JAMPFU010000007.1, from coordinate 5,528 downwards.
TGCTTTGGAGATTCTCAAATCTGTAACAGAGTTTTAATTAACGGAGGGTACAAATGCTGTTTAAAGTATCAAAAGAGCCGACAAGCTTAAAATGTACGAGGTTATTTTTCTCCTCTATAAAAGATACGTGTATCAGATATGGCTTAGATTACGATAAGATACTATTATCGGCTGAGCAGAACAGATTTAATTATGGTAAGTTTGCTGAAGATGTAAAGGAAGAACTTACAGAGAAATGCGATTATCTTATAAAGGTGCTGGACAAGCAGTGTCATGGTAATACCCGCGAAATAAACAGCGGCATAATTGCCGTCACAAATGCAATAGATGCAGTCTTCACATTTAGAAATTCACCACGGTTGATATACGAGAATGATGAATTGACATTTGAAAAATTTGTGGCTTCTTCAGGACAGGCTGTAGGTAATCCGTCGGATTTTAGCAAATGTTTAGACGACATGGATGATTTTATACTGGATTTTAAAAATAAAGCCGGATACTGGAATGTCATGGTTCGTTTTTGCAAGTGCGATTACACAATAACCTGCCACAAAGGAGAAAATTTACCGGTTTGTTCTGTTGCCATACTGTCTGTAATTGATAATAAAACAACAGTGCTGGGGCAGTTTTTGGTGGTAGATGGTATTTTTCCTAATTTACTGATAGAACCGTCCGCAACGCAAATGCCTTGCCAAATTCACGGAAGATGCAAGCGTTCCGTTAATATGGTTGTTAGTGTAAAATCGCATGATGGGCTCGTTGAAGATGTTGAATTTTGTTATATGACGCAAAAGAAAATTCGGGAAGGCGTATGCAGTGTCGGCTTATTCAATCCTTATGTTCTGCTACAGATAGCAGCGTACGTATGGGATATGTATTCAAACAGACATACATTGATGAGGAAAAATTCAAGGAGGCACAGCAATTACAAACAGCATGCCGTAAATACAATAATTAATGATGACAAAGGGGGATACAGCGTGCTTCCCGTACATAAGTATTATGAATACGAAAGAGAACACAGGGAGTGGCAGGGAGGACACCACAATTCGCCAATGGCACACGACAGAAGGGAACATAAAAGAGTTTTAAGAAATCCCGACGGCTCCATAAAGAAAATAGTATCTGTAAAAGCCTGCCATGTTAATGGCAATGAAGGGAAACAGGCTTACTATAGGGTAAAGCAGAAATAAATCGTAGTATTCAAAACCGTAAATAAACAAAGAAATCTTTATTATAAATTAATAGAAACACAGGAATAGCCCTCTGTGTTTCTAAAACAGAAACTTCAGTTTTCTGTTCCTCCTAAGATTAGCAATAGTATTGCTAGGTCCCTGCAGCCTAAAAACTGCAGGGATTCTTTACTAAAATGAAAGAGGTGAGTAGTATGAGCGGAGTAACCTGTAAGCTGTGTGGAGGCGATATGGAAGAAATCATAGGCGGTGATGGAATGCAGTGCGATACCTGTGGTTTTATAATAAGGAGTGACAGTTCAGAGGATTACAGTGAGGTTGAAGATGAAGAACCGCAGAAAGCATACGGGAGTAACACAGGAAGAACCCTATTACAGGAATTGGGAGATGCATTTGCGGAAGCTATTGAGTCCCCTGATGATTACGAGGACTCAATAGCATTATACGAATCGCATGTGGAACGTATGAATAATACGGAACCAATGCTACTATTCTAGGAGGAGAGAGATATGATTAAGCACTATGATGGTAGGTTAGGTATCTTTGATTTCGACACCGATGAGTTCGGAATTACATCAATCTATGGCGAATGTCTGCATTACTATGGAAAAGGTCTTTCGGTAGATTTACCAAAAGGATGTATTAGCACTCGTTATATGTTTTACAACTGTGAATTTCAGGATGGTTTTACCTTAGGTGACGGATTCGACACCAGTGAAGTGAGGGATATGGAGGGAATGTTTGCTGGATGTAAAATGCCTGACGGCTTCTCACTTGGTGATAAGTTCAATACCAGTGAAGTGGTAGATATGGAAGGTATGTTTTGCGGATGTGAATTTCCTAAGGGTTTCACTTTAGGTAACGGATTCGATACCAGTAAAGTCAGATTTATGGATGATATGTTTTATAAATGTAAGTTTCCTGAGGGTTTCACACTTGGCAATAAGTTCAATATTTGTAGTGTAATTGAAATGGGAAATATGTTTGCCGGATGTGAATTTTCAGACGGCTTCTCATTAGGCGATAAATTCGACATCAGCGGAGTAGCTAATACAGAGGGCATGTTTTATGGATGCTCAGTAAATGGTGTCAGTATTCCTAAAGGAATGAATGCTATGGCTATAATTAAATATCTCACACGGCAAAGCGCAGCTCCTGATGAGACAATAATTTCTGATAGTACGTTTGAGGGCATAACATTAGCATGTAATACATCTCAGAGCTTAGAGGATTTTGTCCTTAGTGCGCCACAATTGACAGGAGCTACTGTTTTAAGTGCGAATGCTGATGACAATATGGGTTACTGTAAGATGAAACTGATACTGCAGACAGGGGACCATAAAAATGTCTGTATACATATACACCAATCAAAATCTGGTAACTCTGAGAGTGCAGTACAAATGAAATTATTTTAGCCACCAAAATACACTAATTCCAGCTAACAGAGTAGAAAAATGGACAAAGCTTCTTAAAAATGAAAACCATAAAATAAACCATACGCAGTTATAAAGTAATGTGAGTAAAGGGTAGCCGAATGACTGCCGCCTCTTCTGGATTACTTCCTTCGGCTCCTACAGCCTTAAAACTGTAGGAGTTATTTGGTGTGGTATAGCCGCACTGTAGTAACACAGCCACTGTGTTTGCAGCAGGTAAAATTGCTGTAGATACAGTGGCTTGTTTACTTGTACACGCCTGACGATATCTTCCCGCTATAAGGGAGCAGATGTTGTCTGGGGGTGGTATTGTTGCTGAGAGAGTGCCTCAGTAAAGAAATAATACCTCTGAACTTAGTTATGATTAAGAGTGAGCGTGCACTCCGAGACTCACTCTTAATAGCGTTTAGGGGGTTTACTATGGATAACTTTATTAAGTTTACTGATGCAGATGCAGATGGTTATGGAACAGATGCGTTTATTTTCGTAAAAGCAGAAGGACCTAAATTAAACAGCGATGCTGTTGATAGAGTTGAAACAGCTATTGCTAATTACAAGAACAGCGAGGAAGAATGGCAGATGGATGGCTGTATAGAGGCTGCCAAGCTGCAATTGGAGTCCGAAGGGTACAGTGTGACGGTTGTAGAGCCGGTTGATATTTACGTTTAGGAGGATACTATGGAAATAAGGTGTGATATGCACACAGTGAATGATATTTTTGTGGATTACTTAGACGGTAAATTTTGTATGAGGGAATACAAAGGAAAACGATTGTTCGATTTAGAAGATAAGCGGACTCTTGTGGGATGGATGATTAATGGCTTGCCATTACCTTCTATAACAATACTTAAAAAGACTGATGATACGCAGCATGGTACTTTTGAAGTTATTCAAGGTGTACAGCGTATAGCAACGATAGTGTCCTTTATGCTAGGAGACTTTGCCGTGGTGCGTGAGGGTGCTGAGTATTACTTTGACCTTAAGTGCAACAGCACAACGCTTTCTTTGCTTCAGAATAAAGATGAAAGACTGAAATTTCATGAGGGTGCGTGTTTTCTTTCGGTGGATGAGTGTACTGCTTTCTCCGAATATAAGCTGAGTGTTGAGATAGAGGAGTCAAATAGTAAAACTATAAATCTGTTAGAGATGTATAATATGATGGATTGCATGGGGTTGTTTGATATATGGTGTACTTGACAACACAGCCCAATTAGTAGTAAAATAGGGGAAAGTAAAACCATAATTGAACTTAATGATAGCTATAGAGAAGTACAAGAAATAAAGAGGGGAAGAAGCTTCACTAAGAGGGAAGGAATGATTACTATGAAGAAGTTTATACTTACAATGGCAGTTATGGTGATAGCAGTTGGTTTTACTGGGTGTACCGAGGAAAAACAGAGCGAGGCTGAGGTTACTACAGAAGCAGTAGCTACGACTGAGGCTACAGAAGAAACAACGACTGAGGCGACGACAGAAGCTATAGAAGAAGCTTTAGCAACAACAGAGGCGGAAGTAGAGGCTATGACAACAGAGTCTGTCAGCACAAAGCCAGCAGGAACAACGAGCACGACAAGTACTAAGCCGCAGCAGAGTACGACAACACAGACTACACAAGCTCCTGCTCCGGTTCAGACTACTACACAGGCACCTGCTACAACAGAAGCATCGGCACCTGCAACTACACAGCATCAGCACACTTGGGCTACAAGGACTGAGGTAGTCAAGGAAGCATGGACAGAGATAGTTGAGCATCCGGCAGTGACTCACACTGAGATGCGTATGCAGTGTCACTATTGCTTCGAAATCTTTCCTGATGGACCAACGGTCAATGCACATCTAGCCGCACAGGTAGATAACGATCATTTCTGTTCTGGGTGCGGAACGACCGCAGTAACTATAACAGACCAGGCAGCATGGACAGAAACGATAGAGCATCCGGCGGAAACAAAAGAAGTAACTTACTGCACAGGATGTGGAATAGAGAAATAAACTCCTAGAGCCTAAAAACTCTAGGAGTTTTTTGCTGGGTAAAACCAGTGATAAAACACTAAATCTATAGTGTTAAAATAATAATTGTGTACTAAAAGTACATGGTAATTAAGGTAGTGCTCCTAGAGACTCAAAACTCTAGGGGTGATTTACTGGGTAAAGCCCAGTGGTAAGCAGTGGAATGGGAGCTCTGCTGCTTAGTGAGTTGCTTGCAGTAGCTTATAGGCTTCTTCTAATTGCCAGTCATAGAAATAGCCTTTTCTACCATCAGTAATTGTCATGATTAGTAGGTTAGAAAAGGCTAGCAAGCACCTTACAGCCATATGCCAATTCTGATAGTATGCCAAGGCTTCTGAAGTCAATCCGGTGAGGTATTGTAATTTTGGATAATTATCGAATAAAGCCTTGCTATAGATTTTTAGTGCTTTATTAACGTTTATGTCTCGTAAAGTTCGATCGTAGTATTCAATGCGACCACACTTGTAAATGTTATCAAGAAAATATGGGGTGACTTCATCTGTGTTTGGCATTACAACTTTTAATTTTTCGCAACATTGTTTAATACAGGAATGCTCTACCACAGTTCGGCGGTCATAATCAAGGCTGCAATATGCTCTAAAGTTGTTAAATAAAACTGTGAAGTCTAAGGGTACTGGCATGCTATCTATCAATTGTTTTACTGGTGATAATTGTTCCATAAATAAAACCTCCCATCTTGGATAGGAGGTAGTATACGTCTATGATAGTTATTTATTATAGTTTTGTTAGCTGCCTCCTATTATAGTTTTACACCATCTAGTGCTTCTTTTCCTTAAGCATACAATAGGTTGTGTGATATGTCAATAGTTTTTTACAAACGGGATAGCGTAAATTTACTGTAGGAATTAAATAGGCAGAGTTGCCCCGGTTCTGT
>JAMPFU010000079.1 GCA_023664385.1 Clostridium sp. | reverse complement strand
CAGAAATGATGAATCTATTGTCATTCCTCAATGCCTGTAGCCAATTCTGGATATATGCGGCACTGTTTTTGAATGTCTGCGGCGTTTCAATCCCTAATATATTCAGGATGCTTGCGCCTCTTATTTCTACAATCAATTCCTCTTTTGAATACGTCTCACTTCCAAAAGCCGCGACTGCCTTGCTTTCCAGCCTGTCAAGCCTTTTCTTGTGTCCAGTGCTATGCGTAAGCTCATGAAACGCCGTTGAGTAGTATTCGTTTGCATTTCTGTATTGCTCCTTCAGTGGTATCACAACCCTGTCGAATGAGGGGTTATAAAATGCCCTGTCGCTTTTCGTTATCTGTAGGTCTATATGTTCCCTTGCAACGTAGTCAATGATAACCTTGTCCGCCGACTCTATCGGTTCTACGTCGTGTAAAGGCTCTTTCAATGGCTCTACGCCGTCAACCTGCGAGACGTGAAACACGTTGATGTACCTTAACAGCGGTATTTTCTGTAATTCCTTTTTCCCCTTCATCGTCAATGCCTTCTTTTTCGTATATTTTCCAGAAAACTACTATCTCCGATTTCTCGCCTTTTCTTATGTGTCCGCCTAACTGCTGCCACTGCTTGAATGTGGCATACTCGCCGTTGTGCTTCAAAAGCATTTGGTTGATGAGTGAGTAAGGCTTCTTGCTTACCCTGTTGAATGCGCCGTCTCTAACGCCTGTCCAAGGCTTGCGCCAAGGGATTAAACCTTTTTCCAGTTCCGCTATTATTCTGTCCGTAACCATTTGATATACGTTTGTTTTACTGTTGTTTGTTGCCATATATAACACCTTCCTTTAATTAATTGATATAGTTGTTATGCACCAATACTAGTGATTTATCAATCGGCAAATATTACTAATAAATTTCACTAATATTTGTGCAAAATGTCAATAGGCATAGCACTAACATTAGTGTATTATATAGCCATAGCAAGCAACAAAAGAAACAAGGTCAAGCAAGACAGACCGAACAAAGCAACCGAATAGCTCAAAAAGCATTCACAAACTTAAGGCAATATACTTGTGAGCGGTATCAAGTCGTGAGAGGCGATAGCCAAGAAATTCCTTAAGGGTTGCTGAAAGCTAAACGAAGACAAACAAAATTAAAACGGAGGTATGAATTTATGTGTTGTATGACAAAATCAGAGTTAGAGAGCAAAGTACAGGAATTGAGAAGCCTTAAAACTATGAAAGAAGAGCTTGAAAGCGAACTGAAAGCGGTTGAGCGCGAAATCATTTCCTATATGACGGAAAAGGAGATTGACACGGAAACCACGGAAACCGCAAAAATCACATACAAGTCGCAGAGTAGAACGACACTTGACAAGGGAAAGCTTGCGGAGATTCTAGGCGATGACCTGAAGCCATTTGAAAAGACAACCTTTTACAACGTGCTAAGAATCAAATAGCAGTCGTTAGAGCGACTATAAACAGGCTTTAGGCTCTAAGCGTCCTTACTGCTGAATCGGCGGTAAGGGGTAGCACACCAAAAAGGGAAGCATCGCACCTTGATAACTGAATAGACTTTACACCCTCTGAAAAATCCGCTATAATGATTTTACATAAATAATCATTGTAGGAGGTAAGAAGGAAGGATGGTTGAAGATATGAGTAAAGAAGAACTTATGAAAATATCGGTTGAAGAATTTTCCAGATTACAGGATTGGATGTTAGTCACTCCGAAAGATTTAGAGTCATACTATGGCATGAAAAAAAGATATGTTGAATTAAAAGTAATACTTGCAAGTTTAAGCGTAAATATTACAGAATTAGACAAAATCAAAGAGTAGCTACAACTTAAGCAACCCAAAAACGAGGGTGTAAAGTCTAAGAGTTATCAAAAGACTTTGCACCCTTTTTTTGCGTGCTGGCGTTGGCATGGCTCAACAATCAATGAAAGATGCATGGACTGCTGACCTATCGGCAAATCGGGGAGAAAGAGAGGATTAACATTATGAACACTATCGACAGGGATTTCCTTATCAAGCACGGATTTCAGGAGGATGCGGACAAAAAGGAGCTATTGAAGCTTTTCGAGGGCAACCAAAGATTGAAAGAGGCAAATATTTCAGTAACTCTTACAGAACCAGCAATGTTGTTGGCACGTAGCAGAGAAAAGAATGTAGTCGCATTGGTGAACTCCGTTCAGGACAAGCGTTTGATTCTGAAAAAGAGTGGCAGATGTAGCACTATTATCATGAATGTCTTACTGGACGAGATTTGCGGCTGCCTTGTGAAAGATTATGGGAGTGGCTTGTTAGAGTTTGAGTTTGAAGTTTATAATTTGCGATATTCGCTCAACGTGTCAGTCTAAAGAGGCAGATTCAGGAAAAGGAGGGCAGAATCAGAATGAAGAAAGATTACTTTGAAAATTGTTTTGAGAATTACTTTGGCGGGGACTTTGAGAAATGGATTGTGAAAATGGCAGTCGTGGAAGACTTGGGATTGACCGCAGGAAGGATGAAGAAGGATGAGAATGGCAAGTACCCTATAGTTTTCTCCGTGGGCGGCGTTGAGCTTGACTTCGGGAAGGTTGCGGCGATGATAGGCAGGGAAGTTTCAAGGGTGATAGAGCTTGAGGCGAATGCGCTGTCGATGAGGAAGTGCAGCGACATTATACTTGAGATTTCGGAGCTTCAAAAGATACTCGCGTATCAGAAAAACGTGTTGCTTCGTTGAGAATGGAAGGGATGGTGCGTTATGGAAATAGGATTTAATGATGCGGCTATGGAAAACTTTGCGGATTCAGATGTTGCTTTTGTGGAACTGGCGGCAATGAGCAAGGCAGCAGAAAAAAGGCGCAGGAAGGTGAGGGGGAAGAAAGAGCGCATATTCAACAAATGCAAGGGAAGGTGTTGTTTCTGCGGCATGAAGCTTCAAATGGAGAATCCAGAACAAAAGGACTACATGACCTTAGACCATATCATAGCGAAATGTAAGGGCGGTACGAATCGTGATGAAAACCTACAGGCGTTATGCTGGACTTGCAACGAGCTGAAAAACCAGCTTGACAATGATGCTTTCATTGAAGCTGCTATCAGGGCAGGAATGTATTTATATTCCAAGCGTTTGATTGGAAGATTCCGCGCCGCTTGCAGGGTTGTCTGTATTTTGTGAGATTGGGATGCGCTATTTAAAGCAAAAAGCACTTACTCGATATTTAAAAATTGGGTAAGTGCTTTTATGCTTAAAGTAATAATTTTATCATATCGAAAATGCACAAATACTTGTGTTTTGCGTGGAGAAGTGTTATAATATATATGATAGTATTTGATTAGAAAGAGGATGATAATATGATATATTATGGAAAATTATTTGAAAGAATGAAACAGCAAGGAAAGAATAGCACTCA
>JAMPFU010000078.1 GCA_023664385.1 Clostridium sp. | reverse complement strand
TATCAAATGCGGGTATTCTAAACGGTCTTGTTGACAAATTCAAAATACACATACCATTTGACAGCATAGCTGTGTACGAGTTCAAGGAAGTGCCCCACAAGCCATAATAGAAAAGCAAAATATCTTAATATGCTTAGATAGCATAGGTTATAAAAATACAAAATAAAAGAGGGCTTGTCGTGGGTAAACACTTATGTGCCTTAAATCCTTGCTACGACAGCCCCTTTTAAATTACTTGCTATGATAGGTCCTCGCCGTTTGTCTCAATTACCTTTTTGTACCAGTAGAAGGAGTCCTTTCTGTAGCGTGCCATATCTTTAAGGTCAAATTCGTCACGGTTTACATAAATAAATCCGTACCGCTTTACAATTCCCTCGTGGGTTGAAATAAGGTCAATGGCAGACCAAGGGCAGTAGCCCATCATTTCAACGCCCTCTGATACTGCAAGCTTAATCTGCTCAATATGCCTGCGGAGATAATCGATGCGGTACACGTCATGTATTTTTCCGTCCTCCGTAAGCTTGTCATATGCGCCAAGACCATTTTCCGTAACAAGCAGGGGAAGGTGGTATCTGCTGTACATCTCACGTACCGTAGCCCGAAAACCGTCAGGGTCAATTTCCCAGCCAAATTCAGTATGCAGAAGATTAGGGTTTGGAAAATTTTTATAAACGCCCGGTTCGCAGGAGCCTCCCTGCTGGTCGCCTGATATAGCTTCCGTATTTGTTTCATCCCATTCAACGGTAGCTGTGGAATAATAATTAAAGCCGATAAAGTCAGAATGCCCCTGTGCCATAATCTCCATATCGCCATCTTTAATGTCAGGAATTGCGTCATGCTCCTCAAGGAATTTCCAAACAAGATTATTGTAGCGGCCCCATACTGCCATATCAAGATAGAGCCAGTTTCTTATGGCATTGAAATTTTGTGCCGCCAAAATGTCCTTAGGCTTGCAGCTTGCAGGATAAACAAGGGAAATGTTCGGTGCAGGACCGATTTTTGCACCCGGTATCATTTCATGGCAAAGCTTCATAACCTTTGCCTGAGCCAGCAGCATATGATGATTTTCCTGATAAAGCTTTTTGTATTTATTTGAAACACCCTCTAAATTGCAGGTGCCTATCACATCGCCTGAAAGGGTGAGCATGTTTTGCTCGTTAATTGTAAGCCAGTATTTTACCCTGTCGCCGTAATTTTCAAAAAGTATTTTTGCGAAATTAACAAATTCGTCAATGCTTTCACGTCTTGTCCAGCCTCCCTTTTTTTCTATTTCATATGGGAGGTCGAAGTGAAACATTGTAACAAGGGGTTCAATGTTATAGTTCAGACATTCGTCAATAACATTACTGTAAAAATCAATTCCCTCTTGATTTATCTCACCAAAGCCCTTCGGCAGTATTCTTGTCCATGCAATGGAAAAACGGAAGGTTTTAAAGCCCATCTCTGCCATAAGGGCAATATCCTTCTTGTAGTGGTGGTAAAAATCTGCACACACGTCAAGCTCACTTGTGCCGGCAGGAACTGTTTTGACATCCTGCACGCTTGGACCCTTTCCATGTGTCAGGTTTGCACCCTCCACCTGATATGCGCTTGTTGATGCGCCCCAAAGAAAATCCTCAGGGAGCTTTTTGTGTTTCGTTATAATCATGAGATACCTCCTGCTTCTATTCATTATTATTCTATTATTCATTATAAATTTGGTTGAAATTCATCATTGCCCCATAAAGGTTGGAACGGTTGTTATATTTACATGTTCCGATTTTTATATCCGTAAGTATTTTTGATATTTTTTTCAGCTTGTCAACGTATCGGCATATTCCCTCAAGAACAAGAGGCTGTGCACTTATCCCGCCGCCGATTAGTATAATTTCAGGATTAAATATAACATAGATGTTTACGCATAATTTGGCAATTGTAAAGTACCAGTCCTCAAGAATATTTTGTACTCCCGCATCGCCCTCGGATGCCCATTTAAAAATGTCCTCGCCTCCGACATCGTGGTAGCTTAACCCTTTATATTTGGCAGCCTTAAAGCGAAGACTTAGCGTAGAACAGCAGGAGCCTGCAATATATGGAAGCGCCTCAATCGTACGCCCAACCTCGCCGATGGTTTCAATTGGGGTAATTGTTTCGGATTGTGCCCTGTCCATATTATGTAAGGTATAGGAAACCTCGCCTGCTATCAGGCTGTTGCCGTGATGAACGTGGTGGTCGATTATCATGCCGCCGCCTACGCCTGTGCCTAAAACAAGAACATAGGCATCCCTTACATTGCTGGCATTTCCTTTCCATGACTCGCAAAGAGCAGCACATTTTCCATCATTTTCAAGGGCAACAGGAAGGTTGTCGCATTTTTCTGACAGCAGCTTCCCAAGAGGCACGCCTGCAAGAAACTTCAATGCCCCGCCATCATGGACAAAACCGTTTTCCACATCGATAAGCCCCGGAAGTGACATTGCAATTCCTTCAATCGTTTTATCCTTGTACTTTGTATAAATTTCAAAAATGGAATTTACAAACAACTCTACTCCATGCGTGTTGTCAAGCTGTGTGGGAAATTTGTCGGTTTCGTCTATTTCGCCGTTTTTATCCATAAGCGCATATTTAATAAATGTACCACCCACATCAAAAACAAGATACATAGTTTATTCCTCCAACTTTGTCACCAGACATACTACATGTCAATTTTTCATAGAAAACTTGACACAACCTTTGAACGCCAGCCCATTATTTAGCAGATTTCGTATCGTGTATTTTTTCATTTATAAATTGTTCACATGCTTCAAAGTCAGACTTCACAAATGCATTTTTATAAATTCGGATACGGCCTTTTTGGAGCTTCAAAATCATGTGGTCGTCAATTTTTTCAATCGTTACAATATCGCTATATTGATATTTGATACTGATATTTTCCTCAATTATTTCAAAATAATCGTTGAAGAAAAGAATACGTCTTTCCCAAGTTTCTTTGTTGTATGCCTTTGCATATGTATTATAACCTCTGGTTGCACTATAGCGCAAATATAAATGCAAAATGCAAAAAATCGTATATATGGCGGACAAGGCACCGTCTGCCATATGATTTGTCAGTATGCATAATATCGTAAGTATAAAGCTCAATATTGCCATGCAAATCCAAAATATTTTGTTTTGGGTATTTTTTTTATTTTCATGTACCCATTTGACAACTAATTCCTTGGTGATTGTATATTTGTTTTCAATTAGGATTTCATCATATTTGTTTGCCATGTTATTTGAATAATCCATATGTTACCTCCAAATTCAGTATTTTGTGGAAATGGGTAAACCTTTACTTTTGCAATATAGACATATTATATCATACATTTATGTGTTTGCACATTCTTGAAACAATGATTTTCCAGGCTGAGTTAGGGTAAAGTTTTTGTAGGAAAAATAAATAGATAAAGGAAAGAGCACCCAT
>JAMPFU010000077.1 GCA_023664385.1 Clostridium sp. | reverse complement strand
CAAAGCTGCAAAGCCTTGGGGACAAAGATCCTGACCCTAGGGGGATAAGAACAGGTATTGATAATGATTTTATTAAGGTATTAAATGATGACGGGACGGAAAAGAGGGATAATAAAGATAACAAAGATTATGAGCTTGGCTTTGGTGGAAATCAAGAATGGATTGACTCCGAAGTTGAAAAATATGCCTGTGGTATTGTTGCAGCAGTAAATACATATTTGTACATCACAGGACAGACAACCATAACTGAAAGTGAGTACGTAGAATTATGTGAGCAGTTTTGCGAAGAACATCCTATTAATACAGCTTTAATAGAAACTTTTGGTGCAGTACCATCAACCATGGGAGATTACATTGAGGACAGAGTCAGTGAGTATGGGCTTTCAATCAATACAAGCTGGAAATGGTATAACGGTGTTAATCAATATGATACTATGAAAAAAATGCTTGCAGACAATACACCTGTTATTTGGGGGTTATATTCAGTCAGAAAGGAATTGACGCTTTACAGATATGAAAAAGGTGCTTATGTGAAAGAGAATGATAACGATGTGGTAAATAGTCATTACGTTGTTGCAACGGCAATATATGAACAGGAGCAGGCTGACGGAAGCTACAGGCGGATGGTGGAGGTTTCTTCATGGGGAGAACGATACTATATAGATTACGATGAATTTCTTGATTTTACAAAGTCCTTTTATCAGGAGCATCCTGAATATGCTGCACCGACGTATGACACAGGACAGCTTCTTATTGATGGTGAGGCAGTTATAAATGCCATAGGCTCTAATATTATGGTAATTGAGATTGAGTGATTTTTTTGCAGCATATGATTATATGGTAAAGGAGATATAAATGGAAAGAGAAAAGCATTTGAAAAAAAGATATTTTTATTTTCTACTGTCTATGGTGCTTGCTGCAGCTCTTACAGGGTGTAAAAGAAAACTAAGAAGCGAAAAATACAGCGAATGGGTAGATGCAATCGGAATTAATGAATATCCCCATGTAAGCTGTCATAGATATTTAGAATATGCAAATGGACTTGACCTTGTGATTGGATATTATGATTCTGAATCGGCAGATGAGTTTAAGAAGATAATTGCCAATCATAATGCATTTGTTACAAGAAATCCTGATTATTTTCCTGAGGATTTTGATATTGATATTGTAGTTAAATACGGAAGCCAGTATATGCCGCTGAGCTTTTCAAACTGTACAAATTCAGACTCAGACAAAGGGACCTTGGAATATTATGGGGACCTATCAGTGATTGAAACGGAAAAAACCCATCGTATGAGGTATGCCTATCCACGTAATATGGAAAATATAGAAAACAAATTTGAAGCGGAAATAATAATTATATCTATGGGAAAATATATGGATGAAGTTGAAAATGCCCAAGATTGGTCAGAGTATTTTGAAAACTTTAATAAAATAGTGGTTGACATTTCGCCATCTGCTGAAAGGGAAATTAATATTGAGGAGGCATTGGAAAAAATCCAACGGGCAAATCCTAATGCGGAGCTATATTATATAACGTATACCGCATATCCTGATGAATACGAAATAAAAAAGTATACACCTGAAGAAAATTAAAATAAGGAGGGAACATATGGGAAGAATAATCAAGCCTGAGGCAATAAAAGATATGACGGTAGATACGAAGCGAAGCTGGGTGATTTTGGAAATAAAGTTATATATGATTTTAGGCTACTTAAATAGTCTGATAGAATCAGAAAAATTAAAGGGAAAAACAGCGGAAGGCTTCAAAATGCAGATGAAGAACCACAAGTCTGTCATTAACGCTATATTAAATGAAATAGGAAAGGGTCTGGAATACTGTGAGGCACTTGAAAACGAGGTCGGCTTTGTAGATTTGGTTGAGGATGAAATAATTGAGCAGATTGCAGCCTTAAAGACAAGAAATACACAGATAAGGAATGACATGGATGAGCTTAATTATTACAAAGAGCATTGGTGGATTGGAAACATACCGGCTATATATAGATATTACCGATACGATGATGAAATCACAAATAATAACCTCCTTATTAAAGCGTTGGAACGACAGCTTCAAAAAATAGATGATATAGAGGCAAAAGTAAAATGCTTATTTAGCACGGATGGAATAGACAGCATTAACTCAGCCATAAGAGCATTGGATGAAGGGTTTTCGGAAACGGACTTCGTCCCTATTACATATCCGTCAATCTGTGCCATAACAAAGCTGCAAAGCCTTGGGGACAAAGATCCTGACCCTAGGGGGATAAGAACAGGGATTGATGAGAGATTTATTACGGTGTTAAATGATGATGGAACGGTGATGAGTGACGGGAAAGGGTTTGGAGGGGCACAGAAATGGCTTGACCCCAAAATCGGTGACCATGCTTGTGGTATTGTTGCCGCAGTAAACACCTATTTATACATTACGGGACAGACAACCATAACCAAAAGCCAGTATATAAAATTGTGTGAACAGTTTTGTGAAGAACACCCTATAAATACGGCTTTGATTGGAACTATAGGTGCAATACCGCCCTCCATGGAAGATTATATTGAGGACAGATGTAGGGAACACGGGCTTTCAATAAACGCAGGCTGGAATTATTTGAAGGGCACAGACCAGTATGATACAATGAAGCATATGCTTGCAAACAACATACCTGTAATTTGGGGACTGCATTCACAAGAAGCATGCAAAGCAGATGGATCAGAAGAAAACATGCTTAAACTTTATAAGTTTAAAGCGGATGGAGGCATGTCAGAAGAATCAGTAAAAAGCCATTACGTTGTTGCAACAGCAATATATGAGCAGGAGCAGGCAGACGGAAGCTACAGACGTATGGTTGAGGTATCCTCATGGGGAGAAAGATATTACATAGATTATGACGAATACCTTGATTTTGCAAAAGCAAATGGTATTGATAAGATAAAAAACAATGTAGGCTCTAATATTATGGAAATTAAAATCAAATAATCTTAACAGGCTGAATAACTTTTATTATGAAAGGAAATATGGAAGAATGTCAAATAAACAAAATTATTTTAATAACATACTCGTATATTTGATTTTATGTATTGTTTTTGCCTATTCCCTGACAGGGTGTGGAGTTCAAAGAGAAATCAAAATAAACAGCAGCTACAGTGAGTGGATAGATGCTTTAGGCATAAATGATTATTCTGATACAAAATGTCGCAGATATCATGAGTATGAGCATGGAATTACTCTTGATATTATGTCATTTGATTATACTACAGCCCCTGAATTTAAAAAAATAATTGATAATCATAATGCTTTTGTTAAAAGAAATCCCGACTATTTTCCTGAGGATTTTGATATTGATTTTATTTTTACATGCTGTGGCGGAGATACACAATTACAGTTTTCTAATTATACAGGGTCAGTTGATTATGGTAAAGAAAGTAATTACATAGATTTGTCCTCGATTGAAACAGAGAAAAGTCACTGTATGAGATATGCTTATCTGTCTGGTTTAGATGATAGAATTAAAACAAAATTTGAAGCAGAAACAATAATAATATCGGTAGGAAAATATATAGATGAAGTTGAGGAAGCCCAAGACTGGTCTGAAAATTTTGAAGGCTTTGACAAAATAGTTGTTAGGTTTGTACGTGAGCCTGATGAAGATGAAATTAATATTGAGGAGGCATTGGAAAAAATCCAACGGGGAAATCCTGGTGCGGAGCTATATTATATAACATATATCTCATATCCTGATGAATATGAAATAAAAAAGTATACACCTGAAGAAAATTAAAATAAGGAGGGAACATATGGGAAGAATAATCAAGCCTGAGGCAATAAAAGATATGACGGTAGATACGAAGCGAAGCTGGGTGATTTTGGAAATAAAGTTATATATGATTTTAGGCTACTTAAATAGTCTGATAGAATCAGAAAAATTAAAGGGAAAAACAGCGGAAGGCTTCAAAATGCAGATGAAGAACCACAAGTCTGTCATTAACGCTATATTAAATGAAATAGGAAAGGGTCTGGAATACTGTGAGGCACTTGAAAACGAGGTCGGCTTTGTAGATTTGGTTGAGGATGAAATAATTGAGCAGATTGCAGCCTTAAAGACAAGAAATACACAGATAAGGAATGACATGGATGAGCTTAATTATTACAAAGAGCATTGGTGGATTGGAAACATACCGGCTATATATAGATATTACCGATACGATGATGAAATCACAAATAATAACCTCCTTATTAAAGCGTTGGAACGACAGCTTCAAAAAATAGATGATATAGAGGCAAAAGTAAAATGCTTATTTAGCACGGATGGAATAGACAGCATTAACTCAGCCATAAGAGCATTGGATGAAGGGTTTTCGGAAACGGACTTCGTCCCTATTACATATCCGTCAATCTGTGCCATAACAAAGCTGCAAAGCCTTGGGGACAAAGATCCTGACCCTAGGGGGATAAGAACAGG
>JAMPFU010000076.1 GCA_023664385.1 Clostridium sp. | reverse complement strand
AGAGTGGATTGGCTTCCTTGTTTTTGATGGCGATTTTCCTTAACAGCCTTTTCGATACACAGGGGAAAATTGCCATGGACGGCAATTTTAGTCATATTGCGCCATGGAGGGCGCTATATGACGACCCGTTCGGTATCAACAACCTTCTAAGGCTGTTTAGGAAAATCGCCGTCAAAAACACGAAAAGCCAATCCACTCTCATCCCTCTGTTGCGTCTTCTCAGCCACTACCCCCTCAAAATCACGGTAAACTATTTACTACGTTCTCTTAAAACACGTCTGATTTCCTGACAGAATTTATCCATATCCACAGGCTTGGCAACATGGCCGTCCATGCCTGCGGCAAGGCAGGCGGCAATATCCTCGGCAAAAGCATCTGCCGTCATTGCTATTATGGGGATATCTTTAACGTAGTCTCGTGATGATTTACGTATTTCTTTTGTTGCCTCCCTGCCGTTCATGACGGGCATTTGAACATCCATCAGTATGAGGTCATATTTGCCGTCTGTCGCATTTTGCATCATTTCCACAGCAATCTTTCCGTTTTCAGCATGGTCTGCAGTAATTTCATACATATGAAGCAGCTCACTTACAACCTCCCAGTTCAGGTCATTGTCCTCAGCTACAAGCACGTTCAAGCCTTTAAGGTCGTTGTTTTTCGCTTCTGCAATATCATTTCTTCCTTCTTCAACTTTGAGCACACGCCCTATCTTTTCGGACAAATACGACTTAAACAAAGGCTTACTTATAAATCCGTCTGCACCACTGTTTTTCGCATCATCCTCTATGTCCGACCAATCGTAGGCACTTACAAGTATGATAGATGTATTTGCACCCACAATATTGCGTATGGCGCACACGGCTTCTGCACCGCTCATTTCCGGCATTTTCCAATCAACTATGGCAACTGCATAGTCGTTGCCTGCTTCATGCCGCATTTTAACGAGCTCAAGGGCTTTTTCGCCACAACAAGCCGTTTCCGCTTTTGCACCCATTTCTTCTATAACGTCCTCAGTGATTGCAAGGAACACTTCGTCATCGTCCACAAGCAGAATGTCTACTGGCGGAAGCGTGTAAACACGACTGTCATCTTTACCTATAGGCAGTTCGAGGCTTACCGTGAATGCAGTCCCTTTATCCGGTTCGCTTTCACAATCTATCGTACCATTCATAAGCATAACCATTTGCTTCACAATTGCAAGCCCAAGCCCCGTACCCTGTATTTTGCTGGTACGGCTGTCATCGGCACGGGTAAATGTGTCATACATATGCTTCATATATTCCCGGCTCATACCGATTCCGTTATCCTTGACAACATATGTAAGATGTACCGTTTGCTCGTCCTTGCGTTCCTCGTACAAATCGAGTACAATCTTGCCGCCGTTCGGTGTATATTTGACCGCATTGCTCAAAATATTTATAAACACCTGACTGACACGCAGCTCGTCCCCATAGAGCATCTCGCAGTCTACACCGTGGATATGTACATCAAATTCCTGTTCCTTAGCCTTTATCATAGGGCGCACGATATTGACGAGATTTTCAATCGTTCTACGTAGCGAAAAATTAATCGGGCTAAGCGTAAGCTTGCCGCTCTCTATTTTGGAAATGTCGAGAACGTCATTTATGAGCGTCAAAAGATGTTGGCTTGATAGCGTGATTTTTTCAAGGCAGTCATTTAATTTTTCTTTATCGTCCGTATGCTTTTTAGCTATATCCGTCATTCCCACAATGGCGTTCATAGGGGTACGAATATCGTGGCTCATGCTCGACAAAAAGTTTGTCTTTGCTTTATTTGCCGAATCCGCCATTTCAATGGCATTTTGAAGCGAAAGCTGCATTTCTGCCTGCCGTTTGTTGTATGCACGGGATTTTTTTATGTAAAAAGCAAAGGTCAGCGCAAGCACAGCAAAAAATACAATAAATACGATTGCAACCAGATAGGCATACTGCTTAAAAAAATCCATAAGCGTAGGCTCACTTTTGTCAATACTCGCATATTTCAACAACGTGCCTGTTATTTCTTCACTGTTAATCTGATTTATCATTTTGTCGAGTATTACAGCTAAAATACTATTATCCTGATTGACTAACAGACAAAGTTCTTCTGATTTATCAAGGTAACTTATGTTAAGATCGTCAGCATCATCATAACCACTGAGGATACGCTGCAATATACTCGAATAACCAATAATACATTTTACCTTGCCGGAATGCACAGCATTTATCGCCTCATTGAAATTTTCATACTCTATTATGGTTGAAGAAGGATAATTGTTTGGCACATATTCCCTTAGTCCAAGTGACGTTTTGGAAACGGCTATACTCGAAGTAATATCGCTTGTATATTCTCCGTGATAAATAATCATCATTCGCTCTGCAACAATAGGATCAGTCTGACGCAATCCCTTGTTTTCTGCAAGCCAAAGGTCGGAATACATCGGAAATCCTACGTCTACAGTATTATTTTTCAAAGCCTCCTCTAAGTCTGCAACATATTCGAAGCATACAGGAACAACTTCCAGACCTGTAAACTCCTCAAGCATGCGCATGATCTCGCCTGCAAGTCCGATTGGATTGCCGTCCTTGTCCTGATCTGAAAACGGCAGGTGGTGGCGCGTATACCCAAAGAACAACTTATTTTTTTCGACTAACCACTGTTCCTCTCTCTCGGACAAGGGCATAAGTGACGACTGATTATAATATTTCTGATATAATTCAAGCGTAAACGTTGGAAAAAACGTATTTATTTGTGCCATCGCATAATTCAATTCGGTAAGCAATTCGGTATCGGATTTCCTGACAGCAAAGTATCTATTGTCGGCAAGTCCCATATCCAACGTTGAAAAATTAACTTTATCGGCGAGAGTGTCCGTTGTTTTATATGCACCCGCCATAATATCAATATCGCCGGCAATCAGCATTTGGCGTATTTCTTCTTTGCTGCCGTACACATACTCATATTTCCATTCCGCAAAGGACGCTAACATCTGATAATAATCATATGCATATCCCGATTTCCTCACATCATCAGAAAAACCGTCTTGAAACGCCGGTTCGTTATCGTCGTAGTATCCAATGCGTACCGTAGCCGCTTCTGTATTGAGAATCGAATCAAAATCTTTGTAGGAATCTGCGTTCTTAAGGGTTGCAAGCGTTATGCCCGTATCGTATACAGTTTTAGGAAGCGTAGCCGTATCTTTATATTTTTTGAGATTGATAACGCTTAAATAGTCCATAAGATCCGTTCGCTGCTTCTCGTCCGCTTTATGCATTCCCTCCATAATCGGGGTCCAATACTCGTGCGCCTTATTTGGACATACAAATACAAAATGATACGGCTCCGGTTCCGCAGCGGCAACAGATTCAGGCGTTGCGCAAAACATGATGTCTGTTGTCAGACAAAAAATGAAAACAATCGCCGATATGATAAATTTTTTCATAAACTTACCTCCTAATACTTTGAACATATAATAATCGCCCTGCAGTTTATGCTAAAGACCGTTATCATAACCATAAATACACTTGCTGTTTTTGCCCTTATGAGGGGCAGAAGCCATTTAGGAAATTGTGGTTTTCAAATTTCAGCTTTATTGAATTGTTCAATTTTATCATAAAACAGACATGCTTGCAATTCCATTCAATTTTTATGCAGAGCACGTTTTCTAAAGGAGCCCTTATAAAAACGCCAGCGCTTAGCGAGGTATTTTCGAGCTTAGCACTGTTGCGTTTTTATAGAGCGAAAGCGTGGCGACGTAGAAAACGTGTTCTGCATAAAACCTGCCCTGCACCTATGGGCTGAACTGTTACTTTTTTAAAGACAAGGTAAAACAGATAATAACCTCTTTCCCTTCATCTCCTTTCATTCTCTCATCCACGACCTCTACCGTTAAAGCACCATCCATAGCTTCTGCCAAAAGCCTTGCCACCGTCAGTCCCAATCCCGTACCGTCCTGATTTCTGGCGCCATCCTGTACATAAAAGCGGTCAAACAAATAAGGCAGCTCTTCTTTGGAAATCTTATCCGTATCGTTTGTTAAGGTAATAAGGGTCTTTTCCCGGCTTTCTTTTATATGGATTTCCAGAAAGCTGTCTGCATACCGTCCGGCATTTTGAAATAAATTAGAAAATATCCGTTCCAGTGCATCAGCTTCTCCCCAAACCATTACAGGATGCTCCGGCAGTCTGCTTTCCACTTTCAATCCTGCCTTTTCCAAAATCTGGTAATTATCCATGAGGCTTTCCCTTAAAAGCCTGCAGACATCAATCTCCTGCAGGTTCAATGGATAATCCTGAGCATTCAGGCGGGAATAGGAATAAAACTGCGATACTAGTTTTTCCATAGTTCCCGCTTTTCGCTCTATTACCGAAAGAGCTTCTGTCTGGTCTTGAAGTGGATTCCCTTCTTTCATTGATTTTTTCATGAATCTGATATATCCAAGAATGACCGTCAAAGGAGTTCTCAAATCATGACTGATATTTTCTATCTGCTGCTGAAATTCCTTTTCACGTCTCTCGTAGCTTTGGCGTTCTCTCCGCACTTCATCCAAAGCTGTATTTATTGTAAATATTAGCTGTTCCAAATCCCGCTCCGGCATAGGCAAATGAAGAATCTGATTTTGTGCCATATCCCTTTGGATATCCTGCAGCTCCCTGTTTATTTCTTTCAGTGCATGCTTTATGAAAAAATAACGAAGTGCAAAATACCCAGCTATTATAAGAGCAAAGGTAAGAAGCCAGTCAATCATAACTCTTCCTCCAAAACAATTTTTAGTAACAGTTCAGCCCACAGACACAGAGTGGGTTTCTCGCAGAGCATGTTTTCTGCGTCGCCACGCTTTCGCTCTATAAAAACGCAACAGTGC
>JAMPFU010000075.1 GCA_023664385.1 Clostridium sp. | reverse complement strand
GTACTTTGGGAAGATTTAACCACTTTTTGGTTGCATTTTGCGGAAACTCAAGTTTATTCAAACTTGCCAATGAAACTTACGACTAAATTTATACATTTTTCGCACATTATACGAAACTGCTGCACTAAGCCCGCATACTTTTTAACACAAGCGAATTTTTATTGGTATTTGACGACATTTTTCCCACATAATACAGCTTGCACTATAACTGAACATCCACTTATGTTTATTTCGGACCTAACGGTGCCTTTATGGATTTAATAAAAAAGGGCTGTCACAGTAAGGATTTAAGTAACATTATTGTTTACCCTTATCTGCGACAAGCCCTCTTTACTTTTATTTTTACAACCCACGCTATCTAAGCATATATTAAGATAGCCATTAACTGTAAAACCCTATCATTTCATTATTCGCTCGTGTAATTGTAAATTACAGCCTCATAATTTTCAATAAAATCGCCATAATTTATCTTTATGTCTTTATTTTCATATAGTGCTATTTCGTCATGCTTTGCAGAACACTCATCATAAGATACTTCTGCGCCGTCTACCTCAAATCTGCTACCATCGTCAGCCGCATAATAGTATGTAACAACATTCCATACGTTATTGCTAAGCTCTAACAGTGCATACCCTGAATAGCCTTCCGGCATAAGCATTGGTATTGTTATAAAATATGGTGCATCACAAAATGTTGCTGCATGGACAAAGCCCGTAAGAACTGCATTTTGACCATCAAATCCAACGATCCACGCATATGTATCAACTGTCAAAAGCATTTCCGGTGTTCCATTTCCATCAAAATCATAAAGATAGACTTCCTCTGGAATATACTCATCTACATTTATCGTTGATGTATCATCACAATTACCAATTTTTACACCCGTAGCTGCATCTGCCTTGAGGTTTTCCGTTGCATTTGACACATACGCAGCATATGCATCCATCCATGGGTCCTTCATAAGCGCTTCAACCGCAGATGTATCTACCTCTGTACCGTAAACTTCCTTTATCTGTGCGATTATTTCCCTTGCTGTAGTGTAATCTCCGGAATTTGCACAGTTCTCTGCCTGTTGAACATAATATGTTTTTCCTTCGTCGTATGCATCCTGTCTCAGGGTTTGGAATTTCTCATAAAAACCTGTAGTATCACTGTCACTGATATATACGCTGTCACATTCCTCAATTGTCTCAAAATACTGCTGGTTGTCGTAATATTCCTTAGCCGTATCATAATCCTCCTGATAGGATTCAATCATATAAAGGTCTGAATCTATATCATATGCATAAGAACATGCATCTCCTCCAAAGAAGTCCTCTGCCACCCATACATAATCCTTAATATCATCATAAGAAAGACTGCCATTCAGAAAGCTGTCATACTTTTCCTGCAAATACGCCTTCAGATCATCATCCGTCTTATCCTTATCGTATAAGTTGTAATATATACCCGTACTTTGATCTTCTAAGTCGTCATATAATGCGGATTCCCCATTTGCCTGATATTCCGTGTACCCCTGCTCATAAAGCCTTAACATTTCCGTTGAGGCAACATTAGAATAATATGGCTGGGAAAATGCAGAATAATCATCTAATTCTTCTATTGCACTTAAGGTTTTGTCTAGCTTTTCATATGTAATGCTGCCGTCAAGATACTGGTTGCACTGATATGTGGCAAAATCGTCCATATAGTCATTAACCTTTTTCTCGCCACTGTCAGACATTTCATCTAATATCCGGTCCGCCTTTCTTCCGTTTCCATTTTCAAGCTCCTTGAAAACGTCATTAACCTTCTTTCCCGGAAGAATAAGTACAAATAATAAAATTACTTCAACGATAATCACCACAAGAGAAGTAATAGTAACTGTTGTCCATTTTTTATTTTTCATATCTATTCCTCCTCTCCTTCTGCCGCGTCACTTACTGTAGATACATTTGTACTTGGGTCATGAAAGCCCTTATCTGCTTCGCCCTTAAACTTCTTATAATTTGGGCTTATGACAAACATAAACATCATTACAAGCACTGCTATCAGTCCTGCAATTGAAACAGAAAGAGACGCAATTCCACAAATCTTTGCAGTCTTTTCCTTTGCCTCAGGCGACTTTGGTGGTTTTGGCGGCTTCGCTGGTCTTGGCGGTTGCTGCCCCATCATTGGCTGTCCTTGCGGTCCCATCGGCTGTCCCTGTGGTCCCATTGGACGGTTCGGCTGCCCCATCATTGGCTGTCCTTGCGGTCCCATTGGCTGTCCCTGTGGTCCCATTGGACGGTTCGGCTGCCCCATCATTGGCTGTCCTTGCGGTCCCATCGGCTGTCCCTGTGGCCCCATTGGACGGTTCGGCTGCCCCATCATTGGTTGACCCTGCGGTCCCATCGGCTGTCCCTGTGGTCCCATTGGACGGTTCGGCTGCCCCATCATTGGTTGACCCTGCGGTCCCATCGGTTGTCCCTGTGG
Organism: Clostridium sp.; assembly: GCA_023664385.1. GTDB lineage: Bacteria > Bacillota > Clostridia > Lachnospirales > Lachnospiraceae > Coprococcus_C. The sequence continues at coordinate 2,470 of JAMPFU010000075.1, read as the reverse complement.
CCCCATTGGACGGTTCGGCTGCCCCATCATTGGCTGACCCTGCGGTCCCATCGGTTGTCCCTGTGGTCCCATCGGAGGTATTGGTGGCTGTCCCATTGGCTTAGCCATATTTGGATTTTGTCCATTTCCTTCATTTTCAGGGTGCTTGATAGGTCCCATCATATCTGCTGTGAGTATTGATGTACTTGGCTCATCATCTTCCTCTGCTTCCTGCTTCTCGCCTTCCTCTGCTTTTGCAGGCTCCTCTGTATTTACAGCTTCTTCCTGCTTTGCATCATCCTCGGATGTTGATTTATCCTCTTGTTTTTCTTCTGTCGCTTCAGGCTCCTGTGGGGTTACAGGCTCTGCTGTTCCTTTTAACTCCTCTGTAGAATCAGAAGGTTCTTCTTCCTCTGCCTTACCATTATCAGGCGTTGTATTAATCAATACTGTTTTTTCTTCATCATCCACAAGGTTTTTTCCACAAACGCGGCATACCTTGTCTTCATCTGAATAAGTAACTCCGCAACATATCTTGCTCATATAATCCTCCTTTAATATTTAAAGTCAAACACCTTTCCATACTCGTACTGATTAAGTATACCTCTCTTATAAACATTAATCAAGTTAATTTATCCTATGAAAGTAATTGTCAACTGCCGTATCGTACAAATTATTGCCTTTAGAATCTACAACAACTATGGCAGGAAATGCCTCAACCTCCATTTTTCTTATGGCTTCTGTTCCCAAATCATCATATGCAATCACTTCAGCCTTTTTTATACATTTGGAAAGCAATGCGCCTGCACCTCCAACTGCCGCAAAATATACTGCACCATTTTCCACTATGGCATCTATAACCTCTTTACTTCTCTTGCCCTTTCCTATCATGCCCTTTAAACCCTTTTCAAGAAGCAGCGGCGTATACTTATCCATGCGGCTGCTTGTTGTGGGACCTGCCGAGCCGATTACCTGCCCCTCCCTTGCCGGCGTGGGACCTAAATAATATATGACATTATCCGTTAAATCCAGTGGAAGAACATTTTTATCAAATAATGCTTTTCCATCCTCATTCTTAAATTCAGATGCATTGATTGCATCATACATTCTTTTGTGTGCCGCATCTCTTGCACTGTATATCGTTCCACTTATGTACACGTAATCTCCCGCCTCAAGACCTGCAAGCTCCTCCTTTAAAAAGGGTACTGTAATATGTTTATTCATGTTGACCTCCCATATATTCTATAAAATCCTTGTCAAATGCCGGTTTACATGACAGCACATATTTACCGCAAGAGGCATTCCTGCTATATGGGTTGCGTAAGACTCAATATTTACTGCAAGCGCAGTAATTTTTCCACCCAAACCACCCGGACCGATTCCCGTACTGTTAATTTCTTTCAGCAGCTCCTCCTCTATTTTTGCAATGTGCTCCTGCTTTGCATGTGAGCCTGCTTCTCTTGTAAGCGCTTTTTTTGCCATTTTTGCCGCAAGCTCAAAATCTCCTCCAAGTCCTACTCCGACAACCAAAGGGGGACATGCATTTGGTCCCGCATTTTTAACCGCATCAAGTACAGAAGCTTTTATTCCCTCCTCGCCGTCTGACGGCTTCAGCATATATACCTTGCTCATATTTTCACTGCCAAAGCCTTTTGGGGCAATTGTTATTTCAAGCTTATCTCCCTTCACAATATCATAATGGATAATTGCAGGCGTATTATCTCCTGTATTCGTTCTAAGCAGCGGGTCTGCCACAACAGACTTTCTAAGATACCCTTCCTTGTAGCCCTGTCTCACTCCTTCATTGATTGCATCTGTTAAATTCATTCCTTCAATATGCAAATCCTGACCTACATTTACAAAGAAAACAGCCATGCCCGTATCCTGGCAAATGGGTATGTTATCCTCTGCCGCTATATTAAGATTTTCCATAAGCTGTTCCAAAATCTGCTTTCCGAGAGGACTATCCTCCTCTCTTTCAGCCTCCGTAAGCTTTTTCTTCATGTCATCTGCAAGATATAAATTCGCACTGATGCACATATCCTTAACCGTGCTGATTATAACGTCTGTATTTAAGGTTCTCATAATAAACAACCCTCAACCTTCCTATCCTATTTTTTTCAAACATCGTGGTGCCACATATATAAAACACCTGCAGCTCATGTCCGCAGGTGTTTTAAACGTGCTGTCATTTGCTAATGCGACAGCCCCGTTTCACTATAATTTCTAGTCATCAAGGAAATCATCATTGTTGTTCGGCGTTCCTCTCCGACGTCTGTTTACATAACACACAATCGCAGCAAAAATATATGCCACAAAAAGGACAACAAATATAACTGCAATCCAATATGCCGCATCAAACAACACATTAGAAAAACCATCAATTTTGCTTAGTCCCTCTAAGCCCTCTTTTAGTTCTTCACCTGACATAATTTATTCCTCCTCCTAATATATAAGTGCAGGGTTTCAGTACCCAACATCCAGTTGGGAC
>JAMPFU010000074.1 GCA_023664385.1 Clostridium sp. | reverse complement strand
ACTCGCTTCGCTCAAACAACGCTACGCAGCATGTTTCATCGCAAATTATCAAATGCGGGTATTCTAAACGGTCTTGTTGACAAATTCAAAATACACATACCGCTTTGCTGCATGGCTGTGTACGAGTTCAAGGAAGTGCCCCACAAGCCATAATAGAAAAGCAAAATATCTTAATATGCTTAGATAGCACAGGTTATAAAAATGCAAAATAAAAGAGGGCTTGTCATGGGGAAACAGCTATGTGCCTTAAATCCTACCCGTGACAGCCCCTTTTTATCTTTTTTTATTTTTCTTCCAGCAGCTTTTCTACGCTTGCAAGCTTTACGCAGAGCACAAATATTTTTGCCGCCAGCTCCATCTCCTCAGGCGTAGGGAAGGTCGGTGCTATACGTATATTGGAGTCCTGCGGGTCCTTGCCATATGGGAACGTTGCACCTGCACCCGTTAATATAACGCCAAGTGACTTACATTTTGCAACTATATTTTTTGCACAGCCCGGCATTGCATCAAAGGAGATAAAATATCCGCCTCTCGGCTTAATCCAACTGCCGATTTCAAGTCCTGTAAGCTCCTTTTCAAGTGTGTTAAGTACGGCTTCAAATTTAGGGCGAAGCAGCTTGGCATGTATCTTCATATGCGCCTTTAAACCATCTATATCCTTAAAGAACCTTGCATGGCGAAGCTGATTTATCTTATCATGTCCGATTGTCTGTATCGTCATCTGTCCCATGATAAATTCGATATTTTTAGGCGACGCCGCTATTGCAGATACACCTGAACCTGGAAAGCTTATTTTGGATGTAGAAGCAAAAATGTAAACCATATCAGGATTTCCTGCTTTCTCGCACTCATCCAATATGTTAAGTATTTCGTCATGGACATCATCATATAAATGATGGATGCAATATGCGTTGTCCCAATAAATACGGAAATCCTCCGCTGCAGGCTTAAGTCCTGCAAAGCGCTTTACAACCTCATCGGAATAGGAAATGCCTGTAGGGTTAGAATACTTCGGCACGCACCATATGCCTTTGACGGCAGCATCATTATTGACATATTTCTCTACCATATCCATATCTGGTCCGTCATCGTAAAGCGGAATGTTAATCATCTCTATCCCAAAATATTCCGTTATTTTAAAATGTCTGTCATATCCCGGAACAGGACATAAAAATTTAACCTTATCAAGCTTGCACCAAGGCGTAGCACCGTTTACTCCATGGGTCATGGAACGTGATATGGTATCATACATTATATTTAAGCTTGAATTACCACAGACAACCACATTGTCCTTTTCCACGGACATCATATCTGCCATAAGCCTTCTACACTCACCAATTCCGTCCAAATCTCCATAGTTGCGGACGTCATTGCCTAAAACGGTTCTCATGTCCGATTCACTGTTTACTACGTCCAGCATCGGCATGGAAACATCAAGCTGGGAAAAGCCGGGCTTGCCCCTTGCCATATTGAGATTTAGTCCCTTAGCCTCCTCAGTTTTATATTCCTCCATAAGAGCATCCTTAAGCGTAAGAAGCTCCTCCTTACTCATATCCTTATATGCCTTCATGTCGTTACCTCCGCTTTGTTAAGTTAATTTTTATTTCATTACAGGATAGTATACCAAATATGGAACATTCTGTCACATAAAATCTAAAAATTTTATAGCAAAAATAAAGGAGCCTCATTTTTTAATAAAGGCTCCTTTGACACATTTATCAAGAGGGGTGTTAGTTTACTATTCTTCTGATGGAGATTACCGAGCTGTAAAATGCATTGCCCGATATAATTCCAAGTCTTGTATTTGCGGCATGTACCATCTGTCCGTTTCCGGTATATATGCCGACATGCTGTACCACTCCCGTACCATAATCGTAGAAAATGAGGTCGCCCGGCTGAATGTTCTCCCTGCTTACCTCCACTCCCACAAGTGACTGGTCATCAGCAGTTCTAGGCAGGCTGTAGCCGAAATTCTTATAAACGGTCATTACAAAGCCTGAGCAGTCAGCTCCGTTTGTAAGGCTTGTGCCGCCGTAAACATAAGGATAACCCACATATTGAAGTGCAAAGTTTGCAATGTCAGTTCCCACGCCTGAACCGCTTGAAGCAGGTGTCTGCGATGTGGAATTGTCATTTGTCTGTCCACCATTATTATCGGAAGTCGTCTCCTCAACAGGCTTCGCCATGATAGCGTTGTAGGTGGCGTTTATGTCATCTAAGTTTGCCATTGCATAATCTGCCGCTTCGTTTCCAAAAAGCAGATAATCATTTTTTATGTAACCCTCAAGTCCTGCCGAAACAATACACGTCCATTCACTGCCCGACTCTTTTACCCTTATAATTCCGTCAGGAAGTATCGTCGCAATAATTTCATTATCTGTTCCCGCTCCCTTTCGGATATTTACATAATCAGAAGCTACTACAATTGCTTTACCTGAGAAGAAATTGTAGGTTTCCTGATTGTCACTTTCTGCTACGGCAACCGTTTGATTATCCTCGATTTCCACTTCTTCCGTCTCAGGTTCATTTTCCTCCCGAGGTACTGCTGTAATCTCTAATACGGCTTTTAACTCTGACCCAGTGTCAGATGCCGCATCGGTTTCTGAAGCTTTTGCTTCATTTGCCAAAACACATTTTGTACTCTCACCAATCTGTACATTTACACTATATTCTGTTTCTAATATATCCGTCCCTGATGCTATATATCTGTCAATTGCAGTTGACAAGCTTACATTTTCATCTGTATAAAGACTATCATGTGCGTTTGAGGCAACTGCTCCTGATACAAATGCAAATATGCCAGATAACACTGTAACCTTAATCCATGTCCTGCACGTTTTTCGCACGGTATCGCCTCCAAATTTTATCTTTATTGTGTATTTTCACGTTTGAATTGTAATTAGAATTATACCTTAAAACAATCCGATTATTTGTTACGAAAATGTTACAACTTATTACAAAATTATATTAACACTAAGAAAAATTATTGTCAACCACTTTATGTAATATTATTTATTAATTTTTTGTGTTTTTGAAAAATTTATGAAATATTTTCTTTTTTATTGCATATATTTGGTTAATAGGCTATAATACATTCAAATAATTTCGAGAGGAGATGTATCTTATGAGCATAACTTCACTTGGACCTACCAGCTTGTCAGTCAGTGGTACACAAAAAATGGATGCCATTGATATTTCCATGTTAAAAAAGTCTCTTGACTCAGTGGAAATGAGCGGTGACATGATTACGAAGATGATGGAGCAGTCAGTCAATCCGAATATCGGAGCAAACATAGATGTTCGCCTTTAATAAAAGGCGGACATCTATTTCTTTACTATTTATATAGAAGCTCCTGTGAAGCCTGCTAAGATTTGAACGGCAGCATCTAAGGTACTTTATTCTTTAAACTCTTATATATTCCCTCCGCAATTGCCTCGGCAACATCCTGTTGATATTCCTCGGAAATAAGCTTTGCCTCCTCCTCAGAATTACTTAAAAATCCACATTCCACAATAATTGCAGGGCAGGTACTTTTTCTAAGAACATAATAATCATTATTTGCCTTTGCTTTTCGCTTATTGTCTTTATCTAAGGAACTTACAAGCTCTGCCTGAACTGTTACCGCTATATCCTCGCTTTCCTTAGAATTTTTGTAGTAAAAAACCTGCGCCCCTTTCACTTTCGGGTCGGTAAAGCTGTTTTGGTGCACGCTTACAAGCAAATTGGCTCTTGCACTGTTTGTAATTTCCATCCTTTTATTCATGTCAGAGGTTTTTTTGTTCGTCGCACCCTCTATGGCAAGGCTTGTATCACTTTCTCTTGTAAGAATTACCTTTATGCCCCTTTTCTCTAATTCCGTTTTCAGCTTTAATGCAACGGAAAGATTGATATCCTTTTCTAATGTGCCGCCTACGCCAACCTTGCCGGGGTCATTTCCACCATGTCCTGCATCCACAACTACCGTTATCTGTTCCGGCAGCTTCAGCGCCTGCGAAAAATAGATGCACACATTAATAATGACAAGCAGGAACATGAAAATAATTCCAAGAAGTAAGCGGATTGTTCTTTTCCCAAATATGGTTTTTAATTTATAAAATTTTTCTTTTCCCTTTAAAAAAATGTTATGAAAAATCATACAGACCCAAACCAAGGTATTTGGTTAAATATATGAGGCGATAGAAAGATTTATGCTTTGGAAAAAATGACAGTCCCTTTGTTTAGGTTGAATACGTTTTTATTTTGCTGTTCTGCCTTCTTTTATGCCGTATCCTAAATAATGTGTATAGTACTTTGCATAATCATTTCCAAATGCCTTCTGCAAACAGGATATTTATTTACATAATCCTTGCCCGCAAATATCATAAAAATACTTGAATAACTGTTACGAATATGTTATAGTAATCGCAAGGGAACAATCGCCCACAAAGTGATTGACCGTTTTGGAAATAGAAAAACCACCCAACTGGTCAAAGTATAGGGTGGTTTTTCTATGTATGGTTACTTACAAAACGTAAAAACGAATGTAAGCAATGCCAAAAGGAAAAGACCAAAGGTCATCAAATCCTTAAAATCAAAATTGTTATTATTCTGATTTTTCATAGCATCACCCCCATTCTATGTAGAATAGAGGCCAGCCACCCTGTAACACGATTGTTCCCATTCACATGATAGCATATTTTTAGTGTGCTTTCAATAATTTTTCAGCAATTTGCGTTAAGATATTTGCGTTATATAACTATAATTTATTACAAAAACGCCTTGCACATCATACGCTTTTGTGCTATCATCTCTTTAAAGCATAAATCTTTCTATTCTGTTTTGGGGCATAAGCCTCATCAAAAAATCAGAAAAATTCGGAACTTCGATGCTTTGAGTTCATTACATTACAATTTAAGCAGAGAGGTTGTCCGTATATGAGAAGGATAAAGTATGCGACAGATTTGGGTAACCTCCTGCGGCACTTAATTAAAGGAGGAAACCGATTGGGAAAAGACATTGCATATCAAAACAAAGACATCATAAGTAAGGTCTTTGCT
>JAMPFU010000073.1 GCA_023664385.1 Clostridium sp. | reverse complement strand
GGTACAGACGGCAGGGCATCTATGACATACAAATCAGAATGATAGTCATATATACGGCAGACGTGAACAGAACGGAAACTGAGGATGAATATGATACGGGGGCTTTCAGGCTACACATTGAGGAAGCTTTCTTATCGGAGCTTGACTCGGAAGAAATAAAGAAGCGTCTTACAGAAAAAATACAGAACAGCATGGCTCTTACGGACGAGGAGTTAATGGAATTTATCATTCTTCCACTGACATATAAAACGATGGAGGAAAAAAGAAAAGCAATTGATGTTTCAATAGATTTGGCGAAACAGGTAACAGATGTAGAAAAAACGGCATTTCTGCTTTCGGGAACTCTTGTTTTTACCGACAAGGTAATAGACAGAAATACCAGCAATTATGTGAGGGAGTGGATTAGAATGACGCAGGTAGGAAGGTTATTTGAGGAAGAAAAACAGCAGGCAGTTAAGGCGGCAATTGTTGAGGGTAAATTTAAAAATCTTATTACCCAAGTTTGCCGCAAGTTAAGAAAATCAAAAGAAGCAGACATTATAGCCGACGAGCTGGAGGAGGACATAGAGGTCATATCAGAAATATGCGAAGCTGCTAAAGCATATGCCCCTGATTACGATGCAGAGCTTGTATATGAGGCTTACAAGGAGCAATACATGGCTATTTAAAAATCAATACGTTTAAGGGTTCAAAGATACACCTTTGAGCAGCCTTTGGCAAATATATTAATACCTGCATACGAAAAGCTTATGTCAAAATAACAACAGCAAGCGCATGGAAACAGTAAAACTAAACCACGCGCTTTTATTTCGCCAAAAGCTATCCATTCAGTTTTTTTCTTTCTTCCTTCATTGCAGCAAGTATGATGTTTCTTGCCTCTATTGCCTGTTCCTTTTCTACGGGCTTAACATCCTTTAGGACGTAATCTATGCCAAGCTTTTTATATTTTTCCTTGCCCATGTCATGGTAAGGAAGAACATCAAGCGCCTTTATATGCCTAAACTGTGCAATGAACCGTCCAAGCCGTTCCAGATATTCAGGCACAAGCGTTATTTCAGGCACAAGCACATGCCTGATCCATATTTCTTTTTCCTGTTCGTCTAAAAATTTGAGGAAATCAAATATATTTTCACTTGGCTGTGAGGTGAGCTTCATGTGCTCCTCAGGGTCGATATGCTTTATGTCAAGCATAATCAAATCAGTGGACTTCATAAGCCTTACATATTTTTCGTAGGTTTCAGGAACGTTTCTTCTGAACAGCACGCCTGAGGTATCAAGACAGGTGTGTATTCCCTTTTCCTTTGCTTTTTCAAAAAGCTCTGTAAGGAAATCTATCTGCACAAGGGGTTCGCCGCCAGTAACCGTAAGACCGCCGCCCTTTAGAAACGGCTTATATTTCTCATAGTCCTCAAGAATTTCATCTGTGGACATTTTCGTTCCTCCTGCCATTTCCCATGTATCAGGATTGTGGCAATATTGACATCTCATCGGGCATCCCTTTACAAAAACCACATATCGCACACCGGGACCGTCCACCGTTCCAAAGGTTTCTATTGAATGTATCATTCCTTCCATGTCGCATCTCTCCTAACTTTTTATTACACAAAGACTTATCTATGCTGTGCAGCCTATTACTTCACAAATGTCCTGCTTATGATATTTTATATTATTCATCTTCATTTTAAATATAATAAAGAGGCACCCAAAACCTTGAGTACCTCTTTATGTTACCCTTATTTTAAGGATATGTCAACTTACCAGCAGTAAATTACATGCCCTCATGGAATGTACGTGAGATAACGTCAGCCTGCTGCTCAGGAGTAAGCTTAATGAAGTTTACTGCATATCCTGATACACGAATTGTAAGCTGTGGATAATTCTCAGGATGCTTCTGTGCATCAAGGAGTGTATCCCTGTTATATACATTTACATTAAGGTGGTATCCACCTTTTTCTACATATCCATCTAACATACCAACTAAGTTGTCAATCTGCTGAGTGCTAGCCATAATTATAATCCTCCTATTTTTAAAAATTAAATTTCTTCAAATGCGTCGTCAATGCCTTCATGGAGCGTAGGAACCGCACATGCAAGGTTGCCCTTTGCACAGTCGAGACATCCTAAGGTCTCAACCTCGTTTCCTTCTTTGTCAGGGTCATAGGACACATTAATGTGTCCATGACCGTCTGCTACCATATTGTCAAGCATTGCAACTATATCATCTACATTACTTAAACCATTATCCATTAGGTTGTACCTAACCTTTCATGATTTTACCTTAATTAGTCAAGCTTAAGGTCTACGTTAAGGTCTCCTGCAAACATCTGATCTTCCTTGCCAAGTGCTCCAGGGATAATTGAGAAGGTATTTGAAATACCATCCTGTGAATCCATAAATGGAAGCTTAGCAACTGATGAAAGTGATGCAAGTGCGCCATGAGTATCTCTCTGATGCATTGGGTTTGCACCAGGTGCGAATGGCTGACCATGCTTTCTTCCACAAGGAGTATCTCCTGTGTTCTTACCATAAGTTACGTTTGAAGTAATCGTAAGTATTGACATGGTAGGGAAACCATTTCTGTATACATGATGCTTTCTAAGCTTGTGCATAAATGTTGATACAAGACTTGCAGCAATCTTATCAACTCTGTCATCATTGTTACCATATTTAGGGAAATCTCCCTCTGTCTCGTAGCTTACAACGATACCCTGCTCATTTCTGATTGCCTTAACCTTAGCATACTTAATAGCTGAAAGTGAGTCAGCAACAACGGAAAGTCCTGCAAGACCTGTTGCAAAGTATCTCTTAACATCTCTGTCATGAAGTGCCATCTGAATTCTCTCATATGCATACTTATCATGCATGTAGTGAATGATGTTAAGTGCACTTACATATACCTTAGCAAGCCATTCCATCATATCGTCAAACTTCTCCATAACCTCATCATAATCAAGGTACTCAGAAGTGATAGGTCTGTACTTAGGACCAACCTGTACTCCTGTACACTCATCAACACCACCGTTGATAGAGTAAAGGAGACATTTTGCAAGGTTAGCTCTTGCTCCGAAGAACTGCATTTCCTTGCCGATAACCATTGATGATACGCAGCATGCAATACCATAATCGTCACCGTGAAGCGGTCTCATAAGGTCATCATTCTCATACTGAATTGAGGATGACTTGATTGACATCTTAGCGCAGTACTGCTTCCAATTTACAGGAAGTCTTGTAGACCAGAGAACTGTAAGGTTTGGCTCTGGTGAAGTACCTAAGTTGTCAAGTGTGTGAAGGTATCTGAAGCTCATCTTTGTAACAAGTGTACGTCCGTCAACACCCATACCACCAAGTGACTCAGTAACCCATACAGGATCACCTGCGAAAATTGAGTTGTACTCAGGAGTTCTTGCGAACTTAACGCATCTCAGCTTCATAACAAAGTGGTCAATAAATTCCTGAATCTGTGACTCAGTAAATGTTCCGTTCTTAAGATCTCTCTCAGCGTAAACATCGAGGAAAGTAGCTGTACGGCCAAGTGACATAGCTGCACCGTTCTGCTCCTTAACTGCTCCAAGATAGCCGAAGTAAACTGCCTGAATAGCCTCCTGCACATTCTTTGCAGGCTTGGAAATATCAATGCCATATGCTGCTGCCATCTTCTTTAATTCGCCAAGTGCTCTTATCTGCTCTGAAATTTCTTCCTTGCCTCTTATAACGTCATCAGTGTAAACATCACCGAAGGACTCCTTCTGAATCTTCTTATCCTCAATAAGGAAATCAATTCCGTAAAGAGCAACCCTTCTGTAGTCACCGATGATACGTCCACGTCCGTATGCATCAGGAAGACCGGTAATAATGTGATTTGAACGGCATCTTCTTATTTCTTCATCGTATACATCAAATACACCTGCGTTGTGAGTTTTTCTATGTGTGGTAAAGAACTCTACTACCTCAGGGTCAACCTTGTATCCGTTATCCTCACATGCCTTCATAGCCATACGGATACCGCCGTATACGTTCATACCTCTCTTGAAAGGTGCATCTGTCTGGAAACCAACGATAGTCTCCTTGCTCTTGTCAAGATAGCCAGGGCCGTGTGAAGTAAGTGTAGAAACTACCTTAGTATCCATATCAAGAACACCACCTGCTTCTCTCTCCTTCTTTGAAAGATCGAGAACCATCTGCCATAAATCCTTCGTGTTCTGTGTTGGTTCAGCTAAGAATGTGTCATCACCCTCATATGGAGTGTAATTTTTTTGAATGAAGTCTCTAACCTCTACTTCCTTCTGCCATTTGCCCGGTACAAATCCGTTCCATCCCTCTGCTTCCAATGCATCAAATTTTAATAACATTGTGTCTTACTCCTCCTTTTTTTCTTCCGCTGTCACTATGCGGATTTTCATTAAAAATTAGTTAAACTGTTTGTATCAAAGCCTGACACAAAGGCTATACCCCCATTGTATTTTGCCCTGCCAAGCTCTGATGATGTTTCTATTATAATTTCAAATTGTATACACGTCAATGCAATATAATCGTTTTTTTGTACTTTTTTTGATACATAGATTGTATACAGTATACAAATATTATTTTTCATATTTTGCAACCGTTCGAGAATTACGAACACCGGGAAATAATTTCTTGATTAATTGGTATTAATGTTTTAAAGCATTATTTACGCTATCATAATAATAATTTTTGCATAGACATATTCCTATATATGGTGTTATAATACATCAAAGAAATTAGCGATAGTATATATTACTATGGAATGAACAAAATACTTATATATTTTGTTTTATAAAAGTACAATATTATAAAGGAGGTCTTAATGTGGCACAGACAGTTGACAAGTCAATGTTAATTCATGAAATCATAGAAATAGACCCTGGAAATGCCGCCATTTTAATGGCATCAGGAATGCATTGTGTAGGCTGTCCTTCAGCAGCTATGGAAAGCTTGGAGGAAGCGTGCATGGTTCACGGAATGAACGTTGATGAAGTGATAGAATCCATCAATGGATATCTTGCAAAGAAAGAAGCAGAGTAATTTTTATTTTTAGGAGGTAGTTTTTATGGCACAGGTACGTGAAAGATCCCTTTTAAATGAGGGCGATGTTGAAATTTCAGAAAGAACCTATAACCTTGTTATAGGCGGCGTATTGCTGTATGGATTTTTAGTAAACTGTTTTATGGTTGCTTTCTTGTCCGATGCGGCTTTTAATTTTGTTTATAATAATACGTTAATGTTTTATATTTCCTATTTTGTTATGTGTATTGCAGGCGGACTTATGGTTCACCGTTCAAGCAATCCTGTTATAAGCTTTATCGGTTACAACTTTTACGTTATACCGCTCGGACTTATCATTTCTGCATCCTTGCAGTTGCTTTCCTATGCGGGGGCTACTGATATAGTTGTAACTGCTTTTGGCATAACAGCCATTGTTACAATCGCCATGATGGTTGCATCAACATTATTCCCTTCGTTTTTCTTAAGCATGGGAAGAACACTTTTTGTTACCCTTGCCATTACAGTTATCCTTGAGCTTATTTTGGCACTTGCAGGTGCATCTCTTGGTATTATCGATTATGTAGTTGTTCTTATATTCTGCGGCTACATCGGTTACGATTGGGCAAGAGCCAATACAATGGTGCGCACCCTTGATAATGCGATTGATTCCGCCGCTGAGCTTTACGTTGACATCGTTGTATTGTTTATGCGGCTGTTACGGATTCTTGCAAGATCAAGCAACGATTAAAGATAATTTATTTAATAAAAAAAGGGGCTGTCACAGTAAGGATTTATGGCACATAGCTGTTTACTCGTGACAAGCCCTCTTTTATTTTGTATTTTTATAACCTGTGCTATCTAAGCATATTAAGATATTTTGCTTTTCTATTATGGCTTGTGGGGCACTCCCTTGAACTCGTACACAGCCATGCAGCAAA
>JAMPFU010000072.1 GCA_023664385.1 Clostridium sp. | reverse complement strand
CAATTTGTGTCAGCAATCTGCCAAGTGCGGCAGTAGAGCCAAATGCTGAAATGACGCAGGAAGAAATGCAGTATGCACTGGAAACTTCGGAAGCCGTAACGGAGGAAGCGACAGAAGAAGTAACGGAAACGACAGAAGAAAAAATGCAAGTCACAACAGAGGAAGTGACAGAAGAAACAACGAAACGTGATGAGGATGTTACAGAAAATAGTACATCGACGAAAACGGTTGTTGCTAATGAAAGTGTGGACGCATCGAAAGTAACAAATGCTGATGCTGTATCAGGCAATGGAAATTCCTCTGAAAAGACAAGTACTGATTTAAATGACGACAAAAATGGACAGGGGGACGAGAACGGTATAGCAAAAGCAGATACTGTAAATGTTGATGCAGATACGGACACAGCAGGAGTACTTGAGGATGGCGAGGCATCTGACAAAAAGTGTGACGAGGACATGATGCTGTCTGGCGAAAAAAACGAGAAAGTGGCAGCAGATAATGAAACTGACATGGAATTGCTTGATGAGGACATATCAGAGGAAGAACTGCTTGCGGGGGCAGAGGTTGATAAGTTGGAGAAAGTTGTTTTTGACTTTGACGATATGTTTAGTGTAAACAACAATTCCGCAGAAAAAACGACATATAGTTTTTCAGTAGGTATACTTAATAACAATGACTTTGATATTTATTTATCCTGCATGAGATGTTATGTGACTGATGAAAAGGGAAATGAATATACTGTACCGATTTCTATTTCTGTAATGAAACTATTTCGTGATGAGGGTCAAAGTGGTTGGGACACTAAAGACTTCAATATTACAAATAATGATCCAATGGGATATTTGGGGTACGATGATGAAAGTGTATTAACGGATGAAAGTATTTTGGTTTCCCCTACAACAGATCTAAATAACACACGTTATAGCATTAAATATACAATACCTGCGGAACTTGAAGGCAGCTTTTCAGCACATATATATGCAGAATATGTACGGCTGGATGATGCAACTAGTAAGGTCGTGGCATCATATAGTCAGACGGATACCTGTTTTCTTGGATATAATCGTGTAATAAACAAAGAAAACAGCAATTATGATATAAAGGAAAATTGTAGTGGAGACTTTGATAATGTTGACATAAATATTTATCATGATGGCAATTATCTTACTGCTGAAGCTGAGGCAAATTTTTATATACAAATAAGCAATCATAATGATTATGACCTATTACTTCGAGAAATAAGGTCTTGTTGGGCGAGAACAGTTTTGGATTTAAGACAAGGTCTTTGGCATAATAATGGATTTCATGATGAAGGAGTTTTGGATTATGTTCATAGTAATGGCATGCAGATAATAGATGCGAACGGAAAAAACATTGTTAATCATTGTTGTGATTCGGATATAGGCTATGATAATATGGCTATGTTGATAGCACTGGAAGAATGGATTTTCATCAGGGCGGGAGAAACTGTAACATACAAAGTGAATTGTACTCTGTCATCAGATGATAATGGAAAGCTTCAACCTATAGATTTTATCATAAGCCTTAGAGCGTATTATGATGGTGGTTTGAAAAGTGATGACAATGATTGTACATACAGATGTGATTTCATTCCTTTCGGTAATACACCTACCGTTTCCATTGACAAAGCAGACGAAACCACACCTGACCTAAAGCTTGATGATGAAGCCTATGACGAGCTTATCAACTCAGTATTTACAGAAGCAGAGATAAAAAGTGGAAAACACTTAAAGGTGGACCTTATCGTTGCTGCACTATCAGAAGCAAGCGTTGGACAAAGTGACCTTGAAGCAATCAAGACAGCTGCAAAGAAAAGGAAAATTGCCGTAATTCTTGATATGAACATCGTAAAATTCATTGATGGAATTGTGTCAGGCAACGTGAATAAGCTTGATAAAGAGATAACAATAACAATTGACGTGCCAAAGGAATTTCAGGCTGCCAACAGGAAATTCTCTATTATAAGATTGCATGACGGCATAGCAGAGGAATTGCCTGACTTGGACGACAATCCAAATACGGTAACATTTACCACAGGTAAGTTTTCATTCTACACGCTTATATACGAGGATGCAGGGGAGGGAACAGCCCTTGAACCGCCTAAGAATGATACGCCTAGTACAGTTGAACCAGCTAAAAACAATGCAGACGATGCAAATATAACGCCTGCTGACAACACAAAACAGACAGCATCACCAAATACGGGAGATATGGCACCAATAGCAGTTGTGTTTATCTTGATGCTTGTATCAGCTATTTTGGTAGTCATCTGTACTAAGAAGGTAAAGAGAAATAACAAGTAAACTATAATATGCAAAAAGAAAGACACTATGCAAAGGAACAATCGTCCACAAGGGTGGGTTGACCTCGCATTTAGGATAGAAATATCACCCAGCCAATGAATGAACTGACCTCCAAAAGCTAGACCAAAAATCTAACGAGTGGAGGTCAGTTTTCTATGCTTTAAAACAGTAATGACAAATCGGATAAATGAATTTGCATTTGTTCAGTGTATGCTTTTTTAAAAAGACGTTTTGAAATAATAATTGTATATTTCTTTTTATTTTCTTTTATTATTTATTTACAAAAATATATTGCATTATATACAATCTTGTGTTATCATTTCCCTAAAGCATAAATCTTTCAATTCTGTTTTGAGGCGCAAGTCTCGTTCAAAAAATCAGAAAAATTCGGAACTTCGATGCTTTGAGTTCATTACATTACAATTTAAGCAGAGGGGTTGTCCGTATTTGAGAAGGATGCTGTATGCAGATGTTTTGCTAGGGATTTTATTGCAGTACAAGAGTGATTTTGCCACAAGCAGAATTACGGTATAGATAAAATTTTAGTACAAACGAAATTTTGCTGCAAGAACAATATCGATATAAGCAAAATTACAGTATGTGCAAATTCCAATACAAACGGAATTTTATTACAAGCAAAATTCCAGCAAGACAGATTTGGGTAACCTCCTGCGGCACTTAGTTAAAGGAGGAAACCTATTGGGAAAAGACATTGCATATCAAAACAAAGACATCATAAGTAAGGTCTTTGCTGAAAACCTAAAAGAAAAATCATTCAAGGCATACGGACTCGACATACCTAAAATCGTTCAGGTTTTGCCGACAAACCTGCCTGAGATAACGGCAAACGAGCTTCGTATCGACAATTTGTTTTTGTTAGAGGACGGAACGATTGCCATTGTCGATTACGAAAGCGAGTACAAGACGGAAAATAAGATAAAATACATATCTTATATCACAAGGGTTTTGGAACGGTACAGACGGCAGGAAATCTATGACATACAAATCAGAATGATAGTCATATACACGGCAGACGTGAGCAGGGCGCAAACCGAGGAGGTATATGATACAGGGGCATTCAGCCTGCACATTGAGGAAGCTTTTTTATCGGAGCTTGACTCGGAAGAAATAAAGAAGCGTCTTACGGAAAAAATACAGAACAAAGAGACGCTTACGGACGAGGAGTTAATGGAATTTATCATTCTTCCGCTGACATATAAAACGATGGAGGAAAAGAGAAAAGCGATAAATGCTTCGATAGAATTAGCGAAGCAGGTAACAGATGTAGAAAAAATGGTATTTCTGCTTTCGGGAACCCTTGTTTTTACTGACAAGGTAATAGACAGAAAAACCAGCAATTATGTGAGGGAGTGGATAAACATGACACAGGTAGGAAGATTATTTGAGGAAGAAAAACAGCAGGCAGTAAAACAGGCGGTTATGCAGGCGGTTAAAGTGGCATTTGGTGAGGGGGAATTTAAAAGGCTTATCACGCTAGTCTGCCGTAAACTGAGAAAATCAAAAGAAATTGATATTATAGCTGATGAATTAGAGGAGGACATAGAGGTTATATCAGAAATCTGTAAAGCGGCAGAACCCTATGCCCCTGAGTACAATGAGGAGCTTGTATATGAAGCCTATAAGGAACAGTACATGACTGTTTAAGGTATGGTTGTGTTAATAGGACTAAAGGCAGTCCGATTTAAAAACACTCAAAAAATAATGCACAAAATCGCTTTATATCAATTTTCATAATTTCCTGCCTGATTGCAATACTCATATTTTTTTGTGGACTTGTGCCGCCATAACATTCCCATTCGCTGTTTAAAATTAAAACAGCTTTACGGCTTGCAGGTATTTTTACTTCGTACCCTGTAATATCCTTATTGGAAAAATTAAATACGGCAAGTATTTTCTGTTCTTTGGATTTTCGCAAAAAGGAATAAACGACAAGCACTTCATTATGGCAGTCCACCCATTCAAAGCCTTTTTGCTCGTAGTCCCTTTCGTACAGGGCAGGGTTTTCCTGATAGACATGGTTTAAGTCTGTCATAAAATGATGAAATGCATCATGTACAGGAAAAGTAAGCAAACTCCAATCCTGCTGCCTGTTCTCGTC
Source organism: Clostridium sp. (assembly GCA_023664385.1). Classification (GTDB taxonomy): domain Bacteria; phylum Bacillota; class Clostridia; order Lachnospirales; family Lachnospiraceae; genus Coprococcus_C. The sequence continues at coordinate 2,210 of JAMPFU010000072.1, read as the reverse complement.
CCATTCCCGCATATGCCCGATTTCATTTCCCATAAAGTTTAGCTTCTTTCCCGGGTGGGCGTACATATACATATAGAGGGTACGGGCTTGTGCAAATTTTTCTTCATAGTCTGAACCGTTCATTTTTTGTACGATGGCTGCCTTGCCGTGCACTACCTCGTCATGGGATAGAGGTAAAAGAAATTTCTCATTGTAGAAATAGTGCATGGAAAAAGTCAGCTTGTGATAATGTTGGGTGCGGGATTCGGGTGTGGATTGAAAAAAGCTTAAAGTGTCGTTCATCCAGCCCAAATCCCATTTATAATCAAAGCCTAAGCCACCATTGGAAACCGAGTCCGTAACGCCTTTGTAGGTGGAACTGTCTTCTGCAATCAATAAGGCTTGAGGAAACATTTTTTTTAAGCCCTTGTTCATGTTCCTTATAAATTGAATGGCATGTTTATTTTCCCCGCGTTCGTGGCTGCCCTGCCAATAGATTAGGTTGTTTACTGCATCCACTCTAAGCCCGTCAAAATGAAATTCTGCCAGCCAGTAGCAGGCGGCCGATTGAAGAAAGCTGCAGACCTCTTCCCTTGCGTGCATAAAGTTACAACTGCCCCATTCGTTAAAGCCTATATCATTATGGGGATATTCAAAAAGTGACGTTCCATCATATTTAAGTAATGCGTAATCATTTATGGCAAAATGGACAGGAACAAAATCCAAGAGTACGCCGATATTATTTGTGTGGCACATATTGATAAAATAGATCAAGTCGTCTGGTGTGCCATAGCGGGAGGTCGGACTAAAAAATCCGGTTGCCTGATATCCCCATGACGCATCACAAGGATATTCAGTTAAGGGCATAAGCTCTACATAATTATATCCGTTTTGTAGCAGGTAAGGGACAAGCAGGTCGGCTAATTCCCTGTAAGTGTACCAGCTATCCTCCTTGTCAGCGGGCTTTTTCCATGAGCCTGCGTGAATTTCATAAATATTTATTGGGTGGCTGTCGGCATCCGTTAAGCTGTTGGAGCTTTCTGTTTTCTGTATAGAATTGTCTGTATATGAATAAATAATTGACGCTGTTTCAGGACGCAAGTCAGAATAAAATGCGTAAGGGTCGCAATGGTCTATGTATCTGCCTGCCTTGTCATAGATGCGGTACTTGTATTTCATGCCCTGCTTTGCATTTTCTATGCGGCATTCCCAAAAGTTACCGTCATATATCTGTTCCATTGGGGTTTCCTGCCAATCATTAAAATCGCCAATTACGGCAATTTTGCCTGCATTTGGCGCAAAGGTCCGAAATATTACGCCGTTGTCCGTAATATGCACGCCTAAGTATTCATAGGCATGAAACTCCTGCCCGGTATAAAATCCGTAAAAATCCATTTTATCTTTCATCGTTTCCCTCCTGAAAATAATAGACACCAGTTGCTTTTTTGATTATAATAGAAAGAAAATGGAATGTGCCACCGACAATCAATCGGCAAGGTAGGTTAACCAACTTTTAAAAAAATTGTCGGGAAAAGCTTAGTGCAGCACATACCGATAACTAGAGAGGATAAAATGGATATACGGATTATAAAAACAAAAAACAGCATCATAAATGCTTTTTTGGAGCTTCGTGCAAAAAAGGAAATAGAAAAAATAACAGTAAAGGAATTATGTGAGAAAGCGATGATAAACAAATCAACATTTTATTCGCACTATACGGATATTTATGATTTGTCGGAATTTTTGGAAAATCAGATTGCAGCTAAGATTATTGCAAGCTTGGAACACCCTGAACATATTTTTACGGAGCCTGAGGAATTTAACAGAGAATTGTTTTGCGCTTATATCTCATAGGAAAAATTACTTCAGACGCTTTTTTCAGGCAGCAGGGCAAACCAGCTGTTGTATCAGATTGAAAAAAGCCTGAAGGAAATCATTTTTGAAATCCGTCCTGATTACAAGGACAACGCTGTTGCCAACGTAACGATCACATATAGCATTTATGGCGGCTTTTACGCTTTCGAAAAGTGCAGAAGATTTGGGGACAGTGAAGTGATTGACATTATGGCTGATTTGAATAAGAAAGTTAATGAATTATTAAACTAATTGTGAAGGTAGTTCGTGCAGAGCTTGGGGTGGGGGTTTATTATGTATGTCGTAAAAATGCCTTGCACTATATACGCTTTTGTGCTATTATTTTTCTAAAGCATAAGTCTTTCAATTCTGTTTTG
>JAMPFU010000071.1 GCA_023664385.1 Clostridium sp. | reverse complement strand
ACAGAACCGGGGCAACTCTGCCTATTTAATTCCTACAGTAAATTTACGCTATCTCGAAGCCTGAAGCATATTGACAAACGGTGCGACAATATGTATAATATAAGAGTAGTTGGTCGAAGTGGTTCGTAGAGTAAAGCACTCTACGAAATTTTTTACACTTTTTTGTCCGAAAGCCTACCTGCACGTCTGTCTATAAATCACTCTGAAAGCCTGAAAAGTCAAGTCATACTCACAGACTGCCGAAAATAAAAAATCGCCCGGAGCCAGCCTCAATGCGAGGTCGGTTCCGGGCTTCTTGCTGTTGTCACACTTTTTAATTTTGCCTGTTGCCGTTGTCAGAGGGTGTTGTCACATAGTCTTTTGCTGTTGCCGTTTTGTCCGTAGGTGTTGTCGTTTTCTCGGCTGCTGTTGTCACCTCCGCCGATGCTGTTGTCAAAGAACTGCTGTCATACAGGCATAAAGAAAGAGCCGCCGGAGAGTCCCTAATCTCCGAAAGCCCTTGATTTCAAGCCATTCTGCCGTTTTGACAACAGCATTTCTTCGTATCAATTCTTGGGTTTACATTTCGCTGTAAATCTCCATTACATCATTAGCACGGATTAACCGTTTACATTCGTCAATCTGTGTTTCGATAGAAACACTGTCTTGTTTGTCAACTGACTGCCTTGCATATATTGCTACTCTCATATATAATACCTCCTATGAGGGTATTATAACATAGGTTGACCTTTTTATCAATAGGGTATCCGACAAATACGGCTATAAAAATAAACTGCACATACATTAAAACACCGTACGCGGCAACACCGTTTTCACCTGCATATTTAAGAAGCTGAAAATTATAAACAATACTTACAAGGGATGTAGAAATATTTGACATCAGCTCTGATGACCCATTTGCGCACGCTTTCAGCAGCACGCCTGCCTCCAGTCTTGTCTTTCTCAAACGAAGCAGGCTGTCGTTTGGACGTAAAAAATAGATAAGCGGTATAATGCCGCCTACGCACTGGCTTACTCCTGTAGCAAGCGCCGCTCCTGCAACGCCCCACTTAAATACGGCTATAAAAAGAGCATCAAGCCCCATGTTTGTAATGCCTGCTGCAACGGTAACCACAAGTCCAAGCCTCGGCTTTTCCGCAGTTGTAAGAAAGGTCTGAAATGTGCTTTGCAGCATAAATGCAGTGTTAAACAATAAAACAATTCTCCCATAAACAACACAGTCCTCAAGCATTGCCTCCGTTGCATGAAGCAATATGGCAATCGGGCGCATAAAAATAATGCCAATGACAGATAAAATCACGCCTAACATAATAGTGAACACTATCATCATTGTAAAATACCTGTCTGCCTCCTCCTGCTCTCCCTCACCGATGGTTTTTGCAACGAGCGCACTTCCCCCTGCCCCCACCATAAACCCGATACCGCCAAGTATCATTAGAAAGGGCATTACCAAATTAATGGCGGCAAAAGGCGTTTTCCCACAACATTAGAAACAAACAGCCCATCCACAACGCCGTATATGGATGTAAAAATCATCATAATAATAGGCGATAAGCAAAAGCGAAATATTTTTTTATAAGTAAAATGGTCAGACAGCTTAATTGCTTCCATATTTAAAAATCCTCCGGTTTCTATATATCAAATTTCCAATTATTTATTTTTTATTTAATTTCTATTTTTACTCTTTTCCGTTTTATTTTTGCTTCATTTAATTTTAATGGATTCATTGTTTAAATTCATCATGCCTGCCTTCAACAGCTCGGTATATTTTTGAAACAGACGGATAAATTCCTGCTGCTCCAAGTCCGTAAAGCCTGCAAACGCATTTAGCTCAGACTGTATAACCCTGTCAACCGTCTCTTTCGCAAGCTCTGTACCCTTCTTTGTCAGGCTTAAATACTTTGCCCTGCGGTCTTTCCCACTGGAAAGCTTAATAAATCCATCATTTTCCAGCTTTTTAAGTGCCGAATGAATGGTCTGCTTCGGCAGACAAAGCGTGTGGCAAAGCTCACTCTGAATCAACCCCTCCTCCTCACGCAGAGCATAGAGAATCCAAAATGCACACGCTGAAAGTCCCAAGGTCTTTGCAGCAATCCGATAAATTTCATCATTTTCTTTATATAACGTGTTATACTGCGTCAGCAGCGCCTTCTCGTTTCCCATCAACAACTCCTCCTTAAAATGTCCGAAATCAGACTTGTACCATTATAGTCCGATTTCAGACATATGTCAACTTGGGATTTTTCAATTTTTTGGCTATTTTTCATATCCCATAAACTGGTAACCATTTATCGAATATGGTATAATGTTCACGAAAGTAAAAAGCAGTTTTATATTTGACTTTTTCCATAGGGTCAAAGGCCCGTGAGCGAGATGAAGCGTAGCGAAATCGAGCTGCACTGTGGACTTATAACACAACATTCACATAGTTATCATAAAAACTGCTCATTCTATATACTAGGAGGTGTCACTATGCTATCAAATTGGATGAAACCTAAAAAAATGGAACCGGAAATGATTGATGCAAAGCTCAAGGAGCTTCGTGAAATTTTATCCACAAAGCAGACTGCCCTACGGGAAAACAAACGCCCTGTGATGGTTATTGTGGAGGGCTGGAGTGCCTCAGGCAAAGGAAGCCTTATTGGAAAAATAATCAAAAACATTGACCCTCGCTTTTTTAAGGTAACAACCATGAGCGTAAAAACCGAGGAGGAGAGCCGTAAGCCATTTTTGTACCGACATTTTATTCGGATTCCGGAGGCAGGAAAATACACATTTTTTGACGGAAGCTGGATGGACGAGATTACCTCCGAATATCTACACGACGAGATAAGTACGTCCGATTACAAAAACCGTCTTGTAAGCATTAAGCATTTTGAACGTCAGCTTACGGACAATGGCTATTTGGTAGTAAAATTATTTCTACACATAGACGAGAACGAGCAAAAACAAAGAATAGACAAGCTTCTTTCCGACAAAAACACCAAATGGCGCGTGTCCCCTACCGACCTTTGGCAGAATAAGCACTACGGAAAATGTCAGGAGCTTTATGACAGCTATCTGTCTGAGACAAATCTTCCTTCTGCGCCATGGTACATCATTGATGCCGAATCAAAAAAGCATGCCGAGCTTCAGGCTCTTGACATACTGATTAAAGCAATTGACACAGCTCTTATGAACGGTGCTGTTTCCGTTCCCATTATGCAAAATATTTTTCCGCTTGAGGACATACCAAAGCTTTCCCAAATTCCTCTCGATAAAACAATAGAGCGTGAGGAATACAAAAAGGAGCTTTACATTTACCAAAATAGGCTGCGGGATTTACACAATACGCTTTACAGAAAAAAAATCCCTGTCATTCTTGCCTATGAGGGCTGGGACGCCGCCGGAAAGGGTGGAAACATAAAACGAATTACAAGCGCCCTTGACCCTAGAGGCTATGAGGTTCATCCGATAGCAAGCCCTGAGCCCCATGAAAAGGCACGCCATTACTTGTGGAGATTTTGGAACAGGCTGCCAAAGGACGGACACATTGCCATATTTGACAGAACATGGTACGGACGTGTCATGGTAGAGCGCCTTGAGGGCTTTTGCAGTGAAAATGACTGGCAGAGAGCCTACAATGAAATAAATGAGTTTGAGTACGAGCTTGCAAGCTGGGGCGCTGTTGTAATTAAATTTTGGGTGCAGATAGACAAGGACGTTCAGCTTGAGCGTTTCACTGACCGTCAAAATACACCTTCCAAGCAGTGGAAAATTACCGATGAGGATTGGCGCAACCGTGAAAAATGGGATTTATACGAGGCTGCCATTGACGAGATGCTCCAAAAGACAAACACAACCTATGCCCCTTGGATAATTTTGGAATCAAACGATAAAAGATATGCAAGAATTAAGGCACTGAAAACAGTGATTGAGCTGTTGGAAAAGAAGCTGAAATAAAAAGAAGTCCCCAAACACTTAATACAAAGCGTTTGGGGATTTTTGTAAAGAGGCGCCAACCAGATTTGAACTGGTGATAGCGGTGTTGCAGACCGATGCCTTACCACTTGGCTATGGCGCCATATTATTAGCTGTATCACTTCACAGCCTCAACGAATGATATAATAGCATATCATTCCTTATTTGGCAAGATAAATTGTTAGTTTTTTGCCTTTATTATTTTATGTTGCCATTTTGACATATATTCATTTATCATCACTGCCACCAGCGTCTTCCTCAACCGAGGACACTTTATTTTTGTAGTACCACTTGAACCATCTCTCAATCCTTTCTCTTGTAAAAAATGCATTAACGGCAAGTGCCATTGCAACCCCGACGCCTGTATCAACAATACGCCATATGGCATAACCAATCTGATGCGCAGGCGTATTAAATAAAATGATAAAAAGCACAACGCCCCCAGGCTGAACTCCCTTAGGCCAATGAAAAAGCACACACACCGAAATCAATAAAATAATACCGAAAAAAACTAAGGGCAGCCTTATCCAATAATTTCCCTCAGGAAAAAACAGATGCTCTATCCAAAAAAGCAAAATTCCCATAACACCGCCTATAACAGTTCCAACAAAGCGATTTCCTCCGCTCTGTTTTGAATCCTGCATATCCGTACCCATTCCAAAAATTGCTCCAATGCAGGCAAAGGTAGGATTACGGTTCGGAATAAAAGCATATATAAGCACAAGAAGCGTAGCAACCAAAGCCGTTTTTATGCTGCGCTGTCCAAGCCCCGGAATCGGTGCAGATTTAGGATTATGTTCCCCCATTTAGAATACTCCCTTGTCATGTTTTTTCTAAAGTATATCCCTTTTTATTTTGACTTTCAATAGCTGCCGCATAAGAAGCCTGTAAAACTTTTCTACAAAATTTATCCTTTATATAACCCCAAAGATAAATTACGCTCTTACAAATTTTTGATTTGAACTTTTTGGCTTGCTTGGCATTGTCATTTTCAATTTTCCACTTGTAACAAGCGGCGCTACGATTTGTGACATTACGTAATTTTTGGATTTCCCAACAAAAGCCACAATTTCTTCCCTTGTTCGAGGCATAGAGCAAAATTCCACGAGTGAATCAGTAACAGGCATTGTCTCCACAAACAAACCATTCTTCATAACAACCTTAAATTCTCCGTGAGTGACGGAAAATAACGGTGCCGGAAGTCCAGCAATTGCAAATTCACTGCGCATTGTAGGAATTCCTGAATATCTATTTTCAGTTACGTTTAAAAGCTCAAGTATATTTGCAAGTACAGCATTCCTTGTTTCAGGGCGCACTTTACCAAGTGCATCAATAGAAATTCTGCCGTATAGTCCACCACTATTGATGATTTCCATACGATCACGATACATCTCTATACGAACAGGCACGTTTTCTGTATGAATACTATAATCACGATGCACTAATGCATTAAGGATTGCTTCGCGAACTGCCTTTATTGGATATTCAGGTTTATCTGCACGATGTCCATTTTCATCTATAATTGTTTTTGTACGGCTATTTTTACGAACAAACTCAACCGCTTCTTCGAGAATATCAGGAATTGCGCCAGTAATACGTTTGTTGTCAATAAAACGCTCACCATCATTACCAACAGTACCCTGCTCCGTTCCAGGAAGAGAAACCGCAGTAATACAGAGCTGAGGGAAATAAGCTTGTGGATATTTTGAGAAAGTCATTAACCCTGCAAGTGTAGGAATGCCATCGCTAGTAATACCCATCAGCTCCAAGATTTCTTCTTCAGAAACATTATGCGCAAGATTTTTTCGCTCGTTTTTTACTGCACTCAGATACTCCCTCATTCGCTTTTCATCAATCATATTCAATTTGCTGTTTTCGACAATACGAATATCGTCACGGATTCGCTTGCGAAATGCCTCATAACTGTAAATCTCATATTCACTCATTGGCTCATCAGATTCACCAACACGAACATAAGAACCTTTAATTCGACCTACGCCTTTATAAAACACGGGACGTTCGGAAATATCAACACCAGGAACTTCGGCAGACACAACGATTTTTCCATCAATCTCACACAAGGTAAACAATGCACGAACAGTCGGCTCCATTTGTTTGCACTGTTCAGTTACTTTCTTTTGAAGATCTTGAGCATCATACACGCCTTTAATTGCGTAGTTATCAGCTTCATCAACACCAAAAATAATAATACCTCCATCATCTTGATTAGAAAAAGACGAAAGCGTATCAAACAATCTTGTAGGACAACCTTCTCCTGCTGCTTTCAATTCAATTGTCTGAGTTTCCGTTTTCAAGGTTTTTATATTTAAAACAATTTTTTTTAGTTCCTCTGTTTGCATTAACGCTTCCTCCTTGTATATACTAATTTTATTATATACTAATTTAATCAAAAAAAACAAGAATTAACGAAAATAATTGTAATTTTAACGAAAATACTCAGAATTAACGATATCATTAATTCTAATCGTTAATTCTTATTATGTAGGAGCATAAAATCCTATACAAAATAAATTGAAAACAAAAAAATCCTGCAAACCAATGTTTACAGGATTTTCATAAGCTCCCCGAGTAGGGCTCGAACCTACAACAACTCGGTTAACAGCCGAGTGCTCTACCATTGAGCTATCGAGGAATATAAAATTATAAACGGAGATGGAGGGATTTGAACCCTCGCGCCGCGTGAACGACCTACACCCTTAGCAGGGGCGCCTCTTCAGCCACTTGAGTACATCTCCAAATGCCTAAATTAGATCAAATTACTTTTAATCTGATTTACATATATGTGTATTCACAGTAGCCTTTGCCATGTCAACACGCTTGACTATAATAGCAAATTATTCCTTATTTGTCAATATTTTATTCACTTGAGTTTTCGCAGTTTTATCCACACAACCATGATTTTAGTTATGTTCTTATA
>JAMPFU010000070.1 GCA_023664385.1 Clostridium sp. | reverse complement strand
ATGCTGCGTAGCGTTGTTTGAGCGAAGCGAGTTTCGCTTAAGCAGCATGTAATCATACATCGCAAATTTCAAATGTGAGGTATTCTTGCGGTCTTAAAAAGTTGCAATTCAAAATACACATACCGTTTGGCAGCATAAGGCTGTGCACTCAGACAGCAGTCCGTGCCCCACATAATAGAAAAGACAAAATATCAATATGCTAAAGATAGCCGGTAACTATAAAAATACAAAACAAAAGAGGCTTGTCAGTGTAATTTTATGTGTGCCTTAAATCCCAACTCGACAGCCCCTCTTTTTTTCTTTACTTACATATACGACGCATGGTATAATGAGGTGTCTGTTTGTTTGGAGGAAGCAGATTTCGAAAGGTTAAGAACCTTAGCGCCATGTACCTAAGCTGGTTGTGAGGATTTTCACATGTTAGGTCGACGAGGTAAAGAGTTATCGAAATATTCGGCGGATGCTCTTTCGCGCAGCTGAGCGTGTCATGCAAGGTAAAATATGAGGGTAACCTCAAAACAAAGCCAAGCAATCAGCCGTAGCATATAAGCTTTCAGAAGCCTGTCAGCATATGTGCGTTCGTTAATTATGCTTGTTCAAAGTGCCATTAAAGCAGTGGCAAAATAAAGTATGTTGAAGGCACTTTGTCCGTAACAATGAAATTTGAATAATATAAGGACGTGCGGCATATGATGTTTTATAGTTTTGTAAGCTTTGAAATAAACTATAATATTTTGTCATATAGATAAACATGGGATAAGTGCGTCTTGAATTAAGAATGAAGGAGAATAAATGATATGTGCGGAATAATAGGTTTTACCGGCAATAAGCCGGCAAAGGATATAATCATTGACGGATTGGAGCAGCTTGAGTACAGAGGCTATGACAGTGCGGGACTTGCACTTTTGCATGATGGAAAAATTACTGTAAAAAAACGTACAGGCAAGGTTGCTGAGCTTAGGAAGCTTTGTGAGGAGGATGATAACCCTGCAAGCTGTGGAATTGGACACACAAGATGGGCGACCCATGGAGGCGTTACGGATGCAAACGCCCACCCACACAGATGCGGGCAGGTAGTGCTGATACACAACGGCATCATTGAAAATTACAGGCAGCTTATAACGGAGTTTGGGCTTGGTGGAAAGCTGATATCGGAAACTGATACGGAGGTTGTTGCAGCGCTTCTTGATACGTTTTATGAGGGTGACCCTGTAAAAGCCATAAAGAAAACCGTAGGCGCCCTTTCAGGTGCATTTGCACTTTGTATTATGTTTCAGGACATACCGGACACTATATTTTCCATAAGAAATGTAAGCCCGCTTATTGCGACAGCTTCAGAGGAAGGCTCTGTAATCGCATCAGACCTTACGGCTGTGATTGCATTTTCCAAGGAATATTTTGTGGTGCCTGAATATCATTTACTTACGCTCACAAAGGACGGAATTGACGTAAGGGACATGAAAGGAAATGAGGTAAAGCCTGAAATGCTTTCGGTAAACTGGGATATAGCCAGTGCCAAGAAGGGCGGCTACCCATTTTTTATGCTGAAGGAAATTTATGAGCAGCCGGACGCAATCAGAAATACGGTTGCACCAAGGGTAAGCGGTGGTCTGCCTGATTTTTCCGAAGATGGCATCGATGATGAGGTACTGCGCAGCTGTAAGCGGGTTACCGTAGTTGCATGTGGAACTGCAATGCATGCGGGCATGGTAGGAAAACACGTGATAGAGAATAAGCTCCGTATACCTGTGCAGGTGGAGATAGCGTCAGAATTTAGATATAAAAATCCGATTATTGATAAAGACACGCTCACGATTGTTTTATCACAGTCGGGAGAAACCATAGATACCCTTGAGGCATTGAAGCTTGCAAAGAAAAACGGTTCAAGGGTTATATCAATCGTAAATGTAAAGGGCTCAACAATCGCCCGTGAAAGCGACTATGTTCTCTACACCCATGCGGGTCCTGAGATTGCCGTTGCAAGCACAAAGGCATATACGGTACAGGTATCGGCAATGTACCTGATTGCCTGCAAAATGGGAATGGTAAAGGGAATACTCAGTGAGGGGGAAGCAAAGCATTTTATGACAAAGCTTATCAATGCCCCTAACATTATTGAGGACACCCTGAAAATGGCAAACAACATAAAGAGGATAGCAAACCATATTAAGCTTGCCCCTGACGCTTTTTATATAGGCAGGGGACTTGATTACACCATGAGTCTTGAGGCGGCGTTAAAGCTGAAGGAAATTTCCTATGTACATGCGGAGGCATATGCGGCGGGAGAACTGAAGCATGGCACCATTGCGCTTATAACAGAGAATGTTCCCGTAATAGCGCTTGCAACACAGGAGGATGTATACGGCAAGGTTATATCCAACATAAGAGAGGTAAAGGCGAGAGGCGCATACGTTGTGCTTGTCAGCATGGACGAGGAGGTAAATGACCCTTCCATATGTGATAAGCACATTCGGATTCCAAAGCTTGAACCGGAATTTACTGCATTTGCAACGGCAGTAATTTTGCAGCTTATCGCATATTACACGTCTGAGGCAAAGGGGCTTGACGTTGATAAGCCAAGAAACCTTGCCAAATCAGTAACGGTAGAATAAAATGATGGCATGAAGTTAGATGAAAAACTTTATTGTTCAATAAAAAACATTTTATGAAGGGCTGTCGCACTAAAAATTATATCATAATATAAAAATCTTTCGACAACGATGGGAGATGTTTTTGGTTATTGTGATATAAATATTCTTAGTGCGACAGCCTTTTTATGTGCTACACCAAATGGAACAAATTATTGATACAGAAGGCTGCTGATTAAACGCAATGACAACAAAAAAATAGCATTAAAAATAAAAGAAGGATTTTATACTGCAAAAATGGTATTTTATACTGCAAAAATTGCCATCCTGATGAAAATTAAAAAAGAACATGATATAATAAAATACAAATAAAGTATCAGGTAAATTTTATGATGTTATAAACAGTTATCAGTGGATAGTGTCAAATGACGTATGAAAAAACGCAATAAAGAAAAAAGCACTTTCGCACCTTGAAAACTGTAGATGTTTTATCAGTGTGGGGAGGAATATAATATGGAACTTGGGATGATAGACGGAATGATAATTAATCCGGTAAAACTGAAGGAGCAGTGTGCATTGATTACGCAAAATTATGACTATCAAAATGCGTCATATATTCTTTTGTCAAATCGTATTAATATGTTGTGTGAGGAAGATGGGTTAAAGGGCAACGCCATTGCAGGCTTTCAGTTGCAGATGAGTAACTATAAGGCTGTTTTTGATGCATTATGCTATGCAAACGAATTGGACAAATATGACAGCAACACACTTATTGCAGTCCTTGATTCCGAGCTTGGGAGTGATATTTTAGACGGAACGGAGATATTGGAAAAGATACGACAGGCAGAGGCTGATTATGATAGATATTTATCCCAAAGAAGATATTGGTATTCCGAGTATATGAATGCCCAAAATTATGAGATAATATATATTGATTTATGCTATTACACCTATAAACATTATGAAAATTTGGCTGACGATGCTGTTGAAGATAAAGCATATTGGGAAAGGCGTGGCGAGCTGCTGCTTAGTATATCTGAAAAGCTGAGCGGTTTATTTGCAAACGGGAATACATTTAGAGACTGTGCAAATAAAGGGATAAATCAAATTACTACGTCTTTTAATATTATTACAAATACATATATTGTTGGAGATATGTCATGGAAAGATGAATTGTTATCCTTTATAGGAGACAGTGTTTATAAGGAATCGGGAGAAATCGACTGGGAGTTGATTAAGCAGATTCTTTCAAAGGATGCGGATTTTATTTCTGATACAGAATATATGCTGGCAGCATATGCATATATGAATGCGAATGAAGATGAAATGAATGAGTTTTTTATAATGTGCCGAGTGCCTGAATATGTAGATCAAGCTGAATGGATAACATTGTCTTCAAGGCATAGAATAGATGATATAACCTTTCGCGATAAATGCATGTTGACGCTTGATTCGGCAAAAATAGATGGTGTTTGCAGGCAGGCGAATGTCTATCAGACAAATCTGCTTGCCATGCTTCGATACGGAGAGTTAGATAAAACATCTAAAGATACATTAACTAACGAAAGAGATAAAATTATTCAGAAAATAACAATGGCTCATACATTGGACGAAATACATTCCTTTTATGGTTCGTGGGATAAAAGTGATTGTTTTAACTTTAAATATTGCGATGTGGACTTTGGTCCTGCTGCGGATTTGAAGGTTACATATAATTCTCTTATGTATGGCACGGATGCTTCTTTGGCAGCTCTAGAGTCTCATACAGTAACGGTCAGTAATACATTGAGACGTGAGGCTTTTAATATATTTTTAGATGAAACATTGAAGAATTATGCATTAAAGGAATTAACTTCATATTCTACGTCTATTGTAGGAGAAAATATTGGAACGGAGGTTGCCAGTACTGCCTTGGGAAGTGTTCCGGGTGGTGGTTTTGCCGTATTTGGAATGGGGCTTGTGAAGGATATTTATGAAAATGAAAGAAATTATGCGTTTATCAATGATGCATTTGAAAATCTTGAAATAGGGGATATTGCATATATATTTGATTGCTGTGGGCAAATTGTTTTGTATGATGATAACAAGGTAAGTGTATCTATATATGAATATATAGATACCGGTAAAAACACAAAAAAAATTGGCAATTTAATAGGTAACACCAATTTGAATTCGAAGTATCTGCTTGAGCATCCGATGGAAGTATTTCAGGAGTGTCATGATTACTTGAAGGAACATGATGACAAAGAGTTTTATGAAATTATACAGGGTAATTAATATTAGTTGGGGGGATTGAAAATATGAGTGAAGAAAAAAACAGAAAAAAGTTCCGTATATCATCCTTACTTAAGTATCTAATACCGATTAGTGCATTGATATTGCTGCTGTTTTATGTAGTAATGCCCCGTGTAATGGATTTAAGACGGAGAATTAATATAGCAAAGGATTTGGAAAGTGTCTACACGGGTATCAAGATTGTCGAAGTAAAATGTGATAAGAAGCCTACATACAAATCGGATTTGGAAAAACGTGGAGAGGTGTTTGGCGATGCTTTTCCTGAAGACGGGTTATATTATTTTTATGTTCGAGGCTCAGAAGATGATTATTCTTGGATGCAGGGATATACAACAGGAGAGAAAGATGCTTTTCTTTGCGCACGGGGATATGCAACAAAGGATGGAACGGTTATTTATGATACATATGCCGGTCTGTACTATAGTGATGAGAGTGCTTCGTATTTTAAAGATGTGGTTGATTTTGAACATAATTTTCCTGAGCTTGATTATTATATTAGGCGAGAAAATAGTGATATAGACAGATATGTAAAGACACATGAATGCACAACCTTTGACGGTTACCGAAATACAAGAGGGGGAGGTGGGCCCGGTAGTCTTTTTACCAGGCATGGTTATCCGGGAGTAGTGGTAGGCATTCCTGGTGAAATGGAAGAAAGAGTAGAGACAATGAGGGCAATAAAGAAAATACTTCAGGATGCGGATTTTGATATGTATGTATCTTTTTATAGCATGAGATGGGATGTTTCAGAAAAATATGATTTTTATTCTTTTGAGGATGAAGAGATGGTATATGAACCCTTTGAAAATGGGTTTTGGGGAGAAATATTGGAAGAGAAAACGGAAGAAAAAATAAATGAGAAAAGAGAAAACTAAAATCAACAAAAAAATATTGCTACGGAATCTGCTGTTAATTGGCGTCTTGCTGGTGGTTTTGGTTTATGTGGTGATCCCCCGTGTAATGGATTTAAGACGGAGAATTAATATAGCAAAGGATTTGGAAAGTGTCTACACGGGTATCAAGATTGTCGAAGTAAAATGTGATAAGAAGCCTACATACAAATCGGATTTGGAAAAACGTGGAGAGGTGTTTGGCGATGCTTTTCCTGAAGACGGGTTATATTATTTTTATGTTCGAGGCTCAGAAGATGATTATTCTTGGATGCAGGGATATACAACAGGAGAGAAAGATGCTTTTCTTTGCGCACGGGGATATGCAACAAAGGATGGAACGGTTATTTATGATACATATGCCGGTCTGTACTATAGTGATGAGAGTGCTTCGTATTTTAAAGATGTGGTTGATTTTGAACATAATTTTCCTGAGCTTGATTATTATATTAGGCGAGAAAATAGTGATATAGACAGATATGTAAAGACACATGAATGCACAACCTTTGACGGTTACCGAAATACAAGAGGGGGAGGTGGGCCCGGTAGTCTTTTTACCAGGCATGGTTATCCGGGAGTAGTGGTAGGCATTCCTGGTGAAATGGAAGAAAGAGTAGAGACAATGAGGGCAATAAAGAAAATACTTCAGGATGCGGATTTTGATATGTATGTATCTTTTTATCGCATGAGAGGGGATGTTTCAGAAAAATATGATTATTTTTCTTTTGAGCATGAAGAGA
The DNA here is from genome assembly GCA_023664385.1 of Clostridium sp. GTDB lineage: Bacteria > Bacillota > Clostridia > Lachnospirales > Lachnospiraceae > Coprococcus_C. The sequence goes on along the minus strand of JAMPFU010000070.1, from coordinate 1,016 downwards.
TGGTATATGAACCCTTTGAAAATGGTTTTTGGGGAGATATATTGGAGGACGTAATGGAGGAAAAACTAAATGAGAAAAGAAAAAACTAAAATCAACAAAAAAATATTGCTGCGAAATCTGCTGTTAATCGGCGCCTTGCTGGTGGTTTTGGTTTATGTGGTGCTCCCCCGCATAATGGATTTAAGGCGGAGAATTAATATAGCAAAGGATTTGGAAAGTGTCTACACGGAGGCTGAAATTGTTAAAGTAGTATGTGATATGGAGCCGATTTCCAAGGCAGAATTACAAGAAGACTAGTATTTATGGTTTGGTCCCGAACCGCCTGAAGATGATTTGTATGTTTTTTATATTGTTGGTAAAGAGGATGAATGTTTAGGAAAGGGATATGCAACAAAAGATGGTACCGTGATTTACGATACATATGCCAGAAAATATTATGCTGATGAAGCTGTCTTATATTTTGAAGCTGTTGTAGATTTTGAACATAACTTTCCGGGAATGAAATATTATATTGCGAAAAAATGTCCGGAGCAAAGAATTGTCTTGACACATGATTGTACGACATTTGAAGGATATAAGCGGGCAGGAGCTGTAGGGTACCGCTTCGTTGGCTTTGCCGGGGGGTATCCCGGGCTGGTGGTTGGCGTTGATATGCCTGAGGAAATGAGAAACGAAAAAATTGAAGAAATAAACAAAATACTTGATAATGCAGATTTCGATATGTTTGTTCAATATGTAAGTGTAAGAATTCCAACTACAACAAAAGAATTCTCTGATGATGACTGGCTTGCTAATTCTCGTATGTGTGGGGACTATTGGCCTTTTAATGAGAAGTCATATGGAGAGGCAATTTTGGGAGAATATAGAAATGAGTAAAGAAAAAATTAAAATCAACAAAAAAACATTGCTGCGGAATCTGCTGTTAATCGGCGTCTTGCTGGTGGTTTTACTTTGTGTAGTAATCCCCCGTGTAATGGATTTAAGACGGAGAATTAATATAGCAAAGGATTTGGAAA
>JAMPFU010000006.1 GCA_023664385.1 Clostridium sp. | reverse complement strand
AAAAGCAAAATATCTTAATATGCTTAGATAGCACAGGTTGTAAAAATACAAAATAAAAGAGGGCTTGTCATGGGTAGACAACTATGAGCCTTCAATCTTTACCATGACAGCCCTCTTAATATAGCGAACACAAAAGCTTCGTAGGTTCGCCCTAAGGCATCCTCTCGCTGCGCAGATCCCTCCTTAGGACAGCAACTCAAGCATTGTATTTACAAGCAGGTCGTTTTGGGCGGGCTTCATGAAGCAGAAACGGACGTATTTTTCATCAAGCCCTCTGAAGTCGTCACATTTTCGTATTACCATGCCCTTGAGGTTGCAGGCTTCAGCAAGACGTCCCGCAGTTACGTCCTCCTTTAAAATTTTAATGAGCATGAAATTGGCATAAGGCTTAAACAGCCTTACATTTTTGTTTGTCGCCATAGCGGAGTAAATCAGATTTCGCTCTGTGAAAATCTGCGAGCCTGATTCCTCTATATAGGATTTATCCTTGAGAAGCGCAGTACAGGCAATCGCCGTTAGTGTTGAAATGGAATTAGGTGTTGAAATAATGTTTACCATATTTAATAAATCCTCATTGGCAACAAAGCCGTAGCTTACCCGAAGTCCCGGAACGGCAAAAAACTTTGATATGCTTCTTAAAACTGCAATATTGTCATAGGAGGATAAAAGGGCAGTGCTTGTAAGCTCCCTGTAATTTTCAGTAAATTCGATGTACATTTCATCAATTAATAGGAATATGTCCAGTGCCTTGCAGGTATCGGCAATGACCTTCATATCCTCACGTGCTATAATCTGTGACGTAGGATTGTTCGGATTGCCGAGAATAATCATGTCGTATGAGGAGTCCAGTTTTGAAGTGAAATCGGAAATGTCAAGCCTGTAATCAGCCTCCTCCGACAGTGCATAGTAATCTGTCTCGCAGCCGTATATGGAAAGCGACGATTCGTATTCTGTTGCAGAAGGAGTAAGAAGCAAAGCCTTCTTGGGGGAAACAAGCGAGATAAAAAGTCTGATTAAATCCGTGGAGCCGCTGCCTAATACAACGTGTTTTTCATCACAGCCCGTATATGCCGATATGGCTTTTTTAAGACCGGGATAATAGTCTGCCGGGTATCTTCCGATGCCGTCTATGCTCTCAGATAAAATTTTTTTCACGGAGTCGGGAACACCCATGGGATTTAGATTTGCGTTGTATAAAACCGTATCAAACTGTCCGATGCGTAAAGAAGAATTAGCCATATTTTACCCCCTAAAATAACTTTTTGATAAATAACCCCAAATGTCTTTTAAAATTGGATTGTTTTTGTTATAATGTACTCTGTATTATCAGATTTAGTTATATTTTATTATAGCATCATAGCAGATAATATCAAGAAAATTTTGCTTTAGACATAAATACATAAGTATAGCCAAAAGCTATGGAGGAACATATGAAGGGTATTGTTGAGCATTATGCAAAAGGCGAATTTCAACTGGACAGACCAGAGGTTGAAATATCCGAACAGTTTTTAAAACTAAACATAGAAACCGGTACGACATATACGGGAAGCTTTCGTGTGACAAGTCCGAATGACCATGTTATTAAGGCGATGGTTTACGACAGCAGGTATATGATACGGTTTGATAACCACACATACATAAACAGGAAGTTTGATGTCACGTATACATTTGACGCAACCTGTCTTGAGGCGGGAAAAAACTATAAGGGTCATATCAGTATTATATCTGACGGTGGAGAATATAAGATACCGTACGACATAGATATAACAACGCCGTATGTTAAGTACGGGGATCAGAAAATAGATGATTTGTTCAAATTTGCAACCCTTGCCGAGAGCAATTGGACGGAGGCTGTAAAGGTTTTCGTGCGGGATGATTTCAAGAGAACGTTTATTGATAAGGATCCGCTCATAAAGCAGATATACGGAAGCCTTCTTGAAAGCCAGTCCGTCAATCAGGCGCTTGAGGAGTTTTTGGTGTATGTACACAAAAAGAGGGCGCTTACATTATCCGTATCAAAGGCGAAGATAAATGTTGAAATGCCTACTGAGCTTTCAAAAATATCAATTAACATAAGCAAAAATACGTGGGGCTACACAAATTCAAGGGTAAAGTCTCTTGACGATTTCATCATACCTGCCAAGAAAAATATTTTAAGCGGGGATTTCTGTGGAAATCTCTTTTCCCTTGACGTGCTTATTTCTCCGGAGAACGTTCCTGACGGCGTCAATACCGGAAAGCTTATCATTGAAAATATATACCAGCAGATAGAGGTGGAGATTAACCTTTCAAGACCACAGACAAAGACCCATGTTTCTCCGCGTGCTGCAAACAAAAATCATATGATAAAGCAAAATATGCAGAAGCTGATAAACGCATACCTTGATTACCGCATGGACAGGATGACGATAAGGGAGTATGTGTCAGCGTCCCTTATGGCATTTGGCAATCTTGCAAGATATGTTCCTGAGGAGGATTTATATAGGCTTGGAACCATGCATATGAATATTATGCAGGGCGAGACGGAAAAGGTAGAACAGGAATTTTTGCGGATAGAGGCAGATGTGGACAACAGCCACATGGATAATATGCAGGAGTGCTATTATGCTTACCTTAAAGCTATGGTTAAAAAGGACTCCGGTTCTATCGAGCATGCAAAAAACATGATAAGAAGAAATTACAGGACACAGAAAGAAAAAATGTTTTATTTCTGGCTTCTTATGTTTATTGATGATTCCTATGTGCAGGATCAGCCTGCACTGTACAAGGAGATAAGGGATCTTTATGATGATGGCTATAACAGCCCGATTATGTACCTTGAATTTTGTGAGATGATTAACAATAATCCTCTGCTTCTAAAGAAGATTACAGGATTTGAAATTACCGCAATCAGATGGGGTATCAGACATAAATTCATATCAGATGAGGTTATAAATGAGTTTATAAGGCTTGCAGGCTCCTTCAAAAATTTTGACACACAGATATTCGGTATCTTGGAGGCAATCTACGACAAGAATAAAAATATTGAGGTGTTAAAGAGCATCTGCTCAATGCTCATTGGGGCAAATAAGCTTGAAAATAAATATCACAGATTTTACTATGACGCAGTTGAAAACTCACTGAAATTCATAGGCTTAAATGAATGCTTTGTAAAGAGTATGAACTTCTCACGATATGACGTTATTCCTACATCTGTGCTTATGTACCTGAATTACAAAAATACGCTTTCGGAGACGGAGCTTGCTTATCTTTATGCAAATGTTATATACAATAAGGCACAGCATTTAAAGGTCTACCATGAGTATTGTACTACCATGGAGGATTTTATGGAGAACATGATTATAAAGGGCGAGGTAAGTGATGACCTTACCGTGCTTTATGATGAGTTTTTGGAGCCTGGCTCCGTAAGCCCTCTCTATGCAGGAAAGCTTATCAACATCATATTTAGGCGTAAGCTTGTATGCTTCAACAAGAAGGTAAGAGCGGTTATCGTAACACACAGGGAGATTGAGGAGGTACAGAGAGTACCAATCGTTGACGGCGAGGCATATGTGGAAATTCTCTCAAATACTGCCTCCATTATATTTGAGGACAGTGAGGGAAACAGGTATGCAGGGTCCATTCCTTACAGGCTTGAGAGGATTGTTGACGAGAAGGCATACATTCCGATATGCTGTGAATACAGTCCGAGAGATTACAGAGTATTGCTTTACAACTATGAGAAAATAGGAAACTTTACCTACAAGAGCGCAATGGAGGTAAACGCTGCAAGAGACATTGTAAACTGTGACCGTATTTCCTATTACTATAAGCAGCAGGCGTACCTTAACATAATAGAATATTACCATGAAAATCTTGATGCGGATGTGCTTACAAAATATCTCGGCAAGCTGGATATTGAGTACCTAAATCATTCCAATGCAAGAACGCTTATCGCATACATGGTAGACATGAATTTGTTTGACAAGGCGTTTCAGGCTGTTAAGCTTTACGGCTTTGACGAGATTGATTCCGAGGAGCTTTATCAGCTTGCAGACTACGGTGTTGAGGATTCAAACGGATTTTTAAATGAGGATTTGCTTGCAATATGCGTTCATCTTTACAAGATGGGAAAGACAAACGAGAGAATCCTTGTCTATGTCATGAATAATTTTAAGGGCGATTTGGAGGAGCTTGCAACACTGTTTAAAACTGCGAGAAACAGAATAAAGGATGTTTCTTTCTTAGCCGAAAATACTTTGGCGCAGATGATGTTTGCAGAGGGAAATGTTGAGTATATATACGATATATTTACTGCGTATTATGCAGGCAGAAACAGAGGACTTGTTGTAAAGGCATTTCTTAGGTATGCGGCGTACAATTTCCTGATAAAGGATGTGCAGACGCCCGGAAGTATATTTGACTGCTTATATCAGGAAATCCAAAAGAACAATATCGATGATGAAATATCGAAGATGGCGCTTATATCACAGTTTTCCAGACAGGACAGATATACTGACGACCAGCGTGAGTGGATATCGGAAACCGTAGGAAAATTTATGGATGCAGGAAAGCTTTTGCCGTTTTACAAGAGCTTCCGGTCGTTTATCAAGCTTCCGCAGGATGTATTCCTGAAAACGTATCTTATCTATAAGACTGATGCGGCAAAGCAGGTTACGGTGAGATATGCCTTTGATACAGGCTCCCGTCAGAATTTGGCTTATCGGATAGAGCGGCTTGACGAGATGATACCGGGGCTTTACATTAAGGAATTTGTGGTTTTCCATGGCGAAAGACTTGTGTATAGTATAGATGACGATATTGACGGACGCGCTTATGTGGTTGAGAGCGAGGTGCTCAAGACGAAGGCGTTTAACCGTAAGGGCAGAAGTAGGTTTGAGGTTATCAACAGCATGCTTGTCAATCAGGAGATGCGTGAGGATAATGAGCTTCTCGAGGCACTTGATGTTTATCTGAACACCGTTCATCTCTTTGAAGAAAACTTAAATATCTTGTAAGGAGGCACTATGGCAGAGGCATATTATATTGGAATGGATTTGTGTCCGGACTCAACGCAGATAAGCTTTTACAATGACATAAAGCGTGAGCCTGAGACAGTAAACCAGTTAAATAACAAAGAAACATACATGATGCCAAACATCCTGTTTTTCAGTAAGGACACGGGAGACTGGTATGTTGGCTCAGAGGCATCGGAGGCTCGTTTTAAGGAGGATGGTATCATTCTCGACGAGCTCTATAAGAATGCCGCAAATGAGGAAATGGTTGACGTGGACGGCATAATGTATACCTACAGGCAGCTTTTTCTTATGATGCTTAAAATGCACATAGACTCTTTCCTATATCGGTATGAGGGCGCTACGGTAAAAAAGCTTGTTGTCACCCTGCCGGAGTATAACAAAAACCTTTTTAAGGTTGTGTCGGGGCTTTACCGTGAGCTTAATATTTCCTCTGACGATGTCAGCATAACAAGCCATTTGGACAGCGGCTTATACTATATATTTAACCAAAGCAGTGAGCTATGGATAAACAGCGTGGGACTTTTTGATTATAATGTAGACGGTCTGCATTACTATAGAATTGATATATCAAGAGGAAAGGAGCCTGCTGTAATAAGCGTTACCCATATGGATTACAGCAAGGACTTCAATATGGCTCTTTTTACGGGAGATGACATTCTCATGGACAATACATTTGCAAAGATTGCAGATGCAGAGATGAAAAAGACGCATATTTCCTCTGTATTCCTCACGGGACTTGGTTTTTCTGAGGACTGGATGAATAAATCACGCAATACCTTATGTCAGGGAAGACGGGTTTTTGCAGGACAGAATATTTATACAAAGGGCGCCTGCTATAAGGCAGTGGGCGGCGAGTACGAGGAATTTTACAATAAATATTTTGTAGAGACAAAGGAAAATGTTATTTTTGATATCGGGATTTCAAGCGGAGATGAGGAGGACATTTTCATTCCTGTGGCAAGAGGCGGCAGACAGTGGTATAACATAAAGGGAAAAATAAATGTCATACTTGACGATACGGACATCATTACGCTTATTTACAGAAGCAGAAGGACAGAGCAGGAAATAAGGGAAACGGTCAAGCTGCATGGCATTCCGAAACGACCGAACAAGACCTCAAAATTTTCCATTGAGGTTGAGTTTGAGGATCCCCACAGAGGAGCAGTAATCATTAAGGACGTTGGCTTTGGAAAGCTTTTTCCAACAACCAACAAGGTTTATCGTAAGGAGTTTGAGGTTTAATGTCGAAAATAATTTTATGTACGTCAAAGGAAGCATCTCATCCGTTTATATTTCTGAATACAAAGGTTGAGATAAATAATTATGAGGAGCTGTGTTTTTATATCTATAACAATACGGTTCTGATAAGCAAATCCTCTCTTTCCGAGCGCCTGTTTGACTGGATAAGGGATGAGCTTAATATGCCGGCGCTTGCGTCAAAGCTTGCCACGCTTTCAAACAAAACCTCGTATGCCCAGGACCTGCTCGTGGAGATATTGAACGAGGGTGATTATTATGAGCCTGAGGAGATTAAAACCTATGTCGAGGCATGGCAAAAGTACAGAAAGCTGTCATCGCATCAAAAGAAAAAGCTTAAGGCGGACGGATATTTGGGCTATAAAAGGTATATTAAGGCGGCATCCATCTATGATGATATATTAGAGAATGCAGAGGGAATAAATGATAACACATTTCTGGGAAATGTTTACCATAACCGTGCTGTTGCAGCAGCAAACAATCTTGATATTGAGGATGCAAAAAATTATTTCAAGATTGCCTATGATTTGAATCATAATGAGGAGTCTTTAAGAGGTTATCTGATTGTGTTTGCGGCGGGGAATGATTCTGCCAATATAAGACAGGAAATGAGAAGATATGATTTTGATGACGACGAATTTGAAAATCTTATGCTTGAGATAGGAGATTCAAATGAGGATGTCAGGGAAATGACGATCTACTCCATGCTGCAGAGGGCTGTTTATAACAGAATGAACAAGGATATGATAGATTATGACAAGAGAATGGACATAATCTTAGGTCAGTTAAAGGATGAGTTTAGGGAGCAGGCAATTTAATGGGGTTAATCGATAGAATCAGACAATATTTAAATGAAGAAGATATCGAAGCAAATCAGGAGGATATTGGGGAAGCTGAGGCTGATTGGAAGGAAAAAAAGCCTGCAAGACGTCTTTTCTTAAAAAAGGAAAAGAAGAAAAAACTGCAGGAGAAGCCACAGGAGGAAGAAAACGCCCCATCAAAAAAAGGAGTGCCATCCCCTGGCGTTAATTCCGAGCTTTATAACAGCTTAAGCGGCGGAGCATCGGAAAATGAAAGAAAAAATGCGGCGGATTTTTGCGAGCAACTGATTGACATAACATATTATGCCGAGGACATGAAAAGGGAATATCAGCTTGTCACAAGCTATCTTACTGATATACAGCGCTTGGAGGAGCTGCCGGAAAGTATAAAAAATGATTTGGAAGACACAGCAAGAAAAATAGAAATGCTTGACGATAACAGACAGACATACCTGAAATCAGAAAATCTTTTGTCCATGGAGTGCTACAATAAAATAGCTTCTCTTGAGAAAAGCGTGCCTGATACAATACGGAAGCTGATTGATATGGAGCAGCAGGACACGCTGCTTAAAAATGATATGAGCTATCTTGAGGGAGAGAAGGAGGATCTCAAATATCTGCATACGGAATATGCGGCAGATATTTCCAGAACGAGAGGGGCTATCGCTGCTATTCTTGCATTGTTTCTTGTGGTTGTAGGTATTCTTCTTATCGTTTCCATTGCCACAAAAAAGAATGTTACCGTATATTGTCTTGGAGTTGGTCTTTTTGCCATGCTTTGTTTTGTTATTGCATACGTCAGGTATCTCGGCTTTAAAACGGATATCACTGAAAATGATGCAAAGCTAAAAAGGGCTGTTTCCTTGTTGAATAAGGTTAAGGTTAAATTTATCAATAATACGAATGCCTTGGATTATATATATGAAAAATATAGGATAAATTCCTCAAAGGAGCTTGAGTATGAATGGGATTTGTACAATACGATGGTAAGGGATTCCATAAAATACACCCAGGCAAATAGTGATTACCGAATTTATTGTGACGAGCTTGTTGAAAGGCTAAAAAAGCTTGGTCTAATGGACCCGTTTGTGTGGGTAAAGCAGACAAAGGCGCTTATCGACCATAGGGAGATGGTGGAGATTACCCATGGTTTAAACGTAAGAAGACAGAAAATACGTGAGAAGCTTGCTTCCTGTGATAAGATAAAAACAAATGCCAATGTGGCGCTTCGGGCTGCAATTGACGCCAATCCCGGACTGAAAAGCTATATAAAGGATCAGCTTGCATCCTACAATATTAAGCTGGATGAGGCAGAAAATAAATTAGATGAGACAGAAAAATAATATGGAATTTTTGGAGGATATTAACATCATGGCTAAGGAACTTGAAAAAAATTATAACCCTTCCGAGATAGAGGGAAGGCTTTACGACAAATGGGTAAATAAAAAATATTTCCACGCTGACGTGGACAGAAGCAAGAAACCATTTACGATCGTTATGCCGCCGCCAAATATTACGGGCCAGCTTCACATGGGACATGCCCTTGACAATACGATGCAGGATATTTTGATAAGATTTAAGAGAATGCAGGGCTACAATGCCCTTTGGCAGCCGGGCACGGACCATGCGGCAATTGCTACGGAGGTAAAGCTGATTGAAAGCTTAAGGGAGCAGGGCATTGAAAAGGATGACCTTGGACGGGAGGGCTTTCTTGAAAAGGCATGGGACTGGAAAAGGGAGTACGGCGGACGTATTATCAACCAGTTAAAGCGTCTTGGTTCCTCTGCCGATTGGGACAGGGAGCGCTTTACAATGGACGAGGGAAACAATAAGGCTGTTACGGAGGTTTTCTGTAAGCTTTATGATAAGGGCTATATCTACAAGGGCTCACGTATAGGAAACTGGTGTCCTGTATGTCAGACCTCTATTTCGGACGCAGAGGTTATACATGAGGAGCAGCAGGGCTTCTTTTGGCATATTAATTATCCTGTTGCAGGTGAGGAGGGACGGTTTGTTGAGATTGCAACCACAAGACCTGAGACGCTTTTGGGCGATACTGCTGTAGCCGTAAATCCTGAGGACGAAAGATACAAGGATTTGGTAGGCAAAAAGGTAATACTTCCTCTTGTAAATAAGGAAATTCCTGTTATTGCAGACTCCTACGTTGATATGGAGTTTGGAACAGGCGTGGTAAAAATTACGCCTGCACATGACCCGAACGACTTTGAGGTTGGAAAGAGACACAGCCTTGAGGAAATAAATATTATGAATGATGACGCCACCATAAATTCGCTTGGTGGCAAGTATGCGGGTATGGACAGATACGAGGCGAGAAAGCTTATTGTGTCAGACCTTGAGGCACTTGGGCTTCTGGTTAAGGTGGAATCGCATACGCATATGGTTGGAACCCATGACAGATGCAAAACTACGGTTGAGCCGCTTGTGAAGCCGCAGTGGTTTGTTAAGATGTCAGAGATGGCAAAGCCTGCAAAGGAAGCGGTTGTAAACGGCAAGCTGAAGCTTATTCCAGAGAGAATGGACAAGACCTATTACAATTGGCTTGACAATATAAGAGATTGGTGTATATCAAGACAGCTTTGGTGGGGGCACAGAATACCTGCTTATTACTGTCAGGACTGCGGCGAGGTTATGGTTATGCGTGAAGCACCTTGTAAATGTACGAAGTGTGGCGGCACGAATATAAAGCAGGACGAGGACACGCTTGACACATGGTTTTCATCAGCCCTTTGGCCGTTCTCAACACTGGGATGGCCTGATAAAACGGAGGCGCTTGATTATTTCTTCCCTACGGACGTGCTTGTAACGGGCTATGACATTATTTTCTTTTGGGTTATCAGAATGGTGTTCTCCTCAATCGAGCAGATGGGAGAGCTTCCGTTCCACACTGTTTTGTTCCATGGACTTGTAAGGGACGATCAGGGACGCAAGATGAGCAAGTCACTTGGAAATGGAATTGACCCCCTTGAGGTTATTGATAAGTACGGTGCAGACGCTTTAAGATTTACGCTTGTAACAGGAAATGCGCCTGGAAATGATATGCGTTTTTATTGGGAGAGAGTGGAGGCAAGCCGAAACTTTGCAAATAAGATTTGGAATGCGTCAAGATTTATTCTTATGAACATAGAGAAGGCTGACATAAGTGAGGTTGACACGAAGCAGCTTACAATCGCGGACAGATGGATTCTTTCCAAGATGAATGACCTTATCGCAGAGGTTACCGAAAATATGGAAAAGTACGAGCTTGGCATTGCTGTTTCAAAGCTGTACGATTTTCTGTGGGAGGAGTTTTGCGACTGGTATATTGAGATGGTTAAGCCGAGGCTTTGGAATGATGCGGACGATACAAAGGCTGCGGCGCTTTGGACATTAAAGACGGTGCTTACAAACGGACTGAAGCTTCTGCACCCGTACATGCCGTTTGTAACGGAGGAGATATTTGTCACATTAAATGAGGCATCAAATGCAAAGCCGGATGGAAAGGTATACGAGGGAGGCTTGACAGATATAGCGGATTCCATTATGATTTCCGCATGGCCGGTATATAATAAGGAATACAGCTTCAAGGAGGACGAGCTTGCAGTTGATAAGATTAAGGAGGCTGTAAGGGGTATCAGAAATATAAGGAGTGAGATGAATGTTCCGCCGAGCAAAAAGGCTACGGTATATGTTGTCTCACAAAAAGAGGAAATAAGAAATATTTTTGCCGATTGTACGACATTTTTCGCCATGCTTGGCTATGCGGGGGATGTTATGATACAGGAGGACAAAACGGGTATTGCTGATGATGCGGTATCGGTTGTTATCCATGACGCAGCGATTTACATGCCGTTTGCAGAGCTTGTTGACATTTCTAAGGAGATAGAGCGATTGGATAAGGAAAAGGCAAGGCTTGAGGGAGAGATAAAGCGTGCTGAGGGTATGCTTGCAAATCCGAAATTCGTTGACAAGGCGCCTGCTTCCAAGGTAGAGGAGGAGCGGGAAAAGCTTAAGAAATACACGGAAACCTTAGAGCAGGTAAAGGAGAGACTTTCACAGTTGGGAGCATAATATGAACAACAAACAAATTCTTAAAAGGAAATTAGAAAATTATTTGCTTCGGCCTATGTTCGCATCGCTGATTTTAGTAGTGATGTGCACCGTATTATTTTTTGTTGATAAAAAATGTGGTGCTATCGCATGTGCCGCTGTATTTGTCACAATCCTTGCGGAATTTATCATTTATTTTGTGTCAAAGGCAAGCATTATGCCTACGCTTATGAGGTTTGCCCTGGAGCAGGGACAGATTCAGAAGGAGCTTTTAAACCAGCTTGCCGTACCGTACGCATTACTTGATACTGACGGTAAAATTCTTTGGGGAAACAAACAGTTTGTGGACCGCATAGGTGGGGGTTCAAAGAAGCGGATTCGGAAAAATATCGGGATGTTTTTCCCGCAGCTTGCGTCTGAGATTGCAAATGTCAAGGAGTTTATGGACATCAATTTGGAATATGATGGGGCAAGCTATCATGCAGAGGTTAAGAGAATAACAATTGATGAGGTGTTTGATGATGAAGATGCGGTTGTAAATACAAAGGGAGAGGCACTGATTGCCCTTTATCTCTTTGATGTGACCGAGCTTAATCACTACAAGCGTGAGAATAAGGAACAGAAATTAGTTGCGGGACTTCTTTATATAGATAACTATGATGAGGTTATGGAAAGCACAGAGGAGGTTCGCCATTCACTTGTGGAGGCGCTTGTTGACAGACGTATCAATATGTATTTGGGAAGCATTGATGCCATAGTAAAAAAGATGGAAAAGGACAAATATCTTTTTGTGTTCAGGCAGAAATTTCTTCCACAACTGAAAGACACAAAATTTGCCATATTGGATGAGGTAAAAAGTATAAATGTGGGAAATGAGATACCGATTACCCTGAGTATCGGTGTAGGAGCTGAAACGGACAGCTTTTTGGAGGCGTATGAATATGCCCGTGTTGCAATGGGACTTGCTCTCGGCAGAGGCGGAGATCAGGCTGTTGTAAAGCATGGTGAAAAGATACTTTATTTTGGCGGTAAGAGCGGAGGAACTGAAAAGACAACGAGGGTAAGGGCAAGAGTAAAGGGACAGGCATTTACCGAGCTTTTAAACAACAAGAACAGGGTTATCATAATGGGACATAAACGTCCCGATGCAGATTCCTTCGGTTCGGCTGTCGGTGTTTACAGGCTTGTAAAATCCTTTAACAAGGATGCACATATTGTCATAAACGAGGTTACATCTGCTATCAGTCCCCTGATAAGCAGCTTTAAGGGAAACAGCCTGTATGGTGACGATATGATATACAACAGCGAGCAGGCGATAAACAGTATAGATGATATGACCCTTGTGGTGGTTGTGGATGTAAACAGACCGAGCATGACGGAGTGTGAGGATTTGCTTGCACTAGCAAAATCTGTTGTCGTGTTCGACCATCACAGACAGACAAATGAGACGATTGAGAACGCAACCTTATCCTACATTGAGCCGTATGCGTCCTCAGCCTGCGAGATGGTTGCTGAGATGATGCAGTATATAGACGTTAAGGTTAAGATAAGACCTGTGGAGGCTGACGCCATGTATGCGGGTATCGTAATTGATACGGATAATTTTGTTACAAAGACAGGCGTCAGAACCTTTGAGGCGGCATCCTATTTGAGAAGAAACGGTGCGGATGTTGTACGTGTAAGAAAGATGTTCAGAAGCGACATGTATTCCTTTAAGCAGCTTGCCGAGGGTGTCGTTAATTCACAGATATATTTGGATGCATTTGCACTTTCAAAGGTGAAACCTGAAAATTCCGATGCGCCTACGGTCATTGCGGCAAAGGTGGCAAATGAGCTTTTAGATGTGGAGGGTGTAAGGGCGTCATTTGTTGTCACGGAAAACGGTGGAACGTCTTACATAAGCGCCCGTTCCGTGGATGATGTAAACGTGCAGGTTATTATGGAAAAGCTTGGCGGCGGCGGTCATGCAAATATTGCAGGCGCACAGCTTGTCGGTGTTTCGGATGATGAGGCGATACTTAAAATCAAGGAGCTTTTAGAGGAAATGAATAAGGCAGGAGATATATAGGAGGGATAGATATGAAGATTATATTGCTTGAGGATGTAAAAAGTCTTGGTAAAAAGGATGAAATCGTTGACGTTTCCGACGGATATGCAAGAAATTACGTGCTCCCGAAGAAGCTTGGCGTGGAGGCTACTTCTAAAAACCTAAATGACCTGAAGCTGAAAAAGGCACATGAGGACAAGGTTGCAGCAGAGATTTTGGCACAGGCAGAGGCGCTTGCCGATAAGATGAAGGACGAGAGCATTACCCTTTCCATTAAGGTGGGCGAGGGTGGTAAGACATTTGGTTCCGTGTCCTCAAAGGAAATTGCGGAGGCTATGAAATCGCAGCTTGGACATAATATTGAGAAGAAAAAAATAGTGTTAAAGGAGCCGATAAAAAGCCTTGGAACACATATTGTCGATATTAAGCTGCATACAAAGGTAACAGCCAAAATGAGCGTTAAGGTTGTTGAAGGAAAGTAGAGTAAATTTTATGGATGAGAACGTCATAAGGCGAGTACAACCGCATAATAATGATGCAGAAAAATCTGTGATAGGCGCTATGCTTATGGACAGGGATGTTATTTCAGATGTAGCAGATTTATTGTCAGGGGAAGACTTTTATAATAAACAATACGGAATACTGTTTGAAAACATGGTGGAGCTTTACAATGAAGGACGGCCTGTAGATTTGGTAACCTTATCTGACAGGCTGAAAATGAAGGATGTTCCTGAGGATATATGCAGTCCTTCCTTTATCGGAGAAATTATGTCGGAGGTCGTAACGTCCGCCAACGCGAAAAACCATGCACAGATTGTTCAGGATAAAGCCGTTTTAAGGCGGCTGATAACCTTGAGTGAGGGCATTACAAACGACTGCTTCAGCGACAGCGACAAGGTGGAGAATATTCTTGAGGATGCAGAGGGAAAAATATTTCGGCTTGTGCAAAACAGAAACGGATTGTCTGATTTTACGCCTGTGTCCCAAATCGTTGTGAATGTAATCGGCGAGATAGAGGAGGCGGCAAGAAATAAGGGTAAGGTAACAGGGCTTTCCACAGGCTTTACCGATTTGGACAATATGCTTACAGGACTTCACGGAGGAGAGCTTTTGCTTGTGGCGGCAAGACCTGCAATGGGAAAAACCGCATTTGTACTTAACATCGCACATGACCTTGCAGTGGTGCATAAAAAGCCGTGTGCCATATTTTCACTTGAGATGAGTAAGGAACAGCTTATATCCCGTATGATTGCAATTGATGCCATGGTAGATTCCAAAAGTATGAAGCTTGGAAATATGCCCGATGAGGATTGGGATAAGGTAATTGAAAGCGTGGACGATATAGCAAGAGCGCCGCTTTTTATTGATGATAATTCGGCGATAACGGTTTCGGAGCTTCGCTCAAAGTGTAGAAAGCTGAAACAGACGCAGAATATTGAGCTTATTATCATAGATTATTTGCAGCTCATGAGCTCAAACAGACCTGTTGAGTCCAGGCAGCAGTTTATATCCGATGTATCGAGGGCGCTTAAAAACATAGCAAGGGAATTAAATGTTCCCGTTATTGCGCTTTCACAGCTAAGCCGTGCAGTTGACGGAAGAACCGACCACAAGCCTGTTTTGTCTGACCTTCGTGAATCAGGCGCCATAGAGCAGGATGCAGACGTTGTCATGTTCATATACAGGGATGAATATTACAATCCTGAAACAACCACAAAGCCACAGACAGCAGAAATCATTATTGCAAAGCAACGTAATGGGGAGACGGGAAGCATAGATCTTCGGTGGATTGGCAAATATACAAAATTTGCAGATCCGGAGAAGCATTATAGGGAACAATCGCAATAAGGGGCTGCCACTTTAAATATTTTTTGTGGCTGCCCCTGATTGCTTTTAAGCCATTCCGTTTACAGTTTTGTATTTCCACAGCATGTCTGCGTGGTTCTGCTCCTCAATCTGAATGTCTGCTAAAAGCTTGCGGAGCTTGGAATTTGAAAATACAAACACGTCTGTGTTGTATTCTGATGATACAAGCTTTTCGGTTCCGATACAATCTGTTGCAAGAAAACAATCTGCCTGCTTATCCTCTGAATTTGTCATTGCATCATAGGTAGCCTTCGGGTTGTAATTTGCGCCGTCGGAATCGTTACAATTGCTGTCAGGCACGGTACCGTTTAAAACCTGACCGAGTGAATCATAGTGCTTTCGCTCCTCCTGCTGCAGCTTTTGAAATAATTTCTTTAATACAGGGTCTTTTGCCTGTTGTGCATATTTTCCGTATTTTTCAATACAGGTTTCCTCCTGGGTTTGAAGGTCTGTGATTGCAGCTTTTTCCTTTTCTTTCAGAATCATCATAGTTACGTCCTTTCGTAATATCTGTTTTTTATGTTACAGATGGAGTATAGACACATTTCAAAGGCTTCATACATGGGCTGGGTAAAATCCTTTGAACCTTCGGTATCGTTATATTGATAAAATTTATCATTACGGAAAGACCTGTTGCCCGCACAAATAATAAGTGATAGACTAATATTTAATGAGGTTTAGCATCTCGGGATATTAGGAATAATAAAGGGTGATGCAAGGGGGTGATTTTTTGCAAGCTGACGAAAGCACTTCATTTTCGGTGACCGGAATGACCTGTTCAGCCTGCTCAGCTCACGTTGAAAAGGCAGTGAGAAAGGTGGAGGGCGTAAGTAATGTTACGGTAAGCCTGCTTACAAATTCAATGACTGTTGAGGGAGCTGCACCGACAGATAAGATAATTGAGGCTGTTGAAAAGGCAGGGTACGGCGCTGCCGTAAGAGGAAGTGGAACAGGGAATGCACAGGCAGATGGCACTTCTGCAAACAGCCTGACAAACGGAGGCCAAAATGTCGGTTCATCAGCAGGTAACGGCATGGCAGGCAGTCTTGGGGAGGCGTTAAAGGATAAGGAAACTCCCAAAATAAGAAAACGTTTTATCATATCGCTTATTTTTTTGCTTCCACTTATGTATATTTCAATGGGGCATATGATGTGGAATTGGCCCGTTCCCCATATACTGCATGATAATCATGTGGCAATGGGGCTGATACAGCTCATTTTTACAGCCATTATCATGATTATCAATCAGAAATTTTTTGTCAGTGGATTTACAAGTGCGGTTCACGGTGCTCCAAATATGGACACACTTGTCGCCCTTGGCGCAGGCGCATCATTTATGTACAGTGTGTATGCTCTTTTTGCAATGACAGATGCTGTTATACATGGAACAAATGATGATGTCATGCGGTATATGCATGAATTTTATTTTGAATCTGCGGCAACGATATTAACGCTCATAACGCTTGGAAAAATGCTGGAGGCCCATTCTAAGGGCAGAACAACGGACGCACTAAAAAGTCTTATTTCTCTTGCACCGAAGCAGGCGACGGTTTTAAGAAATGGCGAGGAGGTTTCCATAAGTGTTGATGCACTTTTGGTAGGAGATATATTTGTTGTAAAGCCAGGGGAAAGCATACCTGTGGACGGAATTGTCATAGAGGGAGACAGCGCAATAGATGAATCGGCACTTACCGGAGAGAGTATACCAGTGGATAAGGCTGTTGGTGATACGGTTTCAGCGGCGACAATCAATCAGTCGGGCTTTATAAAATGCGAGGCGACCCGTGTGGGCGCAAATACAACATTGTCACAAATAATCAAAATGGTGAGTGATGCGGCAGCAACGAAGGCGCCTATTGCGAAGATAGCCGATAAGGTGTCAGGGGTGTTTGTGCCGTCAGTTATGGCAATTGCAATTTTGACGATTGCAGCGTGGCTGCTTGCGGGAGAGACGGTAGGCTTTGCACTTGCAAGAGGCATATCAGTGCTTGTTATAAGCTGTCCCTGTGCCCTTGGACTTGCAACGCCTGTGGCGATTATGGTTGGAAACGGCGTTGGTGCGAAGCAGGGTATTCTTTTTAAAAATGCAGTTTCGCTTGAGATGGCAGGTCGGACAAATGTTATTGCGCTTGACAAAACAGGAACCATTACAAAGGGAAAGCCTGTGGTAACGGATATTATTCCCGCTGATGGAATAGAAAAGGATGTACTGATTGATTATGCCGTGGCTTTGGAGGGTAGGAGTGAACATCCGCTTGCAAGGGCTGTGGTGGAGCTTGTACAGAAGCAGGAGGATGGAGGAGCTGTTCCTGCATCTGATTTGAACAGCAGGGATGCCGGGTTTCAGGTTGAGGAGTTTAAAATCCATCCCGGGAATGGACTTGAAGCTAAAATTGACGGCAAATACATTTATGGTGGTAATGTAAAATTTATTGAACAGCACTGTAAAATAGATGCAAAGACAAAAAATGATATAGAAGCACTTGCAGAAAATGGAAAGACGCCCCTTATTTTTGCGGCGGACAGACTGCTTGGAATTATTGCGGTAGCAGATGAGCTTAAGGAGGATAGTGCAGACGCCATAAGGAAATTAAAGCATATGGGGCTTCAGGTTGTTATGCTTACAGGCGACAATGAAAAAACTGCCGCTGCAATCGGAAGACAGGCAGGGGTTGACAAGGTAATTGCAGGCGTTCTTCCTGATGGCAAGGAACAGGTAATCAGGGATTTAAAGGTGAATGATAAAACCTATGTTGCAATGGTAGGTGACGGAATCAATGACGCACCTGCATTGACAAGGGCTGATGTAGGCATTGCCATAGGTGCGGGAACAGACGTGGCAATTGATGCGGCGGATATTGTTCTTATGAAAAGCAGTCTGACAGATGTTGTGACGGCAATAGAGCTAAGCCGAAAAACCCTTAAAAATATCCATGAAAATTTATTTTGGGCTTTCTTCTATAATGTTATCGGCATTCCACTTGCAGCAGGAGTATGGTATCCATTGTTTGGCTGGAAGCTTAATCCTATGTTTGGTGCTGCGGCAATGAGCCTGTCAAGCTTCTGTGTTGTGACAAATGCACTTCGGCTTAATTTATTTAAGCCGAGCAAATATGGTATTGAAAATAAAGCAGCCGATTATTTGGTTGCACAAGCAGACAATGAAATGAATCATGTTGAAAAAAAGGAGGAAAATAACATGACAAAAACAATTAACATTGAGGGAATGATGTGTGGACACTGTGAGGCGTCCGTTAAGAAGGCATTGGAGGAGCTTGACGGAGTTGCGGAGGCTGTGGTAAGCCATGAGAAAGGAACTGCTGTGGTTACACTTTCTAGTGAGGTTTCTGATGATGTGCTGAAAAAGGCAGTTGAGGATAAGGATTATACTGTTAAGGGAATAGAGTAGTTATCTTGAGTAAACGGAGCTGTCGCAGTAAGAGAATTTATATCTATAATACTCTTAGTGTGACAGCCCCGTGGTATTGCTTTATAATTTGGTTTGTCATATAGATATAAAACCTTGTAATGCTCAATATATCATATTGCCTTTCTGTATATATCCTGTTCCTGTTCAGGAATTTTTAATGCTTCCATTGCCTGCTCCAGTGATAAATGTAATGTTTCCATTAAAGTTCTCAACGCTTCCAGTTTACCTTCACGTCGTCCTTCTTGTCGTCCCTCTAGTTTGCCTTCCAGTCTGTAATCCTCAAATGCTTTACACATATCAATCTCTCCTCCTTCTGGTTCTACCTGATATTTGTACAGTCCTTTGTTTTTTGTAAGTACCTGTATCAGTGACCCTGTTTCCATATCTAAATGACGGTACCGTTCTTCATTTTCTTTCAGAAGCCTTTTGAATTTGTCAGCCTCGTTTGAGTACCGTAAACACTCAAATACTGATTTAACTTCTGTGTTAAACTGCTCAAAGCTGTCATAGTTGTGATAATCAAATAGATTAATTTTATAATTATTTATATATGCCTTTATGCAGTGTGCCGTTTATAAGGTCTGCAAATCTTATGTTGTCATCAAAATAATTGTTAGTATGTATATCCTTTCTTCCCAATCGCTTTCCTCCTTTATCTTAAACATAAGCCTATTCCCAATTTGCCTTTGGAAAACAGGCTGACATATGCCGCAGGAGGTTTAACAGCCATCCTCATAACCAGCAGCCGAACAACCTCTTTGCATAATTAAAACTACTGAACCTAAAGCATCGAAGTCCCCGAAACCTGCTGATAAATTGAATGAAATATAATTCATAAAAGAAATAATCAGATATATGCTTTAATGGGATATTACCATAGATAAATGCGTGTGTCAAGGAAATGTTGAAATTTTACAAAATTTTTAAAAATGCTTGTGGTACTCCAGACACTGTGATATATTAAACATAAAGAAGGACATCTGCGCTAACAGATGCCCAACAGGAGCTACCGATAGACGGTTAGCCCAATTAGTCAGTTACAGCTATAGCCGCATCCTTTGGTCGGGAGGGCGGCTATTTTTTGTGTCTTATTATTATCTTTGCTGCCGATGGCATATCCGAGACCGAAACAGGTCATGCATAAGCCAAGCACTGAAATCAATCCTTCAATTTCTCCAACAATTAATTCTTTCAATCCATCTGCGTTTATGTCCTAATATCCTATATCTTCTAAAAATAACAATTAAAGCGTCAATTTTTACATATAAAGCATATTACCCAAAAAACAAGATAGAATTCAATTTAATAAAAAAAATGTCGTTTTTGCTAATGCTGATTTTGCAAGATTAGATGTAATAAATGCAATATTGACTCAAAAGAGGGTGTGTTTGTGATAGCATCAAAAAATAATATACTAAAGAGAGTATGTAAGATGCGCCTGGGAATATGTGATGATAACAAAATAGATATTGAAAAGGTTGAAAGAGTAATCGAGACTAAAATTTGCAGCGGATTATTTGTTTTTAAGGAATATAAACCAGAGGAGCTGCTTGTTGACATAGAAGAAGGATTATTTGACTGTGAGGTTTTGGTAATAGGTGTCTGTTTTGAAAATGGCAAATTTAATGGGATTGATTTGGTAGATAAGGTAAATCAATTCTTTCCGTTATGTGAAGTGATTTATTTCTCAAATTATATTGAATATGCGCTTCGTGTATATGAAACAAAGCATTGCTATTACATATTAAAGTCGGAATTGGATAAGATGCTGCCGCTGGCAATAGACAAGGCGATTATAAAAATTCAGGATAATGTACATAGTGATGTGCTTAAGGTTACCTGCAACGGGGTTGCCGTATTTATTGACAAGAGAAAAATATTGTATATTGAGAGAGAAAACAGAAAGGTAAATATTGTTACGAAAAATAAAAAATATTCATGTTATCTTTCCCTTATTAAGCTCATAGAAAATTTGGGCGACTACATGGTAAGGGTGCATGGCGGATATATTGCAAACTTAGCCGAAATTGTATATTTGCGTGATAATGTTGTGTGCATGTCGAATAATGCCCATATACCTCTTGGAAGGACATATGAAAAAACAGTCAGGCAAAGATACAGGGAGTTTTGGGGAAAATAGATGCCGCATATTATGGCGGGTGTAATTACAGGGAGGAAAGCAAAAACTGTTTTATTTCATTAACCGAATTGTATCTTTTCTTAATATTAAGCTGCATTGCCTTTTCAATTACCGTATTTATGGCAGGCGGAATATTAGGATTAAGTCTGCCTGTATCTATAACGGTTCCGTTTGAGCCTTTTGAGGTGGCAGGAGCAGGAACAGTACCTGTGGTTATGTAATACATTAATGCGCCAAAGGAATATATGTCCATCTGTGGTTTAAGTATAAAGCTTTCATGATTTTTACATAATTCAGGCGATGCAAATCCCGAAGTCAGGTGCAGGAATTTTGCAGATATTATTTGTGTAGGTATGGTTTCATCCAAATATAGTTTGATGCAATTATTGTCACATATATATATTGTTGCCGGGCATACATTTCCATATGTAAGATTTCTGCAATGGATTACCCACAAAGCATCCAGTAATGAAAAACAGATGTTTAAAATAGTTGAAACGTCTAAGGTATTATAATAATTAACATAGTCAGTCAGGCTGTATAAATTTATGTAATTAGAAACCCGATATACAGTATTGTTTTCCTCAAAGTAATCGGAAGCAGATAATATGTTAGGGGATGTATTTAGGCTATACAGTAGTTGTGAATATTTTTTAAAGCGTTTCAGTTCATCTTCAAAATCCTGTGAGCATATATCGAATGTGAAGATATTGGTATCTGACATATTTCTCATTGAAATTGAATATGGGAAATATTCATTAATGTGCACATATTTGTTTTCTGTGGCATCCAAAGCCATATATATATATTCATTGTCAGTTTTATTCTCCAGAGAGATGATACTGTATCGTCCGTTTAATAAAACGCCTGTCTCAAGCGGAGCGGATATACCCATAAAATGTTTTTAACCGGAAATATAATCAGATTAGACCTATTTGAACCTATTATGGCGTCTGCTGTTATAATGGTGTCTTTTTTTATATTAATGTTTTGAATGACCATATTTATTCTTGTCAGTTCCGAAGCAGTGAAGCTTGAAAAAATTTTTTTCAGGGCAAGTATTTTTGAGACTTTAGATATAATAAGCGCCAGTGTGGATAAAGACAAAACGACAATAAGCGTAATGTCAGCATAATCGAAATGAGAGTTAGCCACACAACCAAGCATATACATAACATAAAGAATAATAAAAAAACTAAAGCCGATGTTAAATAAAATTGTAAGTTTTTGATAATTTTTATGGATATTTGGATAGCTTCTGCGATATTCTGACATTTTATTTTTCCTTTCAGGTGCTGTGATTTATATTATGCTTTTTAAATCGACATTAATGAAAATTGTATCATAACGGATAAAATGAACAAGTGCCAGTTTTGCAGGATTAGGTGTAATAAATGCAGGAGCAAATTGCAGGAGCACGAACGATGATATAATTTGCCCTAAGGGATATCGCCAAGGGGCGGTGGATTCCTTAGGACATGGCATCGTGCGAGGCAAGGAGTATGTAGTGACTATTATATAGTTTAATAGGAATGTTTATGGAGGTATCTGCAATTGAAACTGTATAAAATATTTAAAATTATAATGGTGGTTATGGCAATTACATTTATTTTGGGAACTTTGGTATATAGTTTTGTGGCAATTGCATCAAAGAATAATTCTAATACCGAGAAGCATAAAAAAGAAACTGAGGAACAGAGCACAGAACAGACTACGGAACAACCTTCTGAACAAACCACTGAACAGGAAAAAACGACAGAACAATTAACGGAAACCCAGCAAACGACAGAAGCACAGCAGACTACGGAAACAGTACAGCAGCTAAGTCCTGAAACAAGGTATGGCAGTATTTTGAATTTATATAAGAGAGCGCTGTCAGAAGCATGGGACATGGATATATTGATGGAAAACGGGCTTAATTATATGTGTATGTATCATAAGGGAACAGGGCTTAATGATGTAGGCTATACATTTTATGACATAAATTTGGATGGTATTGAAGAATTGATTGTGGGAGATGAAGGGTATATATTTGATGTTTATACATATCAGGATAATCAGGTGATGCTTGTTGCACAAAGCGGAGAGCGTATCAGATATGGTATATGTGAGAATGGCGTAATTTCTTTATTGGCTTCAGGCGGGGCGGCAAGAACCTATTATGTATATTATATGCTTGAACCAAACGCAGGGGAACTAAATCTAATAGAGTGCATTGCATTTAACTTTGATTTGAACCCTGATAATCCTTATTTTTACACAACAAGTGATTTTGAAGACGAAACCCTATATACACAAATAGATGAAGAAACGGCAGATGAAATTATGAGGAAGTATCAAGGGGTGGATATCGGTACGCTTAAACCGTTTGAACAGTATGATTCATTCAATTAATAGTATCAGATATTATATTTTGCAAGATTAACTGTAAAAAATGCAAGGCTGCCGCATAAGTCTGAAATAAATGGTATAGTAAATGACGGTGAAATGGTGAATAGGCATTTACATAGGACTAACTGCGGAGGAAATGAATATTGAAGCAATATAAGATATTTAAAATAATAATGATAGTATTTTCAGGTGTTTCAATGCTTGCAGTTTGCATATATAGTGTGGCAATGGTTTTTTTGCAGGAAAAGTCTAACCAAAAGTCTAGCTATTCAAAAAATGATAATGTGTCAAACATAGTTAAGCTTGTCCTTGACGGTGATTCTGACGGCACATTAAACAGCGAATATTCCAAGCTTTCCTTAGAGGAAAAAACAGAGGCACTTGAAATTATGACGGCAGAAATGCAGAAAAAAATAGATGCATATGTGGAAGGTAAGGTAAATGGAAGTTTTGAAGAATATGTGGGAGAAGCGTTACCTGCATTTAAAAATATAATTGTAGGTTCATATGATGTTGAGTCTGAAAAGCTGAATGAGGCAATAACAGTATCTTTTGTTATGGATAATATAGTATATGGGCAAAACTATATTTCGGAGGCTGAAAACAGCATAAAGAAAAAGGATTATGCTAAGGCTCAGGAATATGTTGAACTTGTGGAAAAAGCAGATGAAACGGATGAGGTTTTTAAGCTTGCAGGCAGTATATATGAATGTCTTTGCGAGGAGGATAGGGAAAGGCTTGAAACAGTAAAGACAGCTATAGAAAATGAGGCGGGTGCGTATTACATAGGTCAGTGTGAGCAGCTTGCAAATGAAGGCAAATATTCGGAAATTGAAACCCTTATAGAACAGGTAGAGGGTGTCTGTTCAGAGGAAGATATTGCAGTGATGCAGGGGTATGTTCTGACGAGGGAAAAAGCATTTGAGATGTATTTAAAGGATATAGATTCGTATAGCTATTTATTCGAGGGGACGGAGTCGGAATTTTTATATAATGAAACAGTAAGAAATTTTTATGGGTATTGTGATGTAGATGATGATGGCTTGAATGAGCTTATTATTTCAAATTACGAAGATCCGGAAAGTTATCTGATGGTATGCTTTACTGTTGATTTTGACGAAAGCGAAAAGAAATTAGTAAATCCGGGTTCTGTCGGCAAAGTTGAGGCAAGACAAAAAGGTGTAGATTGGCAACCTTTAAATGACAGTGTTGGATGGAGAAGAGATTTTAATGATTTTGTGCTGACAGAGTCTGTACGAAACGATTATTTTGCTGGTTTTTTATGGGATTTCGATAGCAATGACACACCTGAATTGCTAATAAATGCAGAGAGTGCAGACATACAGTTCAACTGTTTTATCCGTACATATATTAATGCAGATAAACAGCTTACCTGTGATTTTCCATCAGAAAATACCGTAGTCAAATATTTCATTTATAAAAATAATTTAATTATTGGTTTTTGGGGACAAGGATATCCGACAGAGCTTGTTATTCAAATATATACCTACAATTTGGGGGATTTGACTTTGGGTGATGCATACTATTTGGAACCCTATGATAATGAAAATGGAGAACCAATCGTATATGATGTTACAAATTCAAATTCCTTTTTTGATATTTCGGATGCGTCAATTGTTGATTGGCAGAAATTTAATAATGTTATGAGTGAAGTAGGTTGTAGTGTCATCAGAGATAGCGTGGAGTGGTGGAATAGGTACACAATTTCTGCTAATGAAGCAACTGAAATACAATGGAAAGAAGAAGTAGATTTGAGAGCTGATATATGGAACTATAAGTAGGAAAAATGTTAAGTGGATTTAAAGTTATGAATAAAAACAAATTAGAAAGACGAGGAACACCACATGGTTACATACAAAATCTATACCGACATAGGTGGACGGGAAATAAATGAGGACAGTGTAGGTATGCTTGAGGAAAAGGGCAGGTACTGCTTTACCCTTGCCGATGGTTTAGGTGGGCATGGAAGGGGAGAATGTGCGTCAGCCATTGCCGTAAAGACAGCGCTTGAAATGTTTGTGGAGGAATTTGACGAGAGCTTCTTAGAAAAATGCTTTAATAAAACACAGGCAAACATAATGCATAATCAGCAGGAAAATGTGGAGCTTGCAGATATGAAAACAACAATGGTAAGCCTAATCATTTGTGATAACGAAGCATACTGGGCACATATCGGTGATTCACGCCTTTATCAGTTTAATAAAAATAAGGTTGTGACGAGAACCTTGGACCATAGTGTACCGCAGATGCTTGTAAGCACAGGGGAAATAAAGGAAAAGGACATACGGGGACACGAGGACAGAAACAGACTGTTAAGAGTAATGGGAAGTCCGTGGAATAACAATCATTCCTTTGATATTTCCGAGCGTGTTCCATTGGGGAAATGTCAGGCATTTTTGCTTTGCTCCGATGGCTTTTGGGAGCTTATTGAAGAAAAGAAAATGATGGCATACCTTAAAAAGGCTGAAAGCGTGGAGCAATGGATGGATTTTATGGTTGCTGAGGTAAAGGCAAACGGTGCAGGAAAAAATATGGATAACAATTCGGCAATCGCCATATGGACAAACGAGTAAAATTTGTGGAGGGAGAACAAATGAATAAGAGAACGATAGTATTTGAAATAGTAGTTTCCGTTTTGATGCTGCTTGGCATATGCACAATGTTTATGCCTTATTTTAGTGTAACAAACAAGGATATCAATAAAGCCTTCGAGGAAAATTTTGGAGACTTGTATGAGGATCATGAGCTTATATTGGAAATTACCTCTGCGGACGATGAGGATAAAGAAATATATTTAATTAAGCAGAAAAACGGAATTGGGCTGTTGGGTAAGCTTATAAAAATAGAAACGGATAAGGATCTGAAAAAAATAGCTGTAATGAAAAAGGTTTCCATTACAGCGCTTATTGCATCATGGACATTTGCAGCTATCACTATCATATTAATATGTGTGTTAAAGAAAAAATTGAAATATATTTTATCTATGGTATCTTCACTTTTATCTGCATTTTCGCTTATTTCAATTATGTTCATATTGCCGAATGTGTTTAGGGATGCGCTTATAGAGGCGATAAAAAACAAGCTGGTAGACGATGGTGGAATGTGGCAGAGCCTTTTAGTAGATTTTGTGGAGGCAACGCTGCTTGACAGAGCGGGAGGATTTGTTCGTGACCTGCTTCAAAATACATTAAAGCTTGGATTTTGGATTTTTTTTGTAATTGCAATTGCTGCATTTTTAACATCTCTTATTGGACTAATACTTGAGTGTATAAAGGGAAGTGAAGTATCGGGAATAGTCGCGAAAATAATGGGATTAAGTGGAGAATATGAAGGCGCCTGCCTTGAAATCGGACAGGGAATATTAATAGGCAGAAGTCCGTCGGCATGCCAGCTTGTCATAAATTCTGACAGAATCAGTAGAAAACATTGTAAGGTTGAGTATAACACAGCAACGGGGAAATATCTTGTTACCGATTTTTCAAGTAATGGGACATACATTCTTGGAGGGAAAAGATTGGACGAAAACGTGCCTATAGAGCTTGAAAAAGGCACAATCATACAGCTCGGTAAAAAGGGCGATACTTTTAGGTTGGGATAAATTCTAAGTGATAAAAATTTTTTGCTTGTACAAAGGGAGAACTTGACATGGTCAGAAGATGTCTGAATTGTATGAAAGAATTTAATATACCAAACGGACAGGAAAATGAAAACGGTGTCTGTCCATATTGTGGTTTTGCAGAAGGCACGAAGCCGAAGGAAATATACCATTTATATCCGGGAATGAAGCTTAGGGACAGGTATATTATAGGAACGGTTTTGGGGTTTGGAGGCTTTGGAATAACCTATAAGGCATGGGATGAAAATTTAAACACGGTAGTTGCAATTAAGGAATACTATCCTACAGGACAAGTACAGAGAATCCCAGGGGAAAGGGTCGTTATTTTATATGGTGGACAAAGAAGAAAGGAATATTTTTCAGGTCTGTCAAGATTTCTTGATGAGGCAAGAAATATGGCAAAGTTTCATGACAATCCCAATATTGTACACGTTGATGATTTCTTTGAAGAAAACAATACGGCTTACATAGTTATGGAATTTCTCGACGGTATATCCTTAAAGGACTTCTTAAAGCAGGAGGGCGGAACCATTGATTATGAGATGGCAGTGGAAATTACAATGTCAATCATAGATGCTTTAAGACAAATACACAGAGAAGGAATCATACACAGGGATATAAGCCCGGATAATATATTTCTTTGTCAGGGTGGAAAAATAAAGCTGATTGATTTTGGCGCTGCAAGATTTTCTGATGAGGAAAAGGAGGTTACACGCTCTATTATTTTAAAACCGGGATTTGCACCGCCAGAGCAGTATCAGTCTAAAAGTAAGCAGGGACCTTGGACAGACATATATGCCTTGTCTGCTACATTATACAGATGCATCACGGGAGTATTACCTGACGAAAGTGTAAATAGAGTGGTGGAAGATAACCTTGACGCACCAAGTAAGCTTAATCCGGCCATACCTGAATACATAAGCACAACCATAATGAAGGGCATGGCATTAAACAGTGAGCTTAGATTTCGCAGTGTTGATGAACTAAAAAAAGCACTCAGCAATGAAAAAAAGGTGCTTGATATAGAAAAGGAACTGAAAAAAAGAAAGAGAAAAAGAGTAATGGGAATATCCATAGCAGCAGTGCTTTTGCTTATTGGTGGTTTAACGGCATTTAGGATTTATGATGCAAAGGACCCTGAGCTAAAAGTGGCTTCCATTACTGTATGGGTAAGCTATGGGGAGGATGAGGACAAGGAAGAAAAGGAGCATATGATAGAGGAAATGTCCCAAAGCTTTATGCGTGACCAGCCGGCAGTTACTGTTGTGGCAGAAGCAATCCCTGAGGAGGAATATGCCGACAGGCTTAAAGAGGCTGATGCATTGGGAACTATGCCGACTATATATGAGCAGGAGTTTGCGGACGCTGACATTATCTCTAAGGCTGCATCGGTAGAGGATGTATATAAAAGTTTAAATAACATGAGTGATTACTATTTTTTAAAGGATTACAAAAAGGAACTTATAAATTCCAAAATAGTACCGTTAGGCTTTAATGTGCCTGTTGTGTTTGTCAGACGTAACGATGATATCGATATGCAGGAATTTGTGCTTACTGCATTTACACAGCTTGAAGCAGGAAAATACTATTGTGATCCGATTTATTATGATTTATATGTCAACAGCCTTGGTGGTAGTATCAGAATGGACGGTGGGATTGAAATAGACGAAATAGGGGAAAACATGCTTGCGGATATGGAAAATGAAGCGGTGACAAATAAAATAGCAGATGATGGGGAAAATGCAATCACGCTTTTTGCAAATGGGGAAATTATATTTTATGTTTCATCTGCCATGGAGTTGTCAGATTTCAATGCAAACGCTGCAGGAAATTATCAGATGTGTCCATTTGGAACGGAAGCAGTATACGGAATATTTACAGACACATACTGCATTGACGGTAGTGCAGATGAGAAGGAAATACGTGCGGCAAAGGTTTGGTTTAAATATATGCTGGAGGCAGGTCCACAGCAGAAGCTTCATGTGGAAAATGGGGCGGCAATACCAATAAATAAATCGGCATATGAAACATTTGTAAATACAAACCGACAATATGAGCTTGTCAATGATTATATAAATAAGCTTGTATTTTATCCTGAGGAGCAGATGGATATAAGGAAATATGCGTTAGAGTTGATGGATAAAAGCGAGTAATGGGATTGGATGTTTTTTGAAAGGAGTAACGCTATGTCGGAAAAATTATGTTTGGGCTGTATGGAAGCCTACAATGAAAAATATAATGTATGCCCGTACTGCGGATATGAGGAGAGCACGCCGCCAAAGGAGGCATATCACCTTGTTCCCGGGACAACAATAAAAGATAAATATATTGTCGGAAAAGTTATAGGCTACGGTGGATTTGGTGTTACATATTTAGGCTATGACTCTGTTTTAAATCAGAGGGTAGCCATAAAGGAATATTTGCCTGGTGAATTTGCAACGAGAGCAACGGGAGCCTCTGACGTGACGATTTTCTCGGGAGAGCGTGAGGAGCAGTTTGCAGACGGCATCGTAAAATTTGTGGATGAGGCGAGGCGGCTTGCCAAATTTAGAAACACCTCTGGAATTGTAAGGATTTTCGACAGCTTTACGGCAAACCACACGGCATACATTGTTATGGAATACCTTGAGGGCGAGACGCTGAAGGATAAGCTTGAAAGAGAGGGGAAAATACCTATTGATGAAGCACTCAATCTTATGATGCCAATTATAAAGGCATTAGGCGAGGTCCATAAGGAGGGGATTTTGCACAGGGACATAAGTCCTGACAATATTTTTGTTACAAAATACGGGGAGGTAAAGCTTCTTGATTTTGGTGCGGCACGTTATGCCACAACGACACACAGCAAGAGTCTTTCTGTTATTGTAAAGCCCGGATATGCGCCACAGGAGCAGTACAGAAGCAGGGGCGATCAGGGCACATGGACGGATGTTTATGCATGTGCCGCAACCTTATACAAGATGATAACAGGTGTTACTCCCGAGGATTCCATGGAGCGGGGCAACAAGGACACGCTTGTGCCACCGTCAAAGCTGGGAGTGAAAATACCAAAAAATAAAGAAAATGCCATCATGAATGCACTTAATTTAAGAATTGAGGACAGGACGCAGACAGCGGAGGCATTTGAGGCAGATTTATCAACTGAAAATGATGTAAAGAGAAACAAAATACGTTTCAAAAAAATGGATGTGGGTAAGTGGCCCTTGTGGCTTAAGATTTCCTCGGGGGTTGCCTCTACGGCAATCGCAGCATTTATTGTGTTGCTTCTTACAGGGGTAATACAGTTTGCAGACTTATTTCACAGCGACAGCGGTGAGTTGGAAAAGGGATATGTGTATGCGCCTGAGGTAAGAAATATGGAGCTGGAAAAGGCTGAGACAATCATCAGTGAGAGAAATTTGATTACACAGATTGTTGACAAAAAAAATGATGATGAAATACCGAAGGATTTTATTTTGTCACAAAATATACCGACTGGAGAGGTCATACAGGAAAGAACCGTTATAGAAATTACCGTAAGCGCAGGCAAGGAAATAGAATATTTGACTGACATTATGGGACTGTCGCAGGAGGAGGCAGTAGAATTACTGAAAGCACTTGGTTTTGACATTGAGGTTATCGAGGAAGCCTCTGATGAGATTGCACCGGGATATATAACGAGGCAGACGGATGAGGAAGGAAATATCCTTGAAAATGGCGCAGGGCTTGAAAAAGGCTCAAAGATATTTATATATGTATCAACAGGAAATGACAAATTTGATGAAAATAAAAATACAGCAGTACCGAATGTTGTTGGAAAAAGCTATAACGATGCGGCAAGAAGCATGACAAATGCAAAGCTTTACATATACAAAGCCGGCTCGGATTACAGTAATACAGTACCTGAGGGGCATGTTATATCCCAAAATACAAAGGCGGGAACAGAGGTGTCGGAGGGTACAAAAATCGGAGTTATCATAAGTCTTGGAAAACAAAGTGAAAGAAAAACGAGAGTGCCTGATGTAACCTATAAGTCAAAACAGGAGGCGGAACGTCTGCTTTCGGATGCGGGGCTGGCTGTAACTGTTCAGTATGAGGACAGTAATACTGTGGCAAAGGATGGCGTAATAAGACAGAGTGAGGCAGCAGGAACAGAGGTTGTATATGGAACGACAATAATTATATATGTAAGCAAGGGAAATCCTGAGGTTAAACCATCTGAGCCAATATCATCTGAGTCGACCACGCAGGAGCCAACAACAACGGAAAAACCGACAACCGCAGAAGAACCGATAAATCCGGAGCCGCAGAAACCTGACAAAAAGGATGTTCTTGTAAAGAGCATAAGTCTTAATGAGACGTCAGTTACACTTGCAATAAATAATCCATTTAATTTGTATGCAACGGTGTTGCCTTCCGATGCTACCAATCAGGGTGTTTCGTGGAGTAGCAGCAACAGCAGTGTGGCAACAGTTAATGCTGATGGAGTAGTAACTGCAGTAAGTCCGGGCACAGTGACAATAACTGTAAAAGCCCTTGACGGCTCAGGAGTAAAGGCAAGCTGCAATGTTACAGTGACAGACCCTGACGCAGGCAAAGTAAAGATGCCAAATATTGTAGGTAAAACGGAAGCACAGGCAAAAACCGCATTACAGGATGCGGGGCTTGTTGGAAATATTACATATAAGAGCAGTGCTGGTTCGTCGTCAGGAACAGTCCTTGAACAGGGAATTAGTGCAAATAAAAGGGTTGATAAAGGAACATCCGTAAGTATAGTGGTTTGCAATAATGAGCAAAAGACAGAGTATCTGTATAGTACGAGAACAAAAACGGGAACAGAAATAACCACACAGGAATCAGATTTCACGACAGCTCCTTCCCTGAGTGGATGGTCATATACCGGATACTATGAAATCATAGAGACATGGGGAAATTGGAGTGGATGGTCTGATACGGTTTATACGTCAAGCTCAACAAGAAAGGTGGAAACACAACAGGTTCAGACAGTAGCAGCAAAAACGGTATACAAATATCTTGCATATTATTGTAATGGTTGTGGCTGGCGGCAGCCTTGTAATCATAGTAATAATGGCTATGGTGGTGGATGTGCGAATTGTGGGAGAAAAGGTACTTTGGAATACCTGACTAAGGAATCTGAAACACAATTAGCTGTACGCAGTAATGGCGCCGGTTGGGGTTGTGGAACAGCAGGCTGTATCAATGGCACCTTTACTAGTTATCAAGATAGTAATGGGTGGGCATGGTATTTTTGCGGCACAGGAACCAAGCCTGCACAATACAAAACACAATACAGATATAAGGATGCAAAAATTACATATAGGTATCAGTACGATAGAGCTACATACAGTGCATGGACACAACAGGCGTGGTCTACATCTCAAATGACAGAAGGTGAAACAGTAAGACTTGATAATACAAGACAGGTATACGTTTATCCTGAATATTAGATTAGAAAAGCAAAGCAGGTAAATTATGCTGACAATCGGAATATGTGATGATTCAAAAAAGGATGAAAACTTAATAAGGGATATACTTACCAAAGCACTTTTTTCCAGAGAAGATTACCAGGTGGATATATTTAACTCCGGGCAGGAAATTATTGACACCATTGAAACAAATAAATTCACCTGTAATCTTCTGCTGTTGGATATATACATGAAACCGGTTGGTGGAATGGATGTTGCCGAATATATCAGAAAAAATAAAGTAGATGTGGATATTATTTTTGTAACAAGGTCTGTAGAGCACGTATATGAGGGGTATGTATATAAAGCATTTGCATACGTTTTGAAGGAAAAGCTTTATACGGATATGGAAAAGGAGCTTCTTCGGTATATGGATGAAATAAGCATGTCAGAGGAATGTCTCAACGTAGTTTCAGATTGGCAAAAAAAGCGTATTCCCATATCTGCAATACAGTATGTGGAAAGTGATGCAAGAAAGCTTATTCTTCATACAAAAACAGAGAAGGTAGATTTTTATGCAAAAATGGGTGATATGGAGGCGGTGCTGAATACAAGAGGTTTTGTAAGAATCCATCAAAGCTATATGGTAAGAATAAGCTCCATAACTGGTATGAACAAGGAAAGTGTAAGCTTAGGTGACAGGAAAATGCCGATAAGCAGAAAATATTATACCAATGTAAAACAAATTTTTGAAGAACAGATTGGGGGCGTTTAATGTGCAAGTGCCAAAAACAGGCTTTACGGTTACGAGAAGCCTTGCCATGAACCAAAGCAATGGCGGGGCGTTGATAGGGCAAAAAGGATTTCTTTTGGGAAAAATAATAAGGCTGAAAAGCGATACTTTATATTTTTTAGGCAGGGATTCCTCGCAATGTGATGTGGAAATTAAGGGAGATAAGGTAAGCAGGGTACATTGCTCGATTATATTTAACAGTAAGACCTATGACTACATTGTCAATGATTGTTCCACCAATGGAGTGGTAGTAAATGAAAAATATAAGCTTAAAAAGGGTGCTGACACTTCTGTGAAGCCGGGAAGCACTCTCTTGATAGGAAGTGAGGAAAATCAAATCAGACTTGGATAATAACACAAAATTACAAGTTTGGTGTCAAAAATTACAACATGAAACAAAGCCTTCTCATATTGATATAAGATAGCCTCATCAGGAACACGAAAAAAGCAAATGTTCA
Organism: Clostridium sp.; assembly: GCA_023664385.1. Classification (GTDB taxonomy): domain Bacteria; phylum Bacillota; class Clostridia; order Lachnospirales; family Lachnospiraceae; genus Coprococcus_C. The sequence goes on along the minus strand of JAMPFU010000006.1, from coordinate 76,244 downwards.
ATTAAGATGAATTTCAAAGGAGGTAATCATTATGAGAAAAGGAAAAAACAATTTAAAAAGAAGAATAAGCAAATTTTTAGTTGCCACGATGACGTTGGGAGTGATGGCAGGCTGCAATGTAGGAGTGCTTACGCCGAAGGCTGCTACCACAGCGCAAAATTTAGTTGGGGTGGCAAGTGCAGAGGTAGGCTACCATGAAAAAGCGTCCAACAGCAATTTGGACGACAAGACTGCGAACAGTGGTTCAGCGGACTATACGAAATATGCCAGAGATTTGGGCGTAGCAAATGGTAATGCGTGGTGTGCGTACTTCGTTTGGTGGTGCATGAAAAAAGCAGGCGTTCCAACAGACCAATATGCACAGACAGGCTGGGTGCCGAGTATAACAAGCTTTTACAGTGCAAGAGGAAAATATAGGGCGAGAGGAACCTATACGCCAAAGCCGGGTGATGTAATCATTTTCGGAGATTCAGACCATGTGGGAATTGTTGAATCGGCAGATGGTTATACTGTCAATACCATAGAGGGTAATTCCTCAAATCAGGTTGCAAGAAGAAGCTATAGTGCGAGCAGTACATATATCATGGGCTACGGAATTGTAAATTATGTGAGCGATACAAAGGGACCTGAAATTACTGATATAAAGGTAATCAGTCAGACGAGCGACAGCTATACGGTGCAGTGTAAGGTTAAGGACGATTATGGTGTGGCATTTGTGACATTTCCTACATGGACGCAGAAAAATGACCAGGATGATTTGGAAAAGTATTGGTATGACTCAAGGAGCAAAAGTGTAGGAAAGCTTCAGGGAGATACGGCAACATTTACAGTTTACAAAAAAGATCATAACAACGAGGAAGGCGTTTATATTACACATGTATATGCAAGCGACAAGAACGGTAACATGGCATGTGGTGGAGGGGTTTCAGTTGTACTAGACAGCAGCGCCCCGACTATATCAGATGCAGGAACAAGCGATGTATCAACCGATGGCTACAAGGTCATATTTAAGGCAAAGGACCAATATACAAAAATAAAAGCGGCATACTGTATTCCATATACAACAGAGGGTGGACAAGATGATGTTCCATCGGATTGGCAACAGAAATCACAGTATATGGCAAAGCTTGATGGTGACAGATACATATATGAAATGAAAGTGTCAGACTTTGGTAATGTCAGAGGCGCTTATCAGACAAAGATAGTTGTATTTGATGAATGTGGAAACCGTGCAGAGCTTGATATGCACGAGGTTGTTATACCTGAACCGATTATTGACAACCATGATAAGGATGATGAGCAGCAGGAAACAGCTTCAAATACAGAGGAAGCTACAGATGGAGCTGTGGAAGAAAATAATTCGGATGATATGGAAAACACGGATGAGCAGGTAAATATAGAGGAGTCGACAGGCACAGAGGAGCAGACGAACACAGAGAAACCAGCAGGCACAGAAGAACAGACGAATACAGAGGAACTAGCAGACACAGGTGAGCAGACGAATACAGAAGAACCAATCGACGTAGAAGAAGGCGTGGCTAATAACAATACGGAACAGCCGTCAAATGAAGTTAATACGGATATTTCGGTAAATGTTGACAACAGCACGACAAATAATAACCTAATTAACAACATCAGCAACACGACAGATAATACAACAAATAATGTAACAAACAATACAACTAACACGACAAATAATACTTCAAGCAACACCACAAACAATATAACAAATGTGTATTCGGTGCCAGAGGCGGCTTCGCCAGCAAGTACAGAGACGGCAATACCTGTTACAACATCACATTCAAATGGACAGGTAACCGAGCCTTCTGCAACACCTATAATAAACACAAATTCCATAGTACCTGAGGAGGGAGTGACCTACACAGTGGAAAGCATGACGGAAGGTCAAATGTTTGATAATCAATTATACGACATACTTTTATATCTCTACAATGTAGCACTTTCCATGTACATTCCTGAGGGATATGAGGTTACAAGCTGGAATGGAGAAACAACCGATGGTGTTTTGGACACATTAAGCCTTGAGGAAATCAAGGAATCGGGTGTAGGAATAAGCATTGATACAAAGATAGGAGGAGAAGATGTCAAGATAAACATCTCATTTAAATAGAGTTATAAATAACAAAAAGAGCACCAATAGGGACTGTCGTAAAATCGGCAGTCCCATATGGTGGTTCAAGGAGTGGAAAATAATTATGGAGATATGGGGCAAAAACGTATGAATAATATAAATGACATCAATAATTATCCTATAAATGCCTTAAGCCCTAAAACTTTACTTAACGGAAGATACATAATTGAATCCGTTATGAGCTTTGGAGGAGACAAAATAACCTATAAAGCATGGGATAGTTTTGAGGATATATGGGTTGGAATAAATGAATTTTTCCCTTATGGTATCGCCGTAAGAATACCATATGAAAAAAATGTGATTTCATATGACCAAAATAATCAGAAGTACGATTTGATGTTAAAAGCCTTTCATAAAGAAACATATTTTTTTCTAGAATTAAAACATGAGTGTATTATGCCGAATGTTGTAAATCATTTTGAGGAAAATAATACTTCATATAGGGTTATAAAATTAAGAGATGGTATTTTTTTAAGAACATATTTAAAACAATGTGGCAGCAGATTTGATGAGTTGGAGGCAATTAATATTTGTTATAAACTGCTTGATGTGCTTAGCTATATCCATCATAAAGATATAATCCATAATGAAATATGTCCCAATAATATATATTTGATTAATGATAAAGACGTTAATCTGCTTATAGATTATTATATTGCGGGAAAAAAGGGAAAAACTACTACTTCGTTAGTTAATAGTGGATTTTCGCCTTTTGAATTGTATGGGAGTAATTCAAAAAGAGGTGAATATTCAGACATATATGCGGTGGGAGCTACATTATATCAGATGGTAACAGGGATAAAACCATTGGATGTAGTGGAAAGAGTTATAAAGGATGAATTAGTTGAACCAAAGAAACTGAATCCTGCTATATCTATCAAGCTAAACAATATTATTATAAGGGCTATGGAATTGAAACCCAAAAAGAGATATCAATCTGCCCAAGAAATGAAAAACGCTCTTGTGTAAAAATTATAAACAATAGTTTAACAAGTTTACAACTGGAAATGGAGAAAAAATGAAAAGTAAAAAATACATAAGGTTAATTATAATATTAATGTTAATTTTGTTAGTTGCCATAAATCCAATTAATGCTATATGGGCGAATGAAACAATGCCCCCATCTGAGGAAGTAACATCCATAGAGACGACAACAGAAAAACCGGCTACGATGGAACAGTCAGCCACAACAGAGAAGCCGACTACGACGGAACAGTCAGCCACAACAGAGAAGCCGACTACGGCAGAACAGCCAGCCACAACAGAGAAGCCGACTACGACAGAACAGCCAGCCACAACAGAGAAGCCGGCTACGACAGAACAGCCAGCCACAACAGAGAAGCCGACTACGACGGAACAGTCAGCCACAACAGAGAAGCCGACTACGACGGAACAGCCAGCCACAACAAAAATCGAGACGACAACAGAAATTCCCGCTCTTGAACCGTCAACAGCATCAAACAACAATGGTACAGGCGGAAGTATTACCATTACTGAGGAGACTGTTGAGACAGAACCGAGAGAAGACTATACCGTAAAAGAAAAACCATATGATGATAAAAACCGTATAGAACAGGTACAGATTATAAAGCCTAAGGTAAGGGCGTATTTGTATATTGAGGATTTGGGTGCCATCATTGACGAGAATTGTATTTGTGGAAGCCTTGGAGGTTCGGAGCTTGCAACAGATAGTGTAAAAAGCTGGAATCAGTCAGGAATGGGTATCAATTATTACATTATTATAGATGTATCTGCTGCAATGGACGAGGACTATTTTGAGGAAATAAAGGGACAGATAGAAGCATTCGGCAAAAAGTATATGAACCAAAATGACACTTTAACCGTATATACGGTTGGAAATGATGACTATGCGGATGCACCAATTATCAAGGGGCTTACCAAGAATGACAGTGATGAGATAAGCGAAAAGCTAAATGATATAGAAATAAGCGACAATCATTCTGATTTAAGCTACGCAATAAAAAACATTGCATATGATATTCATCACGAGCGGATGCTTCGTGAGGAGGAGTTTTTGGATAACAGGGATATTGTTATCGCATTTTCGGGTGGAGAAGATGTGTTTGGCGAGGAAGCTACAAGCGAGGAGGCATGCGAGGCATTAAAAGCAGAGGGAATAACCTTGTTTTGCTTTATCCAAAAGGACGAAGCTTCAGACGGGGATGCAGAGGAGCTTTCAAAGCTTTCAAGCCTGACGGGTGGAGCAGGATATGAGGTTGAAAAGGAACAACTGGCATCACAGGTAAATTTGCTTATAAATAATCTCCAAAATGTTTATGTTGTAGATTTTATTGCTGCAGATAATATTTCCGACAACAGCTATAGCTTCCTTTCTGTCAGTATATATATGGATGAAAAAGAGGAAATATGGGAGTATGCACCGAGGGACGTTATGATTTCGAGGTACATAAAGGATGATGAACCGCCTGTAGTGGAAAGCATATTGCTTACAGAGGCGGGTTGTATAGAAGTTACCTACAGTGAATCTGTATTGGGAGCAGACGAAGTGTCCTCGTATACGCTTGTGGATGAAAGCGAAAGGCAAATCCCGATTGCTTCGGTCGAATATAAGAAAAACAATAGCTACAGCTTAAAGCCTGCTGAGGGAGAAATTATTTATAAGGGGAAATATAAGCTTCATATAAATAATGTTACCGACAATACCGTGGAGAAAAATTTATTAGAAAAGACGGAATATGATTTTGAACCTGAAAATGCTCCGGAATATCAGGAGAAAAAGAACGGATTTTTATCACGTTTTTGGTGGCTGATTCTCATTGCAGTTGCGCTTATTATAATAATGGCAGCCGTGCTTGTAATTATTGCCGTCAGGAAAAAAAAGGCTAAGAATAATTTGCGAAAGCTTGCAGAGCCTGCCGAGCTTGTGGAGGAGATAAAATATGAAACTGCCACAAATGACACAGGTAGAAAATTAACGCTTATTGTTAATTCCTCTAATCTAAAAAATAAGCAGATTGATATCAGAATAAACGGAAGCATTATTGTAGGGCGTTCTGATTTGTGTGATGTGTTTTTGGCAGATGAATGTCTGTCGAGACAGCATTTTGCAATTGAATTTGATGGGGATAGCTTTTTTGTGCAGGATTTGGACACGACAAACGGAACAATGCTAAATGGCGTAAAGCTTTCCCATAAAAGAAGAATAGAAAAAAATGACAAAATAACGGTAGGCTCTTTGAATATCGTGGTAAGGTGGTAGCTTACGATGGCAGAAATGACTTTGGAATTGCAGGAAAATGTATGCCTTGAGGGCAGATACATAATCAAGAAAATAATAGGGTCAGGAGGCTTTGGCATTACATATAAGGCGTATGACAATTATAATCAGAAAAATTGTGCTATAAAGGAGCTGTTTCCAAGGGGTGTAGTTACAAGGCTTGCGGACGGCATAAGCGTTTCCTCCCTGTCGCCTGATAAGCAAAAGGTTTTTGAGCATGGAAAAGAGCGTTTCCTTGAGGAAGCGGAAATATTACAGCGGCTGGGTAATGTTAAGGCAGTTGTAAATGTGTATGATTTTTTTCAGGAAAACGGCACCTGTTATTTTGTCATGGAATATCTTGAGGGCATAAATCTTGGACAGTTGGCAAAGGCAAAGGGCGGTTCGCTGCCGTGGGAGGCTGTTGCCGATATTGTGTCTGATGTTGGATCCGTATTGGTACAGGTTCACCGTATGAATATATTTCATAGAGATATTAGTCCGGATAATATATTCATTACTTATCAGGGAACTGTAAAGCTTATAGATTTCGGAAATGCAAAGAATATCGTGCGTGCAGATGGGGATAGACTTTCCGTGGTGCTAAAACCGGGCTTTGCGCCACTGGAACAGTATTCAACAAGTGGACCACAGGGTACATTTACGGATGTATATTCACTTGCATGCACAATGTATTTTATCCTTACAGGTAAAAAACTGCCTGATGCAATGGATCGGGTAAAGGGTGTAAGGTATGCAACATTAAAGCAGTTTGGTTATCCTGAATACATATCTGCTGCCGTTGACAAGGCGCTTACTTTAAGGTATCGGGAGAGAACGCAGACAATACAGGAATTTTTAAACGATTTGCGGCTTAATTATAAGGGAAGAAAGCCTGATGAAAGAAATATATCTCATGGAAATATGCCATCTGCGGATGACAAGGGAAAAGCTTGGCTGCAAACTACCATGACAAGTACGACAGTACAGATAAAGGCAGCTAAGACGCCGATTCCGGTAATAGATGTATTAAGTGGCAGACAGGCAGGCATGAAGTACAAGCTGCCGGTAAATACCAAAGTGATAATAGGAAGAAATGAGACTATGGCACACATTGTCATTAAGGAGGACTTGTATATCAGTAAAAGTCATTGTGAAATATTTTTTGATTCGATGGAAAATGTGTTTTATATGGTAGATCACTCCACGAACGGAACATATGTGGAGGGGAAAAAGCTTGTGAAGGACAATATTTATCAGGTGCCGGTTGGAAGCAGGATTCTCCTTGGAGGAAACAGATGTATGTTGAAGGTAGGTGTTATTTATGAACGATGAGGCTAGAAAGCAAAGAGATATTGTTACGGTAAGGTTTGATGAGGATATAGATATAGATGCTCTGTTAGAAAGAGGTTCACAGGCAGGATTGCATATTAATATGGGAATATCCAGCATATTGGGAACAAGAAAAAATCAGCAGGACACCGTTTTTGGACAGGTTGATAATGAAAAGGCGATAGCCATAGTATGTGACGGCATGGGAGGAATGAACGGCGGAGAAATTGCCAGTCAGACAGCAACCAAAATACTTGCCGAGGATTACTTTGAAAAGGATTCCTTTGATGATATGCCTTTATTCTTCCAAAAGGAAGCGGTAAAAATGGACGCTGCTGTATGCAATCTGAAAAATGATAAGGGGGAAGCATTAGGTGGTGGAACAACTGTTGTTTGTGTTGCCATAGAAAAAAATAAAATGTTTTGGCTTTCTGTTGGCGACAGCAAAATATATATCATAAGAAATGATGAGATTATGGCGGTAAACAGAGAGCATAATTATAGGCTTAAGCTCAATGATAAGCTGAAAAGAGGAATTATTACTGAGGAGCAGTATAAGGCGGAGGAGGCTCAGGCGGAAGCGCTCATAAGCTTTATTGGTGTGGGAAATGTCTCTCTTATGGATATAAATGCAACTCCATTTCTACTTATGGAAAATGATATTGTGCTGCTTTGCAGTGATGGTCTTTATAAAAGACTGCCGGATAGTGAGATTATGGAAATCATTAAGTATGAGGAGCCTGATATGGAGCGGGCAGCAAAAAGACTGACGGATATAGTGAAAAAAAGAACAAATAAGGTACAGGATAATACGTCACTGGTGCTTATGCAGTATAGCAGATACTAGTGCGGTATCATATATCAATAAAACTAGGAGGATTTAATAATGAATTTAAAGAGATGTGACAACGGACATTTTTATGATGTGGATAAGTATGCAAGCTGTCCGCACTGTCAGGGAATGTCAGCAGGCGGGGATGATGATATGGGTGCAACCATGAAGTTTACCCAATCAGGTACACAGCAGGGTGTAACGATACCTGCAACTGCGGCATTTACGGAGAATACATCATATGGTGATGACAGAACATGGGGACAGATGTCTGAGACAATTCCTGCCTCAGAAAGCTATACGGCTCCTTCAAGTGTGGAAAGTCTTGTTAAAACAGTTCCCGGAAATATGTTTCCTATAAATCCCATTGAGGAGGATGACAGCGTCACACAGAGGTTTTATCCCAACGATATGAAAACCGAGCCTGTTGTCGGCTGGCTTGTATGTATATCAGGAGAGGATGCAGGAACAGATTTTGCGCTTAAATCGGGACGTAATTTTATCGGACGTTCCACAAGCATGGACGTTGTTCTTGCAGGAGATAAAAGCGTGTCGAGGGAAAAACATGCCATATTGTTATATGAGCCGAGAAAAAGGGAATTTCTTGCACAGCCTGGAGATTCGAGGGAGCTTTTCTATGTCAATGATGAGGTTGTTTTAAATACGGAAAAGCTAAATGCGTATGACAAGCTGCTCATAGGAAACACGGAGCTTTTATTTGTTCCGTTCTGTGGTGAGAAATTTGCATGGGAAGATGTTGAGGAAAAAGAACAGTAGGGGAAATAAAAAATGTCCTTTGATAACTATATGTATATAACGGTTTTTGACGGAGACCGTGCACCTTATGAAATCAAGTTAAACGACTTTAATAAAGAAGTAATAAGCTTTGGCAGACAAAAAAATTGTGATATTGTGCTCAATTCTGAATATGTTTCCCGCGTACATGGATGTATATATATGGAGGGAAATCGGCTCATAGTCGAGGATATGGACAGCACGAACGGCATCGTATGCGCAGGGAAAAAAGTAAGGAAAAAGAATCTTCATGATGGAGATTATGTGAGAATCATTACAAACAGAAATGTTGCTGATGAGGGCGTTCTTCTTGTCTTTTCAAGGAAAGCATATGATGAGGTCATGAGCAGGATAGCCCTTGAGGGAAAGCATGAAATAAAAATTGGCAGGGATGCTGACAACGATATAAGAATAAATCATGCAAGCGTATCACATCACCACGCAAGAATAAGCAAAACCACGGAAGGATATTACATATATGACAATAACAGCACAAATGGACTGCTTGTAAATGGAAAGCGGGTAAGGGGACGGCAGAAGCTGAAGGACAAGGATGTTATATTAATTGCAAACAGCAGGATTATATATACAAACAATGGCATTACATACAGTGTGGCAAAAAGCGGTATCAGCGTGGAGGCACGTAATATTGTTAAAAGGGTTGGCAAAAATAAAGCACTTACCATATGTGATAACGTGTCACTAAAAATTAATCCTGGCGAACTGGTTGCCATAGTGGGAGGCTCGGGTGCAGGAAAATCAACGATTATGAACTGTATAAGCGGTTATAGTACGCCTACATCGGGAACGGTCCTTGTAAATGAACTGGATTTGTATGAAAACTTTGACACACTGAAAAATATTATTGGTTATGTTCCACAGCAGGACATTGTGTATGACAACTTATCTGTTGAGGCAATGCTCAAATATTCTGCTAGGCTGAGACTTCCTGCTGATACAGAGGAGGATGAGGTTGAGCAAATTGTAAGCAGGGTAATAGATGCCGTTGAGCTTACCCACAGAAGGGATGCACTTATAAAAAGCCTGAGTGGAGGGCAGAAGAAACGTGCAAGCATAGCCGTCGAGCTTTTGACTGACCCAAATCTTTTCTTTTTGGATGAGCCATCGTCAGGACTTGATCCGGGAACGGAAAGGAATCTTATCAGAACCCTAAAGGGTATGACGGCATCAGGAAAGACGGTCATACTTGTCACGCATAGCACGTTAAATCTGAATGATTATGACAGAATTGTATTTATGGGTACGGGAGGAAGACTTTGCTTTAGTGGAAGCTATCAGGAGGCACTTTCTTTTTTTGCAACGGATGATGTTGTAAATATATACGATATGATAGGAAAGCACTCCGATTTTTGGCAGAAAAAATATAATGACTACAGGAGAACGGCAGGGACAAGAGGAAGCGAAGGAAGAAAAAAGAACATTGTTACAAAAAGCAAAAAGGGAATGCTGAGACAGCTTGGTGTGCTTTGTCTGAGGTATCTCAATTTACTTATGAATGACAGACAGAGGATGATACTGTTAATGGTTCAGGCACCGCTGCTCGCACTTTTGATTTCTCTTGTGGCAGATGGTAAGGAATACAGCCAATATGAAATGACAAAAAGCCTGTTGTTTGCGCTTTCCTGCTCCGCCTTTTGGATAGGGATATTAAGCTCTATTCAGGAAATATGTAAGGAGCGCAGCATTTTAAAGCGTGAATATATGACAGGCATGAATCTTGCAAGCTATATTTTGTCCAAGGTGTTTGTTTTGGGGTTACTTTGTATTGCACAATCATTGCTTATTGTGACAACCTTTGTGCTGCTTGTTGGAATGCCCGAGGAGGGACTGTTTACATTTCCATACATAGAAATACTGATAACAACGATACTTACTGCCATGGCGGCGGCGTCCATGGGAATATTTGTATCGTCCTTATTTACAAATGCAGACAGAGCCATGACAGTTGCACCGATTTTGCTTATGCCGCAGATTCTTTTTTCAGGACTTATATTTAATCTTGAAGATGCAACTGAAATCATATCATATTTTGCTGTATGCAGATGGTCCATGGAGGGCTACGGTACTACTGCAAATCTGAATGATTTGGAGCTTAAAATGCAGCAGGAGGGCTTCTTGATGATGCATGAGGCGGAAGACTTTTTTGACTTCACAGTACAGCATATGCTCGGTGCATGGGGAATACTTTTTGCATTTATAGTCGTTTTTGCGGCTGCGTCGGGAATTGTGCTTCGGAGTATAAGAAGGAGTAAGTAGAGAGGAGAGAAAGCTTATATGAAAATTACGGTTAGAGATGGCGATAAGCCGTCATATGAAGTTGATTTGGACAGGTTTGGAAAAGATGTTATAAGCTTTGGGAGACAAAGCGATAATGACATAGTGCTTCAATCTCCATATGCATCAAAAATTCACGGTGTATTGTATGCTGAAAACGGAAAATATTATGTAGAAGATTTGGATAGCACAAACGGACTTTGCTTTTATGGTAAACGTTTCAAGAAACATATGCTTAAGGATGGGGATGTTATTGTTATACAAGGTAGCAAAAATAATAATAACAATAATGTAGAAATTCGATTTCGCTTGGATAGGCAGGATAATATGATGCTCGCATATCCACAGCAGACATATCTATGGCAGACATATCCACAGCAAATGTATCCACAGCAGACATATCCACAACCTATGTATTTGTTAGGTCCACAGCCTAAAATGGGTTGGTTTAATTTTATAATATGGGTACAATTGTTTTTTCTTGCTATAGTTTCGTTATATATTGCAGTTGTGTATATTAGTGCTGCTGATTTTGATACAGATGGCGTTAAGTATGTAGATGATATATTAGGAATGAAATTCAGCGAATTTTATTCTGAAATGTCATTCTATATGTATTTACAAGGATTTGTGAGTATTTTGTGTGCTGTGCTGTGTATTTATGTAAGGATGCAAATGGCGGCATATAAAAAAAATGCTTTTAGAGAGTATGCTGTTACTATAGTTTTATTTAATGGGTTGTTGTTGTTTAAGGTTTGTGTTATTGATGTTCCTTTAATGCTTATAGATAATAATCCGTTCCAGTTTGCAGCAAACAATTTTGAATATGAATTATCCACAGAAGATTATAGTTACATTGTGGGTGCAATAATGTTTGTTTTGATTTATCTGCTTGCCAATAAACAATATTTTGATAAGAGAAAACATTTATTTGTCAATTAAATATTTAAGGACAATCCTAATAGCATAAGTAATTGAACAAAATTAAATCGAGCGATAAGTCCCTATGCCAAAGGTAAATTCAATAAGGACTGATGTTCAAGAGATTTGGAGGATATAAATGAATAATAGTAAAGGTGTTATTGTTGTAAATGATGGTGTGAGGAAGTCTGAGGTCGTATTGAGTGATATTGGAAGAAGTGATGGCAAAAGGAGAATTATAACCTTTGGAAGAAGTCCGGATTGTGATATTGTGCTAAATTCTTCTAATGTTTCAAGACAGCATGGACGCTTTTATATTGAAAATGGAATGTATTATATAGAGGACAATAACAGTACAAATGGACTTGTATTTGACAATAGAAAGATTGGGAAAAAACAGCTTACTTCAGGGAATACCATAATGATACCCCAATCAAGTAAGACAAATCCTTCGGAGAAGGGTGTAAGCTTTACCTTTATGGAAAAGAGTATATTACAAAACCAGCCACTGCAGGAAAAGATAATTGAAAATGTTGTGGTGGTTGAAAAAATAAGGAAGTACATTCCCAAATGGGCGGTTGCCCTTATGGCTGTCCTAAGCGTCTTAACAGTATTTTTTGTTTTGTATGGAACGGTATTTTCAAAATCTAGGTATACGCCTAAGGGAAGATATTTAGGGTATATGTATGACAATGAGGGGCAGAAATACAAGGACATTGAATACAAGATTACATTTGACAATGGGACATATGTCATGTGGTATGCGTGGGACAATGATAAATTTGATGTATGTGATGTTGGAATTTATGAGGCTGATAAAGGTGTTATTTCCTTTACAAGTTTAAGTGTATCAAACTATGGAAATAAGCTTGATAAGAGTGATTTGTCTCCCTATGAAAAATGCTTGTATGATGGTCATTCCAAGCAGATAGCTTTGGATGTAGCAATGTTTGAGCAGGACGACAAAAAGGATAAGCTGTCTTTTTCCATTGACGAGGATTATATTATTTCACTGAATAACAAATTAGATGCTGCCGTTGCAAAAAGTATTAATTCAGTGGGAATGAAGTATATGGAAGAATATTATTACGGTGAAAGCTATATATATCTTGACAAAGAGGAACTGACAAAGCCGAGCACGAAATTTGAAAAAAGCTTTGTTGAGGAAATTGGTTATGAGGACGATGAAACATTGCAGTATTTAATTGAAAATGAAATGATATATATAGAAGTGGATTTGATAGATGGCGATGATGCAGAGATTTGTTTTGACTATTAATATATTAACAGGGTTTTGCAGAGGAGGAAAAAATGTATATTACTGTAATTGACGGAGATAAGGCTCCATATCAGATAGACCTTTTAGCATTTGGTAAAAATAAAATCAGCTTTGGACGCAGTCCGAATTGTGATATTGTATTACATGCGGAATATGCATCCCGTGAGCATGGTTATTTTATTATTTCCGGTAACAAGTGCATCATAGAGGATTGTGGAAGCACAAATGGTTTGATATATAATGAGAAAAGAGTGGAGAAAAAAGGGCTTAATGATTCTGCCCGGATATATATAAAAGGCAAGCATAGACATCCTGAATGTGAGGTAAGCTTTATATATTCGCAATCAGAGCCAAATCATGCTGACCAGCCGTTAAAGCAGGAGCAGCCTGTCAGGGTTGTGGAGAGGGAAAAAATTGTAGAGAAAAAGATTTTTTCCCCGACAGGAAAGACAGCGCTAGTTGCTTTGGCGGTAGTTATGGTTATCGCCCTAATTACTGCTGTAGTTATGCCAAACGTCAGGAAAAAATTAAAGGGTGAGTATGTGTTTGAATATGAATATGAAGATGGTGATAAGGAGACATATACATTTATTTTAGATGATGGCACATGGACTATTTGTGGGAAAGAAACCACATTAGATTCTGAACCGATGCGAATGGCAGGAACTTACACGGTGGAAAATAATCTTATTTTTATGAAAAGTGTGGCAGGGAATTGCTATGTCTTTTTGTTTGACAGTAAAAATAATCAAATTGCACAGGACGATTACATTTATGAGTGTAAAAATAAGAAAACAGAAGCAGAGCTTGTACTTGATGATGACTACATAAAAGAATTAAATTCCAAAGCGGAAAGGGCAGCACAAAAAGCTGCTGAATACGTGGGTTACGACACTGCTGAAGAAGAATTTTACTATGATAACCTGATTCATTTGGACGATTTGAATAAACCATATACAAGCTTTGAAAAACAATTTGCCAAAGAAATAGATTACGAGAATGACAAAAAGCTTCAAACCTTATTGGAGGAAGGAATGATTTGTTTCAGCTTTGATATTTATGCAGGTGAGGTTTCAGTTTATGTAGGCGATACAGCGTGGGCGGAGTAGTGTAAATTTCTGTACAATTTGTACACTAAACTATACAAAAAGGACATTGACAGGCTTTCATTTCCGTAGTTATAATTAAAGAAAGAACATATACAGTACATAGTAAATCAGTGTTTATGATATGCGTCAATAATCTTCTGCTTATTTAAGCAGGAGATTATTTTTTTAAGGAGGTCGCATATGACAAACATACTTAAGAAGCATTTTCCCATGATAAGGGAAAGGCAGGAACTGATTGACTACATTTATTCAAAACCTGATTTGAAATTACTTTATGAGAGCTGGAAAGTGGAACGGCAAAAGGAATTTCTTGATTTTTGCTCAGGGGTAAGTGGAATGAAGCTCACCTATGACGGCTTTTTCAAAGAAATTATGAATCCTGAACTCCACCCTGAAAGACTTGAAAGCTTTTTATCCTGTATATTAGGAGAAGGTCGTATTAAGATACTTCGGGTTCTTCCAAATGATTCTTCCAGGCTCGCAGATGAAAGCTCGCTTGTGGTTATGGACATCGTTGTTGAGCTTGAAGATGGTCAGATTATAAATGTAGAGATTCAAAAGCATGGTTATAAATTTCCAGGACAGAGGAGTGCATGCTACTCGTCGGATCTTTTGCTTCGGCAGTACAAAAGAATTAGGGATGAGAGAGGAAGCAGCTTTTTTAATTACAGTGATATTAAAACCGTATACACGATTGTACTGTTTGAGAAAAGTACAGAGGTTTTCCATCAATTTCCTGACAAGTATATTCACAAATCACAGCAAAAAACAGATACGGGACTTACGATTGATTTGTTACAGAAATATATTTTTATACCTCTTGACATATTCAAGGAAAAACTGTATGGTAGAGGCATGGAAACTGAATTAGACGCATGGCTCTCATTTCTTGCCTGTGATGACCCTGTAATAATCGCAAAGCTTATTACAGAATATCCTATGTTTAAGCGGCTTTATGAGGATGCCTATTACATATGTGAAAATGTGGAAAGGGTGATGAATATGTTTTCTGAGGAATTAAGGATACTGGACAGAAATACGGTTCAGCTTATGATTGATGAACAGCAGGCTATTCTTGATGAACAAAAAACCGCAATTGAAGAACAAAAAACTGTTCTTGCAGAGCAAAAGTCAGCAATCGAGGAGCAAAAGTCTGTTATCGATAATTTGCAAAATACTGTCGATAGACAAAATGAGCTGATAGATACTGCGATAAAAGCATTTGTAGAAAAGTGCAGGGAAAATGGAGATTCACAAAGCTTGATTGTTGAGCAGCTATGTAACACATATAATATAACAAAAGAACAAGCAGAAAAATATATTTAAAATGATTAAAACCCCACTTTCGTTACGCTTGAGACGAGCGAAAGAGGGGTTTTTTAAATTACTTGTATAAACAGTTCCGAGCACAAGCGCTTAGTATCATTATGTCTGAGACAAGCGAAAGAGGGTTTTTAGTTACTTGCATAAACAGTTCCGAGCACAAGCGCTTAGTATCATTATGTCTGGGACGAGCACAAGTAGTTTTTAGTCATAGTGTAAGTTGTCTTTACAGCCTGCTTTTTAAAGCATCTTCCGTTTTCTTAGCACAACGAGCACAATTGCACATATGAGTGCCGTGATTCCACAAATAATTCCAAAACCAAATGGGGTAGTGGAAAACGGCATCCATCTTCCGTCAACATTCATACCGAAAAGTCCGGATATGATAGTAGGGATTGCCATAACAATTGTAATGGAAGCGAGATATTTCATTATGTTGTTAAGGCGGTTGTTTATGATGGTTGTCATCAGCTCTCGTGTACCCTTTAAAATGTCGCGGTAAATCTGCGTCATTTCAATAGCCTGCTGGTTCTCGATAATAAGGTCATCCAAAAGCTCCTGATCCTCAGGAAATTTCTTTACGCCGCTGTATCTTGTAAGTCTGTCTACAATCAGCCTGTTTGCACGAAGTGATGTGTCAAAGTAGACAAGGTTGGATTCCATTTCGTGAAGGTTTATAATGTCGGCATCCTCAGTTGCACCGCCCATTCTTTCTTCCATCTCAAGCCTTCTTCTGTCAATAATGCGAAGATAGGACTGATAAAGTGTGCTTGTTCTGTATAGTATCTGATATGTGAATCTCACCTGCTTTTTTGTAGTAAAATTTCGTATTGTATTTACAAGAAAATGTTTCAGCACGGGAGTTTCCACGGAGCAGACGGTTATCGTAACATCGCCCGCCCAAATAATGCCAAGAGGGATGGTCGTATAAGCCTCCTGATTGTGTCTTATTTCCACTGTTGGTATATCAAAAATAATTAGTACGTATCCGTCATTTACGTCTACACGGGAGGATTCTTCTTCGTCAAGAGCAGCCCGTACATCGGAAAGGTCGATGTCAAACTGTTTTGAAATTTCAAGAATTTCCTCCTGAGTGGGAGCAGTGAGATTAATCCACATTCCGGGTATAGTTTCGTTTGTTTCTTTTAAGAAACCCTGTTCAGATATATATTTGCTAATCATATTCTGCTCCTTTTCTTTTCGTATTTGGCATGCTTACTTTGTTACGTTGCCTATGGCGTATACTTATTTCACATTAAACCACAATGCTCATTTTATCATAACAATAATATTATTGTAAACTTCAAATAGTCTTTATTCACAATTAAAAAGCAATTATATTTTGGCGATAGCGCATTTTACTATTTTTCCTCATCAAAGGTTGGGATGCATCCCGTATCAAACGGACTTGCTATATCGCATCTGCCGTGATGGTATCTTTCGGAAATGCTGCCTGCCTCCCTGTCTTCATCAATCTCAATTTTTATACGGCTTATGCCTGCCTCAACCTTGGAATCTAAAATATTTACGATGTTATCAATATCTGATAAACCTGAACTGCTGTTTTGATTATCCATATATTACCCTCCTTAAAAAGAAAATTGACAATTACAAACCAATAGAATTTGGTTTTTCAGTAAAAAATCCGGTTGACATCAATGGTATGTCATATGCCGTAAAAGGCATATTATTAATATAATCAATACTATAAACAATTATAATGAATTAAACGGAAAAAACAATAAAAAAATTAAAAAGAAAAAAACAAAAAAATAAGGAAAAATATAAGAAAATACATAAAAGCATTAAACATAACGCATTAAATGCACATAAATTCTGCCCTTCCGCGTTTCATTTCCGCTTCCCTCGTACTTAAATTTTCCATATCCTCGTACAGAAAATGTATCGCCTTCTTTTAGCTGCATACTGTTATTTTCACATAGTCGTCCGTTCAGGGTTACTTTTCCTGAACGAAATAACGAAAGCGCTTCGGAACGGGAGCATTTAATAGCTGCCGCAATAATTGCGTCAAAGCGTGGAGCTGAAACGATTATCTGCATGTCGGTAAGCCTTGGTTTAAGCCCGCATAAATCCTGCTCTGTTTTGGCAATTGCACAGCGCACATTTGTGTGCTTAACCTTTATCAGATTTTCCATAAGATAATCGGACATATTGTCCTGACATATGACAAAAGCACGTTTCTTGTCTTTCATGACAATATCTCCGAGGACGGTTCTTTCCAAACCCAAATTCATAATGGCGCCTAGAAAATCCCTGTGGGAAAGCTCGTCAGCAAATTTATTCATGAGAGGTTCAATCCTTAGTATAGATATGTGCCATGGTTCACCATACCCAAACATTTCCTCAGAGCCAAAGCGGACCATCTGACGCTCGGCAAGCTCATAGCCTCCGTTTGTCTTGCAGTCCACAAAATTAAGCTCATCCCGCAGCGTGTCAAGTATTGCAAGCTCACCTGCATTTAAAAATCCAGTGTATGTGTATATATTCTGTTTGTATGCCTTTTCGGCTAAATCTAAAAGGCGGGCTTTTAATTTTTGTAATTCGTCCATAATTTTCCCTGTAGTGATATATAATAATATGTAAAAATAATGTAGTTTCCTGCGTATAATATAGCATATGCATTGATATAAGACAAGTATGCCTTAAAATAATAGACCTACAAAATATAAACCTGTTTTTTTCTTTATTCCGTAGACAAAAAGTGCTATACTATAATATAGTTATTTATATTAGAAATATAATGAGAAAAAATTTTCTTAATAAGTTTGCACCGTTTCAAGCATACGAAGGTACAGAAGAGGTAGAATTAGCTAATAATCTTCAGATGGTATTACGAAATGTATATAAAAACAGAAGAAAAGACAAGAAGGAGGTTTTTGTTGATGGGGAATTAGATGAATTTTGAACTTGTAAGGAATTCTTACAAGTTCAAACAGAGGGGAACAGACAGATTAAAAGAAAGAAAAAACATTATAATTTTAAAATGATTCTTGCCATTGGCTTAGGAAGAAGCTAGAAACAAATGAGGTTGATTTGTTGATTGAGGAAGCAGAGCAAATAAAAAAGGAAAAATAATTTACTATATATAGCTCTATGGCAAATTGATGAAGGGCAAAAGAGCCTGACGCCCTTTGCTGGTTCTTCATCAATGATTAGGTGCTGTTTATCGGTTTTTGGCACAGTTATCTCTTCGTGTGACAGCCATTGTGTTAATCAGCAAATTATCAGGAAGCAAAATGAAAGCCTGCATTTATAAGATTGCTATTAGGCATATCCTTTAATTGTCCGTTTTCAAATCCAATACTCAAATACATATCATCAATACTGTTTACATCTGTTGCAGTAATTTGTTTAATATATTCCTCAAAAACATCGTATGCTGCACCCTTAAATTCTGCCGGAACTTTAGATGATTCCTTAATGCTTTTCTTAAATATATCTAAAATGTTAGTTCCATTCTCGTCTATCAGACCGTCTTTTGTCTGAATAAAATTCCGAATATCCAAGCTGGTGTATTCCCGTAGCATACTTGCCGCCCTATACTTTGCCAACACATATTTATCTATATTTGTACTTCCAATGCTGTTTAGAATATGAAAAAATAACTCCTTTGAGTTTCCATTTTCATTGAGCAGGGCTTCCATCTGTGACAGAAGCGACTTGTCGGCATCTCCCTCTACGGTAAGCTGATAGGTATACGGATGAATAAAAAACGTAAATTTGCTGCTTGCAAAAGCTGCCTGACTGATTCCGTTATTTGTAAAAATGTTGTTGATTTGATTATTCACACATTTTCGGTTGTAGCTTTTGGTTTCACTGTCTGTATCAGCATAAACCGGTCCGCCAAGCCTCGGGTCATTCATATTGCCGCAGCATCCAAACGCACTCATGCTAAGCTCATTTTGATACATTGCGCTGCGCTCGGTAGCAGAATAGCTTGCGCGATATTCTGCCGTGCTATATTTTGCGGCTATGGCGTTTTGTAACTCCTTATAGCTTTTATATCTTGCACGGTTAGCCACACCCAAATCATAGTATATAGCTTCCAGCTTCACGTATGCTTTATATACCTCGCTGTCCTTGCTGGCGTTATTTCCCTCAATTCTATCCTCGACAGCTTCATAACGCTTTACCCAGCCTGCTTTTTCAGGTTTAGATGTCGTATATCTTCCTTTAACATTGTAATAATTATAATAATGTGACCTTGCTGCAATTTCCATTTTATGCCTCCTTTGAACCAACTATATCTGTAAATCAAGGGAATCCCCAATTCCTTTTTCTGCCACAGACGTTGCGCCATTTCCCATAGCCAAATCAGACTTTATCTGCTGATAGGATACGGTTCCTTTTGCATTTTCGCCGTATTCCTTACGCAAGCGGGCTAGTTCCTCATTGTAGATGGAGGTAAATTCCCTTGCCCTTGCAAATTCTTCATCGGTGCTTATGGCTTTCCAATTTCTTGACTCAGGATTATAGGAGAGGGTTTTATTTCCTTGTGCGTCCCAAAACATACATGCGGCATTCATTTTTCCGCCTGTTTTTTTCATGCTGGCATCGTAAATTGCTTTTCTGTCAGGAGATACAGTTTCTCCATGCTGCATACATAATTTTCTGTATGCGGCATCGTCTCTTTTTCCAGTGGAAAATTCTTTCCTTGCCAGCTCCTTGATTGCCTCCTCAAATTCTTCCTCCGACATGGCAGGCTTATCACGTTTCGTCATAATCTTGTTCCAGTCAGGCTTGGAAAACTTAATATTGACAGGCTTAAACCTCAATGAAAAATTACCATAATCACATTCAGCAAGTGGGTCGCTACCGCCTGCATTGCCTCCCATCATCTGAACCATTTTTGCGTAATAAGAATAATTATCCCTTGTAATATGCATGTCTGCTCCTCCTTGAAAAACCGATTTGAAATCCTTTTCAAACTGCCTTACATAATTTATCGGCAAGTTTTCAGCTATATTAAACATTTTAGTCCACGCTACTTGCGAACATATCCCGACAAGAACATATCCCTGCACCTAAAACCAATGAAATGATATAATCATATAAAACCGTAAGCAAGAAACCTATAAAAACAAAATGATAAGCATATCATAAAAAATTGAAAAAACATAAAAAGATGTGATAAAATGAGCATTGCAGTATAATGTGATAGGCAATTGCGAAATTCTTTTTTCAAAATTTAGTTGTACAATGTAGACAATATCATAAACAGATGCTTTGGAGCCGCTGGTGCTTAGCGAGGTATTTTCGAGCTTAGCACCATTGCGAGCGACAAGCAGCGTAAGCGTGTCTGTTTTGATTTGTCTATATTGTACAACGGACGTTTGAAGAAGCGGCGTTTCGCAATTGTCTAATATAATGCGAAAAAGGAGAACCACAATGACAGGCAACCTCACAAAAGGCAGTGTGCTGAAAAATTTAATCGTGTTTTCACTTCCATATCTGCTGTCCAGCTTTTTGCAGACATTTTACGGATTGGCGGATTTGTTTGTGGTGGGGCAGTACAATGGTGCGGGAAGCAGCTCTGCCGTGTCTGTGGGAAGTCAGGTCATGCACATGGTTACCCTTGTCATTGTGGGAATTGCAATGGGTTCAACGGTTATGATTAGTCAGTCTGTGGGGGCAGGAAACAGGGAACGTGTGGCAAAGGCGATAGGCAATACGGTAACGCTTTTCCTTGCACTTTCCATTGCATTTACGGCTGTGCTTCTTATCTGTACAAAATTAATCGTCAGGGTAATGTCTGCGCCAAAGGAGGCAGTTGGCGAGACGAGGCTGTATCTTATGATTTGTTTCATAGGGGTTCCGTTTATTACTGCGTACAATATTATAAGCTGTATCTTGCGGGGCTTGGGCGACTCCAAAAGTCCGTTATATTTCGTTGCAGTTGCATGTGTGTTTAATGTAGGGATAGACTTTATTCTCATTGGACATTTTAACATGGGTGCGGCAGGAGCGGCGCTTGGAACGGTTATATCGCAGACAATAAGTGTTTTTGTTGCATTAATTGTATTGTCAAAAAAGGACTTAAATGTTAAACTGTCCCCAAAGGATTTTATTTTGGATAAGCACACGCTGCTTTACATACTTAAGGTTGGTATTCCTGTATCGGTTCAGGATTTATTTATTCAGATTTCTTTCATTATAATTACTATAATTGCCAACAAAAGAGGACTTATCGTATCGGCGTCCGTTGGCATTGTTGAAAAAATCATAGGCTTTTTGTTTCTTATTCCATCTGCCATGCTTGCATCCATTTCTGCTATTGCGGCACAAAATATCGGCGCAGGC
This sequence comes from Clostridium sp., assembly GCA_023664385.1. GTDB lineage: Bacteria > Bacillota > Clostridia > Lachnospirales > Lachnospiraceae > Coprococcus_C. The sequence continues at coordinate 54,647 of JAMPFU010000006.1, read as the reverse complement.
GAACATGTGCGGGCAAAGCAGACGCTGAAATACGGTATTATTATCTCGTTTGCTTGTGGAATGATATTTAGTATAATATGTCAGCTTGCATCACCACGCATTGTTGATTTATTTACGGCTGATGCAGAGGTAGTCCGAATGGGAGCGCAGTATTTAAGGTCATATGTGTTTGACTGCGCATTGGCAGCGATACATTTTTGCTTCAGTGGATATTTTTGTGCATATGGACGGTCAGGCTATTCTTTTATACATAATTTGACATCGGCTGTATTTGTAAGAATACCGGGGGCATATTTGGCATCGAAGCTTTTTCCACAAACCTTGTATCCTATGGGATGGGCAGCACCGGCGGGGTCGCTTTTTTCAGCGGTTATATGTGTCATATTATATATGAGGATGAATAGAGTGGTATATGCAAATAACTAAGTTTTATATGGAATGAGCAAAACGCATTATTTCCAAATTCTAGTTGTACAATGGGAGTCGGCAAAAAAAGTTTTATATAAAAGGGGTGATACTATGAGTATGTTTTCACTGAAAGGCTCAGGCGGAGGACAGAAGAAAAGCCAAGGCTTGGCAAGTAAGGAAGATATAGAACGATATGAGACGGTGGGTTACACACATATTGTATATGAGGGTACGTCGCATTTTGTCTATGTAAGCGATATGACGGAGCGTGAGGTATTTCAAAAAAAGATAGGTCTTATGGACTATGAATGGTTTGAAGAAGGCACGGGAAATAAAAATTGGGTGCTCTATAATCCTGTTCAGTTCAAGCCCGACAGAAACTGGAAGGGTAAGAAAATACTTAAATTCAATAAGGATGATTATAAGGGTGGAAGATTTGAGGTGCCTATCAATTCCAGTAGCTGCTGTGGTATGTTTTCATGGACTACGCTGCCTGAGAATTTTACCTTAAATACGCTTTTTAACACGAAAAATATTGTGGACATGAACCTGATGTTTGCAGGGAGCATTTTGCCTGATGGTTTCAATCTCAGTGAACGATTTGACACCTCAAATGTGAGGGATATGAGATATATGTTTTATGAATGTGTTTTACCTGAGCAGCTTGTGCTTGGAGATCATTTCAATACAAAAAAGGTTGAAGTCATGGACTTTATGTTTTCGGAATGTAGAATCCCAAGGAATTTTAAGCTGCCGGGTACATTTGATACATCTGCGGTAAAAAGCATGGATCATATGTTTTATGAGGCTGTTTTTACGGGTAAATTTGATTTTGGTTCTGCGTTTAAAATTAATCCTGATGTGAACACAAATCTGATGTTTACGGATTGCGTGATAGGAAATGATAAAATTGACCCTGAAAAATGCGAGGATTTTGAATTTATAAAAGGCTGTCTGTCAAAGTAAAGCACCACAAGGTTTCGATTGACGATATAATAATGCAAACGCCACATGAAGCAGACATGCGGTGTTTTTTGCTATATTAGACTGGCTGAGGAATTAAGCAATATCAAAGCTTACTGGTGTATTCATATATTTTTTCATTTGCATTTGACGTTATGGTACTGAAAATTGCCGATGTAAGATAGTTCTGTTTTATATAAGAATATCTTATGTCGGCAATTTTTAGTGCCGGTAACAGGCAGGTCAATTACCAATTAATAAAATTTAACAGCAAAATTTAACAGTAATCGCATTGACAAATTATGAAAATTGTATTATTGTATCATTGTACTAATCAGATAGTATAATTAGACCATAAATAAAATGCTTTTTGTTAGAATTTTGTAAGAAACGGATGATATATTATTTTTAATGGAAATTTAAGAAACCTTTAAGCAAAATTTAAGAACTGACTGATATAGTCATCTTAAGGAAAACTTAAAGGAATTATCGGTTTAATGTTAAGAATTTATCTGATAATGTATTCAGCGTAAGGTGGAAAGCGTGGTACAAAAGGACACCACGGCAGGAGGAAGGGTACCGATGAACAATGTTTTGGAATACTTAGAGGAAAGCTATAAACGCTGTCCGTATAAAACGGCGGCAATGGACGAGCGCATATCATGTACATACAGACAGCTTACGGAAGAAGCAAGATGTATAGGAACGATGCTTTTAGGAAAAACCAATATGCGAAAGCCCATTGTTGTATTTATGGATAAGGGCGTTACGGCGCTAAAAACATTTATGGGAATTTTATATGCAGGATGCTTTTACACGCTGCTGGACCCTTCCTTTCCCGCTGACAGAATCGGGATGATTTTTAAAACACTAAAAAACGATATTGTAATTACCGAGCCTGACAAGGAAGCGAAGCTGAAAGAGGCAGGCTTTGAGGGAGAAATACTTATCGTATCTGATTTGTACAGGGATGCGTCTGTGGATGAGGTGGCGCTTGCGGCTGTCAGAAATAAAATGGTGGACACGGATCCTATCTACTGCAATTTTACCTCAGGCTCAACAGGTATTCCAAAGGGAGTGCTGATATGTCATAGGTCGGTCATTGATTTTATAGATTGCTTTACGGATATGTTTCACATAACAGGAGATGACGTGATTGGCAATCAGGCACCCTTCGACTTTGACGTGTCGGTAAAGGACATTTACAGCACCTTGAAAATGGGCGCAACCCTTGTCATTATTCCAAAAGCATATTTTATGTTTCCGAACCGTGTTGTGGATATGCTTGAGGAAAATAATGTGACAACGCTTATTTGGGCTGTATCGGCGCTATGCCTGTTAAGCCGTCTCCACGGATTGAACTATAAAATACCCTCCCATATCAATAAAATTTTATTCAGCGGCGAAGTGATGCCTGTAAAGCAGCTTAATCTGTGGAGATCCTGTTATCCCGATGCGTTGTTTGTAAATCTTTACGGACCGACGGAGATAACCTGCAACTGTACATATTATGTGCTGGATAGACCTTTTTCGGAGGGCGATATACTTCCTATGGGAACTGCATTTCCGAATGAAAGGGTAATGCTGCTTGACGAGGCGGACCATGAGATAACAAAAGAAAATACATTTTCGCATGGGGAAATCTGTGTTGCAGGAAGCTCCCTTGCTCTTGGATATTACAATAATCCCGAAATGACGGCGAAATCCTTTGTGCAAAACCCACTCAACGGGACTTTTCCTGAAACAATATATAGGACAGGGGATTTGGCATATTATAACGACGAGGGGCTTCTCTGCTTTGCAGGAAGAAAGGATTTTCAGATTAAGCACATGGGACACCGGATAGAGCTTGAGGAAGTAGAAAGCGTCTTAAATGCCGTAAGCATTGTGGGGCATGCCTGCTGTTTTTATGATGAGGAAGCGGGCAAGCTTGTTGCCTGCTATGTGGGCGGAGACGACAAAAAGCTTATCGTATCGGAAATGAAAAAACATGTACCTGAATACATGGTGCCAAATGTATTGAAACGCATGGACGAGCTGCCTCTTACAAAAAATGGCAAGACAGACAGAAAATTGCTTAAGGAAACGTACACAAAAAAGAGAATTGATAAATAAGAAATAATATGTAGAAGAAACGAGGAATAAGATGTGGATTACGAAAAAATAAAGGCTTTAGCCCTGCAATATGGGACGCCTGCATATGTGTTTTTCGAGGATATACTTTCTGACCTGACCGAAAAAATCAGGCGGAGTCTTCCCAATGATATAGGACTATGCTTTGCCATGAAAGCAAATCCGTTTCTTGCAGAACGACTTTCGCATATGACGGACAGGCTGGAGGTTTGCTCGCAGGGGGAGTATGAGATATGCATAAGGGAGAATATAGCGCCTGAAAGGCTTGTTGTATCAGGCGTGAGCAAAACGGAAGAAGCCATGAAAAGAATTTTATCCTACAGTCAGGGAAAAGGCTTTTATACAATTGAATCTCCCATGCAATACAAGCTTTTAAAGGACTGTGCAGGAAATATTGGCGTAAGGCTCAAGGTATTTTTGAGGCTGTCTGCAAAAAATCAGTTTGGAATGGACAGGGAGACGCTTGAGCGTGTGCTTTGTGAGCTGATTGCGGACGGTGTGCTGGAGCTTGCGGGTATTCACTATTATGCAGGCACGCAGAAGAAACTTGATAAGGTGGAAAAAGAGCTTGCAATGCTTACGGAATATGCCAAATACCTTACCGGAACGTATGGGATTGCTGACATGGAGCTGGAATATGGTCCAGGACTTGGAATTTCATATTTTGAAGGTGAAAATTCATTGGGGCAGAATGATATTGCAGCGCTTGGCAGGCTTTTGAAAAAGGTTAGCGGGTACAGGAGCATTACCATAGAGCTTGGACGTTTTTTGACGGCAGAGTGCGGCGTCTTTCTGACACGTATTATGGATATAAAAAAGTCGGACGGCATGGGTTATATAATCGTTGACGGCGGTATTCATCAGATAAATTACTACGGGCAGCTTATGGGAATGAAAAAGCCATATATCAAGCTTCTGAAGCTGTCAGGAGAACAGGGGGATGCTTCCATAACGAAATGGACAATCTGTGGTTCCCTCTGTACTGCAAATGATGTTTTGGTACGTGGAGCAGCGCAGGAGGATTACGCCGTGGGCGATGTTTTGGTTTTTGAAAGGTGTGGTGCTTACTCGGTAACCGAAGGAATGGCACTGTTTTTAAGCAGGGAGCTTCCACAGGTCGTTCTTGTGGGAACGGACGGATGCGTAGAAGTGTTAAGGAATAAAATGGAGATAAATATATTAAATAGTAAAACGGAGGATAAATAAATGGAAAAATTACTTGAAATTTTGGAGGAAATTGTACCAGGGGAGGATGTGAAAAGCTGTACGACACTGATTGATGACCACATTTTGGATTCCTTTGCGATACTTTCCTTGGTTTCTGAGCTTGAGGAGGCATTTGATGTTGAGGTGTCCCCTGCGGAGCTTATCCCGGATAATTTCAATTCGGCAGCAGCACTTTGGGACATGATTTGCCGTTTAAAGGAGGAGGGTTAAGATGGCATATCATCTTCTCACCTACAGCTTAATATTTTTGCCCGCCGTGATGCTTTTGTATCAGCTTGCACCTGAAAAATATAGATGGTCTGTGCTTCTTGCGGCTGATTATGTATTTTTTTGGATGATAAGCAAATGGCTTATTCTATGTCTTTTGGCGGCAACTGTGATTACATATACAACAGGACGTGCTTTGGGCTTTGTTATGGAGAGCGGAAAGCTTAAAGGTAAAAAGCTTACTGCAAGAAAACGTATGGTTCTTGCCTGTGGCATTTGTCTGACCCTTGGCATGCTGATTGTGTACAAATACCTGAAGGTGTTTGGAATAAGCCTGATTGCCCCAATCGGAATATCCTATTATACGCTGCAAACCATTTCATACATGATGGATGTGTACAGAGGTACCATTCAGGCAGAGAAAAATTTTGCAAAGACAGCGCTCTATTTAAGCTTTTTCCCTCAGATTATGGAGGGACCGATAAGCAGATTCGGCGAAGTTGCCGAAGCGCTTTATGCAGGAAAGAAAATAGAGTTTGAAAATCTTGTCTTCGGATATCAACGAATCGTTTGGGGACTTTTCAAAAAAATGCTTATTGCAGACAGGATTGCCCCAATGGTGGGAAAGGTATTTCATTCATATGAGAGCTACGCAGGCTCGGCGATTGCCGTGGGAGTAATATGCTTTACGATACAGCTATACATGGAATTTTCGGGCTGTATGGATATTGTTATTGGAAGCGGACAGATATTCGGCATTAAACTACCTGAAAATTTCAGGCAACCCTTTTTTGCAAGGAATGCTTCTGACTTTTGGCGGAGATGGCATATTACGTTAGGGGCATGGCTTAAGGATTATGTTTTTTATCCCGTATCTCTTGCAAAGCCTGTAAAAAAGCTTGTGAAACATGTCAAGGGAATTTGGGGAATACAAGTAAGTAAATTTGTTGCGCCGACAATAGCCTTGTTCTTTGTTTGGTTGTCAAACGGAATATGGCATGGTGCAGGGTGGACATATTTATTTTACGGCATGTATTATTTTATGATTATCTTTTTGGAAAATATACTGGAGAATCCGACCGCAAGGTTTATGGAGCGTATGAAGCTTTCTCCTGACGGGACGCTGGTAAGGCTTCTCAGGAGTATCAAGCTTTTCCTCATTGTAAATATCGGGGAAATGTTTTTCCGCGCACCAACAGTATCCCAAGGATTTGGTATGCTGGGGCGTATGCTGACAAGCTTTAATCTATCAGCACTTTGGGAGACAAATTTCGGAGTGGACGGATATGATATGATTTTGGCAGCCGTATGTTTTGTCATTGTCATGCTTGTGGATGTGTTGCATGAAAAGGGCATATCCATAAGACAAAAAATTGCCTCGCAGAGGCTTGCCGTAAGATGGGGATTTTGGTATGCGGCAATTTTATGTATTGTGATATTTGGGGCTTATGGTGCAGGCTACACTGTGGTAGATATGATTTATGCCGCATATTGATTACCGGAGGCTTAAAATGCGAAAGAAGTGATTAACATGAAGATAAGTAAAAACGTAATAAAGGTAATAGGATTTTGGATTGGTCTTTTTGCAATGCTTACGCTTTTATCGCTTGCATTTAACAGGGATAGAAATATCTATGACATGAATTCAGTAAAATGTAAGGATAGTGAGATTGACGCTGAGGCAGACAACAGCATTGAGGTGATTTTTTGTGGGGATAGCGAATGTTATTCCAGCTTCTGTCCGTTACAGATGTATCAGGAATACGGGTTTACATCTTATGTATGTGCTACATCTGCACAAAGACTTTGCGACACATATGCCATACTGGAAAATGCTTTTAAAACGCAGGAGCCAAGGGTGGTTGTGCTTGAAACAAGCTGTCTGTATAGAACCCCCACATCAAAATGTGAGGATGGGGACAGCGTAATGCAATTTCTTTCAAATCATATACCTGTGTTTGCGTATCATTCTGATTGGAAAAATATTGGAAGCGGTTTTTTGGAACAGGGAACGGGCATATCGGGACGTGATTTCAAGGGCTTTGTTTTAAGGAAAAGCGTCATTCCTTATACAGGCGGCGCTTATATGAATAAAACTGATATTGTGGAGGAATTTCCAAATGATACATATGATTATTTGGATAAAATTCTTAAACTATGTCAGGAAAATCATGCAAAGCTTGTGCTTGTAAGCGTGCCATCGCCAAAAAACTGGAGCTACGAAAGGCATAATGGCGTAACGCAGTGGGCGGAAATGTATGACGTGGCTTATGTGGATTTGAATTTGGAACATAATATTGGTATAGACTGGCTTACGGACACAAAGGATGGCGGCGACCATTTGAATTTTGTGGGAGCAAAGAAGACAACACACTTTATGGGAGCGTATCTTGTTGATAAATATACATTGTCGGATAGAAGAAAAAACCCTGACTACAAGGCGTGGGAGGATTGCATTTCTGCGTCAGGGGAGTTTTCCTTCAAGGATTAAATAATATCAAAGCTTACTGGTGTATTCATATATTTTGAAATTGTATCGCAGCCTGTGGAAGCGAGCAGCCAAAGCTTCATGTACATGGCGATTGGGGATGCCTTTGGCAAAACAGTTATCTTCAGCTCGTCATAGATTTTGGTGCTTTCATAGGCTGTTCTGTTTTCTGCACCTGTCAGAAATACGGGAATGGTTCTTTTGTTTGCATCAAAAAGCATATCCCTTAATGCACTGCTGTCTGTACAGAGTGTTCCCGAGTGGTAGGTGTCTAGCAATATTGCACGTACATACTCAGGTACTAAGGCATACTTTTCGCCGGGGTATGGGCGTATAAATGCTACAGGCGATTGCTCTGAAAATCGTGGCTTTTCACCGAAAATAAATTCCGTATCAGATTTTTGTATTTTATATGGTTCTTTCATGCCGATGCCCGCTGCAGTGAGATTATCTACGCTGTATATGGTATCGCTGTATGACATATGGGCAAGAAGCCTTGCACCATAGTGTATAATGGCAGGCTCATTTTCATTTTTATATGCAACATAAACGCCGCTGTGCTTTGCCACAGTATTATTTGGGAAGTTATTTTCTGTGGAGGCAGTAGCGTTTTTCAGTGCTTTGTGGCAGGTCATAATAAAATCTACTGCCGCTGAAAAATTATCATAACCATTTGCCCTACTGTCATCAAGGATATAATTGCTCGATATCAGAACAATCGGAATGTCAGACGCAGAATAAATATATGACAATCCTGCAGCCGTGTATTGCAGGGTGTCCGTACCATGCGTTACGATAATGCCGTCGCAGTCGTCAGAGGATGCTGCTTTGTCTATGCAGTCTGCAAGCAGGTTTATATGTGTTCCCGTCAGATTTTCACTTAGTATATAGTAGGGTTCGGCTGTGCGAAAGCTTATGTCGGCGCATTTTTCGGGATTGTGTTTTCTATATTCATTTATTAATCTGTAATTGTTTGCTTTGTCAGGTCCGAGGTAGCCGTTTTTTTCTGACGAGCTGATTGTTCCACCTGTAAATATTACACAAATGTTCATGTGAGCCTCCTATTCTATTGTAGAGCAGTGCAGCTTGATTTCGCTGCGCTTCATCTCGCTCACGGGCATTCGCCCTATCAGTCTGTAATCTGAAAAAACGGTCTGCAAGCAACCGTTTTTCATCTTACAGACTGGCACTGCTCTTTGCTGTCGTGAATAGTATACCATAATTGTTTCCTTCATATGATAATTTCTCTAATATATTTCAAGCTTACACCGCCTGTTTCTGCGATTGCAACCTGAAGTCGCTGAATTGCAACTTGAAGTCACTGAATTGCAACCTCTGGTATATTGTGCTTTATGATGCTGCTGATAGAATAACCATAAAAACTCTGTATGTCCTGAAAATCAGGAAATGAGGAGAAGGAGAAAGGAAAATGGGAATGAGAAAACAAAAAACAAAGCGCAGCATGATGGGTATTTTACTGCTTGTGGTTATGGGGATTACCTTACTTGTACCGGGTATGGGAATGAATGAAGTAAAGGCAGCAATGTCAGACGTGTATCTTGTGATAGCCTTTCCTGACGAGGGATTTCGGCAGTGGGTAGGAGAAAACTTCGATAAAAACTTTGATGGAGTGTTGACGGAGGATGAAAGAGCAGTCTGTACAGAGATTAATGTAAAGAACAAGAACTTTACAAGCTTAGCAGGAATAGAATACTTCCCGAATCTGCAAAAAATACACTGTGAGGGAAATAATCTGAGTAGCTTGGATGTGAGCAAAAATACGGCACTTGTGGAGCTGCATTGTTCAAAAAATAATCTGAGCAGCTTGGACGTGAGCAGTAATACGGCACTGGAGAGGCTGGATTGTTTTGAAAATAATTTGAGCAGCTTGGATGTGAGCAGTAATACGGCACTGGAGTGGCTGAATTGTTCAGAAAATAATTTGAGCAGCTTGGATGTGAGCAAAAACACGAAACTGAGACAGTTGGGTTGTAGTGGTAATAATTTAAGCAGCATAAATGTAAATAATAATACCAAACTGACAAATTTCGATTGTGGGAATAATAATTTAAGCAGCGTGGACGTAAGTAAAAATGCGGATTTAGATGTGCTGTATTGCAATAACAATAATATAAGTAATCTGGACATAAGTAAAAATCCGAAATTGACAGCGCTGGATTGTAGCTTTAATCAAATAAGCAGTCTCGATGTGAGTAAAAATCCGCTTTTGGGACACTTTGTTTGTTCTAATAATAATTTAAGTAGCTTGGATGTGAGTAAAAATCCGGAAATGCACAGACTGCATTGCCAATATAATAACTTGACAAGCTTGGATGTAAGCAAAAACACAAATCTGTCAGATTTAGATTGTTCATTTAACGCTCTGACCCGCTTGGATTTGAGTAATAATACCAAGATGTTTAGCTTGGATTGTGGGGCTAATTCTCTGGCTAGTCTGGATTTAAGTAATAATACCAAGCTGGATGGTTTTATAAAACCGAATCATACGCAGTATATACAGATTCCAATGTATAAAAATGGAGACGAGTATTGGATTGATATGTCGGGGCTTTATTTTGACCCGGCGAGATTGACGATAAATCACCGTGGTGCTACATATCACCGTATATCCAATCGGATTAAGCTGTCGGATGCCAAGCTGCTTGACAATAGGATATCGTATTATTATGATACAAAGGGACCGGATCAAATAGCACACAAAAAAAGGATGGAGGTCTTGCTGGTGATTTCTGAGGTGAAGGATTTGACTCCGGCGACAGAGGAAACGACAACCGAAGAAACGACAACCGAAGAAACGACAACCGAAGAAACGACAACCGAGGATAAGACGACCGAGGAAACAACAACCGAGAATCAGACAACGGAAGAACCGACGACCGAGGATAAGACGACCGAGGAAACAACAACCGAGAATCAGACAACGGAAGAACCGACGACCGAGGATAAGACGACCGAGGAAACGACAACGGAGGGACCAACGACTGAGAAACCGACTGCGACAGCACCTACAGTAATACAGGCTGACAATGGGAAAGAGCCTGCACCAAAGACGGGAGATACGACACCATTAGATTTGGTAATTTCCCTGCTTCTTGTTTCATTTGTGGGAGGCGTGACATTATATATTCGCAGAAGGAAAAAATTATAGAATAAGCGAATTGAAAAGGATAATTAACCAGCAGATGCTGTCACATCAATGTGTGGCAGCATTTGTTGTTAAAAATTTTATTGATTATTTTTAGTATGAAAAGGTAATCTGATAATTTGCTTGAAGTTTACATGAAGATACCATAAAATAAAAAACAAATCCAATGAGGCGGACCAAAGCAGATGGAGGAAATAAAAATGACGGAACGTGAAAAAATGTTAAATGAAAGATTATATAAGGTAGATGCCGAGCTTGGCAAGCTAAATGAAAATTGCAGAAGAATAATGGAAAAATTTAATGCCACAAGATATGAGAGCGGCAATGACAGAATGAAATACATCCGTGAATTGTTCGCACATGTTGGTGAAAATGCCTACATAGAGCCTGAGGTATATTTTGACTATGGCTGTCACATTTCTGTGGGGGATAACTTCTATGCAAATACGGGACTTATCATACTCGACCAATGCATGGTTACAATCGGCAATAATGTGTTTTTTGGACCAAGAGTAAACATATACTGTGCAGGGCATCCCATAGATGCTGGGGTGAGAAACAAACAGCTTGAATACGGAAAGCCTGTCACAATAGGAAATGACGTATGGGTCGGTGGAAATGTTGTATTTAATCCGGGCGTAACGGTGGGAGATGATGTGGTAATCGGGAGCGGCGCTGTTGTCACAAAGGATATACCGTCACATGTTATTGCGGGTGGTAATCCATGCAGGGTTATACGGGAAATAACGGATAAGGATAGGTTGTATTGGCAGGAGCAGGAAAGAGCATGGCTTACCCCACAATGATGCCGCAACTCTAAGATAATCACGTCCTTGTGTCCTCGAAGCCCTTTTCAAGCTTCAAAAGTGCAATTTTTTTGTCAATTCCACCTGCATACCCTGTCAGGCTTCCGTTTTTGCCGACAACTCTGTGACAGGGTACGATAATGGATATTTTGTTATGTGCTACAGCACCGCCGACAGCCTGCGCTGACATTCGTGTAAGTCCTTTTTTCCTTGCAAGCTGCTTCGCAATGTCGCCGTAGGTCGTTGTCTGCCCGTAGGGAATTTGATTGAGAAGCTCCCAAACCTCGTTTTGAAAATCACTTCCGGTAAAATGGAGTGGAAGCTTAAAATCAGGCTCATTCCCTGAAAAATATGTATCAAGCCATTTTTTTGTCTGATTAAATATAGGAAGCTCTTTTTCTTCATGCTCCTTATCCAAATAGAGAGCAAAATATTTCTGACCCTCAAACCACAAGCCTGTTAATCCGATTTCATCGGCGGCAAGTAAAATGCTGCCGAGGGGAGATTTATAGTTACATGTGTACTGCATGATTAACTCCTTTCCACATAATCCTTCATTTCAGGAATGGCGCCTCCTGCCACAGCCCAAAGGTATAAGCTTGCTACGCTGCAATATGGGCTGAATCTTTTTCTGTATCGTTCAAACCGTTCTCGTGTAATCTCCTTGTGATGATATACCATCCGTAAGCCGCGCAGGATTGCCAAATCTCCAAAGCTGAAAATATCAGGTCTTTGCAGGCAGAACAGTAAAATCATTTCTGCTGTCCACACGCCTACGCCTTTTAGTGACGACAGGGCGGCGATGGCTTCATCGTCTGTCATGGCAGATATTGCCTCCAAATCAAATTCTCCCGTATGTACCTTTTCGGCAAATGCCATAATGTAATCAACCTTTCGCCACGAGGTACCATAGGCTTGCAGCTTTTCCCTGCCGAGAGCAAGAATTTTTGGTGCGTCAAGCGTTCCCAAATCATCCTTTATTTTTTTCCAAATCGCCATATGCGCCTTTGTGGAAATCTGTTGTCCTATGATGGAATTGACAACAGCCTCAAAAAGATTATCCATGCAGACTCGGTTCACGTGACCGATATGTTCTATTACCTCTGCAAGCTTTTTGTCCTTTGATTTCAGATAATTTATTTCCTTGTCGCCATATTCAAAATAGCACATGATATGCCCCTTTCAAAAGGATGATTGTGATATGCTTTCATTTACTATATTTTCTTCTGTTAAAATAACAACAATATACATAAACAATATCAAATACAGTAATTATTCATCACTATGTGATTTCTTCCAATATTCATATACCCTTCTTAGGGAATCTACATTATAATTATTCTTTTCGCACCATTCAAAATATTCTTCCAATGACGTGTAATCCTTTACTGAAGCTCTATATTTTGGATAGCCAGCCCAATATTTTTCAAATTCTGCCAAACCTAATGCTGAAAATGGACCTTCTCCATTAATTAAATATTCTATATTGTTTGTTTTATATGAACCAATATTTTCTGTATCTCCACTTCCTGGTTTTTCACCTGAAATTTTATATTTCTCTTGTACAAATAATTCCACATCCTTATATGGAACCGGTATTTGGTCAATTTGGTTTAAATGGCTTATTTGTCCTTCTTTGGCATTTTTATTTCTTGTATATATAAATCCGATTACATAATGCTTTGCATATTCTTCATAAGGAAACATAATGTTTTTTGTCCCATTTCTCATAAATGAAGCATAAGAACCCAAAGTGAAACCATACTTGTTTGGTTTGCCTTTTTTCGTATAAGTGCGATATGTGGTTTTGATGTCTATGGCTATTTTTTCTTTATCGTTTTTGTCTCTCATTAAAGTAAAATCCGGATAAACTGTTTGTTTCTCAGAAGGCTGTAATATAAAATCATTTTCATCAGCAATTTCTTGTAAAATACTATATGAAATTAATTCAAAAATACGACCTATTAGCTTTGAATCAGTACCTAATGAATAGATTTGTCCATTGGCTGACGCAAGGGCACTCACTTCCCAGTTTATTTTTTTCTCAGCGATTTTTTGATTAAAAATATCAATAAAATTAAAATTCATCCTTTGCACCTCATAGTCTTTCCTGCTCTCTGATTTTAAAATCAGAGAGCAGATGTGACAAATATTATTTTTTTTGTATATTGGGGTTATAATTGATTAGCAAGGCTTCTGTCATAGAATTACGATTTTGTTCTTTTGCGCCTACATGATAAAAGTGTTCTTGGTTAAGCTTGTAACAGCCTTTCCATATAGTATCTATGTATTCATTGCTCCTGTATTTATTGTGGTCCCATGTAGATAATATAAACTTAGCACCAGAAGAATATAAAGCGTCTCTAAGTGTAATTTCGCATTCCGCATCCCAGCTATCATAGTAATCAACATGTCTTCCAATGTATGGAGGGTCGCAGTAAATGAAATCTGTTTCCGATGCTTCACGTATTGTTTCCTCAAACGATTGACATTTAAATTCCCATTCGTTTTTTGGGATAATATCCTCCAATCGCTTTACCTGATTAACTATTTTTGTTACATATGATTTGGCAAATCTTTGTGGCTTGTGACCATATGGAACATTAAATTTATATTTTTTGTTAAAGCGAATCATTCCATTAAAACAACTGCGGTTTAAAAAAAGAAAATCCAAAGAATTAGGGTTCTCATTAAAGCGATCCCGTATGTAATAATAGTGTTGTTCGTCTTTTTCGGATAAAAGTTTTCCCTCTTTTTCGAGATATTCTCTCACTATATAAGAATTAATCATTCCGCTTTTTATTTCATTATAAAGTTGAATAACATAAGGGTTATTATCAGCAAAAACAGCACGTTTAGGTGCCAAGTTTAATCCGACAACACCAGAGCCCATAAATGGCTCATACCAAACGGACATATCGTTTAAACATACTGTGTCAGATATTAATTCGACTAACTTTGTTTTTATTCCTTGTATTTTAATAGGTGGTACATATACCTTATCTATCATATATGAATCTCCTCAAGTATAATGTGCTATGCACATTATACCACCATCAAAAGAAAAATCAATTATCTAAAAATTTTATTGACAAACATTTGAATTTTATATTATAATAATATCAAAATAATATCATTATGTTTCGGAACAAAAGCATGATATGAAAAACAATTCTATTTTGACACAGAGAGCATGACTTGAGAAATGCGAATGTGTTTCAGTTTATTACGAATTAAGGCGTGAAGTCAGCCCATGCGTTTTCAATTTGCAAGGCAAATCGGAACACATGTTGAAAGAAAATCCGGGCTGACACGAAAAAGAGGGAGGAAAAGATTATGAGTAATGAAAATGCAGAACAAAAGACGATGATTCATGGCGACGTAGTAGAAAAGGAAATTACAAAAGCAAATGGTGCGGCAGCATTGGTAGGGCTTATTTTTGGAGAGCTTCTTTCTATAGGGGTTATTATTTTGTCCGCAATCCTTTTTGGTGTTGCGAAGGGCGGTGCGGCATTTGGAATGGGCGTAGTCCTTGGAATAATAGGATTTGTCGTGTTTGCCGTTATGTTTTCAGGTCTTAAGGTTGTTCACCCGAATGAAGCGGCAGTATACACTTTTTTCGGACGATACTATGGAACAATCAAAAAGGCAGGATATTATTTTATAAATCCATTTGCTTCAATCTATAATCCTTCTTCCGCTACGCCATTTGAGATGGCTCAGTTTACAACAGGAGCAAATGAGACAAAGACAGGAACAGGCACTGCGCCAAATTTTAATAAAAAGGTGTCGACAAAGACAATGACATTTAATAATCACAAGCAGAAGGTAAACGATGCACTTGGAAATCCAATCGTTATCGGCGCAGCAGTTATATGGAAGGTTGTCAATCCTACAAAGGCAGTATTTAATGTTGAAAATTATAATGAGTTTCTTTCCATACAGTGTGATGCAATCGTAAGAAATAATGCAAGGCTTTATCCGTATGATGTCATGGAGGATGATGTTGACGAAAAAACACTCAGGGGCAGCAGCCAGGAGATTGCCGAAAATATGAAAAATGAGCTTCAGGCAAGAGTGGAGGAAGCGGGCATTGAGATAAAAGAGGTAAGAATAACCCATCTTGCATATTCGGAGGAGATTGCAGCAGCAATGCTTCAGAGGCAGCAGGCAGTGGCAATCATAGCCGCAAGACAGAAGATTGTTGAGGGTGCTGTCAGCATGGTTAAGATGGCGATTGACCAGCTTAGCGAGGAGGAAATCGTTTCACTTGACGAGGAGAGAAAGGCAGCTATGGTAAGTAACCTGCTTGTAGTCCTTTGTGGAAATAAGGATGCGCAACCGATCGTAAACAGTGGGTCAATCTATTAATGGAGGTGCAGTCTATGATAGAGAATGTTGTTCAGGCTGAGAGCGGGAGTGTAAGTTCACTAAATGATATCATGCCGAAGCTGCTCATTATAAGCATACCTGCCGTTATTGCACTTTTGTTTTCAATTGTATTTATTTTTTTAAAAAGCAGCCAGTGTAAGCAAATGGGAGTACGCATATCAAGGCAGACATACAATTCCTATCTTTCCGTTATTTTTGCCATAAATGTCACAGGGTTTATGTATGCTGTTATTGAAGTTGTGCTTGTTATATTGGAAATTGTAAGCTATGACGAGATAAATGAAGCCTCAATGCTGTATATGGTGACAATCGGACTTTTATGTGCCGTGTCGGGCGCTTTAAAGGCGGTTATTGCAGGAAACAGCCTGATTAAAATTGCCAACGATACAACGGGGCAGACGCAGCAGACAAAGGCCGTGCGTGCTGTGGGACTGCGTGTCATGAATGTGGGAGTAAACAATGCATCTCCTGCTATGAGCAGGCTGATGATTTTTCTTGCTGTGGCAGAGATACCGGCTATTATTTCACTGGCAATGTTTCTTGTAAAATTTTTTGCCGCATAGAATAGCATGGTTATGAATGGAGTGACCAGATGGATAATAAATCTGATAATTTAAAGGATAAATTGAATATGGATGAAGAAGCCATTGCCTTGAAGGAACAGCTTTTGTCCGAACGCATGAAACGGCTTACAGCAATGGAGCAGGACATAAAGCAAAAGGAAAAGCAGATAAAAGACAAGGAAAAGGCAAAAAAACAAGTGCTGCTGCGGCTTGCTCCGTCCCTTTGGGAGGAGCTTGCTGCATGGGCAGAGGACGAATACCGTTCCATTAACAGCCAAATAGAATTTCTGCTTGCCGAGTGTGTGAAAAAACGGAAGAAGCTTTAGGAAATGTGTTTAGTTTTTCGGCAGCTTATTTATATAATAAAGGTAAGCAATTAAATTTACAAGCAGCGCTCCTGACCATGCGGCTATCTCGGCATATGCCGTCGCATTAAAGCCGGCCGACTTAGTAAACAGGACGATGACCGAAATCCTGAGCACCATTTCAAGTACGCCTGAAAGCATTGGAATGAGAGGTCTTTCCATTCCCTGGCAGGCACTTCGGAACACGAAAAGAAAATCAACCGTGAAAATTGCAATACCACATCTTATGAGAAAGCCTTTTGCAAGTGTAATCTGAAAGTCTCCATTCAGCATAAGCGACGCCAGCCACTCGGGAAAAATAATCATCAGGGAGCCAAGCAGTACATATGATATGGCGGCTATGGAAAGGCAGACGTTTAAGCCTTTGCGGATGCGGTCATATTTTTTTGCACCGTAGTTTTGTCCTGTAAAGGTGGACATTGTATTTCCTGCCGTGCAGGCTGGCTGCATAAACAAATTAATATATTTGCTGCATGCAGAATAGGCGGCAGTGTAAGCAACACCCATTTTATTTACAAAGCCCTGCACAATGATACAGCCTACAGCAGTAACGGAGTTCATGGTAGCCATGGGTATGCCGTTTTTTAAAAGCTTGAGATACATTTTGCCGTTTGCCTTAAAATCCTCCCTGCATAGTCTGATAAGCTCAATTTTTTTCAGCTTCACATAGCATATCCCCGCAGAAATAAGCTGGGAAATCACCGTTACAATGGCAGGTCCTTCAACGCCTGATTTCAATCCGAAAATAAATACGCAGTTAAAAACAATATTAAATATGGTAGAAAAAACAATTGCAATAAAGGGCGTTTTGCTGTCACCAAGCGAACGGAGAATACAGGAACAAAGGTTGTAGAAAACAGTCGCAAAAAAACCACCGAAAATAATATACCCATATAAAAGGCTGTCCTTGATAATAATATCTGAGGTTTTCATAGCAATCAGCATTGGCTTTAAGAAAACCATGCTAAATGTCGTAAAAAGAACGATAATAATACCCGAAAGTGTTGTGGAGGCGGCTATGGAACGCCGAAGCCTTGCTGTGTCGTTGGCACCATAATATTGTGAAATCATGACGGCAAAACCGTTTGACAGCCCAAGGGCAAAGCCCATGACAAAAAATGTAAGGGAGGACATATTTCCAACTGATGCCAACGGATTGTCGCCAAGTCCCTTACCCACAATTGCAGTATCGGCAATTGTGTAAACCTGCTGGAGCATGCTTGTAAGCAGCATGGGAAAATAAAATTTAAGAATTAATTTTGAGGTCTTACCTTCTGTTAAGGTATATGTATGTGCCATCTGAATACGCATCCTCCCAAAGTATATGTATGTGCCATTTGAATACTCGTTCTCCCAAAGTGAAAATAACGGTTTCATTATTTTAGAGGGACTATATCAAACTGCTGTGTTTCTGTCAAGATGTGTAATCTGTTTTAGAACTTGTCATGCCATATCGTCAATTGCAGATTGGCGATGCGTTATTTGTGCTGTTTTTTGCAAAGGCTTGACAGTGTAATTTCATGTGTGCCTTAAATCCTTGCTGTGACAGCCCCGTAATGTCAAAAACGTTTATCATCGGGAAGTTTTCATATTGACAAAACAGGGATAAAAAATGATAATAAATGGTAATGAAAATTATGTGCAGTTATTGTACAAATCGGAAATATATTTTACGGAGGTTTTAACACATGGAGCTTAAAATTTCAGACGGAATAAGGTACATAGGAGTAGACGATAAGGACATTGATTTATTTGAGAGCCAATATGTTGTTCCAAATGGCATCGCATATAATTCATATCTTATAATGGATGAAAAGATTGCAGTAATGGACACTGTTGACAGGCGTGGACAGAAGGAGTGGGAGCAAAAGCTTGTGCGTGAGCTTGACGGAAGGATGCCGGACTATCTTGTCATTTCACATTTGGAGCCTGACCATGCGGGCAGCATAGCAAGACTGCTTGAGCTGTTCCCTGACATAACCCTTGTTTCAAATGCAAAAACATTTTCGATGCTTCCGCAGTTTTTTGACGTGCCTGTCGGGGAAAAAACCGTAACTGTGAAGGAGGGAGATACACTTTCGCTTGGAGCACACACGCTGAAATTCTTTATGGCGCCTATGGTACATTGGCCTGAGGTAATGGTTACATATGAGGAGAGTGAAAAGACACTTTTTTCCGCTGATGGCTTTGGAAAATTTGACGCCCTTGATACTGACGAGGATTGGGCATGTGAGGCTAGAAGGTATTACTTTAACATTTGTGGAAAATATGGTATGCCTGTGCAGACCCTCTTAAAGAAGGCGGCTACGCTTGACATACAGAGAATTTGCCCGCTTCACGGACCGATTTTGGAGGAAAACCTTGGATATTACATAGACCTTTACAATACATGGAGCAGCTACACGCCTGAAAACAAGGGTGTGCTTATTGCCTATGCGTCAATACACGGCAATACAGGGGAAGCGGCAGAAAAGCTTGCAGAGCTTATCAGGGCAAAGGGAGAGGAAAAGGTTGTTGTAAGCGACCTTGCAAGAGAGGACATGGCAGAGGTTATAGAGGATGCTTTCCGATACGACAGAATGGTGCTTGCGGCAGCAAGCTATGATGCCTCGGTTTTCCCATGTATGCAGACATTTCTTTCCAAGCTTCAGGTTAAGGCATACCAAAAACGTACGGTAGGCATACTTGAAAATGGTTCATGGGCGCCTACGGCTGCAAAAACCATGAAGGCAATGCTTGAGCCGATGAAGGATATAACATTGCTTGAGCCTGTTGTTACAATAAAATCAACATTAAAGGCTGAGAATTTGGCAGATATGGAGGCGCTTGCCGAAGCCGTATATAATGCTGGAAGGAAGTAAAGATAGTGTCAAGTGACGTATGAAAAAATGTAATAAAAAGGGAGGATGGTAAAATGTATGATATGATGCAGTATGTTCTTTCGGCGTGTATGGTTCTCTTTGGAATTTTTATGATTGCCTTTCCAAAGCAGTCAACAAAGAAGGAATATAGAGACGATCCAAAAAAGGTAGGAAAAGTGCGAAAAGCAGGCATTGTTTGGGTTGTATGTGGCGTGATGCTTTTTGTTCTTGATTTGGTTCTTGCCTCAATGTAAGCACTGCGGGAAAAATATAGATGTGAAACGATATAAAAGAGCAAAAATTGTATCTTAAAAGTACGATTTTTGCTCTTTTTTGTCAGGCTGTCTTAATAAAGTTTACTCTATTGTTTACTCCTTCATAATATTAGTGAATGTTTCCGATAATGCTTTTATTTTTTTCGTAATATTGTTATTACCATCTTCAATTCTTTTATCGGGTGCCTGAATTTTTAACTGTTTTAATCTTTTCTGAATTGCCATTCTTCCATAGAAAAATCGCCACCTTTGCATATTTATTTGAGCTGCAAACCATGCCATTTCAGAATATGTCATTTTATATTTAGGTATTAAGACACGTACAGCGCTACCACCGTTGCCTCTTGCCATAAAACGCCATGGTTGAACATATGCTTGTCCAAAACAAGTTACTGTAATTCCACCGTTTTGGAAAACTTCACCATTAACATCATTAACAAGTCGTATAATGCTATTTTGAGGATCTCCTGATGAAATGTAAGGACATGTGCCTGCCAAATAATTACTTTCTCCGCTGGATTTTCCTCCTGAAACAGTAAAAAATTTTTCGATTTCTCCGCTTTCTCCATATGGAATATCACTTAATCCATCATTACAAATAGGAAATGAATTTATTACTTCATCTGAAATGTCTTCAATGCAAACGGATGCCGTTAATATTGATTTTGTAATATTCTCCAAATATGTATTTTGTAGTTCTCTCGTAAAAAGTGGTTGTGGTAAATATTGTTCCGGAGAAAATTCTGCCCCGTCAGTCATTATCTCTGAAGCGTTTATTATTGTCACAATATCAGATTTTACCCTCTTATTGCTCATAAACTTTCTAAACTGCGATAATATTTCAGGTAGCTGTGACCCTTCAGCTTCTACCCGCTTTCCTTTTAGTTTTTTAAATCCATCATTCCAAACCTTAGCCATAAATACCTTGTCTGTTTTCATTTGTGGACGATGGGCTTGTGCAATCATTATTGTGGTGTCCACGGCAGTTGGATAAAATAAATCACCCGGCAAGCTTATCAATCCAAGAACCGTATGCGTTTTTAAAA
The DNA here is from genome assembly GCA_023664385.1 of Clostridium sp. Lineage (GTDB taxonomy): Bacteria > Bacillota > Clostridia > Lachnospirales > Lachnospiraceae > Coprococcus_C. Next base: position 33,747 of record JAMPFU010000006.1, on the reverse strand, counting down.
ATTTATTTCTCCATTGTGCATTATCATCATCTGCAAAAATTCCTGACTTAACTACAACTGCCATTAAGCCCATTGTTTGTAATGTATTCATTGCCATTGATATAAAATCTCTTTCCGGCTCCTCGGCTTGCGAAAATGGGGGATTAAGTAAAGCTTTTGTAAACATATTATTTACATTTTTTTGAATCTGTTTGTCAAAACAGCTTGCGTTTTCTATATGGCTTTTACCATCACCTCTAAAAAACATATTTAATGCTGCCAAAGACCATACTGTTGGATTTGTATCAAAACCATATAGTGATTCCCTTATTATTTCTGCTGGAATTCCCATTTTCTTCGAAGTCTTAACCATTCTGTCAAATGATGCAACTAAAAATCCCCCGGAACCACATGCAATATCTATAACTTTATCTTTTGCTGTAACATCTATCAATTCCGCACAATATTTAGTAATATGTCGAGGAGTAAATACTATGCCTAGGGAATTATTATCATATCCATATCTGATAAATGCCTCATACAACAAGCCTAAAAAATCGGTATCTGTTTGTAATATTGATTTAATATTAAGCTTTTTCAGTAAAAAAACTATCTTACCTATTTTATTTGCGAGCCTGTTATAATCTCCGATAGTAAGTTTTAATGTTTCGATTAACTGTTCCTTTTTATTATCTTCAAAATGATCCGTAGATTTTATCGCATTTGACACAAGCTCGTTAATTGAATCTAATTCTTTTCCATCTTCCAGATTTATTTCACCCCAATATAAAGCTGTAATCACTGCACCCAAAACTTTAGGTCTAAGTGATGGTTCTATTTTTGCTGAACGTAAAATTGATGATAATTCTATTGCTGTATCAATATAATCAGATATTTGTGGAATAGATACTTCTGTAGTGCCATTGTTTGTTACAATAGCTCCATCAACCTCATAAACACTTGGAAAACTAGTTAATTCATATCCTTTTGACTCCAATGCCTTCCATTTTTTTCCATCCCAAAAACAAGACTTAAACAAATAACCGTGATCTTCTTCTCCGGCTACTCCAACTGCTATTTTTATATTGTATTTTCCCTTTTTATTTATAACATCTGCGTAATTAATTGATTCTTTTACTGCATCATCTATTTTTTTTATGTCATTTTTTGCCTCAACAACAATGATTGGTGATGATTTTTTACATAACAAAAAATCAGGCTTGATTCCTTCTAAACCACAATCAGGTAAAAAATCTTCTATTTCCTGCTCCTCCAAAAAATCTCCGCCTTTTTGTGGATGTTTTGTATCCCAGCCTTTTTGGGATGCTATTGTTCTGATTAAATATCTGCATCGAGATTCTGCACGCTTTCCCTTTGCCATATCAAATCCCTCCAATTTTTTTATGTAATTAATGTATCATAAAAACCAAAAACGAACAAGCGTTTTATTGCTTTTAACATATAATATAGTATATCATTAGTATGCAAATCGCAGCCATGCATATTCACACATATAATATAAGCACAGTTGCCAAAAGCATCACAACACCGAAAGCAATCATTATTTGATTGCTTTTTTTCTCGTTTAAATAAGTCTGTAGTTGGGCTTCAGGGATAAGTGTCTGTTGCTTTGCCATTTTCAAATGACGGTAAATGCCCGTAGTTATCATAATAATGGCAGAGACACCGAAAAAACAAAAATGCGTGTAGTACATGATGTTGTCGGTAAGACTTTCAAGCCTCTCGGAGTAAAAGTCGGAATTAAGACCATAGTTTATATTGCCTACAATAATATAAATGCCATAGATAAACAGTCCCCAAAAAAGTATGGTTCGAATAACGCTGAAAGCTGGCTTTTTGATTTGTTCTCCTGAATTTGCTGCGTCGCTCATAAAGTCGGCTTTCTTGCTTTTATTTAATTTAATAAGAGATTGAATACCGCCAACAATAGCAAGTACAGATAAGAAAATGCCAAACAATACCCCAAGTATTGTCTCAACAAGATTGAAATTCATTTTTGTTTCTCCTTCTGCTGCATAAGCCCCTTTTAATGGAATTTTATCATACATGGTGATATAATTGCTATAACTTTTGCTTATAGCCAAGCATAGCTTTCATGTATTGGACAAATGCTTATCTTCATGTTTATAATAAGGACAGTTCATGGAACACCTTGCAGGGAAAAAGAAATTAATGATAGGAAAAAAGAAATTGATTATATGGAGGTAATGATTATGGCAAATATTAATGATTCAAAAAATTGGAGCTTTGAGACAAAGCAGCTGCACATAGGACAGGAGCAGCCGGATTCGGCAACAGGAGCAAGGGCAGTTCCGATATATGCAACAACATCATACGTGTTTGACAATTCAGAGCATGCGGCTGACAGGTTTGGACTTCGTGATGCAGGAAACATATACGGAAGGCTGACAAATCCTACGCAGGATATATTTGAGCAGAGAATAGCGGCACTTGAGGGCGGGGCAGCGGCGCTTGCACTTTCCTCAGGGGCAGCGGCAATCAATTACACAATCCTTGCCCTTGCAAAAAGCGGAGAGCATATTGTATCATCCAAAAATATTTACGGCGGAACCTATAACCTTTTGGCACATACATTGCCGTTATCCTCAGGCATTTCCACAACCTTTGTAGACCCTGAGGAGGAAAACAGCTTTGAAAATGCGATACAGGAAAATACAAAGGCGATTTTCATTGAAACGCTGGGCAATCCAAATTCTAACCTGATTGATATAGAAGCTGTTGCAGGGATTGCACATAAGCATGGAATACCACTTGTTATAGATTCCACATTTGCAACCCCATATGTACTTCGTCCGATTGAATATGGCGCAGATATAGTTGTACATTCTGCAACCAAATTTATCGGCGGACATGGAACTGCCATAGGCGGCGTTATCGTAGATGGCGGCAGCTTCGACTGGAAGGCTTCAGGAAGGTATCCTTGGATAGCTGAGCCGAATCCGAGCTATCATGGAGTGTCCTTTGCAGAGGCGGCGGGACCGGCTGCATTTGTTACATACATAAGGGCGATACTGCTTCGTGATACAGGAGCAACCCTTTCGCCGTTCCACGCATTCATATTCCTTCAGGGACTTGAAACGCTGTCACTCAGAGTTGAAAGACATGTGGAAAATGCCCTGAAAATAGTAGAGTATTTGAATAACCATCCACAGGTTGAGGCTGTGCATCATCCGTCGCTCGCCAGTGAACCGAGCCACAGGCTTTATAAGAAGTACCTTCCAAAGGGCGGCGGCTCAATATTTACATTTGAGATAAAGGGAGATGGTGAGACGGCGAAAAAGTTTATTGACAATCTTGCAATATTTTCACTCCTTGCAAATGTTGCGGATTCAAAATCTCTTGTCATTCATCCTGCAAGCACCACCCACTCGCAGCTTACGGAGGAGGAGCTTTTAGACCAAGGGATTAAGCCGAACACAATCCGTCTCTCCATAGGAACGGAAAATGTAAACGACCTGATTGCCGCCCTGTCGGAGGCATTTGATGCAGTTGGCATTTAAGGCCTTGATATTCAGTACGTTGGAGGAAACGATATGACCCTTACACAGTTGGAATACGCTGTAAAAATTGCAGAAAAAAAGTCCATGAATAAGGCGGCAGAGGAATTGTTTGTGTCCCAGCCTGCGCTTTCGGGTTCCATAAAGGATTTGGAGCGTGAGCTGAAAATAGAGCTGTTTATCAGGACGAACAAGGGAATTGTTATTACAACTGAGGGCGAGCAGTTTCTTAGCTATGCAAGACAGATGGTGGAGCTGAACAAGCTGATTCGGGAGCGGTACGATGAAGAAAAGTCCTCCAAAAAGAAATTTAGCGTATCCATGCAGCATTATTCCTTTGCTGTTGAGGCATTTATGGAGCTTGCAAATACATTTGCCCTTGATGAGTATGAGCTTGCAGTGCATGAGACAAAAACTTATGAAGTGATTGACAATGTAAAAAATTACCGAAGCGAGCTTGGCGTTTTGTACATAAACGAATTTAACGATAAGGTGATGAAAAAAATATTTTCAGAAAACGGCCTTGAGTTTATTCCACTTTTTGAATGCGGCATATCTGTTTATCTGTCAGGAACGCATCCACTGGCAAAACGGAAGAAAATAAAATTTGAGGAGCTTTCGGATTATCCGTGCCTTTCCTTTGAGCAGGGGGAGAAGAACTCCTTTTACTTTGCCGAGGAGGTGCTCAGTACGCTGGATTACAAGCAGATAATAAAGGCGGACGATAGGGCAACCATGCTAAATCTCATGGTGGGGCTGAATGGCTATACCCTTTGTTCAGGTATTATCTGCGAGGATTTAAACGGAGGGAAATATAAGTCCGTGCCCCTTGATACGGAGGACAAAATGACAATCGGATATATTAAACGAAAATATATGCCCCTGAGTATTTTGGGACAGAGCTATGTGGACATATTAAGCAGATACGGAAAAAATAAAAGAAATATGACAAAATAATATAGCGTCAGTCCATTTGCAGAAGGTTAATTTAGAACGGGTTGATGTTTAATTGCAAAAAATAGGGGAAATGCATTGGAAGTAGATGCGCTGATTTCAGTAAATGCATTCTATAAAACTGGCATTGTTAAAATATCTCGAATTGGATATTTTAACAATGCCAGTTTTGCGTTATACTGCTCAAAAAGGAGGGAATAAAAATGGAAGATAATCGATATGAGCTTAACAAAAATTTGGCACAAATGCTTAAGGGCGGAGTGATAATGGACGTAACTACACCTGAACAGGCACATGTTGCGGAAAAGGCAGGTGCATGTGCAGTTATGGCACTGGAGCGAATACCTGCGGACATACGTGCGGCTGGGGGTGTTTCAAGGATGAGCGACCCTAAAATGATTAAGGGTATACAGGAGGCGGTTTCCATTCCCGTAATGGCAAAGTGCAGAATTGGGCATTTTGTGGAGGCACAGGTGTTAGAGGCAATAGAAATTGATTATATTGATGAAAGTGAGGTGCTTTCGCCTGCTGATGATGTATACCACATTGACAAGACAAAATTCAAGGTGCCGTTTGTGTGTGGCGCCAGAGATTTAGGCGAAGCTTTGAGGAGAATTTCTGAGGGCGCTGCCATGATTCGGACAAAGGGAGAACCTGGAACAGGAGATATTGTTCAGGCAGTCAGGCATATGCGGGCAATGAACAAGGAAATAAAAAGAATACAAAATATTTCATGTGACGAGCTGTTTGAAGCTGCAAAGCAGCTACAGGTCCCTATTGATTTACTTAGATTTGTCCATGAAAACGGCAGACTTCCTGTTGTGAACTTTGCAGCGGGAGGCGTTGCAACTCCGGCAGATGCGGCGCTTATGATGCAGCTTGGCGCAGAGGGAGTTTTTGTGGGTTCAGGCATATTTAAGTCAGGTAATCCTGAAAAACGTGCGGCAGCTATTGTACAGGCAGTGACAAACTACACGGATGCAAAGCTGATTGCCACGCTGTCAGAGGATTTAGGCGAGGCGATGGTGGGAATTAATGAGGATGAAATAGGATTGCTTATGGCTGAGAGGGGAAAGTAAATGAAAATAGGAATACTTGCCATTCAGGGTGCCTTTGCAGAGCATGGAAGGATGCTTGATAAACTTAATGTAGAGCATTTTGAAATACGAAACAGAAGGGATTTGGAGAAAGGCTTTGATGGACTGATAATTCCAGGCGGCGAGAGTACGGTTATGGGAAAGCTGTTAAGAGACTTAGATATGTATGAAGATTTGAAAATTAAGGTGAAAAGCGGGCTGCCTGTATTTGGTACATGTGCAGGCCTTCTTCTGCTTGCAAGTGAAGTTTGTGGGGAAGAAGCACTTGGCTTTCAGACAATGGATATTAAGGTAAAAAGAAATGCATATGGAAGGCAGCTCGGAAGCTTTTATGTGGAAGAAGTTTTTTCGAATATAGGTAAAGTTCCCATGACATTTATAAGAGCACCATACATATCCGATATATCAGAAAATGTGGAATGCCTTGCGAAAGTTGACGGAAAAATAGCAGCCGCACGGCAGGGCAGACAGCTTGTGACCGCTTTTCATCCTGAGCTTTCAGTTGATTTAAGGGTGCATGAATATTTTATAAACGATATAATGCAAAAAAAGTGATAGTGTGCTAAAATTGTCTTTAAAGCAGCTTGTGAAGGAGAGACAAAATGAATTACAAAAAACTAATGCAGAATATCATGGACGTTATCGCCGAGGAACAGATAAAGCTTGGATACCGCAGTGAAGTAATCTATCTGTACTATCCACTGAAATCATTAAACAGCCTTCTCGGCACTGACAGTGATATTTATGGAATGAATATAAGCTTGTCTGAATTTTCGGAATTTGCCAAGGAGTATTTAGGCAAGCTTGGAATTTCAAATAGAAAGGAACGGTTTTGTATCGCCATTCCACCTGAGGGTGCAGCTTACGTCCATGCGCATATGGGCGAAAATGTTTTTTTGAAAAGCTTTATTGAGACAGTATCAAGGCATGGTTGTACCTTGGAGGATATCGTAGGCGTTTTTAGGCAATATTCGGAAAAGGTGACGGTAACAAAAATAGAAAACGGGGAATTTGACTATCTCATTTATTTTACGGACGGCAAACCAAATGACTACAGGTATTGTATTAAATTTGAGGGGTGCCATGCCAGCTACCACCGTTTTACGGAGGATGATTATTTAAGCTTTGGATTTTAGGAGGTTGAAGCATGAGTGAGGAATGTACACATGACTGTGGTTCCTGTGGAAAGGATTGCGCAGACAGGACGACGCAGAGTGCACAGAGCTTTCTTGCACAGGAAAACGCAAAATCAAGTATAAAAAAGGTAATCGCAGTTGTAAGCGGAAAAGGAGGCGTGGGGAAATCCTTAGTCACGTCGCTTTTGTCTGTGCTTTCCCAAAGGGCAGGAAATAAGACGGCGATAATCGATGCGGATATAACGGGACCGTCCATACCGAAAACCTTTAACCTTGAGGAAGAAAACGCATATGCCAAGGAGGACAATATCATTCCTGTAGAGACGAAAACGGGTATTAAGCTTATGTCCATAAATCTTTTATTGGAGGATGCAGGGGCGCCAGTTATATGGAGAGGTCCCATACTTGCAGGAACAGTAAAGCAGTTTTGGAGTGACGTGCTTTGGGGAGACATTGACTGTATGTTTGTGGATTGTCCGCCTGGAACAGGGGACGTACCCCTTACGGTATTTCAGTCACTTCCCATAGACGGAATTATAGTAGTAACCTCGCCTCAGGATTTAGTGTCCATGATAGTCGGCAAGGCTGTCCGTATGGCGGAAATGATGCATATACCCGTGCTTGGAATTGTGGAAAACATGTCATATTTTGTATGTGATAACTGTAAGGAAAAGCATTATATATTTGGAGAGAGCAGTCTTGCTAAGACGGCAGAGGAGTATGGCATTCAAAATATTGCGAAGATACCGATAGAGCCAAAATTAAGAAAACAGGTGGATGCAGGCGATATCGAGGACTTTGAGGGTGGATGGCTTGATGAAATTTATAAGGTTATTGAAAATGTGGGATTAAAATAGTGGAAAAACGTCGGAATTTGTGTTAAAATGTGTATTTGGGGTAGTATGTAAAATGTTGTAGTTGCATTTGGAGGCAGGTTATGGATGTAAACAGGGTACTTTTGGAATATGACAGCATGTTTGGCAAGAATACGTTGGAGGAGATAGAGGGCTATTTGGTTTCGTGCATAGAGGAAGCATATGAGGAGCCGGATTATTATTCTGTTATAACCCTCTTAAATGAGTTTATTGGTTTTTGCAGGGACACGAGCCAAAACGAAAAGGGGAAGGAAGGCTGTCGTTATACCATAGATATTATGAACAGAATGGGACTTGCAGATACAGTTGAGTATGCTACAAGTCTGCTTAATGTTGCGAATGCCTACAGAGCTTACGGAATGCTAAAGGATTCCCTTGACCTTTATTCCAAGGTCGAAAACATTTACAATCAAAATTTATCCCCAAATGAATTTAATTATGCAAGCTTATATAACAACTGGAGTCTTTTATATCAGGAGATGGACGATTTTGACAGTGCCGAGGGTATGCTGAAGCGGGCACTCAGAATTGTTGACAGATACCCAAATGCAATGGTGGAGCAGGCTACAACAAGGACGAACCTTGCAGTAACCATGTTCAAGATAAGTCAGGATGAAAAAAATGGAGTGCATGGCAGTGAGAGGGAGCGGGAAGCCGACGCTACCTACAGGGAGGCTATGAGCTACCTGAATCATGCACTTAAAATATACGAGAAGGACGGCGGAAAGGATTTCCATTACAGCGCTGCCCTTGCAGCAATGGGAGACGCAATATACATGAAGGCGGACTATATTGGTGCAACCAAGTATTATGGCAGAGCCATGGCAGAGCTTGAGAAACATGTGGGAAAAACGGAAGCCTATGACAGAATACAGGAAAAATACGAGAGCGCATTCAGGAGAGCCGAGATGGAAATGAATGTTGCTGATTCTGTGTTCTATGATGAGGAGAAAACGACACGTGAGCAGGACGCAGAGGAACAGGGCGTAGAAGAAAAGGCAGCGGCAGAGGAGAAGCTGGCTTATTCTGAGAATTCCGATGAAGTGAGTGCTGAAGGTGAAGCCTTGGAAGAAACAGATAGTGAGGACGAGGATGCACCTGAAATAAAATATTACAAGAATAACATGCAGAGGTGCAGGGCATTTTACAGAGAGCAGGGCGCTCCTATGATACACAGGGTTTTCCCGCAGTATGAGGACAGAATTGCAGTGGGTCTTGTTGGCGAGGGGTCAGACTGCTTTGGCTTCGATGATGAAATTTCAATGGACCATGATTATGAGGTCGGCTTTTGCATGTGGCTTTCTGATGAGGACTATGACGCTATATCAGGAAGATTACAGTTTGAATATGAAAATATACTTACAAGGCACGCAAAATACTATGTCATGCAGAATGATAATACCGAGGAAGACAGCGAGAAGCCTTCAAACAGATTTATAGACGGCAGGAGAGGCGTGTTTCGGATTTCAGAATTTTATAACAGGCTTATATTTGCATATTCTCCTGTTGCAGATACAGGAGAAAATATTATATCAGACTTTTCAAGCATAGATGACTACACTTGGAATATTGCAGGGGACGAGGGCTTGGCGGCTGCCGTAAACGGTCATATTTTCAGAGATGATTTGGGAGAGTTCACAAAAATAAGGGAGCAGCTTCTTAACTATTATCCAAGAAATATATGGCTTCTCAAGCTTGCAGGAGAGCTTCACAATTTTTCCCAGTATGCGCAGAGCAACTATGAGCGCATGATGGCAAGGGCAGATTATCCCTCTGCCATGATATGTATTGCAAAGGCATCCGAGAGTGCTATGAGGATTGCTTATATTCTCGATAAGGAATATGCGCCTTATTATAAATGGATGCGCAGGGGCATGAATACGCTGCGTAAGCTGAAGGATTTATCGATTATGCTTGATAATATTGCAAAGCTGCCTTGTCAGATAGATGCATGGGAAAATAAAAAATACAATCCGTATTCCATCAATGAGGACGATGCTGTGGCTGTGTCCTTTGAGGCTGTTGCAAGAAGAATTCAGGGAGAGCTTGTTGCACAAGGACTTATAACAGGAAGAAGTACATTTTTGGATCATTACTGTCAGATGCTTGTTGATAATGCGGCAAAGGGAATGGCGTCAAATCAGCAGGAGGCTTTTGTTGTGCCGCCTGATGAAAGCATATTGGTGGACGAGGCGACTGATGAGCTTGAAATCGAAAAAATTGTCAGTGAAAAAATGGAGAGAAGAAATAAAAGAATGACAAAGGATGAGCTTGTCCAGGATATTGTAAGCCGTGAATGGCAGCAATTTGACAAGACGAAAAATGAAGGCGGAAGGGCAGAGTGCCAGGATGATTGGAATACATTTTCACTGATGCGCCGCAGCCAGTATGATGCGTGGACGGAGGAGCTTTTGGAGAGCTTTCGCAACGATTTGGTTGATGCCGAGGAAAGAGGCTGGAACCTGATAACGGAGAAGTATGCCCGCATGATGGAATCAACGGCACCGGTAAGATTTGAGGAGCTTAGGGACAGCCTTCCTGTAAGAGATGAGTCAAGGATAGCCATTCAGGAGGAAATTATTAAAATACAGGTGGAATGGATGGAGGAGTTTGCTAAGAATTTCCCGAAAATGGCAGGAAATGCAAGAAGCATCCATACATCTGAGGATAATGCATTTGATACGTCATATGAGACGTATCTTCGTGGAGAGCTTGGCACATATTCAGATGAGACGCTTGTGCTGTATGGAAGGTTTATTGTAGATACACAGAGACAGGGCAAAAATCTTGCATACATTATTATGAATAACACGGCTAAGGGATATGGATATGAGTCTGTGATGGAGGCAGAGCTACGGTTGGAGCTTGCAGAGGGAAACTAAGATGGAATATAAAAAATATGAAGCAAACGCAGTCGCCGTGCTGAAAAAGGGTGAGGGAAGAACCATAAAGGCAGGCGGCGCATGGATATATGACAACGAGCTTGAGAGCGTTATGGGTGTCTGTGAGGACGGAGATATGGTAATTGTCCGTGACTTTGACGGATACCCTATGGGAAAGGGCTTTATAAACAGAAAATCAAAGATTATGATAAGAATGCTGACAAGAAATGCGAAGCAGGAGCTTGACAGCAATTTTTTGCGTTTGAGAATAAAAAATGCGTGGGAATACAGAAAGAAAACGGTAGATATAAGCTGTTGCAGGCTTATATTTGGCGAGGCTGATTTTTTGCCCGGCATTGTCATAGATAAGTTTGCGGACGTGCTTGTCGTTGAGTCTCTTGCACTTGGAATAGACAGGCTGAAGCTTGACATTGTTGAAATACTGAAGGAAATTCTTGCGGAGGACGGTATTTCCATAAGGGGCGTTTATGAGCGGAGCGATGCCAAGGTAAGGGAAAAGGAAGGTATGCAAAGAAGCAAGGGCTTTATTGGTGCGCCATTTGACACAAAGGTTCAAATCGTTGAAAACGGAGTAAAATACATTGTCGATGTTGAGGACGGACAAAAGACAGGTTTTTTCCTTGACCAAAAATATAACAGGAAAGCCATACATGGCATCTGTAAGGATGCGGAGGTATTGGACTGCTTTACCCATACGGGCTCTTTTGCGTTAAATGCGGCAGCGGCAGGTGCAAGGTCTGTTGTCGGCGTTGACGCCTCGGAGCTTGCAATAAAGCAGGCGAAGGAAAATGCAAGGCTCAATTTCCTTGAGGACAGGGTACATTTTGTATGTGACGATGTATTTGAGTTTCTTCCGAGAATGGAGCAGGAGGGGAAAACCTATGATGTGGTAATCCTTGACCCGCCAGCATTTACAAAGTCAAGAAGCTCCATAAAAAATGCAGTGAAGGGCTATCGTGAGATAAATTTGAGGGGTATGAAGCTTGTCCGTGACGGGGGCTTTCTTGTGACCTGCTCCTGCTCGCATTTTATGGATTACGAGCTTTTCACAAAGACAATCCGTCAGGCGGCGGGCAATGTACACAAAAGGCTCAGACAGGTGGAGTTTAAGACGCAGGCACCCGACCACCCGATATTGTGGGCGGCGGAGGAGTCCTATTATCTGAAATTTTATATCTTTCAGGTTTCTAATGAGCTGTGATTTGGCTGTAATGCAGTGAAGACGAGGTGCACCGCATTATTTGTTTTTATCTTTAAGAAATGCAATAAACGAATCGGCATTCAGTGGCTTTGAAAAATAATAACCCTGAATGTAATCTATTCCGAGGTCTGAAATAACCTGAAACTGCTCGGCAGTTTCCACACCCTCAGACACAATTTTAAGGTGCATGTCATGTATCATTTTTGCAGACGCCTCCAAAACAAACTTTGCTTTTTTTGTTTTGAAATATGCCTGCGTCATGTCAAAATCAAATTTAACAATTTTGACAGGCATGTCCACAATATAATTTAAGTTGGATTGTCCGTTTCCAAAATCATCCAACGCAAATATAACGCCGTAGTCAATCAGGCGGTTCATATTTTCAAGCATAATATTCTTTTTCATCATTGCAGATGACTCGGTAATCTCTAAGCTGATATAGCGTGGAGGAAGCCCCTGCTGTTCCATAATGCCGATAAAGGTATCAGCAAGCGTTTCATTTTCGCACTGTATAACTGAAAGGTTTACGTCAATAAACTGTATGCCATACTGTTCAAGATTTTGTTCTTTTATAAAACGGCAGGTTTTTTCAAACACAAGCTCGCCTATTTGTGATATAAGCCCTGTTTCCTCGGCAATTGGAATAAAAAGATAAGGCGGTATGATGCTGCCGTCGGTGTTTATGATGCGCACTAATGCCTCGGCGGACACAAATTTCTTTTCTGAAACCGAGTATATCGGCTGATAAAATACCTCTATGCGGTCCTCCTTGATGGCACTGACGGTTGCCTCCAGCATTTCGTCACGGCTTTTTTTGCCTGCAATCATATTCTCGTCAAGTATCATTGTGTAGTCGTCAAGCATATCGTCACAGTGCAGACGGAAATATCGCAGCAGACCTAACATTTCCTCGGCATTGCTGGCTATGGAGCCGGATGGAATCACTAAATAATTTGGCTGTAAAAAAATGGAGCCGCCATTTGCAATGCTGTCATTTCCCGTGAGCCATTGCTTTTCAAAGCGTTCCTCAATGACAAGGCGTGTTTCCTCCATGTCATCAGTGCTTTCAAATAACAGCGTAAATTCCCTTCCGTCAGTTTTAAATACCGTTGCGTCAGATATTTGCTTTAAAAACTGCTTTACCTCCACCATTGCAAGCTCTATCTGTGTTACCTGGAAATCCTTTTCGTGAATATCCTCCAAGGAAATGACTATCCCGGAGATATCCTCGGCTAATCTGTATTTTTGTCTGATAAATTCTCCAAATGCATAACTGTTATAAAAGCCTGTGCCGCTGTCTATATATAATTCAGGATTTTCAAGCTCAAAAAACAGCATGGCGATACCAAGTGATGTTGCAAAGCCAACAAGGAGAAATTCCTTGTTAAAAAATTGTATCAGACATGCCACAACCCATATGATAAGCCAAAAAGCAAGAGCACTCCTGCGTTTTGGGTTCATCGTTTTTCCGTGTACAATCAGCTCGAAAAATGTAGTCATAATAAGAAGAAATGCACCTACATACGTGATGTTGCATGCCGTTCCGTATGTATAAGTTACATTGTCTTTTTGGTAAAGGCTGATTGGCGATAAGGCAACAGCTATTGAGGTTGCGATTACCACAGCAGAAATGCAGATGGTAAAGCTGTCAGCCTTTGCAAGATGTCTGATGTCTGCACTTGCATATATAAGCATCATGCCACATATACTGCCGAGGGAAATGAGATATGCTTTACATTCAAGGTTCACAAGCCATAACGGAAGAAAATTTTGATTTACAATCAGAATGATGGAGAGAATATCAAGTATAACGCAGCCAAAGGTAAGATACAAAATCATCATAAAAAGCTTACCACTGTAAAAGCCCAGCGTCTTACGGCGCTTACAGCAGTAAAAAACAAGCAATATGAGACATAATCCGCCTATTTGCATTTGAATATTCATAGCCAAACTCTTCCTTAAAAAATATATTGTCTAATTATATCATATTTAGAATCATTTTTGGTTAGTAATTTACAAAAATAGACTTTCCGAATATAATGAGGGTAATGATATATCATTTTAAGCTGTATAGAATCATTGGAACATATAAAGATGAGCAAAACGCATTATTTTTAAAACCAAGTTGTGCAATATAGACAGTATCATAAGGAGGTTGTTCAATGAGCAGTAAAAAGGATTCTTTTAGGACGGAGCTTGAGTCCGGTACACCGAGGAAAATACCAGACAGCATGAAGAAGAAGCAGGCAATGGCATTTAATCAGAATAATCTTGCCGTGGAGCGTACGGAGCTTTCTAAAATACGAACAGATCTTGCGTTTCACAACAGCCGTTTATCGGCAGAACAGACACATCTTGCATATCTAAGGACGATAGTTTCTTTAGTTGGAACGAGTGCGACCGTATATAAGGCGTTGCCTGTTCTTGGTATTTCCGAGATTTTCTCTACGGTTTTGGCAGCATTTTTAATGATATTTGCGTTGTATTTTATTTACAAGGATGTTACGACCTATCCGAGAATGAAGCGCTATTTGGATGAGCTTGAGCTAAAGGCAAATGAGCTTGCCACAAAAGCGGAAAGTCAGGTATATCAGATTGAAAGCGAGGAAAATTGATAAGGTCTTATCATGCCGCAGGCGATTTTACTGCCCGAATTTCCGGCAGGCTGTGATGTGAAATCGTCTGCCATATCGTGTACGACTACAGACTTATCTATGATTTCTTCGATGCTCAGACTAAGGTCATAAAAGACAGACCATGCATATCCGTCTGCTGAAATAAGGGGCGGCATGTCTCCTGCGTGATATGGGTGCTGTCTGTTTAAGGGATTGTAATGTCCACCTGTTTTTTCAAAATTATCTGAACAGTCACCATTTTCATGTATATGGAAACCAAAAAAATTCGGCGAGCCCTCAGGGGCTTTTTTTGGTAGATTATACATTTCTGACTCAATTAAAATCCCGCCATAGGCTGTATGGTAAAATTTTACCCTGCCTTTTATCCCGGGATAGGATTTTCCTCCAAGTATGTCCGCAACGGCATCAGGACAGACGCCATATAGTATATTTGTAAGTACATGGTTATTTGGCAATGTATTCATGCATATACCCTATAAGCTTTCTTATATGTATATGTGCGGCTTTTTTAAATGTTGCATGTCCATTTACGTCAATTTTGCGTCCATTGGCGTAATTTTGGTATTGATATTGCATTTATTTGACGATAAAAAATACAGAAAGTTATAAAAGGAGATGGAAGTTATATGAGAATTACATCACAGATGCTTAGTGAAAATATGGGCAAGGCAGGCGTAAGTCTCCAGCATCACAGTCTTTTGGATTATATGAGGGATGAAAATGCCTCCAGCTCGTTATTCAATGTTATGAACACAAAGGCAGGCGCTGCCGTTTCTTCTGTAAAGCTTGGTAAATATGAGGATTTAAGCAAGGCGGCAGATAAGCTTATTAGCTATGCGGATAAGCTTTCTGACAACAAAAAGGACAGCGTTATGAGTAAGGCGAAGGAGAGCGGTGATACAAGCGAGCTCTATAAGAACGCAGAAGCCTTGGTGGAAAGCTACAATGATATGCTTTCTGCAATGAAATTTACACCGGGAACGCTGAATACGTTTTACCGTAACAGCTTGAATGAGCTTACTGAGGAAAATAAGGAGGAGCTTGCAGAGCTTGGAATAACGGTTGAGAGTAATGGAGCGCTTAGCATTGATAAATCTAAGTTTAATTCGGCATCCATGGAGAAGCTTGAAAAAATGTTTGGAGGCAGCAATTCATTTTTGGAAAAGCTGTCTTATACGGCGGCTCATATTGGAGATAATGCTGAGGCTAATTTGGATAATTCCTCAAGCAGCTATCTGCCGGGAGGAAAAACAGCCAGTGGATATAAAAGTAAATATGATTACAAGGGATAAAGTCTATTTGTATACAAAATATATGCGGCATAAGAAATGGCTGGAGGTGGATAAGGTTGCTTATAACGAGGGGTGACGATGGCAGGAAGAAAATTACCATAGGAAAAGGGGAAAGTGCCCGAACGATTTATGCAGAAGATATTTATTACATTGAGAGCAACGACCATAAGATTTCCATATCATTGGCAGATGAAAGTATTGAGTGCTATGGAAGAATCGGTGAGTTAGAGAAAGAGCTGAAGCCTGATTTTTTCAGGATACATAAGGGTTATCTGGTAAATATGAACTATATTGAGCATTATAATCGAACGGATGTATATATGAAAAACGGCGATATGGTATCAATATCAAAATATAAATATTTGGAGTTTGTGCAGGCGTACACCAAATATTTCTCCCAATGATAGCTATGTGGAGCTGAGGCAGCTCCATAGCTATTATTGAATCGATGCAAACAGTGCAGCGATTTCTTCAGGAGAAAGTTGTTTATTAGAGTCGTCACTTACAGGTGCTGTAGGTGATGGCTCTTCTATTTTATCATCAATAATATCGTCTAAGGATATGTCAGGCTCGTCAGCCGGTTCAGGCTCAGATGCAGGCGCTGCCTGAGCAAATAATGCAGCAATTTCATCTGGTGAAAGCTGCTTGTTGGAGTCGCCACCTGCAGGTGCTGGTTCTTCTGTTTTATCAGCAACATTATCGTCCTCGTCACTTGGGAAAGGTATTACATCTGCTTTGGCTGCTGCCTCTATCGCCTCCTCAACGGAAACCTCGTCAGCATCGGTAATCTCATCATCTGTGGCAAACTCTAAATTCTCCTCCGTCTCGTCCGCAGCTTCCATTAAGTCCTCAAAATCAGGAAGCTCGTCAGCATCAACGTCCTCCTCAAATATGTCAAGGCTGTCCTTGGATGCATCGGAAGCAGTGTCTACTGAAAGTCCTGAAATTTTGCTTGACATGGAGGCAATTCTGTTTTGTACCTGCATGACGTCATCTGAAAGGGCGCTTATGGCTTCTGCAAATGCAGCACGCTCATCCTCGGAGCATTTGTCCACAAGGGTAGTCAGCTTCTCCAAATCACTTGTCAGCGTATCTACGGAAGCAACAAGCTTATTCGTGTTTGCATCATTATATTTTAATAAAAACTTCAGTGCTTTATTGATTGACTCTGTAGTGTTTTGCTTTGAGGAGGAGGTTGTTCTCTTTATAATACGCTCAAGCCGTTCAGAGCTTACGGCATTTGAGTCCTCCATACGTGTAATAACCTCTGATATGTTGCGTACCTGAATATAGGAAGCCTTACTGAGCTTTACGGTTATGTCATCTTCTTTTGAAATGAGAGATGCTACTGCGTTATCTATATATTTTCGCACGTCCTCCTCTTTTGCGCTGTGTAAATCCATAAGAGCAAGTAATAAAGCATAAACGGATATGACAAGTGCAAGTGAAACGACAATAATATATGCTGGGGAATTACGGTATTCTGCCATACAGTATACCCAGCCGAGAATCAGGGTTGCACTTATCATGCCGAGAGTTACGATTCTTTTATATAAAGCCTTCATCGAAATGTCCTCCAAACTTACTACAATTTTACATTAAAACATTTTAACACAGTACATTAAAATATTCTAGTATTTTGTTGCTATATTTCAATATAAAAAGTATAATATAAGTAAGAAAATAAAACCGAAAGCAGAAGGGGTAGCTGAGCATGGGTCGCACAAAGGTTATGGTAGAGTTTTATTCTGAGGAGCCCTTGGAAAATGTTATGGCTATGATAAAGTACAGACCGGAAAAAATTATTTTTTTGGGGCACAAGGATAATATGATAACAAAGCGTATAAATGATATTAAGCAGTTTCGTGATAACAAATGTCCCGATACGGAGCTTGAATTTATTGAGGTGCCAAAGGATAATCTTGACGGCGCCATTGCCATGATGACGGACATTATAAGGGAAAATCCGGGCGTTCGCTTCGAGCTTACGGGAGGAAGCGAGATTATACTGATTGCCCTTGGATGTATTGCGGCAAGAATGGATATAAGCAAGCTCAGAATTGACCCGTTTACGGGAACGGAGATTGATATAAGGGGCTCAGAGGTTGTGACCTCCGATTACCATTACAGCTTAAGCATAGCGGATGACATAATCTTACATGGAGGCTTGCTTACAAAGCAGACGGGCAATTATTCCGTGTGGAATTTCAATGATGAGTTCAGGCAGGATGTAAGGGCGGCATGGAAGATTTGTCAAAAGCACAAGGGCAATTGGAACAGATTTTGCGCACGTATAGATGAGCTTAGAAAAAGCATGCCCGATCAGCATGACGGCTGGGTAGAGCTGTTCAGAAATCCTTTGGGCGAGGCGATACAGCTTCTTCGTGACTTGCATCAGGCAGGACTTATCAAGGAATACAGCGAGGCGGGCAAGCGTGTTTATTTTAAATATAAAAACAATATGATAAAAAGAATAATCGGTAAGGCGGGAAATATTTTGGAGCTGCATGTTTACGAGGTGGCGACAAGGGACGGATATTTGTTTTCCGATGCACTGATAGGCGCCCATATAGATTGGGATGGCGAATTGCATGATATCAATAACCCGGGGTACGATACGATAAATGAGATAGATGTTATCCTTATGAGAAAGGTATGCCCGATATTCATTTCCTGCAAGAGTGGGAAGGCAGGAGGCGCAGCGCTCCATGAGCTTGAGACCGTATCGAGAAAATTTGGCGGAAAGTATGCAAGAAAGGCGCTTATACTTGCAAGGCCATGCGATGATACTACGGGAACACAGTTTTTCAAGCAGAGAGCGAAGGATATGCACATTTGGATTATAGACAATGTTTTCAAATTAACGGATGAGGAACTGCTTGAAAGATTGAAACGGATATGAAACACATGACATGGAATCTGCATATTATATCTATAAAAAAGGTTTTTTTATGGATAATTTTTGCTCTGACTATATATATTCAGATGAATATTTCTGCTTTCTTGTCAAATATGATAACGACATGAACAGAGTTGATGCTATATTTGATCCTGCCTGTGTTTCAAGAATTAATAGCCGGTTTCTTGTGGCTTACACAAAGCCGGACTCTATTAATATAAATGAGTTTTTAAAATATGGATATGCTTCCATTCCCAAGTGCTTCGGTCTGATGGACAGTGACGTACTTCAGGTGATTGGGGCAGACAGAATAAGAAATCTTCCCGGACTTGGATATGCAGGCGAGGGAGTTTTGATTGGATTTATTGATACGGGAATAGATTTTGTCTCTGACGCATTTAGAAATCCTGACGGTACAACAAGAATATCGTCTATATGGGACCAAAACCAGGCGGTATACGGACTGGAAGCCGCAGTTTATGGATATGGTGCGGTTTTTACGGAAGAAAAAATAAATGAGGCGCTGGAATCTGACAATCCGTACAGCATTGTTCCGTCTCTTGACGAGGACGGACATGGAACGTTTATTGCATCGGTTGCAGCAGGAAACGAGGGAGTTTCGCCCAAATCAGACATAATTATGGTAAAGCTGAAGCAGGCGAAAAGCTTTTTAAGGCAGTTTTTTCTCATACCTGATGAAGTAAACTGCTACAGTGAGGACGATGTTATGCTTGCCATAAAATACCTTGTGGAGCAGGCAGCCGTTCTTGGCAAACCCCTTGTAATATGTCTCGGTATCGGCACAAATCAGGGCGGACATACGGGAAACACATATCTTGAGACATATATTAATTCCATTACGCAGCTTAGGGGAATAGGCGTGTGTGTTTCAGCAGGAAATGAAACGGGCTTTGGAACACATTTCCATGCATCGGAAATCTCAGGCGATAGTGCAGATGTGGAAATTTCGGTTGGCAGCAATGATAAAGGCTTTACATTGGAGCTTTGGGGCAAGGCGCCCGGCGTTTTGGACGTGAGCGTTATCTCGCCGACGGGAGAAGTATTTGACGGCATATCGGCATTTAAGTCAATGACCTATAACAGGACCTTTCTTTATGAGGGTACAACCGTGTATGTGGAAACGACGATTGTGGAGGGAACCACAGGAGATCCGCTGGCATTGTTCAGATTTGAAAATCCCACAGAGGGCGTTTGGATTATAAGGGTTCAGGGAGATGGAAACACTGCCCAAACGGGTTTTGATGCATGGCTTCCCATACATCGCTTTAACAACTCGGATACAAGATTTGTTTCGCCGTCGCCTGATGTTACCATATGCTCGCCCGGAAATGCCAGGGGCATTATTACGGTTGCAGGCTATGATTACAGAAACAACGCCATTTATGTAAATTCCAGCAGGGGATTTACGAGGACGGACGGCATTAAACCTGATGTTGCGGCTCCGGCAGTTGATGTTCAGGGCGTGTTTGCAAGGAGGACGGATGGACCTTCGGGCAACGTACTGTATATACGACGGAGTGGAACAAGCATTGCTTCCGCAGTTACGGCAGGAGGCATTGCACTGATATTGCAGTGGGCAATCGTGGAAGGCAATTATATAAACGTGACAAATGAAACCATAAAACGGATTCTTATGACAGGGGCAAGGAGGACTACGGGACTGGCTTATCCAAACCGTCAGTGGGGGTATGGAGCGATAGATTTGTATGAATCCTTCAACGCATTAAGAAGATAAGAGGAAGGGGGAAAAGCTATGGAAAGAGATTGGGTATATCTTAAAATTGATGACGACCGCATGAGGGTAGCTCTTTGCATTAAGGTTCCGGAAGGAGAGGAGACGCCGCACTTTTCCCCTGAATTTATTGAGGAGTATCTCCACGAAAACGGAATTACAACAGGCATAGATAAAGGTGCAATTGCGGCGCTTTCTGAATATGTGGAATACGGAAAGGAAGTTGTTGTTGCAAGGGGAAAGCTGCCTGTAAACGGGAAGGACGGCGTGTACAGCTTTCCTGTTGCAATGGAGGATATTAAGGACAAGCCCGTTGTAAATGCTGACGGCTCTGTGGATTATTACAATTCGCTGAAGCTCGCAATGGTTAAGCAGGATGAGCTGATTGCAGTGTATCACCCGCCTACGCCAGGGGAGTACGGATATACTGTGTTTGCAGAGATGCTGCCACCGGTAAAGGGTCGTGACCTTAGACGTATAAGGGGAAAGGGCTTTACCATAAGTGAGGACGGCAGGGAGTACAGGGCGTCAACCAATGGCAGAATATACAGGGATGGCGAGCGCATTATCGTTGAAAATGTATACGTTGTCAAAGGCGATTTGGATATTGAGATGGGCAACCTAAGCTTTAACGGTGACGTTGAGGTAAGGGGTGATGTGAGAAGTGGTCTTACAATAAATGCCGACGGCAATATTTATATACATGGGCATGTAGGCGGCTGTCGTCTCATTTCGGGCGGAAAAATTACCATAAGAAAAGGGATTCAGGGAAGGAATAAGTGCACCATCGTTGCAGGTGGTGACGTAATTTGCAGTTTTATGGAGCGGTGTACTATAAATGCAGGCGGGGACGTATATGCAGATTCGATCCTTGACTGTGATATTGCTGCGAGGAATAAGGTGTATGTCAACTCGAAAAAAGGCATGATTGTGGGCGGCAACATATCAGGCATGCAGGGTATATTGGCAAAGCACGTAGGCAATCCGTTAGGGGTAAGTACAATGCTGATTGCAGGTGTTACGCCTGACCATATGCGGGAGGTTGCAATTATCACTGAGTCACTTGAAAAAATTAATGGAAATATTGAGCTTCTGGACAGAAGTCTGAAAATGTACGAGCGGATTCCAGGCGGCAAGCGCACGAAGGAAACGGAGGCTGTCCGCACAAAAATAGTTCGTGCAAAGGTTTTGGAGGCTGCACGTCAAAAAAAGCTTGAGGAACGATTTGCTGTTATCAATGAGGAGATAGATAAGGCAAAAAAAGAGGCAGATGTAAGAATAACAGGAGTTGTACATGTGGGCACAAGGATAAGTATGCTCGGCAATATCTATACAGTTCAGGAGGACTTAAAGGACGTTAAATACATATACAGAAATTTTCAGGTGGAGCAGCTTTCGGGAGAGGAGTAATTCCGAAACTAAAAAAGGGCTTGCGCCCCTTTTTTGTACTACTGAACATTTACGTTTACCGCACGTGACTTGCTGGCATCCTTTGGATCAGCTTCGGTATCAAATGTAACCTTCTGACCCTCATTTAAGGTCTTAAAGCCGTCAATCTGAATGGCTGAGAAATGTACAAATACATCCTCTCCTGTCTCGTCATTTGTGATAAACCCATAACCCTTTTCAGAGTTGAACCACTTTACTGTACCGTTGTTCATCATGGTACCTCCTAAATAATTTTTTTTGACAAAAAATAACTCACATATTTGCATGCCACCCAATCGCACAAACAAAGAGCACACCATGCATAATGTGAGGACAAAAACTATTCATTGCTAATCTACTATAGCACAAATGCCAAAGAGTGTCAAATAAAAAAATAGAAAAAATAGAAAATGTAAATAGAAAAGTTCGTTTTAAAAGAGAAAAGTTTAGTGTTATTTTAAAGTTGTAATGATTATCTATTCTCTAAAATTTTCCTTAAGCTTTATGATTTAGAAATTGATTGTAATACGTTGCGGGAGGATGTTTTGAAGTTGAAGCAAATATTGAAAAGATAATGGTTGACAATTTGAAATCCACAAGATACCCTTTAAACAGGGAGATATAGTCATGGAAGATAATTTGTTTGCAAATTGATTTTTTCGTAAAAAAGACGGCAAGATTAGATGTCATAAGAAGAACCGCGTTACGTGATGTACAGGAAATAAAGAAAAAAGTGTTTTTCTTGTATGACATTTTTTAATAGCTGAGAGAGTGGGAAGATTTCACGGTTTTTGCTCATTTATGGGAAGGGTAGGTGAGGCTGAATGACAAGGAAGAAAAAAACAGTAATTATCGTGGCTGTGGTAATGCTTGTAATTGCTGTATCTGCTACCGTTCTGATTATGGTAACCAGAAAAAAAGTTCGGGGGGGGTAGAAGCAGAAAATACGGAAACCGCAATGCTTGGCAAAGAGGATTTGTCAAATGTCGCATCTGAGGAGCAGGAGGCTGATGCCAATCTGGAGGGGAACAACCATACGGAAACACAGATAACTACAGAGAAGGAGGAAGAAGACAGCCAGTCGGAACCCCAGACATCCACTGAGGAAGCAGGAAAGTCGACCACGGAGTCGGGCAGTACAGCCAATGGCAACAAACCAACGGGAGGAACAACCAACAACAACCCGCCACAGACAACGGCACAATCCACAACACAAGCACCGAATACAACAGAACAGCCAACAGGCGGAAATCAGGGAGGCGGTAATGGAGGTAATACACACCAGCATACATGGCAGGCACAGTACCGGACCGTCCACCATGATGAGGAAGGCCATTATGAAAATAAGTGTGTGAAAGAAGCGTATGATGAACCGATTTATGACTATCATTATTTTTGCAATTATTGTAGAATAGATATCACAGCTTTAGGGTCAGATCCAGATACACATTGTACAGTATGTGGACCTCCATTATCAGAGGATGATATACGATATGTGCCAGGAATAATTACAACAGCAGGTTCTAGCTATAGTACAGGACAGGTCCAAGTCGGAACCACCCACCACGAAGCAGTCTATGAGAAAAAATGGATTGTAGACAAGAAAGCATATGATGAGCAGGTATTGGACGGATATAAGTGTACGACCTGTGGAGCAACCAAGTAAAATAACAGAAACAGTAGAACAATAGAGCATTTGCCAATGGTAAATGCTCCTTTTGCGTTTAAAGTACTAAAAAGAGAGGGGTAAAAACAAAAGAATTAAAAATCCTGCTGTGACTCGTTCGAAGTGCCATTAAAGTTGTGGAAGCACAAAGAGCGTCGAAGTCACTTTGTTCTTTTTGAATAGAAATAACCTATTTCGGCTAAAATATAACATTAATATAAAATAGCCGAAATGCACTTGTTAGATAAATCATCAACACCACGTTCAAAGAGTGTGGTGCTTTGTATGAAACCGGACCTTAGTGCGATTGATAGATTATATAAAACAAAAAAATGTATATTTTTGAGCTAATGAAATCGCCTAACACTTAAATTTTCGCATAATTTGAGAATATATTAGGCAAATTCAGGGCAAAATATTGATTATTGCCTAAAAATATGGCATAATTAGGCGAAAGAAAAGGGGGTTAGGCGAATGCGCATTTTTAATTATGCCAATTTAAAAGATTATAGATGGGATTCGGAAGTTCTTGGATTGGTAGCACAGATACATGAGTTTAAAGGAAAACAGGAGTTATATCTTAAGCAGAAACCTGCCGCACTGGAAAAACTGGTCGAGATAGCCAAAATACAAAGTACTGAGGCTTCCAATAAAATTGAAGGCATTGTTACAACAAGCACTAGACTTCAACAGCTCATTATGGAAAAAACCACGCCAAAGAATAGGGATGAGGAAGAAATTATGGGGTATCGGGATGTTTTAAATACAATTCATGAGAGCTATGAATATATCCCGATTCGTTCCTCTTATATTCTACAGCTCCATCGGGACCTATATCAATATTCGCAGAAGAATATAGGGGGAAGGTTTAAGAATACACAGAATGTGATAGCCGAAAACCACCCGGGTGGCTCGCAGACCGTGCGATTTACTCCTTTGGCACCTTATGAAACACCTGGGGCAGTCGATTCCATCTGTGATAGTTTCAATCAGGCAATTGATGCCTACATCGTGGATCCGCTGGTATTGATTCCGATCTTTATCAATGATTTTCTATGCATCCACCCATTCAATGACGGGAATGGACGGATGTCGCGCCTGCTCACCACACTCCTTTTATATCGGTGCGGGTATGTTGTGGGGAGATATATCAGTCTGGAGAGCAAAATAGAAAGGACCAAAGAAAATTATTATGATGTATTGGAACAGTGTGGAATCGGCTGGCACGAGAATGAAAATGATCCGACACCTTTTATAAAATATATACTTGGAATCGTGCTGGCAGCTTATAGGGACTTTGAAACCCGAGTAAGTCTTGTGGAGGATAAGTTGCCTGCAATAGAAATGGTCAGAAAAGCGGTTTGTGAAAAAATCGGTAAATTTACGAAAAGTGAGATTATGGAACTTGTGCCGTCCTTGTCTAAGGCTTCGGTAGAAAATTCGTTGACGCAGTTGATGAAGGACGGGATTGTTGACAGACATGGTAAAGGAAAGGCGACATTCTATACAAGGGCGGATGTGTAGAATAATATCAAATTCATTGTTGGGGACGCATTGTTCCGATTTGGATGATATAGAGGGGATAATAGATGTTCAAAAAATAATTAAAAAACGATGTACTACCCATCTTGGTTCTCTCATAAAATGTACAAACAGTCATTTGAGGTTGTAGTATTGAGAGATTATATTGAGGAGCGGGCAATCAGCGTGGCTCAGTATATTGTGGAAAACGGCGCAACGGTAAGACAGGCTGCCAAAAAATTTGGGGTAAGCAAATCAACGGTACATGCGGATGTAATAAGTTAGAACGGTTTGTGTGGGTAGTGAAATAGGAAAGATATTTATAGAGGAAACAGGCAGTCTCATTGATAGGCAGCCTGTTTTTTGGCATTTTTCTTAGAAGATGAGTTTGCCAAGCAGTGTTTTGTTATTTCTTTTATGTGACAGGTACATTGCCAGACAGGATTGCCGTTGTTATCATATTTTTGCACAAAATCGTAAACGGGTATTGAAAAATATCCCCTTCGTGCAAGTATTTTTAGCAGGCAGGTATGCTTTAATTCGGGACTGCCATTATAAGAGGATGAGAGTCCGTCAAAAGGAATGTACTATACTGCCTGTGAAGCCTTTTCATAATGATACCAAGGAACAACCCCATATCTTCTTAAAGACCATTCTTGTATAAGCTCAACATAATTGATCTCTTCCGTATCATCCTCTAAATAACTGTCAGGATCAAGCATGATTTGGACGGCATCCTCCAAGACCTCCATATTCCAATCAGAATATAATGCCACTGTGCCAATAATTGCTTCGAGATAGCTTATGGCAGAATTAGAATTCGTAATAAAAGCTTGAGTGGGATATAATATAAAATTTATAATTTTTAACAGGAAATAGTAAAAAAAATTTTTTGAATCAAATATAAAACTTGAATTATGGAGAGAATAGTGATACGATGGAAACGATGAATGAAGGAGGAGAGAAAGATGCTGTGTCAGTTTTCATTCCAAAATTTTAAGTCATACAAAACAGAAACTGTATTTGATTTTCAGGCAACGGCTATACCGGAGTTTGCGGACAGTTTAATCCGGAGAGAAAAGTGTGACAGCCTTCTCCCGGTTGGCGTTTTATATGGACCGAATGGGGGCGGAAAAACAAATTTGTTGAAGGCACTTTCCTGTGTAATTACTGCAGTGGTGAAGCCCATACACGATTTGGAGAAGAATCGGCAATCTCTTATCATGCAGCAAAAGGTTGATGCAGAGCCATTTTTGTATGATGCGGAATGCCCGAAGAAACCGACAGAATTTCAGATTTATTTTCGTGTAGGGGAGTATGAATATAGATATTATCTTGGCATCTTGAAAAATGAGATTACGGCGGAAATATTGGACAGAAAGAAGATTGGTGGCAAGAAACCGGCCCATATCTTCTATCGGGATGGGTCAGAAATCAGCCTGGGAACTATTTTGAAAAAAGAGGGCGTAAACAGTAGTGTGAATGCAAAGATGCCATATTTGTCCTTTTTGGCAATCAACTATAACATTCCAGTGATTGCAGAGGTACAGGAATGGTTTGAATCCTGTGTTATCCGCAATTATGCGAATACGCGGATAGAAACACAGATTATGTTTTCCGATGATGAAGAGTTTAAAAGAAAGATTTTGGTTCTTCTTAATGATATGGGAATTGATGTGGTTGATTATCGATTTGATCGAGAGGAAAAACAACTGTATTTGAAGAGAAAGATTGAAAGCTGTGAATATGAACTGACATTTGAGCATGAGTCGGATGGCACAATAAAATTGATTGCGGTGCTTCCGATATTGCTGATTGCATTGCAGGAAGGAAGGCTTGTGATTATCGATGAATTGGATGCAAAACTTCATCCCAAGCTCCTACGGTATGTGATTTCCATGTTCACGAATCCAAAGATTAATAGGCATGGAGCACAGTTGCTTTTTACTTCACATGATATGTCTACGATGAAAAATACTGTTTTCCGAAGAGATGAGATATGGTTTGCGGCACTGGATGAGAGTCACAACAGTGAAATATATTCGCTTTATGAGATTCGCCGTGAGGATAATGTGCGGGTGAACAGCACTGCTGCGTATGACAAGCAATATCTGGAGGGGCGGTATGGGGCAGATCCGTATTTACAGAATATGCTGAATGGAGGCGGATGGGAATGAGTTTGAAGCCTCTGAGGAAAAGTGACATGAATAAGACTTGGATGCAGCCGAGGCTGGATCGGTCAAAGAAAATTCAACCGGAGTACCATCTTATTGTAACGGAAGGGACTAATACAGAACCGGCATATTTTGGAGCCATCAGAGATATCATTAATCAACAGTATCGGGAAAAGATACAGTTGGATATCTTTGGGGAAGGTGACAACACCCTTAGCCTCTTTAAAAAGGCGAAGGAAAAGGCAGAAGAAAACGCAAATATATATCGTCATGTGTGGGTGGTTTATGACACGGATGATTTTCCGGCAGAGCATACAGATAAAGTGGTTGCCTTGTGCCGTATGAACAGTACGCAAGAAACGGAATATCATGCAATTTGGTCAAATCAGTGTATCGAATTATGGTATCTGCTTCATTTTTGCTTTCTGCAGTCGGATTTGCACAGGAACGAATATTGGCCGAAGCTGACAGAGTGGCTGACTGGAATCGGAGCGGGGAAATACGAGAAGAATAGAGTTGATATGTATCAAGTGCTTAGACCATATATGGATGTTGCCCTTGCAAATGCTAAAAGACTTGCTGTAATAAATGAGGGAAAGTTGCCGTCGCAGGCTGCTCCCGGTACACAGGTGTATGAAGTAGTGGAGAAATTGAAAGCGTACCTGTGAGTCCGTTTAGAGATGGAATGGGAGGTATGCTTGACATAATCATAGATAAATGATGATGTTGAAAAGCAACATTCATATTCCCAAAAGTCCTCCATACAATGTAAAAACAGCTTTTGGGGGATTTCCTTTGAAAGATTATATCGAGGAGCGTGCCGTCAACATTGCGAACTATATCGTCGAGAGCAATGCCACAGTGCACCAGACCGCAAAGACATTTTGGGTAAGCAAGAACACGGTGCGTGCGGATGTAATAAGTTAGAATGGTTCGTGTGGGTAGTGAAATAGGAAAGAATATGAAAAGACATTTGGAAGTGGTAGGACGTCCGAATGTCTTTTTAAAATATTTGATTGTGTAGGGTTTTGATTTAGGGTATAATGACAATAAAGGAAGTGACTGCATATGAGATACACGATTAATGAAATAAAAGATAGAACAGTTCCTATTGCAAAAGCATATGGAATTGGAAAAATGAGTTTATTTGGTTCTTATGCCAGAGGTGAAGCAAAAGACAATAGTGATGTTGATTTATACATTGAACGTGGAAGATTGAAAAGCCTGTTGCAATATTTTTCATTTGTTGATGAACTGGAAAATGTCTTGAATTGTCATGTTGATGTTGTTACTACGGGAATTGAGGATAAACAATTTCTATCATTGATTATGAAAGAGGGGGTACTTCTATATGAGGACTGAAGATGTCCTGATTATTAAGAAAATGATAAAATATTGTAGTGATATAAATAGTCTTATGCTAAGATTTAATGCGGATTTTGAAACATATAAAACGGATATTTCTTTTCAATATGCAAGTAACATGTGTATAATACAGCTTGGAGAACTTGCTAATAGATTATCGGATGAAACAAAAGAAAGCAATAAAAATATTCCTTGGCGGGCAATTAAAGGGATGAGAAATTTGCATGCACATGATTATGAAAATGTAGATTTAGAAATTGTTTGGAATACATTGCGGGAGGATATTCCAGAGTTGAAGCAAAATCTGGAAAAACTACTACATTAAAGATTATTGTGGAATAAAACGAATTGTCTGCAACGGAGTAGAAGGATATGCGGTAAAATATGGAATAAGAGATTTCAGAAAGAGAGATAAAAGAAAGACAAAAGATGCGAGAAAGTCTTTGACATCTGTAAGAGAACACCATGGATTATAAACTGATTGTTACGGAAATGAATCATGAGAAAGTTAAAGTTTGGTAAACGGAGATGTGACATTTGCCGAACTAAAAAAGTATGCAATCGATATAAAGTTAAAGCCCGGTCGGAGGCAGCGTTGCTCCGGCTTTTTAATTTGTGAATAGAAATAACCTGCTTAGGCTAAAATTTGACATAGCCGACATGTATTTCGGCTAAAATCTAATTGAATTTAAAATTAGCCGAAAGAGGTGGCATATATGAATTATATAACAAGAAAATTGGAGAAGGTTGTAAGCCAAGTTACAAAAGAATATTCAGTAGTTCTCGTTACAGGACCAAGACAGGTGGGGAAGACTACGATGCTTCAAAAGCTGATGGAAGGAACAAATAGGGGAGATGTTACATTAGATAATTTGAATGAAAGAAGCCTTGCGAAGACAGACCCCAAACTGTTTTTGCAACTTCATAAACTACCTATGTTAATTGACGAAGTTCAATATGCCCTTATTGAGATAAAAAAGACTTCCAATCCGGGAACGGAGCTTATCAAAGTATTTGATTTGTTAGATAAATCATCAACCCCACGTTCAAAGGGTGCGGTGCTTTGTATGAAACCGGACCTTAGTGCGATTGATAGGGATAATTATATTGTTCCGATTTGGATGATATAGAGGGGGGTAAGAATCAGTTATAAGAATTAACATCGGCTTTGGATATGTTTGACATTTTTTCCCTAAGGAGAGTGTTTGAAAGAGCAATACACTAGAGAAAGTCCGAGTTACTTTTATTATGGGAAGCTGATATATATGAGAAGAGATAGAAAAAATAGCGGCTGAAAGATAGTTCAACCGCTGAAAAGTTAAAATTTAGTATCTTTGGGTGGACACGGGTCATTTCCATAGCTGTCTTTATCACGGATTTGTCCATTGCGACCGTGGATTACTAATTCGCTTTGTTGATTAATGGCAATGTTACGGGCATATGCAATGGCATCCTTCTGCCTGTCAAAATTTTTGGTTGCCCTAGTTGCGTTTTCGCGTTTTACCTGCCATTGTCCGTTGTTTGGTACTACATGTTGGTTCGCCATAAATAGTCCTTTCTCCGCTTAGGCAGTTGTATAATGCTTCCAAGGAATCCTTGAAGGGTTAATGTTTGCAAGAAAATGTACGATGTCACGTCTGCCGTCATAGGTGGGGATTCCCCGAGAGTTTTGTGCCATTAATATAATTGGTATGTTGCCGAAAAAAGGAATAAACTCTCTTCGTACATTTTCTTTCGATGGACTTGTGAGGACATATGGTTTCACTACCACAATTGCAAAGGTAACACCCTGCTCCCTGATTTTAGCACCGTCAAAGCTCATGCACTTATCCTCCTTTCCGTTTACTCGGATTGAGATAAGCCCTTTCAAAATGATTGAAAACCTTGCTGAAATGTGTTACTATTCAAATGCGACTTTGAATTTGCGAAAGCATTTTCATTTTGAAAGGGTGGTCATTTTGACCATCTTTTTTTATCTCCTTATTAGCACTCAAAAAAAAGAGTGCTAATATCCTAGGGAGAGGATATCACAAATGAAATGCCATGTCAATAAAATTACGAAAAAATCACAAAAATATTGACATAGAATACCGAAATGGGTATATTATATACTGAAGGAGGTGCTGCAATATGTTAGTACAGTTTATGTTAAAAAATGTTTTGTCATTTAAAGAGGAGACAATCCTTGATATGACGGCAATTAATGCATATAAAGAACACGAATGCAATTTAATTGATAATGGCACAAAGGAAAAATTTTTAAGGGTCGCAGCGATTTATGGAGCCAATGCCAGCGGTAAATCCAATTTGAATATAGCAATGAAATTTTTTCAGAGAATTATTGTAGAATCGATGAACAATGTTGATGATGGGGCAGATTCCGTGTTGGAAAAATACTATGTTCCATTTTCCTTTGAAGAAAATAACGAAAATTCCGAATTTCAGATTGTGGAAATTTTGGATGACTACGAATACAAATACGGGTTTGAGTATAATGCGGAATGTATCGTTGCGGAATGGTTATATAGGAAAAATTTGAATACAAAAAGAAACTCAATTATATTTGAACGGACGACCGAGAATGTTAAGTTTGGAGCTGCTGTCAGGAAGGAATGTGAGGCGTACAAAGAGCAAATTCCAAGCGAAACGCTGGTGTTATCGTTTGTTAATAGATTGAGGAAATTGAAAACACCGATTTTCAGAAATGTATATTCGGGAATTATGGGTACATTGGTTGTACAGACGGATTTTTGTGAAGATACAGTGCTTTTAGAAACGATGCTGCCCCAAATTATAGATGATGAAAAACCGAAATTGCTTGAATTTCTGAATGCCATAGATACGGGAATTAAAGATATCGGGTATGAAGAAACCGATAAAGAGGTGCGGTTTTTTACCGTTCATAATGGGAAAGACAAAGTTCCATATCTGCTGGGGTTATACTGTGAATCGGAAGGGACCATCAAAAGCATTATGTTGTTTATTTATGCCAGACTGGCAATTTTGTATGACAGGTCAATGTTTGTGGATGAGTTAAATGTAAAATTGCATCCGTTATTATTAAAGTTTATTATTGATTTGTTTTATAACAATGATTCAAAGGCTCAGTTGATTTACACGACACATGATACAACATTGATGGATAAAAAGTTTTTCAGAAGAGATCAAATTTGGTTCGTTCAAAAGGACGAATATGGCTATTCGGAATTAGTGGCATTATCGGATTTTAAAGTGAGGTCAGATGCATCGTTTGAAAAAGATTATTTGGCGGGGATATACGGAGGCATACCGTTTCTGAAGGAGTTTGTCATGAAAGAAGGTGAATAAATGGGTACTGATGATTTATTCAAAAAACGACGACAGGAAAGAAAAAAGAGACAATATGAGTATAAAACTGCAAAAGCCAATTCATTTTTGATCGTAACTGAGGGAGTATGTACGGAACCGCTCTATTTTAAGGGACTTCAACAGAAAATAGAAGCCAAAATCGGCGGCAGAATTGATGTTGTAGAAAATCCGCTTATTGATATATATGGGGAGGGGTGTGCAACAGGAAAACTGATAGAGGTTACAGACCGTATAGTAAAAGAGGCAAAGGTTATTTATCAAAATATCTGGGTGGTGTTTGATAAAGATGATTTTGAGGACTTTGACGAAGCTGTGCAGAGTGGACGAAATAAGGGATACAATGTGGCATCCAATGCTATTTAATGCCAATCATGCTATTGAATTATATCTAAAAGCCATTGTTTGGACACTAAATTTACTTTTGGGTAATGAACAAAAAATCGAAGGGAAACATAATATTCAGCAGATATTACAGACAGTAATAAAGAGGGCGCAAGAGTATGAAACCGATAAAAACAGAAAGAACCAATTTAAAAATATGATAAATGGAACAAAATTATATGTTGATGAGTTGTTTTTAAAAATAGCATCTCAAGATGGAAAGAGAAAAAAGGATAATATGGATTTTTCAAGATATCCAATTAATGAGAAATATATGCCACATTTTTATATCAATGAATTTGATAATGTTGTTGTAGATTTAGAAAATTTTGTAGTCAGATTTAATGAGATAAATGAAGAATTATGGCTAATTTCTACATACTATTTGTTTGATGTGTTAGAGGCGGAAGAATAATATATGATTATGAAACAGTGGTCAGATATAATTAAAAGGCGATAATGAATTTAGTTTAGAAGCTGGATAAAAAGACATCAGATGGGTGGAGCGTGTAAGGAAGGACAATTACTAATCTGGAAAGTTACAAGGACATAGACATTATTAATTCATTTGTATTATTGGAGAGGAATAGTTATGAACAAGCAAAAAAAAGAGAATCAGGTATTAGTGATTCAGAAATATAAAGGTTCAGTCAAAGGTATTATTTCTATGATAATTGCTTTAATAATTGCATTTATCTGTTATGTGATAATGTTGTATTTGGCACAAAATAGTGAAATTAGTAGTGACATGCAAGTCAAAATTGTTATGATAAGGGATGTTTTGTTGGCGGTCATATCAATAATTGGTACATCTCTGCTTACATCTGTGTTTATTGAAAAAAATCGTAAAAATGTGGATTATACCGAGTTAATAGCAAATGATATTTTTGCGTCCCCCGAGTTTTATATGAATTTAACAGAGGAAAATAAAGAAAAAATGTTAACTTATTTATCTGAAAACTCACAGAAAAAAGATCCGGTTCGAAGTGAGTTGTATAATTTATATAAAGAGAAATTGATTGCCAATCAATTTGAATATTATTATGAAGATTTTGATGAAAGTACAAGTTACTATGATTTTGGCTCATATTCAGAAAAAAGGAGTAAAAGAATTATTAAGTTGCGTTCTTACAAAGAGAAAGTTAATATTAAAAAGCTACGTTTAATTGCTTACAAATTGAGCCCTACTCATGGAATAGAAACTTTCGAATTATTGGGAGGAAGCATTGGAATAGAAAGTGAACCATTAGTAGTTGGAAAAGAAATCGTTGTTGAAACCAGTTCGACGAGAAGCCCTTTTCTGGTAAAAAATGGCTATGTGCAAACATTTGAGGTGAGTCTGTATAAGGAAATCACACTATATCCAAATAAAGATACAGTAATTGGTTTTGAATATATTTCCCGTGTTTCAGATGAAGATATGTCTTCGGGAGTTGGAGTGTCTGTTCCTTGTAAACGGTTTTCTTTAAATTTTTATGCACCTTCAGGATATAAAGTTTATGCCCATACATTTGGTTTTTTGGATTCAGGAGACAATATTTCAAATACTTGAGTTTCCGCAAAATGCAACCAAAAAGTGGTTAAATCTTCCCAAAGTACC
>JAMPFU010000069.1 GCA_023664385.1 Clostridium sp. | reverse complement strand
TTGATATATCGTGTTAAGTTTTCAAGGTACAAATTTATATCAAAGGTCAATAACCTTTTGACACCCTAATCTTATTAAAATAAAAAGTGGTAAAAAAAAATAATTATTCTCTTTCACTTTTTGTCTTTCTGTTATACAATATAGAGAATGTAATTTTTGATTGAGATGATACCAGGAGGACAAATATGGCAAAGCGAACAGACATTAATAAAATTCTTATTATCGGCTCCGGACCGATTATTATAGGTCAGGCATGTGAGTTTGATTATTCAGGCACACAGGCATGCAAGGCACTTCATAAGCTTGGTTATGAAATTGTACTTGTCAATTCCAACCCTGCAACGATTATGACAGACCCTGAAATGGCTGATGTTACTTATATTGAGCCGCTTAACGCAAAGAGGCTTGAACAGATTATTGCAAAGGAGCGTCCTGATGCAGTACTTCCAAATTTGGGAGGACAGTCGGGACTTAATCTTTGTTCTGAGCTTGCTGCCAAGGGGATACTTGACAAATACGGCGTTTCTGTCATCGGCGTTCAGATAGACGCAATCGAACGCGGCGAGGACAGAATTGAATTTAAGAAATCCATGAACGCAATTGATATTGATATGGCAAGAAGCGATGTTGCCTACAGTGTTGATGAGGCACTTGCCATTGCCGATGGTCTTGGCTATCCTGTAGTTTTACGTCCTGCCTACACCATGGGCGGTACAGGCGGCGGACTTGTCTACAACAAGGAGGAATTAAAGGTTGTATGTGCAAGAGGTCTTCAGGCAAGCCCTGTCGGACAGGTTCTCGTTGAGGAATCCGTCCTTGGCTGGGAGGAGCTTGAGCTTGAGGTAGTCAGAGATTCCGAGGGAAATATGATTACCGTATGCTTCATTGAAAACATTGACCCTATCGGCGTACACACAGGCGATTCTTTCTGCTCTGCTCCTATGCTTACCATTTCTGAGGACGTCCAAAAGGAGCTTCAAAAGCAGGCATACAGAATCGTCGATTCCGTACAGGTTGTCGGCGGTACAAATGTACAGTTTGCACGCAACCCTGAAAATGGCAGAATTATCGTTATCGAAATTAATCCGAGAACCTCCCGTTCTTCTGCACTTGCTTCAAAGGCAACAGGCTTTCCGATTGCATTTGTTTCAGCCATGCTTGCCTGCGGGCTTACCCTTGCGGATATTCCATGCGGAAAATACGGAACATTGGACAAATACGTTCCTGACGGGGATTATGTTGTTATCAAATTTGCACGTTGGGCATTTGAAAAGTTTAAGGGTGTTGAGGATAAGCTCGGTACTCAGATGCGTGCCGTAGGCGAGGTTATGAGTATCGGAAAGACTTATAAAGAAGCCTTCCAAAAGGCTATCAGAAGTCTTGAGACAGGACGTTATGGTCTTGGACATGCAAAGAACTTTGATACACTCTCAAAGGAGGAGCTTTTAAAGCTTTTGATTACGCCTTCCAGCGAACGCCATTTCGTAATGTATGAGGCACTCCGCAAGGGAGCCACAATTGCTGAGATACATGAGCTTACAAAGGTAAAGCATTATTTTATAGAGCAGATGAAGGAGCTTGTCGATGAGGAGGAGGCTTTACTTGCATGTAAAGGCAGTCTTCCTTCTGATGAAATGCTTACAAAGGCGAAAAAGGACGGTTTTTCCGACAAATATTTAAGCCAGCTCCTTGACATCCCTGAGGATGAAATCAGATTTAAACGGAACGACCTTGGTGTTGTTGAAGCATGGGAGGGCGTACATGTAAGCGGTACAAAAGACAGTGCTTACTACTACTCAACCTACAATGCACCTGACAAAAACCCTGTAAATTCTGACAAGCCAAAGGTTATGATACTTGGAGGCGGTCCAAACCGTATCGGTCAGGGTATTGAATTTGATTACTGCTGTGTTCATGCAGCACTTGCATTAAAGAAGCTTGGATTTGAGACAATTATTGTAAACTGCAACCCTGAAACCGTTTCAACCGACTATGATACATCCGACAAGCTTTACTTCGAGCCGCTGACGCTTGAGGATGTTTTGAGTATTTACTATAAGGAGAAGCCTGTTGGCGTTATCGCCCAGTTTGGTGGTCAAACACCGCTGAACCTTGCCGCAGAGCTTGAGAAAAACGGCGTCAAAATTCTTGGCACCTCTCCTTCCGTTATTGACCTTGCGGAGGACAGGGATTTATTCAGGGAAATGATGGATAAGCTTGAAATCCCGATGCCTGAATCAGGTATGGCTACAACAGTTGACGAAGCACTTTCCATTGCGGCTAAAATCGGATACCCTGTCATGGTCCGCCCTTCCTATGTTCTTGGCGGACGCGGCATGGAGGTTGTGTACGATGATGACAGCATGGCTGAATATATGAATGCGGCTGTAGGAGTTACGCCTGACCGACCAATTTTGATTGACCGTTTCTTAAATCACGCCCTTGAGTGTGAAGCGGACGCAATCAGCGACGGAACCCACGCATTTGTTCCTGCAGTCATGGAGCATATTGAGCTTGCAGGCGTACATTCCGGCGATTCGGCATGTATTATTCCTTCCGTGCACATTACGGAAGAAAATGTGAAAACCATAAAAGAATACACGAGAAAAATTGCAGAGGAAATGCATGTCAAGGGACTTATGAACATGCAGTATGCAATCGAAAACGGAAAGGTATACGTGCTTGAGGCGAACCCTCGTGCATCCCGTACCGTACCGCTTGTTTCAAAGGTATGTAACGTGAGAATGGTGCCTATCGCCACGGATATTATTACCTCAGAAATTACAGGCCGCCCTTCACCAGTTCCAGAGCTTAAGGAGCAAAATATTCCTTACTACGGTGTAAAGGAAGCTGTATTCCCATTTAATATGTTCCCTGAGGTTGACCCGATTCTCGGACCGGAAATGCGTTCCACAGGTGAGGTGTTGGGACTTTCCACCTACTATGGCGAAGCCTTCTACAAGGCACAGGAAGCAGCACAATCTCCGCTTCCGCTTGGCGGAACTGCACTTTTATCCGTAAACCGTAAGGATAAGACTGAGATTGTAGAGATTGCCAAATATCTCAAGGATGACGGCTTTAAAATTCTTGCCACTGGAAATACCTATGAGGTTATTACCGAGGCAGGCATAGAGGCTGAGAAAATCAAGAAGCTTTACGAGGGACGTCCAAACATATTAGATGCAATCACAAACGGACAGATTGACCTTATCATCAACTCCCCTGTCGGCAAGGACAGTGTAAATGATGACAGCTACCTCCGTAAGGCGGCAATCAAGGGAAAGGTTCCTTATATGACGACAACTGCCGCTGCAAGGGCAACTGCAAAGGGAATTAACTACGTGAACAAAAACGGAGATGGAGCAATTGCTTCCTTGCAGGAGCACCATGCAATGATAAAAGATAAATAAGGCATGTCGTACTTGAATGCAGCATAGACTACTGTATGTGCGTAAGATGCCTTAGATATACGACACTAAGAATTGCCTATACGGATAGATATATAGTAACAAAAAACCGTTTGAAGACGTCGGTACTTGAGTTGGCGCAGGGAATGTCTTATACAGGTAACCAAAACACGCTCTCGCTCGGTTAAAGACGTAACGGTACTAAAAATTGCCGGTCTAAGTTATCCTTATGTAAAATAGGAATAATCTGGACCGGCAATTTAAGTACCGACGTCTTCAAACGGTTTTGGTTATCTGTATAAACATTCTCATGCACCAACTCTTAGTACCGTTACGTCGGAGACGAGCGAGAGCGTGTTTTTTGTTACTATATCATCTAATCCGTACAAGGCAATTCAAGTATCAACGTGTACAAATGCTCTTACGCACATACAGCAGTCTATGCTACCTGCAAGTGCGGCAGCCCCTTATTTTGAGAATGTATCAAGCACTTTATAGAGCAATGTGTAAAGCTGCAGGGCTTCCTGCGTATCAAGCTTTACGCAGCCTGCAACCTTTTCGGGAACATCCTTCACTTTTTCCTTCAGTGCTTCGCCATTTTCCGTAATCTCAACCATCAGCACCCGTTCATCCTCCAAGCTACGGTAGCGTTTCACATATCCTTTTGTCTCAAGACTTTTCATCACAGGTGTCAGTGTCCCCGAATCAAGGAACAGCTTTTTACCAAGCTCCCTTGCACTTATCTTTTTTTCCTCCCACAACACCATCATGGCGATATACTGCGTGTATGTGATGCCAAGCTTATCTAAATACGGTCTATACTGCTTAATCACTTCACGGGAAGCTGCATACAGAGGGAAACATAATTGATTTTCAAGCTTTAGTCCTTCATATTGATTATCCATTTACTGTTATAGTCCTTTCCACAACGCTTTGCTCGGATAATGTAATCCTTGTGTTTTCCAATACATTTGTTTACTCATTTTCACTTATCTTCAGAAACGGCTATATAGTTAGATTTTGCACTATCTAAAATTTGTTTATCCTCAATCAATCCTTAATGTATCCTAGCAACCTCTGATACAACTTCTCACTTATCCGCATCCCGCTTTCCTTCATCCGCCCAATACACTCTTCCACATCTTCCTTCGTCAACATGCCCTCATCAAATGACTGTGTTAAAATTCCAATCGTACCAGTAATCGTAATCCCCATCTTTTTAGCAACCTGCCTGCCCCTATGCTCGTCCATTAACAGTACATCTGAACATTTTTCATCTGCCAAAATAATTGCTTCACTTTCCCCAGCATCTAATCCAGTAAAATTCCGCAATATGGTAACAGATTTTTCATTACCCACTTCTTCCACATAAAGAAATTCACACTCCTGCACCATTCTTATTTCTTCAGAAAATGTCTCATTCTCTGTCAACTCCTGATATACAGCCTTTGGAATACGGACTGTACCAAACAATTTCTGCAACAATTCCAACTGTCCAGCTTTCATCAATGAAATAATTGGTGTAGTGTCTGAAATGACAATCATACTGCCGCACCTCTTAATTTCTTTAATACCGCCAAATCCTCTTCAAATTCTTCCTCTGTTTCATCAAAGTATGGCAAACCAAATTTGTCATACAATGTAATCAAATCAATCTTATGAAGCCCCAACATTTCTGCCGCCTTCCCATGAGATATAACACCATTTTTGATATACGGATATACCAGCATTGCATTCCTTGTTATCTGTGCTTCTTTATCCTCCAACACTGTATATGGTACAAGTTCCTCCGGTACATCAATTTCTACCTTTGTCATTGTCACAGCAATCATCTCCTCACTCTTTGGATTCGTCCTAACTATATTATATACATTTTACTTTTGCCTTACAATAGAAAAATAAACAAAGTCCTAACTTACTCCTAAAGTGCCGAACAACCGAAAACACACCCTGATTTTCCACCACCACAGTTCCCCACTTGACAAGTCCTCATTCAGCCATTGCCATTTCTTCTGTAATTCAATCTCTATAACTGCTGCCTCACGATTGCTGTACTTGATTATACGCCTCCCTGACGGCAAGTGCAAGCTGGTCTGCACAGGATGTCGGACGTCTGCCGCATGTATTTCCCAAAAGTTTTTCTTCAATATCCTCCACCGTACTTCCTTCAAGCAATTTGGATATCGCCTTCAAATTACCGTTACAGCCTCCCTGAAATTCAATATTTGAAATGACATTTCCGTTAATGTCAAAGCAGATAAGCTGTGAGCAGGTGTTACTTGTTTTATATTCGTATCTCATTATAGGCACTCCTTTATTTTTTCTTCTAAGCTTTTCATGTCTGTAGGCTCAAAACGGGCAACAATATTTCCCTCCCGGTCAATCAAAAATTTTGTAAA
Organism: Clostridium sp.; assembly: GCA_023664385.1. Classification (GTDB taxonomy): domain Bacteria; phylum Bacillota; class Clostridia; order Lachnospirales; family Lachnospiraceae; genus Coprococcus_C. The sequence goes on along the minus strand of JAMPFU010000069.1, from coordinate 2,876 downwards.
ATTCCACTTTATCCTACCATTGTTTTTGTAATCCTTGTCCATCTTTTTTGCAACACCATTCATCATAAGTGCCATTGGACCTTTTCCGAAGCCCTCAAAGGTTGTATTTTCCACAAGCCACTGATACAGCGGAATGGCATGCTCTCCGTTTACATCTATCTTTGCAAATTGAGAAAATGTAATTCCATATCGTCCTGTACAGAAGGAATGGATTTCTTCATCATCACCGGGTGCCTGTTCCCCAAACTGATTGCAGGGAAAATCAAGAATCTCTAAGCCCTGTTCCTTATATTCATCATAAATATCCTGCAAGGCATCATATTGTGGCGTAAATCCGCAGCCTGTTGCCGTATTGACAACTAGCAGCACCTTACCCTTGTAATCTGCAAGCGAAACATCGGTTCCATCCTGTGCTTTCACACTAAAATCATAAATTGACATACTTTTTACCTCCATATTAATTTTTTGATAAACATGAGCAAAACTCTGTTTTTGTAAAAGTCCGTTGTACAATGTAGGCAAATCACATTTCTTATGATATTGCCTGTATTGCACAACTAGGATTTGGAAATAATGTGTTTTGTTATATTTAATTTAGTCCAATTGAATTTTATCAAATCAATTTTAAGTTGTCAACATTTTTTTAACAATTATAAAACTCAATCTTTTAAAAATGTCCATTGCACAATATAAACAGTATCGCAGGCAGATGACTTGCATTCCCTGAGGGCAAAGTATTTCGCAATTGCCTATACATACTTATAAAATAAAAAGGAGAAGCCGCCATCTTATACAGCTTCTCCAAATACTTCATTTTTATTTCATGGTTACTCGCTCAATTCTTCCTGCGTTACAAGCTTTACACCCTTTTTCTTTAAAACGTCCTGTGCCAATGCGTTGTCACTGACCTTAAAGATAATGTACACCTTGTCTTTTTTACCTGTATTTACATCGTAAAGGTATTCAAGATTGATATTTGCCTCGTCAAAAATAGTGAGTATGTCGTAAAGGCTTCCCGGCTCGTCTGTCGTTGCCACTGCAATCACAGGCGTCATGGAGAAAATATATCCCTTATCCCGAAGCACATTTACTGCATTGTAGGTATCATCAACCAACAGACGAAGCACGCCGAAATCTGTTGTGTCAGCCAAGGAAATGGCATGAAGACTGATTCCTGCATCAGACATAACCTTTGCAACCTCGGCAAGATTTCCTACCTTATTTTCAACAAATACTGATATTTGCTTTATTTCCATGTGTAACCCTCCTTTTTATAGCTATCCATATACTTACAAAACATGTTTCCTTATGAAACTCAATTTGCTTTTGGCATATATTCCGATTTACTTTGTAAATCGAGAAATCATGGGTAGATTTTGCATCTCAGCCATACTACATATCAGCTTTGATACAGATTTCTCTTATCAATGACTCTTACTGCCTTGCCCTCGCTTCTTGTGATTGTCTTTGGTGCAACAAGCTTTACGTCTGCATAAATGCCAAGCATTGCTTTAAGTGCTCCTACAAGCTCCTTCTCGTTCTTTTCTATTTCAGCGACAGAGTCAGAAAACATCTCAGGCGTCATTTCAACCTGCACCTCAAGGTTATCACTGTTGTGTACTCTCGTTACGATTATCTGATAATTTGCGGCGTAGCCCTTGTTAAGAAGCACCGTCTCTATCTGTGATGGGAATACATTGACACCCTTTACAATCAGCATGTCGTCGCTTCTTCCAAGCGGCTTTGTCATCTTAACGTGCGTTCTTCCGCAGGAGCATTTCTTATGGCTTAAAATACAGATGTCTCTTGTTCTGTATCTTAACAGTGGGAATGCTTCCTTTGTGATGCTTGTAAAGACTAACTCGCCCTTTTCTCCGTCAGGCAGTACCTCGCCTGTCTTTGGATTGATTACCTCGGCAATAAAATGGTCTTCATTGATATGCATGCCTGTCTGCTCGGAGCATTCAAAGGAAACGCCCGGACCTGAAATTTCTGTCAGCCCATATATGTCGTAAGCCTTAATTCCAAGCTTATCCTCGATGTCATGTCTCATTTCCTCTGTCCATGCCTCAGCGCCAAAAATACCTGCCTTCAGCTTTATTTTGTCCCTTACCCCTCTCTCAATCACAGACTCGGCAAGGTATGCCGCATAGGACGGCGTACAGCAGAGAATGGTAGAGCCAAGGTCCGTCATAAACTGTATCTGACGCTCTGTATTTCCCGAGGACATCGGAAGTGTCAGGGAGCCAACCTTGTGGGAGCCTCCATTAAGACCCGGTCCTCCCGTAAATAATCCGTAGCCATAGCAGACATGTACCACGTCCTCATTTGTACCGCCTGCCGCAACAATCGCCCTTGCACAGCACTCGTCCCACAAATCAATATCATGCTGGGTATAAAATGCAACGACACGGCGTCCTGTTGTTCCACTGGTCGACTGTATTCTCACGCACTCACTAAGGGGCTTTGCGAGAAGTCCGTACGGATACTGGTCCCGAAGGTCATCCTTCGTTGTAAATGGAAGCTTATGTAAGTCGCGAACCCCCTTTATGTCCTCAGGCTTAATTCCAAGCTCATCCATACGTTCCCGGTACATGGCAACATTGTCATACACGTGCTTTACCTGCTTTACAAGCCTTTCATCCTGCCATGCCCTGATTTGCTCCTGAGATGCAGTTTCTATCTCAGGCTGAAAATAATTTCCCATAAAATAATAATCCTCCTCCAATGTTATTTTTGATTGTCAGCACTTCATAGTCCTTTATAATTTTCTCTAACAGAATACCATTTTTAAGAAGGTTCTTCAATATAAAATCAGCCTGGGATAGCGTAAATTTACTGTAGGAATTAAATAGGCAGAGTTGCCCCGGTTCTGT
>JAMPFU010000068.1 GCA_023664385.1 Clostridium sp. | reverse complement strand
TTCAATTTGTTAATAAGTATGCCTTAAATAATATTTACTTAACATAAATTATGTTCTATATTGTTATATGGAAATAATGATGTTCTACATCTAGCGATAACTAAAATAGTTAATAGGTTAATTATTCTTAAAATTCTTGTAAAAATCCAAATTTTATAGTATATTATAGATAGTTATGCGCTCATTTTAAAATGAGTTTTTTAGATAGTTGGAGGAATGTAAATGAAAGCTTTAATAGAAAGTAAATGGGAAGATATTTTATCTCTTTTGGAAACTCAATACGACATTTCCTCTATTATGATTAATACATGGATTCGTTCCCTAAAAATATATGAAGTAAAAGACAATACCATCTATTTTTATGTTGACGAAAAGCTTGGTGAAAATGCCGTCAAATTCTTACGAAGAAAAGAATTTGACTTATTTTTGCTGTCATCCATAAGAGAAACCTTAAACGACAGTAATATAGAAATAATAATAGATGAAAAGAAAAATTTTATATCTGAGGACGACAAAAAAAATAAGGAAGAAATCAATTCAGAGTCTTATAAGGAAGCTATAAGCAGAAGTAACCTAAATCCAAGATATACATTTGAAACATTTATTGTCGGTGATGGCAATAAACATGCACATGCTACATGTCTTGCGGTTGCTGATATGCCGGCTCAGGATAATTTTAATCCTTTATTTTTATATGGAAATTCAGGACTTGGCAAAACACACCTTATGCAGGCAATCGCCCATTATATACTCCAAAAGGACGACAACATCAATGTTTTATATGTTCCGTCAGAGGTATTTACAAATGAAATTATAGATGCCATCAGAAATCATACTACCACAGAATTTAGGGAGAAATACCGTAAGGTTGATGTTCTTCTTCTTGATGATGTTCAGTTTTTAATAGGTAAGGAAAGCACACAAAATGAATTTTTCCACACCTTTAATTCCTTATATAATGATAAAAAGCAGATTATTTTATCATCGGACAAGCCTCCAAAGGAAATAAAAACTCTTGACCAACGTATTATTTCAAGATTTGAGTGTGGTGTTCCCATTGACATACACGAGCCTGATTATGAAACACGTATGGCTATACTAAAAAATAAAGCTGAAATGGATCACCTGAAAGGCATTCCGGACGAGGTTTTTTCCTACATAGCAGAAAATATTACTACGAATGTACGTGAGCTTGAAGGTGCCCTTAATAAAATAGGAGTATTTGCCAAGCTTATGAATGAAAGCGTAACCTTGGAAACTGCAAAAGAATCATTGAAGGATATTATTAATAAGGATAATATTGTATCTATCACACCTGAGCTTATTGTAAAAACCGTTTCTGAGCATATGAACATTTCCGTTGAGGATATATGTTCTAAAAAAAGAAGTCAGGATATTGCTACAGCAAGGCAAATTGTAATGTACCTCTGTCGCAAGCATACTGTTCTCGCCCTCAAATCAATTGGCAACGCAGTTGGAGGAAAGGATCATGCCACAGTTATAAACGGCATCACGAGAACAGAAGAACGAGTAGCCTCGGATCCTGCATTTAAGGCTACTGTTGATACAATCATTAAAAAGCTTAACCCAAAAACTTAATATGTATCAACCTATTGTTAATTACTATATCAACTCATATGTTAATTTGTTGATAAAATATTTTAATTTTAAACCTTTAAATTTGATGCTTTAAATGAATCCATATTTAATTAACATATATTATTTCAGTTAGGCACATTATTTTTATATTGAAAAATCCTTTAACTTTAAGTAATTTAAGGCTTTTCAACATATCAACACCTATTAATAATATTAATATTAATTTATTAAATATATATATTGCATTTACGCAATCGAAAGGAGTTACATAAGAATGAAGATAACATGTTCAAAAGCTAATCTTCTTGCAGCACTCAATATAGTTTCAAAGGCTGTTTCAACAAAGACAACGATGCCAATATTAGAATGTATACTGATAGATGTTTATTCTGACAGCATAAAAATGACGGCCAATGATTTGGAATTGGGAATAGAAACAGTCCTTGATGGAAAGGTCATTGAAATGGGCAGAATTGCCATTGAAGCTAAAATATTTAATGACATTGTAAGAAAGCTTCCTGACAGTGAGGTTATTATAGAGTCTACTCCTGATTATAAAACGATTATAAGGTGTGAAAAGGCCAAATTTACGCTTTCTTCAAAATCAGGCGAGGATTTTACGGAGCTTCCTGAAATTGAAAAGGAAAAGAAGATTACCATATCACAATTTACGTTAAAGGAAGTAATCAGACAGACTATTTTTTCAATATCTGATAATGAAAATAACAAGCTTATGACAGGTGAGCTGTTTGAAGTAAAAAATGGAAAGCTTACTGTAGTATCTCTTGACGGACACAGAATATCACTGAGAAATATTAATCTTAAAGAGGGTGGAGATAATGTAAGTGTTGTTGTTCCGGGAAAAACATTAGGGGAATTATATAAGATTATAAACGGTGGAGTAGATGATATGGTAAATATTTATTTCACTGATAATCATATTTTATTTGAGTTTGAAAATACGGTTGTTGTTTCCAGACTTTTTGAGGGCGAATATTATAAGATTGTAAATATGCTTTCAATGGACTATAAAATAAAGGTTGAGGTTAATAATAAGGAGCTTCTTGATTGTATAGACAGGGCATCACTTCTCATTAAGGAATCTGATAAAAAGCCTATTATTGTAAGCATCAAGGATGACAATAACATGTATCTTACGGTTGATACCTTTATGGGTTCCATGAATGAAGAAATTGAGATAGATAAGGAAGGTGAAGAAATTATAATAGGCTTTAATCCTAAATTTGTAATGGATGTGCTTAAGGTAATTGATGATGAAAAGATTACCATGTACATGAAGGATGCAAAATCACCTTGTATTATAAGAGATGTAGAAGAAAATTATATTTATGTTGTTCTTCCTGTTAATATTAATGCAGGAGCATATTAATTTTAATGCTTAAAGAGGAGATTTTAAAATGTACATTATAAAGCTTAGAGAGGGAGAAGATTTTATAAAGCTTGGACAAGCGCTTAAGGCAGCGGGACTTGTTGATTCAGGTATTGATGCAAAAGAGGTTATACAACAGGGGCTTGTTTTGGTTGATGGAGAGGTTGATACAAGACGTGGAAGAAAGCTTTATGATGGAGCAGAGGTAATATATGATGATGAGAAGATAAGCATTCAGAAATAATATTTATTTTTAGAGGAGACAAGAATGTTTATCGAAAAGCTGGCATTAAATAATTTTAGAAATTATGATAAAGAAGAAATTTCTTTTTCTAAGGGGATTAACATACTTTATGGCGATAATGCCCAAGGCAAAACAAATGTGTTAGAAGCCATATATATGACGGCAACTACAAAATCCCACAGGGGAAACAGAGATAAGGAAATCATACAATTTGGTTTTGATGAAGCCCATATAAGAGCTGATGTTAAAAAACATGACATAAGCCATCGTATCGACATGCACTTGAGGAAAAATAAAAGTAAGGGCGTTGCCATAGATATGGTTTCAATCAAAAAAAGTATTCAACTTTTTGGACTTGTAAATATTGTTCTTTTTTCTCCTGAGGATTTATCGATTATAAAAGAAAGTCCTGCGGAAAGAAGAAGATTTATGGATATGGAGCTTTGTCAGCTCAATAAATTATATTACAGTGATTTATCATCGTATAATAAAGTTCTTAATCAGAGAAATAATCTTCTGAAACAAATTGCCTTTCATGAAAAAAGTAAGGATATGCTTGAAATTTGGGATGAACAATTGGTAAAATATGGTATAAAAATAATCTCTTTACGGGATAATTTTATAAACATGATGAATGAAATTATGTGTGAGATACATAACAGCATTACGTCGGGAAAAGAAACAATAAAAGCCATATATGAAAAAAATGTAGAGGAAGAAAAATTTTTAGAGGAATTACAAAATAAAAGATTTGTTGATTTAAAATATCAAACAACATCAGTAGGTCCACACAGAGATGATATTAAATTTATTGTTAATGATATAGATGTAAAAAAATATGGTTCTCAGGGACAACAAAGAACAGCCGCATTATCTCTCAAACTTGCAGAAATAGAGCTTGTAAAAAAGATAATAAATGATAATCCGATACTTCTTTTGGATGATGTTATGTCGGAGCTTGACTCTACAAGGAGAGATGCACTTTTATCATATATCAGTAATATTCAAACTATCATTACCTGTACGGGATATGATGATTTTATAAAGGAAAGGCTTAACATAGATAGAATTTACAAGGTTAGCCAAGGCAAAATTAGGGAGGAAATTTATGAGTACGAATAACAGCGAAAATTATGGAGCTGAGCAAATTCAAATATTGGAGGGTCTTGAAGCAGTAAGAAAAAGACCGGGAATGTATATAGGAAGCACATCTTCAAGAGGTCTTCATCATCTTGTATATGAAATTGTTGATAATGCGGTTGATGAGGCGCTTGCAGGCTTTTGTACGGAAATTGATGTAAGCATAAATGAGGATAATTCGGTAACAGTTGTGGATAACGGAAGGGGTATTCCGATTGGAATACATGAAAAAGCAGGTATTCCAGCCGTTGAGGTTGTATTTACAATTCTTCATGCAGGTGGAAAATTTGGCGGTGGAGGATATAAGGTTTCAGGTGGGCTTCACGGTGTTGGAGCTTCTGTTGTTAATGCGCTTTCAAATTGGCTTGAGGTAGAAATATCAAGAGATGGAAAAGTATATAAGCAGCGTTATGAGAGAGGACATGTTATATATAAGCTCAAGGAAATAGGAAAGACAGATAAGGTTGGAACTAAGGTTACATTTATGCCGGATGATACTATTTTTGACGAGGTTATATTTGATTTTGACACGCTGAAAAGAAGACTCAGGGAAATGGCTTTTCTTACAAAGGGACTTAAAATAAATCTTACTGATAAGAGAGAAGAAAATGAGAAAAGCGAAAGCTATCATTATGAGGGTGGCATAAAGGAATTTGTACAGTATCTGAATAGACATAAAACGACGCTTTACGACAAAATTATATATGTTGAGGGAAATAAGGATGACATTTATGTTGAGGTTGCCTTGCAGCATAACGATTCCTACAATGAAGCGACCTTAAGCTTTGTAAATAATATAACAACGCCTGAGGGAGGTACGCATCTTACAGGCTTTAAGAGTGCCATAACAAAGGTATTTAATGATTATGCAAGGACGAATAAGCTTATTAAGGAAAAGGACGAAAATCTTTCGGGAGATGATTTAAGGGAAGGTCTTACAGCCGTTGTAAGCATAAAAATTTCCGAACCACAGTTTGAGGGACAGACAAAGCAGAAGCTTGGAAATGCAGAGGCAAGAACTGCAGTTGAAACGCTTGTGAATGAAAAGCTTACTTATTTTTTGGAACAAAATCCTCAGATTGCAAAGATAATTATAGGAAAAGCCGCACTTGCGCAAAGAGCCAGAATTGCTGCAAGAAAAGCAAGGGATGTTGCCAGAAAAAGTACACTTGAAAATAATATGGCACTTCCGGGAAAGCTTGCAGACTGCTCAGACAAGGACCCTAAAAACTGTGAAATCTATATCGTTGAGGGAGATTCTGCAGGAGGATCTGCAAAAACTGCACGTTCAAGGGCAACGCAGGCGATACTTCCTTTAAGAGGAAAGATATTAAATGTTGAAAAAGCAAGAATAGACAGAATACTTGAAAATGCGGAAATAAAAGCAATGATAACTGCTTTCGGAACAGGCATAAGAGAAAATTTCAATATAGAGAAGCTTCGCTATGATAAGATTATCATTATGACAGATGCCGATGTTGACGGTGCTCATATTGCAACGCTTATGCTTACATTTTTCTTCCGGTTTATGCCTGACCTGATAAGGCAGGGGCATGTTTATCTTGCACAGCCGCCTCTTTACAAGCTGGAGAAAAATAAAAAGGTATGGTATGCCTACAGTGATGATGAGCTTGCTAAGATACTTGACGATGTTGGAAGGGATAATAACAATAAAATCCAGCGTTATAAGGGACTTGGCGAGATGGATGCAGAGCAGCTTTGGGACACGACAATGGATCCTGAAAAGAGAATACTTCTTCGTGTAGCAATTGATGAGGAAAGCGAGTCTGAGCTTGATATTGTATTTGATACCCTTATGGGTGAAAAGGTAGAGCCAAGACGTGAATTTATAGAGGCAAACGCTAAGTTTGTTAAAAATCTTGATATTTAATAAAGGAGAGAAAAAATGGACGATAGTACAATATTTGATAAAATCCATGAAGTGGATTTGAAAAAAACCATGGAAACGTCTTATATCGATTATGCCATGAGTGTTATCGCTGCAAGAGCTCTCCCTGATGTAAGAGATGGTCTTAAGCCGGTACAAAGAAGAATACTTCACTCCATGATGGAGCTTCATAACGGACCTGACAAGCCACACAGAAAATGTGCGCGTATTGTCGGTGATACAATGGGTAAATATCACCCACATGGAGATTCTTCTATCTATGAGGCATTGGTAAAGCTTGCCCAGGAATGGGCAACAAGATATCCGCTTGTGGATGGCCATGGCAACTTTGGTTCTGTTGACGGTGACGGCGCTGCTGCAATGAGGTATACAGAAGCAAGGCTTTCTAAGATTTCTATGGAAATGCTTGCTGACATAGACATGGACACCGTTGATTTTGTGCCAAACTTTGATGAGACAGAGCGTGAGCCAGTCGTTTTGCCAAGCCGTTATCCAAATCTTTTGGTAAACGGTACATCGGGTATTGCAGTAGGTATGGCTACGAACATACCGCCTCATAACTTAAACGAGATAATAAATGCAGTTGTAAAAATAATAGATAACAGAGTGCTTGAGGATAGAGATACTGATATAGACGAGATAATGGATATTGTTCAGGGTCCTGATTTTCCTACAGGTGCGCAGATACTTGGTACATCAGGCATTAATGAGGCTTACAGAACAGGCAGAGGAAAAATAAAAGTAAGAGCTGTTACGGATATTGAGCCTATGTCTAACGGAAAGCAGAGAATTGTTGTAACCGAGCTTCCGTACATGGTAAATAAGGCAAAGCTGATACAAAAAATAGCAGAGCTTGTTAAGGATAAAAAGGTTGACGGCATATCAGACCTTAGGGATGAATCCTCAAGAGAGGGCATGAGAATTGTTATTGAGCTTAAAAAGGACTGCAATGCAAATATCCTTCTGAACCAGCTTTTTAAGCATACCCAGATGCAGGATACATTCGGCGTTATTATGCTTGCCCTTGTAAATAATGAGCCAAAGGTGCTTAATCTTCTTGAAATGCTTACATATTACCTGAAGCATCAGGAGGAGGTTGTCACAAGAAGAACGAAATATGAGCTTAATAAGGCTGAGGCAAGGGCTCATATTGTGGAAGGACTTTTGATTGCCCTTGATAACATTGATGAGGTTATCAAGCTGATAAGAGCTGCAAAGACAGTTGCCGATGCAAAGCTTGCACTCATAGAACGATTTGGACTTTCAGACGCACAAGCATCTGCAATTGTAGATATGAGGCTTCGTGTGCTTACAGGCTTGGAGAGAGAAAAGCTTGAAAATGAGTACAGGGAGCTTATGGAAAGAATTGCAGAGCTTAAAGCAATACTTGCAGATAAAAAGAAGCTTCTCGGTGTCATTAAAGAGGAAATTCTTATTATTGCAACAAAATATGGTGATAAGAGAAGAACCTCAATCGGAATAGACGTTGAGGATGATATAACGGTGGAGGATCTTATCAAGAAGGAAAATATCGTTGTTGCCATGACGAAGCTTGGATATATCAAGAGAATGACGGTAAATAACTTTAAGAGCCAAAACAGAGGCGGTAAGGGCATAAAGGGAATGCAGACCATAGACGAGGACTTTATAGAGGATTTATTTATGACTACCACACACCATTATATTATGTTCTTTACAAATATGGGAAAGGTGTACAGACTGAAGGCTTACGAAATTCCTGAGGCAAGCAGAACTGCAAGGGGAACTGCAATTATAAATCTCCTACAGCTTCAGCCGGACGAAAAGATAACTGCTGTTATTCCAATCAGACAGTATGTTGAGGGAAGATACCTTTTCATGTGTACAAAGCATGGTATTGTCAAAAAGACACGTATCACGGAATATTCAAATGTGAGAAAGTCAGGACTTGCAGCCATAACCTTAAAGGAAAATGATGAGCTGATTGAGGTTAAGGCTACAAATAATACAAAGGATATTATTCTTGTCACAAAGCATGGTATGTGTATAAGGTTTAACGAGAAGGATGTAAGAAGTACGGGAAGAACCTCAATGGGTGTTATAGGAATGAATGTTTCCGGTGGTGATGAAATAATCGGAATGCAGCTTGACACGCAGGGAGAGGCGCTTTTGCTTGTGTCTGAGAAGGGTCTTGGAAAGAGAACGCTCATGGAGGAATTCACGCCTCAAAGACGTGGCGGAAAGGGCGTTAAGTGCTACAAGATTAATGAGCGCTCAGGCAACGTTGTAGGCTTTAAGGCAGTTAATGATGACAATGAAATTATGATTATCACAAATCAGGGAATTGTCATAAGAATACTTTGCAAGGATATTTCAACTCTTGGACGTATCACAACGGGAGTTAAGCTTATCAACATGGACACGGAGCATGATATAAATGTTGCGAGCATAGCAAAGGTAAGACAAAAATCGGCTGATGAGTCGGAGTCATTGATTGCAATGGAGCAGGAGATGGAGGAAGCTGATAACGAGGAAACAAATGTTGAAGATGCTGATTTCGAGGAAGCAGATAGTGAAGAATCAAGTGCGGACGAAAAATAATGATGAAGTATGCAAACGCTTAATAACATTGATATACAAAAGCCTGCTAATAAAAAGTCAAGCTTTTTTTTGAAAAATTTTTGTGAAGT
>JAMPFU010000067.1 GCA_023664385.1 Clostridium sp. | reverse complement strand
GAAAAGACAAAATATCAATATGCTAAAGATAGCCGGTAACTATAAAAATACAAAATATAAGAGGCTTGTCAGTGTAATTTTATGTGTGCCTTAAATCCTTACTGTGACAGCCCCTTTTTTATTAAATCATCGCATTCTTTATAGCTTCAAAAAGCTCGTCATATTCCTCATAGGCAGGAAGCTCAGGATAATCAGCCTTAATCTGCTCGGTGCTCCTGAATAAAAAACCAGCCCTGCTTGCCTTTATCATGGCAAGGTCATTATGACTGTCCCCGCTTGCAATCGTATCGTAACCGATTGACTGAAGTGCCTTCACAGTCGTAAGCTTTGACTGCTCACAACGCATTTTAAAGCCTGTAATCTCTCCCGATGGCGCAACCTCAAGGGAATTACAGAAAATCGTAGGATACCCAAGCTTTGCCATAAGCGGTCCCGCAAACTGTGAAAATGTATCACTTATAATGATAACCTGACAAATCTCCCTCAGCTTATCAAGAAACTCCTTTGCACCAGGTAGCGGGTCAATGCCTGCTATCGTATCTTGAATTTCCTTCAGACCAAGTCCATGCTCTTTAAGTATTCCAAGTCTCCATTTCATAAGCTTACCGTAATCGGGTTCATCTCTTGTCGTCCTTTTTAACTCCGGTATTCCACTCGCCTCGGCAAATGCAATCCATATTTCAGGCACAAGTACCCCTTCTAAGTCCAAGCATGTTATATACATATTTTTTCTCCCTCGTAAAAAGCTAAATCCCATTCAAGGTCTGAACAGCATTATTCTCTATTATAGTCTTGTAGTGTTCCTCAAAATGCTCCAGTGTAGCGTAAGTTGCTTTCATGCTGTCGCCATATTCGCTAAGCATGTTACATACCTTGACAAAATCGCTGTCTACAGCTTTTCCTTTTACAAGGTAAAGATAGTATCTTCCATCCTTATTATTCTTATAGAGCGTGTTGATGCCTTTATACATTCCATTTACACTGCCTGCGGCATTTATTACACTCTCCATATTTTTAAAGGAATATACCCGGAACAGCTCCTGCGTAATTGCAGGCTGCGCTGCCTCCTTTTTCTTTGGGTTTCTCGCACTACCCAAAGCACTAAGCCCCTCTGCCAAGCTGCCTAACGCTTCAAGCAGACCATCTGCCGCATTTAAAGCCGCATGTGCTGTGGTTTCCTCAGGTACCTCATCATCAAAGTCAGGGCTTTCGTACTCCTCAACGTCTGCCAAATGCTTGGTAAACCTTGAAAATCTTGTATCCAGCTCATCAGGATCCTCTACCTTTGTTATAATGAGTATCAGACACTCTGCCGATACCGGTATCGCTTCTATCATAAGAGGAATGTTGTCAACCTCAAAACCCAATTCACTGGACGCCTGCTGCATCAACTCACGAAAAAGCTCCTTTGCTTTATCAGTTCCATATGCTAATTCTGATAGGAGAAGTTCCTTTTCTGCCAAGTCAGCCTTATTAAGAGTACACCTTATTTGATTTTCACTTAATCTTTCAATCTTCATGTCAGTCACTCCTTCGCAAAATGATATTATTAGTTTATCACAAAATGTTTACATGTAAAGACAATTCTTATTTTTTTCACAAGTTTTTAATGGAAATTAAGCAAAAATATGTTGCTTTTATTTCCATTTTATAGTAAATTCTTATTGTAAATATCGGAATGATGTGCTTAAAACTTTCCTGTATATATATAATTTTTCTGTATTTTGTGGATTTCCCACATTTTACCCATCAGCAGCATATAACATACGTTTTTTTACAAATGGGAATTTATCATAACGATATTTATAAACATGCATATCATTTTTTGAGGAATTATGTTCCTTTTATGAAATAAATATATCACAGTATTTTCTTCTTAGGTCTTAAAATTATGATATGCATATATCTGGTTCAAATAACCAAACAAATTAAAAAATTTTTAAACATGGAAGGTGATATCCGAAAATTATTCATAACACATAACAAAACATGCCAATAGGGAACGAAGTTTCCTATATACAAGAAGGGAGTGCAGAAAAACCGCACTCCCTTCATCCTTCGTGTGGACATTAACCCTCCGATATAACTCCTGTAGGGCAAGTACCAGCACATGCTCCGCATGAAATGCAAGTGTCTGCATCAATCTCGTACTTTCCATCACCTTCGCTGATTGCGCCTACCGGACAAGCTCCTGCACATGCCCCGCACATAACGCATCCATCTCCAATAACGTATGCCATGATACATCCTCCTTTATAATTAAACCTTTTTGATAATCTTTATCAATACTATGTCATTGTAATTCATTTTTGTCGATATGGCAAGCATTTTTTTGTTTTATACACCTTTGCATTGTTTTATACGAAAAAATGCGGTTTTTTTTTTTTATGCCATCTGTTTAAACAATACTGCATCAGGTATTAAAAATTCTTTCTTTTCTAAGAATAATGATGTATAATTTGAGCAACGCAGTTTTATCTCTGTGTTTGTTCTTTGATACGAACTGCAGCATCGAAGACGCTTTGTTCTATCATCAAAACGATTTTTTACTTTTGAAAGGTAAGCTTTGCAATGGATAAAAGGGTTCTTATCATAATACCTGCCTACAATGAGGCTGAAAATATTGAAAAGGTTGTCAAAAGCATTGAGGGGCGCGATTATATCATCATAAACGACGGCTCCACAGATGACACGGCAACCATATGTAAGCAGAATCATTTTAATTTTATCGATTTGCCTGTTAATCTCGGACTGATAGGTGCATTTCAGACCGGTCTTAAATACGCACTGCAAAACGGTTATTCTTACGCTCTGCAATTCGACGGCGATGGTCAGCACCAGCCCCAATTTATTGACGGTATGGTTGCCTTTGCAGAGGAAACAGGTGCGGATATCGTAATTGGCTCCCGCTTTGTGGAGCAAAAAAAGCCTTTTTCGGCAAGGATGCTTGGAAGCCGCCTGCTGTCAGGTCTCATATGGCTGTTTACCCACAAAAAAATTGCAGACCCCACCTCAGGGATGCGCTTGTACAATGAAAAAACAATGGCAAAAATGGCGTCTGACATAAATCTCGGTCCTGAGCCTGACACCATTTCCTACTTTTTAAAATGCAAGGCGTCCGTCAAAGAGTTTCAAGTGGAAATGAAGGAGCGCGAGGCAGGTGAAAGCTACCTTAATTTTTCCAGCTCCATAAAATATATGTGGAAAATGTGCTGTTCTATTCTTGTTTTACAGATTATGCGCGGGAGGTAGATGAAATGTCACTTACACTTAGAATAATGCTTATTGTTGCATGTCTTGGTACATTTATATATATACGAAGAAAAATAAGGCAGTCAAAGCTCAAAATGGATGAGGCAATTTTTTGGATTGTGTTTTCCCTCATACTGCTTATCATGAGCCTGTTTCCACAAATACCTACCTGGATTGCAGTTAAAATAGGCTTTGTGTCTACGGTAAATCTTATTTATCTCGTCATTATATTTTTGCTTATCATTAAATTGTTTACGATGTCACGCAAGGTTTCCGATTTGGAGGAGCGCTTGAAGCAGCTCGTACAAAATATTGCCATCAACGACAACAAATCCAATAAGTCATAACATAAGATACTCCATGCCGTTAGATGCCAATAAAAAAGCAACATTATTATCCGCAGACATAGGATAACCTCCTGTTATAGCTTATTGGATTTTTCACTTTTTGCATATACCTTTGTTATAGCTTTTGCAATTGGTGCGGGCCAAAACATGCGAAATATTTTATAGTCCTCGTCAGACCTTTTATTATCATTTATCACTGCGCTTGTTTCCGACTCCTCATGTATTCTGTGTCCCATAAGAGGCTTGGCGCAATAAACAAATTCGGATTTTTTCTTCTTGGACAGCCTTTCCCAAAGCTGCCAGTCCAAATTACTTCTCAGCTCTGCGTCGAAAGGAGCAGACGGCAGATTTCTCTTTACATAGGTTACTGAAGGACAGCATATCGGATTGCCGAAGGCGATGGACATTCTCCGTAAGCTTCTGCTTTTTCCACCGCCCTTTATGTTTAATGGAAGCAGCATCAGCCTTTTTATAATAAGATTGGTATTTTTCGTAACACGTTTTCCCTTTCTTATCTCAAAATATCCCGTAAATCCTATGGACGGATGTTCTGCCTTATCGAGCATATTTATCATAGTCTCCACGTAATTCGGTGCGTATACGTCATCCTGATGGGCAATCGTCACATATTCCGTTTCAGCCTTGGCGTATGCAAAATTCCAATCGCCAGCAATCCCTTTCCCAGCCCCGTTTATATACAAAGGAAGCTTGTATTTTTCTGCTATTTTTCTTATGTGTTCGTTTTTCGTGGATGTTGTCATTATAATGTTTGATTTTACCGTCTGATTCACAAGCGACCTTACACAGCTTTCCAAATAGCGGCTTTCCTTATATGCACATACCACAAATGTATGCTTTAACATTTTTTATACCTCTTTACCGATGATTTAAAAATCTCCTTCAATGCTCTCTCTTACAATTTCTTTTCCGTTTAGGAAATATCTTCCCCGTCCGTTTATGGAATAAAATATCTCTGCCCCAATATCTATTCCGATATTGTTTTTCACCTTGGCGGACACATCTGCATTTTTCGTCTGTATATTTGCCGTCTTATTGTAATTCCCCATTGCAATGGCTTCCTTTCCCTGTACCTCAACTATCATTGCCGCACTGTTAATGTATATGCTTACATCTCCGTTCAGACATCCTACGCCACACAGCGTATCTGCACGTGCATTTAATGTAATCGTCGCCTGTACCTCATCAAATACACAATACTTTCCTTCCATGCTGCCGATGCAGACACACTTGTTGGCTCCAAAATAACCGCTAAGTCCTATGTAGGCAATGCTGATTGTAGCACTTCCATACAGGGAGCCGATTCCTACAGTTGTGGAATTTATCAGGTCAAACTCAATGTTGCACTTTTGTATCATAAGATTTACATCCGCATAAAGCGCACCTATACCTACACCTTCCTCACCCGATAAGTGGATTACATATTTTCCTCTGTTGATATATATGTTTCCACCCATTCCTGAGCCTATGGCTACGCCATGCATGATATTTCCACTGATTTCGACTGCTCCGTCATGCTCAAAATACAGGTCGCCATGCTTGTTGTCCTTATCATTGCCAATACCATAGCCGTCAATCGCCATTTGCTTTATCGTTAAATTTCCGTCTCCCTGAAGCGTAAGCTTTGAGTTTTCCGGCACCAAAATTCCGCCCTGCTCCAAAACATTATCGCCCGTAAGGACAATCGTCACATCACAATGCTCTCCAATCCTTATGGCAGGCTGATTTTTATGCTTACACAGACTTGCATCCTGCAGCTCTATCCTTCCCACGTAGTAATCGCCTATGTCTATGTCCATATTGGAGGAAAAGCCCGGAAGTCCCACGATTACAATATCTCTGTGAGCCATATCCCTTGAAAATTTTATTGTGGAATAATGTCCCGTAACAAGCTTTACAAGCGAAATACTGCTTTCAGGACCCGCCTCATAATTTTTAAGTCCGCTCTGCTCAAGCGCCAACTGTCCATACTGAATAATCTCATTTTGTATCCAAATGTCAATGCCTTGCACAATTTCTGCCGACGGCTTGGCAGTATAAAAGCCCTGTATTAAATCTGCCCCCAAGGAAATAACCATTTTTAATTCTTCCTTTGTCTCAACGCCTTCTGCAAGAGCCTTAAAATTGTTATCATGTGCAAACTCAATAATCTCCTTAACAAAATGCTGCTTTTGCGGACTGAGCTGTATGCCCGACAGTAACATTCTGTCAATTTTTACATAGTTCGGCATGTACCGAAGAAGATTTGTAATGTTGGAATAGCCCGTTCCATAATCATCTACTGCAATTTCTATTCCTATCTTTTCATATTGCTCCTTAACGGACGCAAGCTCCTCATCATCAAGTTCCGCCTGCTCCGTAAGCTCCACAACTATTTTGTCATTGTACTTTTTAAGCATCGGCTCCACAAGGGCAATATCCTTCTCATTTAAGCGGTTGCCGGGAATACTATTTATAAATATCTTTTTATCCTTAAATTTTTCCTCATTTTTCTCAATAAAAGCAAGCACATTTGTAAAGGTTGCCTTTTCCACATCGTAAAGCCGTCCCATATAATCGGCGTATTTAAGTACACGCAACGGTGAAATCTTCGGCTCTACATCTGCACGCATAAGCGCCTCATAGGCAAAAATATCCCCTGTATCAGCATAGACAATCGGCTGGAAATGATATGAAAATTTATTGCCATCAAGAATGTCACCGACAATGTCTGCCTCCTTCTGCTCCTCATTCGTCATCTTGCTCTGGCTTATGCGCTGTGCCTTTGACTTGTTTCCGTTTTTATTGCTCACGGCATCATTTACTAAATCCTCAAAGGCATCTGCATTTTCCACCATTCCATACGCTCCGCCTGCATAGATGTGAAGTCCCCCTATAAACCCGATATTCATATTATATGCTTCAAGCTGCTCCTGCATTTTATTCTTAAACTCGTTCAGGATGCTTTCCTTTTGCTCAGAGGAAATAAGTGCGACGATAAATTCACCGTTGCCAAGGTGACACATATATCCGTTTAGGATAGCAGCAGCAAGCATATGTGAAAAGTCAATCATGATTTGATTGCTTCCCTTTATTCCGCTCTTTCCATTTATTTCCTGCGCACCCACAACATCAAGTGCAATGATGTCTGCAAAGCCGCATCCGCCCGGAAGCTCTTTCAGTGCACCTGCTGCATTTTCCAAAAATCCCGTGTAATTGTAAAAGCCTGTAAGCGTATCACGAACCTGCTGTACTGCAAGAAGATCGTTCATCTTTTTCAGTATGTTGACTCCTCTGTATATCTCTAAGCCACGCATTACGGTATTAAGCCACTTTCTGTATATGACATCGTAGCAGCGCAAATCTTTTCCATAACTGACGGCTGCGAAGCCAAAGCAATGTTCCTCAAAAAACAGCGGTGTGAAAATGTAAGCTGAGGGATGCTCATTCTCCTCAAACAAAGCTTCTATCAGCACCGTTCTGTCAAATACAGAAGAAATGTCAACCTTATTTAAGCCTGACCTTGCCTCACCGCAGGAAATGGCATGTATCGTTTCTTCCGTGTATGCACCCATAATTTTGTTTTCCTCCATCCAGTCTGTGTTAAGACATAAATGAAAGCTGTCAAAGGGTCTTATCTGATATACATATGAAAAAATTGTATTGATAATTCCGTCCGCATCATTTTGCAGCATAAGGTCATCTGCCATATGATTTGCAACGGAATCAAAGCCTTCCTGGTTTTTTTCCACTTCCCATTTTTCTCTTAAAACACTTACCTTTTTCTTCTCGACAGTACAGCCGCAGCTGCTGCCGATAAAAAGCTCCACGCCTGCATAAAACTCCGGTATTTTTTTACCCGAAATTTCTGCAGCAAGACATTCTACCGCATACGCTCCACATTCCTCTGCCGGTATCGGTGCTGACGTGACAGGCTCAGGGCTTGTGCGTCCCTCAGGAAGCACATCATACCCTGTAACTGCAATATCCTCAGGGACACGTATTCCAGCCTTGACAAGCTCTCCTGCAAGACCAATCGCCATGTAATCATTTGCGCAGGCAACTGCCTGTGGAAGCTTGTCTCTGTTTCTTAGCAATTGCTCCGCAACTCCTACGCCGCTGTTGTACCAAAAATCCCCATAGAAAATTCTATTCTCCAAAACCGTAAGATTATGCTCCGCCATACAGTCCAAAAATCCCTGAAGCCGCTGGGCGGAATGGGGATGTGTTTTTTTACCCGTAAGAAATGCAATATCTGTAAAACCATGTACTTCAATTAAATGTGAAATTATCTGTTTTACAGGAGTATAATGATCCGTGATTATCGTTTTAAAGCTTTCGCTTTCCTTGTCAACGCAGATGACAGGCTTGTCATATTTCTCCTTCAGGTCTGCCTCCAATTTTTTCAGCGTCCCGGGCGTCTGTATTGTGTCAGCCAAAATTATAATTCCGTCAAACAAATCATAATCTGGCAATGAGAATATATTTGACTCACCCCGTTCCCTTGCTTTCGTCTCCTGATATTTCTGATACATTGCAAAAATGCACACGTCAAAATCACATGCGTATGCCTGCTTCAAAAACCCTTTTATAAATAATTCCTGATAATTTTCATCAGGCTGTCCAACCAATAGTGCTATTTTCTTACGTGCCAAAGCTTACTCCTTTCACCGAACAGACTGCCTTGTTTTAATAGAATAAAAGACAGGTTTTTCTCTACCTGCCTTTTATTGTAACATAGATATTTAATTTTTCATATTATTTTCGGTTTTTATTTTTTCTTTTCCATATATCCCTTCACCAGCTCTTGGTATCGTTCGTCCTCCTTCAAAAAGCCGTAGCTTTCCTCATCACAAAAGCATGCCAGCAGATTATTTTTAAGCTCCTGCAAAAATTCCTCTTTTACCTCCTGAAATGTCATATGCTCATACAGCTTCGCTGTTGTAAACTGTCTGATATCTGAAATGGAATTTAACATTTTCCCCATAATATCAATCACAGCGTCTGCGTCCTGCTCCATCGCTGCGAGTTCCAGCTTGCATGACACTTCATAATATTTTCCCATCTCAAACAGTCTTGCCAATTCCTCCTGCTTTTGGACATATCTATGTGCTTTTTCCATATCCTCATCCTTTAGTGCCAGCATATACATACCATGAAAGACAGCACTTGTAATTTGATATTCTGCAAACAGCAGCTCCTCATACGTCTTGTATGCTTCCTGTATGTTTCCTTTTCTTTCATAAAGCTGTGCCAGCTTTCTCTTTCGTTCAGGATTTTGTTCGGGAATATAAGCAAGCATGTCCTCAGCCTTATCATACTGCTCTTTCCTTAAATATAGTCCATACAGGGCGTCCGCAGCCCGCTGTCTTGTCCTCTCATTTCCACTTTTCAGGCAACGGTTATAACAGTCATAAATGTAACCGTCATAGGAATCTTCATTGGGAATTTCTTTGATGATACGTTGTGCATCAAGCACGGCAGCCATTTGCAAAATCAACTCCTCGCAGTTTGGGTACTGTTCCAAGGTTTCCTTTACCCATGCAAAAACCGTATCATAATCCTCATATCCAAACCGTTTATCTTCTTCTACAATGAATGCCTTAATTTCCTCATCCGTCAAAGCTTCCCTGTAGGAAAGCAGGGTATCAAGTGTAATTCCCAAAAGTCTGGCTATCGGTGCCAGCAGCATAATATCAGGCATGGAATTTCCGTTCTCCCACTTATTCACTGCGGGTGCCGTCACACCCAAACGGTTCGCCATCTCCTCCTGCGTCATATTTATTTTCTTGCGGTTTTCCCTGATTACTTCTCCTATATTCATAAACAACATCTCCTTATCATAGTTTCGATGCATCTGATAAAAGCATAACAGATAATATGATGCCGTACAACTGAATATAAGTTAAATAATACTCAAAAAAAATAACTAACAGAAAAAAGAGGCTGTCACACTTACGGACAACCGCAGGCTGTTATATGTGCGTAACCACAGTTGTATATTTTGGTACTTGAATTGCCTTGTACGGATTAGATGATACAGTAACAAA
>JAMPFU010000066.1 GCA_023664385.1 Clostridium sp. | reverse complement strand
CAGCCTTATGCTGCCAAACGGTATGTGTATTTTGAATTGCAACTTTTTAAGACCGTAAGAATACCTCGCATTTGAAATTTGCGATGTTTGATTACATGCTGCTTAAGCGAAACTCGCTTCGCTCAGACAACGCTACGCAGCATGTTTCATCGCAAATTATCAAATGCGGGTATTCTAAACGGTCTTGTTGACAAATTCAAAATACACATACCGCTTTGCTGCATGGCTGTGTACGAGTTCAAGGGAGTGCCCCACAAGCCATAATAGAACAGGCAAAATATCTTAATATGCTTAGATAGCATAGGTTATAAAAATACAAAATAAAAGAGGGCTTGTCATGGGTATACAACCATATGCCTTAAATCCTAACTGTGGCAGCCCCATTTATAAATCATAAAATAGTTCACAATTTAAACATTCTTTTTTCGCATTTTGGATAAATTTTACTCCTATAATATACAGATATAGAGATGAGCAAAACTACATGAATGGTATGTTTTCTGCATGATTAAATTAAATCGTGCTGTGTTATATCACAATAGTAATTATATTTTGTATGAGGGAGTATTACATATGAATTATCAAAATTTTTTCAAACGCTATGAAATTAAATATCTGATTACAAAAGGACAGAAGGAAGAAATTGTAAGTGCCATGGAGTCCAATATGAGGCTTGATGATTATGGAAGGACAACCATAAGAAACCTCTATATGGATACAGATAGCTTCCTGCTGGTAAGGCGTTCCATAGAAAAGCCCTGCTATAAGGAAAAGCTGAGGATAAGAAGCTATAAAAAGCCTGAAAATGAGGATGATGTTTTTGTTGAGCTGAAGAAAAAGTTTGATAGTGTTGTATACAAACGGCGTATCGAAATGACAAAGCTTCAGGCGGACAAATGGATTGACGAGGGAGATAGCATACTTGAGCATATGCTTCGCTGCGAGGCAGGATGCCATGAACAAAAAATAAGGGATATTGACGCCGTAAGCACACAGATTTGTAAGGAAATAGATTATTTTGCCGGACATTATGGAACGCTTCAGCCTGTAGTATTTTTATCCTATGACAGAGAGGCTTATTATGCGCTGGACGGCAGCGATTTCAGGGTTACGTTTGATGAGAACATTTTGGCAAGAGATGATGTGATAAGCTTAGACGGCGATATAGGTGGAATGAAGCTTTTAGATGAGGGATTTGTTCTTATGGAGCTTAAAACGGGAGGTGCCATTCCGCTATGGATGACAAGGCTTCTCACAAATGAAAAAATTTATCCAACCTCATTTTCAAAATACGGAACCTATTATCAAAAAATTATGTGTAAAAATGAGATGGTCAGCTTTGCCAAAGCGGCAGTAGGCAGTTTAAAGGGAGCAATGATTAACGGAGGTATAAAGAAATATGCGTAACATTTTTGAAAGCATTTTTGATGGATATGCAGCAACAAACACAATTGAGGTAAAGGATTTTCTGATATGTCTTTTTGCCTCGCTTCTTGTGGGACTTGTCCTTGCCCTTATGTATATGTACAAAAAAACGTATACGAAAAGCTTTATTTTTACGTTGGCGCTGCTGCCTGCGGTTGTGTGCGTTGTCATTATGATGGTAAATGGAAATGTGGGTGCAGGCGTTGCAGTAGCAGGAGCCTTCAGCCTTGTACGCTTTCGTTCCGCACCGGGTACGGCAGAGGAGATAGGGATGCTGTTCCTCGCCATGGGTGCAGGGCTTATGCTCGGCATGGGATATATAGGGTATGCAGTTTTATTCACCCTTGTCGTAGGCTTGGTAAGTATGATTTACAGTGCCTTAGACTTTGGCGCAGGAAAGAGAATGTAGAAAAAGAAAACGCTGCGAATTACAATTCCTGAGGATTTGGATTATACGGATGTCTTTTCGGACGTGCTTTCCGACTTTACATCAGAGTGGGAGCTTGTAAATGTCAAGACGACAAATATGGGAAGCCTTTTTAAGCTTACATATAACCTGACGTTAAAGGATATTGGACAGGAAAAGGAGATGATAGACCTTATAAGATGCAGGAATGGTAATCTTGAGGTTGCAATGTCGAGGCAGGAAAGCTTGATTGTGGAGATGTAGATTATTTTAGTGTTGTGTTAGTCCATGACACTTCAAAAGGAAACCGTTAAGTAATAGGCTGACGTTTAGATTGGAGGGATATTATGAAAAAGATAAAATATTTTATTTTTGTATTCCTGCTCACTGTATCATTTACTGCCTGTGCCGATAAGGACAAGGGCGTATCGGAAAATAATGATAACAAAAATACGCAGGAAATGATGAGCGGCAATGGAAATGACGGCATAGACAATAAATTTAATCCTAATCAAGCTATGGAAAGCACTGCAACGCTGCTTGACACATCCGATATGTTTACGGACAGGGACTTAAATCCTGCCTATGACAAGGCGGAGGAAATTGTTTTGTCTGACAGTGGCAGCACGAGCACATCAAGCAATGTATCTGTGGAGGGAAACACAATCACAATCAATAAGGAGGGCATTTATCATATTACGGGTTCCTTGTCTGACGGAATGATAATCGTTGACAGTGACAAAACCGAAAAAATCCAGCTTGTATTGGATGGAGTAACGATACACAGTGACACCTCAGCCGCAATATATGTCCGTCAGGCAGACAAGGTATTTGTAACGCTTGCCGAGGGAAGCGTGAATGAGCTTAGCAGCGGAGAAAGCTATGTGGCGATTGATGATAACAACATCGATGCGGTTATATTTTCAAAGGATGACCTTACCCTGAACGGAAGCGGAGCATTAACGATAACCTCGCCTGCCGGACATGGAATTGTATCAAAGGATGACCTTGCCATAACAGGCGGTGATTATCATATAACGGCAAAACAGCATGGGCTTGCCGCAAATGACAGCGTCAGGATTGCTGATGGGACATATGAGATAGATGTCAAGGAGGACGGAATACATGCGGATGATTCCGATGATACCACTACGGGCTTTGTATATATTGAGAACGGAAGCCTTACCATAAATGCAGGCGATGACGGAATACACGGAACTACAAATATTAAGGTGGCTGGTGGAAGCATTGATATACCAGCGTGTTATGAGGGCATTGAGGCAAGAGTTGTAGAGATTGCGGGAGGCAGCATAACGATTGTCTCAAGTGACGATGGCTTAAATGCTGCCAGTGGCTCCTCAGACAGCACATCTGCCGGTGGTGGATTTTTTGATGCTGACAGTGGTGCGGCAATCATTATATCGGGAGGAATTGTAAGTGTAGATGCGGAGGGCGACGGCATAGACAGTAACGGAAGTCTTGAAATATCGGGAGGTACAGTTTATGTGGCAGGTCCGGTAAGCGATGGGGACGGTGCCTTGGACTACGGAACAACGGCAAAGGTAACAGGTGGAACAATTGTAATGTATGGTTCTTCTGGAATGGCAGTAAATTTCAGTGAGGCTGAGCAGGGCACCATAATGACGGTGGTAGATACGCAACAGGCAGGAACGGACATCTGTATAAAAGACGCAGCAGGGAAGGAAATTGTTTCTCTTACAACAAAGAAAAAGTACAGTGCAGTTATAATAAGCTCGCCTGACATAAAGGAGGGAGAGACTTATACACTCACTGCAGGAGCTTACAGCGAAACTATAACAATGGACAGCCTGCTTGTAGGCGGGTCAGGCATGGGAGGCGGCATGATGCCGGGACACGGAGGAAAGTTTGACGGTAATATGCCAAGCCAAGGGCAGCAAAATGGAGAGCCACCACAGATGCCAGATGGAGGAGCACCAAATATGCAAAATCAGGGACAGTCAAATGGAGAGCCGCCACAAATGCCGGACGGAGATATGCAGCAAAAACCAGACGGGAAACCACCACAGATGCCAAATGGTGATATGCCGAATGGTGAAGCACCGAATATGCAAAATCAGGGGCAGCAAAATGGAGAGCCGCCACAAATGCCTGATAATGGGAGTAATGGGCAATCATTTTAAATAGAATACGTTATCCGATTTTCATGGTGGATGCTGGAAAATACAGGTATTTTGATATGGAAACGCATTGAAAACGCATTGAAAGCAAAACGGATATACAAAAAGCAATCCCCCAAAATTCCACTGTCAGCGTACCTGACTTACCATATTTATGATATTATTATATTGGAAATTTATGTTTATTGTAGTATTATAAAGACGGAAAGAGTAGGTACGAAATGAATAAAGAGGAAAATTCCGAAAAAAAGGATAAGCTATGGAGCACCAATGAGCTTATGGAGCAAATAAAAAAATCACCTGTATATTTCAGCAGGAAGATTGCTGATGGTGATTTTTTAAAGGGCATAACCTTATCCGACTATCTTTGGCAGCTAATGGAAAAACAAAACATGACTATGGTGGAAATCGTTTTAAACTCCCTGCTTTCCAAAAGCTATGTTTATCAGGTCTTTAATGGTGAACGCATGCCGGGGAGAGATGTATTGCTCAGGATAGGAATTTCCATGTCCTGTTCTGTTGACGAGCTTCAGCAGCTTCTGAATTTGGGGCAGCTTGGAAAGCTATATCCAAAGGTAAAACGTGATGCGGCGATTTTATGCTGTGTTTGTCAGGAATTTTCTTTGGAGGAAACCAATGAGTTTCTTGAAAGCATAGGGGAACGGACGCTATTATGACAACGGAAACAGAGAAAAATAAAATAGACGAAGCAAAGCGTATGATGGAGCAACTGTATCAGACCGATGAGCTTCCTGAAAAATTACGGCAGGACTATAAAATGATGTCCTGCCTTCGTTTTGGTGATTCAAGACAGGTTTATCTGCTGGAACAAAAAGACACAAAGCATAAATTTATATTAAAGTGTGAGAGTGGAAAAAATGCAGGCATACTGAAAGGCGAATATAAAACCCTAAAGGATATCAATGAAAGCTTTGCACCTAAGGTATACATGTGCTTTTCAGAGGAAAACAGGACATATTTACTGCGGGAATATATAGATGGAGAAACGATAGAACAGCATATTGAAAAACAAGGGACATATGATAAAAAAGAAGCGCTTTCGGTTATGCTTGAAATCTGCCGAATCGTTGAGAAGCTGCACAAGTATTCTCCTGCCATAATACACAGGGATATTAAGCCGCAAAATGTAGTGATAACAAAAGACGGCAGCTACAAATTTATCGATTGGGAAACTGCGAGGGAATACAAGACAGGCGAGGAATGGGATACGGTTTTTATGGGGACAAGAATTACGGCAGCGCCTGAGCAATTTGGCTATCAGCAGACAAGTGTGAGGACTGATATATACAGCTTGGGGATTTTATTTTTGTATCTTCTCACAGGAAATGTAAAGAGCGAGGGAAAAGAGTGGAATAGCCTGCCCTCTGAAATCAGGAGGACAATAAAGAAATGTATTTCCTTTGACCCGAAGGACAGATATTCAGATATGGGCGCATTAATCAGGGAGCTTAAAACGCTTTTGAAATTTTCCTGTAGAGTTAAAACACTGTGTCTATGGGCTGTCACGATTACGGTGGCAGTTTCAGTGATTGCTTCAGTCTGCTTCCTTTCTGTCAGGCAACCGAAAGAAAATACGGATGCTGTTAAATTTGAAAATCCACAGCTTGAGCAGGCGGTAAGGCTGAGCCTCGGTAAATCGGAGCAGGAAGAAATAAGCGCTTCGGAGCTTCAAGGTGTTACAACATTAATATTGTGTGACGACCAAGTATTTTCAAGCTGGGAGGAACATGAGCAATATCACGGCAATTATTGGTTTGAATTTGATGGGCGAAACAAAAGGGAAAGCGCAGTATGCCTTGATGATCTTAAACGTATGCCGAATATAAATACACTTGTGCTTGATAATCAGGGACTTACGGATTTGTCCTGCCTTGCGGGGCTTCCGATTGAACGGTTAAGTCTGATAAAAAACAATATTACGGATATTGCGCCGATTGCAGATAATCCGTCACTTGAGATTTTGGATATAAGCTATAATCCCTTAGAAAATATTGATGCTTTGGAGCAGGCAGACAATTTAAGGGAGGTAAATTTCAATGAAACGGCAATTCATAATATAGATGTCTTAAATAAAGAGAAAATAAACTCCCTCAATATTTGTTATACACAGCTTGAGGATTTATCAGAGGTGACGCAGTTTAAGAATTTGGAAAAGCTTTATGTCAGTGGTGCGGATGTGAAAGAAATTGAAATGATTAATACAATGAAAAATCTCCAGCTTCTTGGACTATTTGACAGTGACATAAAGAAGCTGTCCGAGGTTTCAGGGTTAAGCAATTTATATTGTCTTGATGTAGGCTCAAGTAAGCAGCTTGAGGATTTAAGCGGGCTGGATAATTTCCCACAGCTTTCATATTTAGGAATTGCAGGGACAAGGGTAACAGATTTATCCATCATTTCAAAGACGGGACAATTGGAGATGCTGGATATAGTGGGTACGCCTGTAACAGAGCTTGCAACTGTTCTAACTGTTAAGCATTTGAAGGTGTTGTTTATCGATTCGGGAAAAGAGGAGTATGTAAATTCATTGGAAACGGATATAGAAATTATAGTTGTTGAATAAAATTCCATTTCAGAACAAGGTGCCTTTGGAACGCTGTATGCTGCCACGACATGAATGGCATTTTGGACTAAAGTAAAAAAGTACGCTTGCAGCGTACCATTAAAAAAATTAAATATGCTATCATCCAATAATAGGCAGATTATGTCATTTATAATGCCATTTAGTAATGAGCAAAATGATACCCTTTAAAATGCGTTTTGCACATTTCTAATGCCGATTAAAAAGGAGGTAGTATATGAAACAAAAGGTTAAGAAAAAACGACTATCCGTTGTCAAAAGGGGTTTGTCTGTTTTGCTTACCGTGATGCTTGTGGTTGGAATGTGTCCTCTTGCAAATGTCGTTATGGCAGAGGAGGCAGCAGAGGTTTCCGAGGGAGAACCTATGGAGAATGCCACGGAAACGGAGGCTGAAATAGAAACAGAGGTAACGGAGGAGTATACGGAACCAGCAATAGAGCTGTTGACAAGCGCAGACGCAGAGGGATTATATTCAATCTCTATCGCTAAGGGAGATGATGGTTCAGATGAATCCGCTATTGCTGCAGGTGTTGAGGAAGGCGAGCTTCAGTGGACATCATTTGCTGATACTCCGTATTGGAAGCATGACGGAAATGGAGGACTTACGGCAGGCGATTCTACGGATTATAATTTGTTTTATGACAGCGGGGCAGATACATTGCACTTGAAAAATCTAAATCTGTCCGTAACTGCATCAGCAGACGGGAATGCAATATTTGCTGCGATAGATTTAAAGCTTGCGCTTGAGGGAACAAATACCATAAGCTGTACGGATATTGCAGTTATGACATTAGGTAATCTTGATTTATCGGGAAGCGGCAGCCTGACGGTTTCAGTTTCGGGTGATGCGGATATGCCGTCCGTGTTTGTAGGTGGAAATGTAAATCATAGCGCCTCGGGAACCGTAGCCTTTCAAAATGGAGGACTGGCATTTTTTGACCCTGACGAGGCAGATGATGTTGAGCCTGAGCATGAGGTAACAGGAGACGGTACATTTGCTGACGGCTCACTTCCATCAGATGAGCCTGATTGGGAGAGCTTTGGAAACGGCATCATTCTCACTGACGAGGGAATGACTGCGGAGGGACTTGACGCATCGTCATATTACTTAAATGCAGAGGCTGGAGCGCTTACTGTGGAGGGAGCAGATGCAAGCAATTATTCCGTTCGTTATGTGACCGGCGCAGATGCAAATACACTTTACTTGAATGGACTTGCGCTTAACACAACGTCATGGACGTCTGCAATCGCATATCGGTCAGAGAAAAAGCTTATTATTGAAGTGAGTGGCAAAAATAGTATTTCTTCTGAGGCAAACGCCGTAGAATTAGGACAGTGGGAGGATGCTGACGTTGGCAATGAGGAAATACGTGTATCAAATATTATTATAAGGGGAGGCGGTACGCTGCAAATTACCTCGACGCAGGTAGAGGAGGAAACGGAAACATATTATGGCGTTCCATTTATCGCAGTCTGCGACAGCTTTGAAAACAGTGCCGTCATTACCCTGAAAGCAAGCAGTAATGCATATGCCTGTGGAGAAATTACGGCAGATGCACAGCAGGGAAAGGTAAAGAATACAGGAAGCATCTCCTGCACAGGCGGGAAAGAAGGCGGTATATCTGTTTGGGGCGTTGGCTATGTGAGTGGAATGAGCTGGAACAGTACTATTGCAAAATCTGATATGCCTGCTACAGATACAGAAATTGGTCCGGGCAAAATCGGCAGATGCTATTATATTTATGGGGAGGAAACTTATCCAAATGAGCATATGGCAGTTTCTGCACCAAATGCCGTTATCCATGGAAAATATGATGCTGCCGGAAATCCGATACCTTCCAATATTGTAATTCAGACTGTAACCTATGATATGTACAACGTGCCATATATGGATGATTTTGTAGCGCCTGAATGGTGGCTTGTATATGAGGATGAGATAGGCAGCATAGATGATTACATTAAGCCATATGATATTGTCAGTGTATGCGATGGTAAAAAGCATACGTTTAATACCGATATTTACCGTGCATGGATTGAGAATGGTGACGTTACGATTAACGGAAATGTTATTTGTGATATTGCCCTGTTTGAGGCACCTTGTCTTGAAGGGGAAAAAGTATACACAAGAGATGAAAACGGAAACATCATTTTCTTGAGAAATTCCGCAGGGGCAAAGGTAACCGTTAATGGAGACGTTGGATTTTTAGGACTTAACAGCAGCTTCGACGGAGATGTTGTAATAAAGGGAGCAGTATTTAGTATTGCACTCTATGATGACATAAATGTAAAAGATGGCTTTGAGGCAGAGGAAACTGCTGTTTATGGTGCATATGCACCGGGGCAGGCTTCCATATCCAAGGGAAAGCTTACAACCAAAGCCCTTGCTATAGGTGGCAGTGCTTCCAGTAACATGCAGCTTACAGGCTATGGTGTTTATGAGGGAACAACGTATACGCAGATTATCGGTCGGGAAGGAACGCAGGAGGTAAAGGGAACAACGGGCGTTTTGGATGGAAAGGCAGTGCTTGTATCCGTATCACTAGATAGCGTTACGGAAGGGTCAGCGCCGATGGTTAAGGAAGCGCCAAGCTCTGACAAGCAGAATATTGAAGCTGCAATTGGAAAGGGAAAGACATATTTTGCTTTTGATTTGTCCTTGATTGAGAATAATCAAAGTGCAGTTCAGCCTACATCGGAAATGGATGTATACATTACAAATACGGAGAACTTTACTGACCCTGTGGTGTGCTACGTTCAGCCTGACGGAACGCTTGTACCGCATGATACAAGAATTGTAAACGGAAAGATTGCGTTCAAGACGACCCATTTAAGTACCTATGTTATTATTGAGGCGGCTGACCTGCCTAAAACGAATAATGCGCCGCTTGTGGTTAAGAACGAAAACAGCACTGACGCAAAAACGCCGAATACGGGAGATACATTCCCTGTTGCAATGCTGATTATGGTTATGCTTACGTCATTGGCAGGATTTGTGTTTATGCTGAAAAAAGAGAAGTAATACAGCAATAGCTTTGGTTTTATAACAGGGTTATAATTTCATTTGGTGTTAGGGTAAAGTTTTTGTAGGAAAAATAAATAGATAAAGGAAAGAGCACCCAT
>JAMPFU010000065.1 GCA_023664385.1 Clostridium sp. | reverse complement strand
CATAATAGAAAAGCAAAATATCTTAATATGCTTAGATAGCACAGGTTATAAAAATACAAAATAAAAGAGGGCTTGTTGCAGGGAAACAGTTATGTGCCTTAACTGCTTACTGCCACAGCCCCATTAAAAGAACAAAAAAGAGTGACACCAGTCCTTGTATATTCATGTATAACATGCACAAAATATACAACAACATATAGATAGTTTTCACAAGCTTTTATAAAAAAATAAAAAAAACTTGACCGTAAGCTTTATGTAAACTATAATTCAAAATGTATGAAAGATGTAATTGAATTGTAACAAATTCGAAAAAGAATATTCATACAGGGGTGAGGAATGAGAATAAGGAATTGTTCAAAAGCGTTTAAAGCTCTATACGGAAAAGTTAAAAGTGATAAGCATGTAAATGCCATGAAAAAATACGCAGGAAAATATTATAAGCAAATAGGTTCTGTTGCAGTTATTACGTCACTTGTTGCTATCTGTGCCGGAACAATGATAACGAATGCAAGCAACAAAAATGTGCCTGTGGGTGTTATGATGACTGTGTCGGATGTTGCAGCAGGGCAAAAGGCGTTTCATGGAGAAGCTTTTGCAGTCACTTCTGTTACGTATACGCAGATGCAAAATACAATATATGATGCAGACCAGCTTGCAAAGCTTGAAAAATCTGAGAAACAGATAGAGGGAATCCTTGCATCAAGACAGCAGAGCAAGAAGGAACAGGCGGCCGTTGAACAGCTTACGGCACAGGCTGCTGAGCCTGTTATGGCAACTGTTGTTGCCTCAGAGACGCAGCAGACAGTAGCTGTGGCAACATATGCAGATGAAAATGGCACCTATGAGCTTGTGGGTGACTTTACCCTTACAGCATATTGCCCTTGTACAATATGCTGTGGACAGTGGAGTAATCCGGCAAACCCGACAACAGCAAGCGGAACAACGGCAACGGCAGGGAGAACGATAGCTGCTGACACGTCAAGATTTCCATTTGGAACGCAGCTTGTTATAAATGGACAGGTATATACAGTAGAGGATGTCGGAGGAGCAATACAGGGAAATAAAATAGATATATATTTTAACACACATCAGGAAGCAATAAACTTTGGACGTCAAAGTGCGCAGGTATACAGAGTGGTACAATAAAGAGTATTATAAAAGACAATGTTGCAGCAGGCAGCCTAATTGTATGTTCAGATGGTTTTCTTCATGAACACGCAGCAAGGCTGTCTGTTTTGTTATTTCTTTTATTTACACAGCTTGTTTTTGTGTGACTTGTGTGTTAATATGTCGTAGAACAAAATGTCATAAAATGAAATACTGTAAAAGAAACAATTTTATTTATAAGGAGTTTGAGAACATGGAGCTTATATACAAAAGTACAAGAAACCCTGAGGAACAGGTAACTGCCTCCGTGGCAATTTTAAAGGGACTTGCAAATGATGGCGGACTTTTTGTGCCTGACAGCATCCCGGTGCTTGACAAAAGCCTTGAGGAGCTTGCGAAAATGGATTACAGGCAGGTCGCATTAAATGTAATGAAGCTTATGCTTACTGATTTTACGGAGGAGGAGCTTAACTATTGTATAAACAGTGCATATGATGATAAATTTGACACAAAGGAGATTGCACCGTTAAACAAAAAATCCACGGGATATTTTCTTGAGCTGTTTCATGGCTCTACGATTGCCTTTAAGGATATGGCACTTTCGATTTTGCCGTATCTGCTTACAACTGCTGCAAAGAAAAATCATGTAAAAAACGACATAGTCATACTTACAGCTACCTCAGGAGATACGGGAAAGGCTGCGCTTGCGGGCTTTGCTGATGTACCGGGAACAAAGATTATTGTTTTTTATCCTAAAAACGGGGTAAGTCCGATACAGGAAAAGCAGATGGTTACACAGAAGGGTGACAATACATTTGTTGTAGGTATTACGGGGAATTTTGACGATGCGCAGACAGGCGTAAAAAAGATGTTTTCAGATGGGGAATTTTGTAGCCTGCTTGATTCAAAGGGATTCCAGTTTTCATCTGCAAACTCCATAAATATAGGACGTCTTGTTCCACAGATGGTTTATTATGTATATGCATATACAAGACTGCTTGCAAAGGGCGAAATAAAATCAGGCGAAAAGATAAATGTAGTTGTTCCGACAGGCAATTTTGGAAACATACTTGCGGCATATTATGCAAAAGAAATGGGAGTGCCGATTAATAAATTTATATGTGCTTCAAATGAGAACAAGGTACTTTATGATTTCTTTGATACAGGCTGCTATAACAGAAACCGTGCGTTTATTCTCACTTCATCACCGTCTATGGATATACTGATATCAAGCAATCTTGAGAGGCTTATATACAGGATAGCGGGAAATGATGCAGCGAAAAACCGTGAGCTTATGGAGGCATTAACCGGAAAGGGAGAGTACGTCATTACTGACTCCATGAAGGCGGGGCTTAAGGACTTCTACGGAAATTATGCAACGGAAGCAGAAACTGCCGCTACAATTAAGAAAATATACGAAACTGACAAGTATATTATAGATACCCATACCGCTGTTGCTGCAGCAGTATATGATAAGTATAGAGCCCAAACAGGCGACAATACGCCTGTGGTAATTGCGTCAACGGCAAGCCCATATAAATTTACAAGAAGCGTTATGAATGCCATTGATACGGAATATGATAAGAAATCCGATTTTGAGCTTGTCGATGAGCTTTGCAGGCTTTCAGGTGTAAAGGTTCCAAATGCAATTGAGGAAATCAGAACTGCACCTGTAAGACATGATACGGTTTGTGATAAGGAAGCTATGCCTGATGAGGTAAAAAAATTCCTTGGAATTTAGGCAGATAGCAGACAGTTCGATTGCACCATCCTGTCTATAAAAAAAACTAGGGCAGACCTTAATAAAGTGTAGTGCTTAAGGCTGTCATAGGATTATATTTTTTTGATATTTACTTATGGCAGCTTTAAATTTATCTTTATGGGAGGCGAAATATGTATACATTAAAAACAGATTCTGACTTTGACAGCGCACATTTTCTAAAGGGCTATGATGGGAAATGCTCCAATATTCATGGTCACAGATGGACCGTGGAAATTGAAGTTTTCAGTGAGAGTCTTGAAGGAAGCGAAAGTCTGAGAGGAATGATCGTTGACTTTGCCAAGCTGAAAGATGATTTAAAAAAAATAACAGGCAAGCTGGATCATTCCCTCATAATTGAAAGAGGAAGCCTGAAGGAAAAAACACTGGAAGCTCTTTTGGAGGAAGACTTTAGGATTATTCAGCTTGATTTTAGACCGACAGCGGAAAATTTTGCAAAATACTTTTATGACAGTATGAAATGCTTAGGGTACAGCGTCAAAAAGGCGACGGTATATGAAACGCCGAAAAATTGCGCCTCCTATGAAGAATAAATGCTGTTAAGGCAATTGCGAAACTAACATTTTATTAATATACGTTGTCGAAAATATACAACTTCAATTCAGGGCACGCTTACGCTTAACGCCCTGCTTATGAACTTGTATATTTTCTCCAACTTACGTTATTATAAAGCAGAGTTTCGCAATTACCTAGCTGTTAATATATAATAGAGGTAATATGAAAAATGGATACATTTCATGTGGTTGAAAAATTTGTAAGCATAAACGGAGAGGCTGCGTATGCGGGTGAGCTTGCCTGCTTTATCAGGTTTGCAGGCTGCAATCTTAATTGCGGCTATTGCGATACAGCGTGGGCGAATAAAAAGGATGTTTTATTTGAAAGCTTAACCAGTGAGGAACTATACGATTACATAGTAAGGTCTGAGGTTTTTAACGTGACGCTGACAGGGGGCGAGCCATTGCTTCAGCCCGATATTGATAAGTTGCTTTCTAAGCTGTCAAAAAATGATAATCTTAGAGTAGAGGTAGAAACCAATGGCTCAATAGATGTATCAAGCTATTTTCACATAGGCGATAACATAGAATTTACCATTGATTATAAGCTGCCGAAAAGCGGCATGTCAGATAAGATGTGTCTTGATAACTTTAAAAAAGCAAGGTTCAAAGATACGGTTAAATTTGTCGTTTCTGATTATAATGATTTAGTGGAAGCAAAAAAAGTGATAGATGATTATGGGCTGACGGATAAAACAAAGGTATATTTAAGCTCTGCATTTAATAGTATTACGCCAAAGGATATCGTTGCATTTATGATTGAAAATAATATGAATAAGGTTCGCATACAGCTTCAGATGCATAAATACATTTGGGAGCCAGACAGGAAGGGAGTATAAAATGGCAATAGATAAGGAAGCAATAAAGGAGCATATAAAGGGAATACTTGTTGCACTTGGCGATGACCCAGAACGAGAGGGGTTAAGAGATACGCCTGACCGGGTTGCACGTATGTATGAGGAAGTATTTGAGGGAATGAATTATACAAATGACCAGATTGCCGAACTGTTTTCAAAATCCTTTGAACAGCCTGAGGGACTTACGCAGGATATGGTGCTTGTTAAGGATATTGATATATTTTCTTACTGTGAGCATCATTTGGCGCTTATGTATGACATGAAGGTTTCAGTGGCATATATTCCGAGAGGAAGGGTATTAGGGCTTAGCAAAATTGCCCGTATCGCCGATATGGCGGCAAAACGTCTACAGCTTCAGGAGCGTATAGGCTCGGATATTGCATATATTATGGAAAAGGTTACAGGCTCGCCCGATATAGCTGTTATTATTGAGGGAAGCCATAGCTGCATGACTGCAAGAGGAATAAAAAATGCACATGCAAAAACCGTGACGACTACAATGAGGGGAAGCTTTGAAACCGACAAGGATTTGCAGGAACGGCTTATGCTGCTTTTAAAGTGATAAAGATAAAAGCATGATAAATGATTAAAATGACATTGGAAAAATAAAAAAGAACAAATGAAAGGTACATGGGCAGATGAAAAATAAAAAGGAAGCGGTTGTTGTTTTCAGTGGAGGACAGGACAGCACAACCTGCTTATTATGGGCAATGAAAAAATATGACACTGTATATGCAGTGTCCTTTGATTACAATCAGAGACATAAGCTTGAGCTTGCATGCGCAAAGAAAATATGTGATAAATATAACATCAGCCACACTATACTTGACATGTCGCTTTTAAATCAGCTTGCGCCAAACTCGCTTACAAGAGCTGAAATAAAGGTTGACAGCGATGCGCCTGAAAACGGAACGCCCAACTCCTTTGTTGATGGAAGAAATATGTTATTTCTTACATTTGCGGCTGTATTTGCAAAGCAAAAAGGAATTACGGATATCATTACGGGTGTCTCCCAAAGCGATTTTTCGGGTTATCCTGACTGTAGGGATATTTTTATAAAATCACTGAACACGACATTAAATCTTGCCATGGATCATGAATTTGACATAATTACGCCTCTTATGTGGCTTGATAAAAAAGAAACATGGGAGCTGGCAGATAAGCTTGGAGGCTTTGAAACGGTTAAAAATATGACGCTTACATGCTATAATGGCATCATGGGTGACGGGTGCGGCGCTTGCCCTGCATGTAAGCTTAGAAAAAAAGGTTTGGATGCATACGTAAAGACAAGGTAGGAGGTTCTTATGAAGAATTTACTTTTTATTATAAATCCAAAAGCAGGAAGAACAGCAATCAAGGGCGACTTATTTGAAATCATCATGACATTTGCCGGCAAGGATTATGATGTCTGTATTTATCCTACAAAGGGACCGAATGATGCGGCAAGAAAGGTGCGTGAGGATGGGGCAAACTATGATATGATTGTGTGTGCTGGAGGTGACGGAACCTTAAGAGATACGGTATGCGGTTGTATGGATATGGGAGAAAAAAAGATTTCTATAGGATATATACCGGTAGGCACGACGAATGATTTTGCCAGAAGCCTTGGTATATCAAGGAAACCGATTGAAGCGGCGGCTCAGATTGTAAACGGCACGGAACAATTTGTGGATGTGGGGAGATTTGAGGACAAGCATTTTGTTTATATTGCCGCATTTGGAATTTTTACGGACATATCCTACAGCACGAAGCAGTCCTTAAAAAGAGTGCTCGGACACAGCGCTTATGTTGTTGAGGCACTTAAAAATATAGCAAACTTCAAGTCGTATAAGCTTGAGGCACAATTTGATGACGCCTTGATTACGGGAGAATATATATACGGAATGATAACAAACTCCTTTTCTGTTGCGGGCTTTAAAATAAGAGGCACAAAGCACGTTGTTTTGGACGATGGCAAGTTTGATTGCTTTTTCATAAAAAAACCTCAAAATCCTGCGGAGCTGCAGCAGATTTTGTCAGCGATTGTGACAAATGATGATGTTGAAGGCAATGAAATGTTTTTTCAAATAAAAGCGGCAAAAATCCATATAATAAGTGAGACTCCTATTGAGTGGACCCTTGATGGTGAATTTGGCGGAGAAACAAATGAGGTTACAATCATAAATGAAAAGCAGGCTGTGGGCATTTACCATGATGCAAGCTATGCAAAGGGAATAACGGAAAGTGAAAGCAGTGATGAAAGCGCCATAACTGATTTGGAGGAATTTGATGACATGTATGACGACTACTATGATGGCTGGGAGTAGGCTGCTGTTTGCTTATATACCTTATGAGACCTTATGAGACATTTCCTTTTCCTTTACATTTTATGGAAATTAGAATATAATATAAGGTAATATGTCTATAGAAAGGAATATATTACCATGGGTAAATATTTTGGTACGGACGGCTTTAGAGGAGAAGCGAATGTTTTTTTAACTGTAGAGCATGCGTATAAGGTTGGAAGATATGTAGGTTATTATTTTGGAAAAAAGAGAACAGACGGTGAACGGGCACGCATCGTAATAGGAAAAGATACAAGACGTTCAAGCTATATGTTTGAGTATTCCCTTGTGGCAGGCATTACGGCAAGCGGCGCCGATGTATACCTTATGCATGTAACGCCGACTCCAAGTGTGTCATATATAACAAGAGTTGATGAGTTTGACTGTGGTATAATGATTTCTGCAAGTCACAATCCGTTTTATGATAATGGCATAAAGCTGATTAACAGCCGCGGCTCAAAGATGGAGGCTGAGGTTGAGGAGGAAATTGAGCGATATATTGACGGCGAGATACCGGAGATACCATTTGCCGTAAAGGAAAATATCGGAAGGACTACGGACTATTCCATGGGAAGAAACAGATATATCGGCTATCTTATGACGCTTCCTACCCGTTCCTTTAAAAATTTAAGAATTGGTCTTGACTGTGCTAACGGCGCTGCCTCCACTGTTGCGAAGGCAGTTTTTGATGCGCTTGGCGCAAAGACATACGTGATAAACAATGACCCTGACGGTACGAACATCAATACAAATTGTGGTTCCACCCACATAGAGGGACTTCAGAAATTTGTAATTGAAAATAATCTGGATGCAGGTTTTGCGTATGATGGTGATGCTGACCGCTGCCTTGCCGTGGATGAAAAGGGCAACCTTGTTGACGGTGATAAAATCCTGTATATTTGTGGAAAATATATGAGGGATAATGGAAAGCTTACCGGAAATACTATCGTGACGACAATTATGTCAAATCTCGGTCTGTATAAGGCACTTGATGCAGAGGGTATAGAGTATGCCAAGACAACTGTAGGAGACAAATATGTTTATGAGTGTATGATGGAAAACGGATATGTTTTGGGCGGTGAGCAGAGCGGACATATTATTTTTTCAAAATATGCAAGAACAGGTGATGGTGTCCTCACATCACTGAAGCTTATGGAGACGGTAATAGAAAGTAAGACGACAATG
Organism: Clostridium sp.; assembly: GCA_023664385.1. Lineage (GTDB taxonomy): Bacteria > Bacillota > Clostridia > Lachnospirales > Lachnospiraceae > Coprococcus_C. The sequence continues at coordinate 2,696 of JAMPFU010000065.1, read as the reverse complement.
TCTGAGCTTACAAGAGATGTTAAAATATATCCGCAGCTCCTTGAAAATGTTAAGGTTGTTGATAAAAAGCCTGTGATGGAGGATGCTGACGTTCTTGCTGCCGTAAATGCAGTGGCAGAAAAATTAGGAGATAACGGGCGTGTGCTGCTTCGGGAAAGTGGAACAGAGCCTGTTGTTCGGGTTATGGTTGAAGCAGAAACGGATGAAATATGTAACGATTGTGTAGCCTCCGTGGTACAAATTATAAAGGCTAAGGGTTACGAGGTACAGTAATCAAGGTGTTAGGATGAAAAGAAAACTTAGAAAGCTTGAAACATCAATCATATTTGTGTTGAAGATGTCTCTTTATGCCATATTGTTTTTTATATTTTACACGATGTATGCACAAAAAAACAGGCAGCTTTATAATGTATCAAGAACATCAGTCATTGTGATTGTTTCATGTCTTATTATGGGATATATGTTTTCTAATATATACGGAAGATATGATATTGGAAAGAGAAAAAGCAAGCCTATTGTAAATTCTATTTTTCTTACTATATTATTTACAAATATCATAGGTATGCTTGCACTCTCCATCATGAATACAAATACACAAAATAATCATGTGTTCCAATTGGAGCAGCCCTTTTTAATTATTCCCATCACTGCCATTCAGTATGTTGTCATACTGATATATGTATATGGTGGCAATGCGTTGTATTTCAAGCTGTATGACCCTGAAAAATGTATTATCATAACCTCGTCCCAAAGAAGCTTAAACGAGGTTGTACGGGGAATAAAAAAGTACAAGCTGCAATACAGCATAAAGCGGGCTGTGGATTACCGCAATGAAAATTTAAAGCAGTATATTAAAGAAAATGATACAGTTTTTATATATGATGTTCCGGTGCAGGAACGGACGGATATCATTGAATACTGTTATCAGAATATGAAAAATGTTTACTTTAATCCAAGTATGCATGACGTTGTGGAAAGAAATACAAAGCATATTATTTTGGATGACGTTTCGTTGTTTGGGAATTTTTCCAAGGGACTTACACTGGAGCAGAGAATATTAAAGAGAGCATTTGATATTGTAATATCAGTTGTTGCGCTTATTATTACCTCTCCAATTCTTTTGGTGGCAGCCATCTGTATCAAGGCTGAGGATGGTGGGAAGGTTATCTTCAAGCAAAACAGGGCTACGAGATACGGAAGAATATTCTCCGTATACAAGCTTAGAACCATGAAGGAGGACGTGGAAAATTATTCGGCGGTAGAGGATGATGTAAGGGTAACGAAGGTAGGCAAAATTTTAAGAAAATACAGAATAGATGAGATACCACAGTTTTGTAATGTTTTAAGGGGAGAGATGAGTGTTGTGGGTCCAAGACCTGAGATGCTTGCAAATATATTCAACTACACATCAGAATTTCCTGAATTTGAGTACCGTTTACGTGTAAAGGCAGGCATAACGGGACATGCGCAGATAGCGGGAAAATATAATACATCACCAAGGGACAAGCTGATTCTTGACCTTATATATATTGAAGAATACAGCTTTTGGCTTGATATAAAGCTCATATTTCAGACAATTACCGTATTGCTGAAAAAGGATAGTACGGAAGCCTTCAAAAGAGAGGACGAAATGAAATTTGAGGAATATGGCACTGAGGACGGCAAAGAACAATAACTATGATTATAGTTTGATGATTTAGGAGAAATGTATGAAAAAGATTTTGGTAACAGGCTGCAACGGTCAGCTTGGCAGGGCAATCAATGAGGTATATAAAAATGAACAGGCAGAGCTTATCAACACTGACGTGGAGGATTTGGATATAACGTGCATTGACGCTGTTGTGGATTTTATTTCTGAAAAAAAGCCTGATGTTATTATAAACTGTGCCGCACACACAAACGTAAACGCATGTGAAACGCAGTGGGATTTGGCATATAAGATAAATGCCATTGGACCAAGAAATTTAAGTATTGCAGCGGCAAAAACGAACGCAAAGCTGATACATGTTTCTACAGATTACGTGTTTGACGGAACAGCGGTTGAGCCGTATAACGAATTTTCAAAGACTGCACCCCTTGGGGCATACGGTAAGACGAAGCTTGCAGGCGAGGAATTTGTAAAACAGTTTGCAGACAAATTTTTTATTGTGCGGACGGCATGGCTTTACGGCGATGGGAAAAATTTTGTGAAAACAATGCTTACCCTTGCCGAAACTCACGATGAGGTAAGCGTGGTAGGAGATCAGATTGGTTCCCCGACAAGTGCAATGGAGCTTGCAAGGATGATAAAGTTTATTGAGCCTACGGAAAATTATGGGGTGTTTCATGGAACCTGCGAGGGCTTTTGCTCATGGGCAGATTTCACTGAGGAGATATTCAGGCTTGCAGGACTTTCCACAAAAGTGAAGCATATTACAACGGAAGAATATCCAACTCCGGCAAAGCGTCCTGCATACTCCGTTTTGGATAATTATATGCTGAGGCTCACAACGGATTATCAGTTTGCAGAGTGGAAGGAAGCACTGAAAGAATACATGGAGAACAGAAAATAATAAATAAGGGGCTGTCGCAGTAAGGATTTAAGGCACATAATTGTTTACTCGTGACAAGCCCTCTTTTATTTTGTATTTTTATAACCTGAGCTATCTAAGCATATTAAGATATTTTGCTTTTCTATTATGGCTTGTGGGGCACTT
>JAMPFU010000064.1 GCA_023664385.1 Clostridium sp. | reverse complement strand
AAAAGCAAAATATCTTAATATGCTTAGATAGCACAGGTTGTAAAAATACAAAATATAAGAGGGCTTGTTACGGGCAAACAACTATGTGTCTTAAATCCTTACTGTGGCAACCTTAACTGTTTATTGATTATGGTTGCTTCCACGCTTTCAGCGCCCGCAATAATCCGTCCTGTTCAGCCTCGGTCATTTCAGAAAAAAGATACAAAAGCTCATCTTCTTTGTCGCTGCGTAAATCAGCTTGGACTTCTTTTCCGTACCCTGCTTTTATAAATACGTCCATTGGCGTATTGCATAGCTTGGAATAATAGGCAAGCATCCGTAAATTCAGCTTGGCACGATTATTTTCCACATTGCTGACAAAGGCGATTGTGCAGCCTAAATCCTTGGCAATTTTGTCCTGCCGTATGTGATTGCTGACACGTACCTCTTTCATTTTTAGTCCGATTTTCTTATAATCAAGTTCTTCCATAAAAGCCTCCTAAGCGTAAATATATGGCTATATTATAATATATTTTCATTCTGAACACAATACTATTTTTTGTTTTATATTGATTTATATTGATTAGGATATAAAATTGGGTAGAAGGATTACAGATGAAGATTGAGAAAAAACAAAAAAATGGGGATAAAAATATGTTTGACAATACAACAAATTTGTTGTACTGTATATTTACAAGCAAGAGAGGATAATATACTTATGAATCGGACATTTATTGAAGTACCAATATTTACAAAGAAATGGAAAGCGTTAGGATTAACAGATGAAATATTAAGGGATTTGCAGAATATATTACTAAATGATCCTAAGGCTGGTGAGGTTATTCAAGGAACCGGAGGACTCAGGAAAATCCGTATTCCAATGGAAAACAGAGGAAAGAGTGGTGGAGGTCGTGTTATTTATGTAGATATTGAATTGAAAGAAATAATTTACTTTGTGAATGTTTATTCTAAGAATGAGAAAGACGATTTGACAGAGGACGAGAAGAAAGCATTTAAAGCAGTTGTAAAAATATTAAAGGAGGGATAGGCAATGGATAATTTTTTTGATGATACCATGCAGGGATTATTAGAAGCTGTTGAAATTGAAAAAGGTTCTATTCCGCTTACTGAAAGAAAAGAAATGCCGGCGTCTACATTTTATGTATCAGATAACGATACGGAATTGATTAATCGTCTTGTTGAAATCCGTAAAAATGAGAATGTATCTCAGACTGAACTTGCAAGAATGGTAGGCAGTAAACAACAAGCGATATCAAGATTGGAAAAAAATGAACATAGCCCATCTTTAAAATTATTTTACAGTATGGTAAATGCGTTGGGATATGAATTGCAGATTGTTAAAAAACAGAATATATAGGATATGAAGAATGATGATTATATGAGCCTTCATACCACAAAAGCGATACGTTTCCTAGTATCGCTTTTTATCTTGCATTTTTGTTTTTGCCATAAGCTTCCTTTTTTACCATAATCTTTGGCATAAATTCTTTTGCCGTTTCTTGTAATCCATGCTCTAAATACATACATTGAACATCATTCCAAGGATATTGGTATTTGACAATTTGCATTGGTGATTATATAATATATTTAACAAGACAGTCGGAAGGTGAGTGCAGGTCACCCGTCCCGGCGAAACTAACTAATAGCCGTCAGCTTTTTCGGGGCAGGACGGCTATTTCTTATTTTTCAAATTCAGAATTGCGACGATTAGTAACGCTACGGTTAAAATTATCATAAATTCTTCATATGTACTCATAAGCCTTCACCCCTTCCGTACAAGACTCGGAACGGGTAAGAAGCACGTCCCCCAACTGCCTGGGTAAATATATTATGTTGTCATTCTCTTATATATTTGTGAAAATAATATACCATAAAAAGAGGAAAACACCAATCATTAAAATCCTTGCATTTTTCTCCCCATATGATAGTATGGTGCAAAAGCATTTAATTTTTTAATCTAATTTTAATCTAACTAACATTTTAGATTAATCCTCGCAGTGTATGATAAACACCATAAGGAACATAAATGTTGCTGATTAAAATTAGAAAGGATGTATGAAATATGGATAATTTTGAAAAGGTGGAAAAAATCAGGGAGAAAACAGGAGTTACCTATCAGGAGGCAAAGGAAGCCCTTGAGGCATGCGACTACGATATGCTGGATGCCATTATATATTTAGAGCAAAAAGGCAGGATTGAAAAACCAAACGTAGACAGCTATTCGACTGACAGCAAGGTGCCTGCCAATGTTGCAGAGTTTGAAAAGGCGCAGCAGTCCTACGAGGAGTCCTGTAAAAGGCATACATTTGGCGATGTTATGGGAAGAATTTTTGAATGGTTCAAAAGAATGGTAAAGAAGGGCTGTGACACGACATTCTCCGTAGACAGAAACGGCGAAAATGTATGTAAGGTGCCAGTGATTGTTCTCGTCATTGCACTTATCTTCCTTTTCCCTGTTACGGTAATTTTACTGATTGTGGGTATGTTCATGGATTGCAGGTATTCCTTCTTGGGCTTTGAAACAACAACAGTGGATATCAATGACATGTTCAATAAGGCTTCCGATGCATGTACCAATTTAAAAAATGATATCAACGAAAAAGAATAAATCATGGAGGAATAACGCTGTGGCACATATACTTATCGTGGAGGATGAGACAAAAATAGCAAGATTTATTGAGCTTGAGCTTTTGCATGAGGGAAATGAGGTTACCAAGGCGGCTGATGGCCGCCTTGGTCTTGATTTGGCACTTGAACAGGAGTTTGACCTTATACTGCTTGATGTTATGCTGCCTAAGCTAAATGGGCTGGAGGTGTTAAGGAGACTTAGACAGAAGAAGGACACGCCTGTCATTATGCTTACAGCAAGGGATGCGGTTATGGATAAGGTATCAGGACTTGATGCGGGTGCAGACGATTATATTACAAAGCCCTTTGCCATTGAGGAGCTTCTTGCCCGAATAAGGGTTGCCCTTAAAAAACGGAGCAGCGGTTCGGCAGCAGCAACAAGTTATATGGAGATTAATGGTGTTAGGCTTGATGAGGACAGGCACGAGGTTACGGTAAACGGTACGGCTGTGGAGCTTACAAACAGGGAATTTGAGCTTTTGCACACGCTTATGCAGAACAAAAATATTGTTATGGACAGGGAAAAGCTTATGAATATCGTATGCGGCTATGACTACATAGGCGAGACAAATATCATTGACGTATATGTAAGGTATATCAGGACGAAAATAGATGATAAATTCGGAATAAAGCTTATTACAACAGTGCGCGGCGTGGGATATGTCATACGTGAAAGCTGTCAGGCTTGATAGGGATTTTTTGGAATTTTCTATAGATATGGTTTTTGTCAGGATATGGATTGCAGTGCAAAAAACATAAATAAAATATTAGGATAAAAAGATGAATGAAAATAAGAAAATGACTTCAATCGCACGAAAAATAAATATAAGCTTTTGGTTAAAACATCTTGGGGATATCATTGCTGCAGATGTCTTACTTATATGTCTTTTTTTTGCCGCCTTCATCATTAAGTCGGAGGGAGAGGTTGCGAAGGATAAAACAGTAATAAGAAGATATTTTGACGTTGAAAGGCAGTTAAAGAATGAGGAGCAGCATCTCGTATATATCGTGTCATTATCAGATGATACAAGACTTGTAAGCAGCCTGAACGATTTTTGTGCGCCCTTCGAGCTTCCTGCCATTGTATTTGTTTCCCTGCAGGGCATTAATTTATTTTTGGCACTATTTAACACGAGCATGGTAAGGAAAAAAATGCGTCCGTTAAACGACCTTGCAGTGAGGGCGCAGGAAATAAGCGAGGCTGTGTATGACACCTCAAAATTTGACAGCTTAGAGCAGGCAATTGCAAAGGTGCATGCCGATTCTCCCGATGCGCATATTTCCACAGGGGACAAGGATTTACAGAGCATAGAGATTGCGCTTAACAATCTTCTTTCCAAGATGAAGGAGAGTGAAAGGCAGCAGGCAAGATTTGTTTCGGATGCCTCCCATGAGCTGCGCACGCCTATCTCTGTCATTCAGGGCTATGTAAATATGCTTGACCGTTGGGGAAAGGAGGACGAGGCGGTTCTTGAGGAGGCGATTGAGGCTCTGAAAAATGAGTCGGAGCATATGAAGGAGCTGATTGAGCAGCTTCTGTTCCTTGCAAGAGGAGACAGTGGAAGAAACTCGCTCCACGTGACTACCTTTGACTTAAATGAAGTTATGAGGGAGGTATGGGAGGAATCCGTAATGATAGATGAAGCCCACGAGTATAAGCTTGATATTATGGGCGGGGAAGCAGACGCCCAGCCTTGCATGATGCAGGGGGATATGGCAATGCTGAAACAGTCCATTCGTATCTTTGTTCAAAATGCGGCAAAATACTCAGCAGAAAAAAGCGTCATTAAATTAGGCGTAAGGCAAAGTGAAAATGCAGTGAGCTACATTGTTCAGGATGAGGGCATTGGCATGAAGGGGGACGATGTTGTCCATATTTTTGAACGGTTTTTCCGTTCGGATGAGGCTAGAAATGGGGAAACAGGCGGTTCAGGACTTGGACTTTCCATTGCAAAATGGATTGTGGATGCACATGACGGAACCATTGATGTTCTTTCCCGCATGGATATCGGCACCCGTTTTACGGTAGCTTTTCCTAGACAAAATAATGGAAAGCTGATACTATAAAAATGTAAAAACGGAGTTTCGCAAATACCTATAAAAATAGAGATACAAGAGGATGAAACATATAGTATTTGAAGCCAAATCGCAGTGAGGAAAGTGAAAATACATGGACAGTATAACAAAAACTTATAAGGCGTATGCCAAGGTCAATCTTGCACTTGACGTTTTAAGAAAAAGACCTGACGGGTATCATGATGTTAAGATGGTAATGCAAAATGTTGATATATATGATGAGCTTGCATTTACGGTAACGAATGTTAAAAAAGCCGCTGGGGATTACCGTGAAAAATCAGCGTGCGAGGATAGCAAATCAAATGCAGCGCATGAAAAACCTTGCTATCATATTGTGATTGAAACAAATAAGCCCGAAGTGCCAACAGATGAAAGCAACCTGATACATAAGGCAATCAGCCTTATGTTTGACGAGTATCACGTATGCGGTGATGTTTTGGTTAAGCTTACAAAGAATATTCCTATTCAGGCGGGCATGGCAGGAGGAAGTACGGATTGTGCCGCGGCATTAAAGGCTGTGAATGATATATTTGAGCTGAAGGCTTCCCTGGAGGAGCTTATGAGCCTTGGCAAAAGGCTGGGGGCTGACGTCCCATTTTGCCTCCTTGGGAAAACAGCGTTTGCTTGCGGCATTGGCGAGATACTGACAGAGGTACAGGGACTTCCTGCCTGTACGGTGCTTGTTGTAAAGCCTGCCATAAACATAAGCACGGGCATGATTTATGACAGCATGAACTGTGATGCATTGGAGAGCCGCCCTGATATTGACGAAATGCTGAAAGGCTTAGAAGCGGGCGACCTAGGCACTGTCGCATCTAACATGGAAAATGTAATGGAAACCGTAACCGTAAAGCTTTGCCCCGATATAGAGGACATAAAAAATGTCATGAAGGAAAAGGGTGCATTAAATGCAATTATGAGCGGCAGCGGACCAACAGTATTTGGAATTTTTGATGCTTCTGAAAAGGCATGGGAGGCGGCAGACTATATAGGGGAGCTTGACCTTGCAACAGATATATTTGTTACAAAGCCTGTGTAAAAAATCAATGAAGGAGTAAGCCATGAAATTAGACATAAACATAGATGAATACCTGCCCCTGCGTGAGGTGGTGTTCCGTGCCCTGCGAAATGCAATCGTGCAGGGGGAATTTCAACCTGGCGAGCGCCTCATGGAGGTGACAATTGCCAACAAGCTTGGCGTGAGCCGTACTCCTGTAAGGGAAGCCATACGAATGCTTGAGCTTGAGGGACTTGTTGTCATGATACCGAGAAAGGGCGCAGAGGTTGCCAATATTACCGTAAAGGATTTAAAGGATGCCCTTGAGGTCAGAATGGCAATAGAGGCATTATCCGTCCGTCTTGCATGTGAGCGTATAGACGAAACAGGCAAGGAGGAGCTGAAGCAGGTGTGCATTGCTTTTAGGGAAGCCATAAATTCCAAGCTTGTTCCTGCAATCGTGGAGGCTGACGAGGCATTTCACAATACCATATATAAGCTGTCCCAAAATCCCCGCCTTATCAATATTGCCCAAAACCTGCGTGAGCAGGTGTACCGCTACAGAGTGGAGTATGTAAAGGATTTCTCATACCACGACAATCTTGTAACGGAGCATGACCAAATTACCAACGCCATCCTGTTAGGCGATAAAGATACGGCTGAACGAATTATGAATGAGCATATTTACAATCAGGAGCAGATTGTAATAAAAAATGTTACAAATAAAAATAACTAAATTTTGCTGCAAAAATTTTCAAAAAAAATACCTGTTAGGGTGTTTTTTTTATTTAAAATTAAAGATGTTATAGTATTATTTGCACCAATACACAAGTTTTTTAACAAGTTATTTGCACCAATAACCATGTTTTTTTGAAGGTTATTTGCACCTTTTGACATGTTTTTAGAAACAATTAAACGTTTCTGTAATAATTCTGTAAGAACTCATTGTTATACTACGAGATAAGCAAAACGTACTAGTTCCAAAACGTAGTTGTACAATATAGACAATATCATAAGCAAGGTGATTTGCCTATATTGTACAACGCACATTTACGAAAACAGAGTTTTGCTCATGGCGAATGTTTAACGAATAAGGAGTGATAAAATGAGTATATTATCTGCAACAAATCTTTGTAAAACCTACGGTTCGGGAGAAAACGAGGTAAAGGCGCTTGACATGGTTTCCCTTGACGTAAACGAGGGAGAATTTGTGTCCATTGTCGGAAGCTCAGGCAGCGGTAAGTCAACGCTGTTGAACATGCTGGGCGGCTTGGACAGACCGAACGCAGGGGAGGTTGTCATTTCAGGCAACCATCTGTTTGATATGAATGATGAGGAGCTTACCATTTTCAGAAGAAGAAACATGGGCTTTGTCTTTCAAAATTATAATCTTGTTCCCGTATTAAATGTATATGAAAATATCGTGCTTCCTGTGGAGCTTGACGGAAGTCCGGTTGACAGGGAGTTTATTTCCCATGTGGTAAAAACCTTAGGACTTGAAAAAAAGCTTACCGCAATGCCGAATCAGCTTTCAGGCGGACAGCAGCAGAGGGTTGCAATCGCAAGGGCACTTTCTGCCAAGCCTGCAATCATACTTGCAGATGAGCCTACAGGAAATTTGGACAGCAAAACAGGAATGGATGTGATATCGCTGCTCAAGGTAACAAGCCGTGACTTTAATCAGACCATGATTATGATTACCCACAATGAGGAAATTGCCATCATGGCAGACCGCATGGTAAGGATTGAGGACGGAAAGGTAGCTTACGGGGGTGGTGATGGAAATGCTTAAAAATAACAATAAAACCGCAGTAAAAAGAATAAGCAGGCAATCACTGAAAAATAACAGGGTGCGGAATGTATTTTCCATGCTTGCCATCATGCTTACAACCATCATGTTTACGACAATCTTTACCCTCTGCTTCAGCCTGTATGAAAACATAGAAACGATGTTTGTACGGGAGGAGGGGACGGCAGCAAACATCTTTTACCAGCACCCGACATACGAACAGCTTGAAGCCGTAAAAGGGCTGAAACACTTAAATGCCGCAGGAGTACAAATATATGCAGGGGCAGTATATATTCCCCAAATGGAGGGGGAATATATCTATTTCAATTACTATGACGAAACGGAATTTGAGGAGCATTTCATGCCTGCCATAAGTGATGTGGAGGGGCATTATCCTGTGCAGGAAAATGAGCTTATGCTTTCTGCCTCCTCCCTTGATGCACTTGGAATTGATAAGCCTGCCGAGGGAATGAAGCTTGCCTTTGATTTTTTTGGCGGCGGCAGTAAGGAATTTGTGCTGTCAGGCTGGTATCAGGATTACATGAATTATTCGGGCAGCAAGGGTGGTCTTGTCTCGAAAAAATACATTGAGGAAAACGGCATTGACATGAATGTTGACGGAAGAATTTGCATATCCCCAAAGAAAGGGCAGACAGACAGCCTGTTCGAGGAGCTTGAGGAGGTTGAGGAAAGACTGAATGTAGATTTGCAGAATTTCTATTATATTGATAATTCAGTGCAAAGCCAGGGGAGTGCCATATCAATTTTTGGGGTAGCGGTTCTTTTGGGATTGATTATCGTGTCCAGCGGGTATCTGCTTATTTACAATGTCATGTATATATCAGTGTCCAAGGATACACGCTTTTATGGCTTGCTGAAAACAATCGGCACGACGCCGAAGCAGATAAAAAGCATTGTCAGGGCACAGGTTATGAGGCTTGCCATAATCGGACTTCCCTTTGGAATTATAATTGGAAGCGGCATATCGTTTGTGGTTATGCCGATAGCCATGCACATGTTTGATGCGGGCAACTTCTCGGCAATGCCTGAAAAAATATATTTTAACCCAATCATTTATGTGGTAACCGTACTGTTTGTAATGGTTACAGTACTCATAAGCTGTAGAAAGCCTGCAAAGCTTGCAGGAAGTGTGTCGCCTGTGGAGGCAGCAAAATATACAGGTGTATATGCAGGAAAAAGCAAAAAGAAAAATACCACATCGGGTGGAAAGCTTTACCGTATGGCATTTAGAAATGTGTTTCGTGAAAAGAAATCGGCTGTGCTTGTATTTGCGTCATTGTTTATGGGTACGATTGCATTTCTTGCAATGAATGCATTTCTTAGGGGACTTGACCTTGAAAACTATGCCAACATGTATCTGCCTTACGATTATACAATAAACTGTCATATAAGCAATGAGAGCGGCTATGACAACATGAGGAAGCAGAGCGAGGCACTGGCAGAGGAGCTGAAGGAAATAGATGGCATGAGTGCCGTAAGCATAAATAAAAAAATGTACGTGTTACTTGAGTTTAACCGGGATACGTATATGCCGTTTCTGGAGCCTGAGGCGAAGTATACAGGGTCGTCACCTGAGGAGCTTGCAGAGTTTTATGAGACAAACAAAAATCCTGATGCTTCCTATGGAACCTTCGCAGTTACGGCGGATGATTGGGTAATCGAAAAGTATGCTGCGTTTCGGGGAGAAAAAATAGATATTGACGCATTTGTAAACGGAGATATCTGTATCGTCGGCTGCCTGGAAACGGATGAGGAAGCAAATCGGATGGTGGGAAAAACCATTACCATGACCAGCGAGGACGGGAACCGTTCCATTGACCTACAGGTTGCCTCCTGCTCTACCTACGAGTCGTCGTCCTTTCTTCAGTTTGCACAAAGCCGCTACATGGCAGGCTGCCCGGAGTATATCGTTTTAAGCCACAAGGCGATGGAAAAGCTTGGGGCAGATTATACGGTCGATACCATTACCATGAACTGCGAGGCAGATAAGGAAGCCTATGTGACAAATGACGTAAAACGGCTTACGGAGAACCGGGATAATGTTGCGACTGTGGAGATAAAGACAGAATTCATGAGCAGCTTGTCGACAGCCATAAAAACAATGAATCTGTTGACAAATGGTATTTCCATACTGCTTATCCTTATCGGTGTCATTAACTTTATAAACGTAATGATGACGGGCGTATATGCAAGACGCAAGGAATTTGCCCTTTTGGAAAGTGTGGGAATGACGCAGGGACAGGTAAAGAAAATGCTGATGCTTGAGGGCGGTTATTATGGTATAATATCCATAGGTCTGATAGCCACCTTGGGAAACGGAATTATATATATCGTTTCAACGCTGACGGAAAAAGCAATCGATTATGCAGTTGCGGTATATCCGTTTGCAGAGCTTCTTATTATATGTGTGCTGATTGTTGCCGTATGTATCATCGTGCCATCCGTTTTATATAAGAGCATGGCAGGAGAAACCTTAACGGACAGACTGCGGGAGGAGTAATGGAAAAAATACTGATTGTTGAGGACGATAGGTTTATAAATGACGGAGTGAAATCATTTCTGCGGGGCAAAGGGTACGAGTGCGTTTCGGCATATGACCTTTACAGTGCCAGGGTTGCACTTACAGGCAGCTTTCATCTTGTGATACTTGACATAAAGCTGCCTGACGGAAGCGGGCTTGACCTTTGCCGTGAAATAAGAAAGACAAGCCATGTTCCCATTATTTTCCTCACTGCAAATGATACAGATGAGGATATGGTAAAGGGCTTTTTGATGGGCTGTGACGACTATATTGCAAAGCCTTTTTCCTTAGATGTACTGTTGCAGAGAATAATTGCCGTATTAAGACGGAGCAGCAGCGAGGAAAAATCGGAGGTGTATACCTACAAGGATTTGTCCGTTGATTTTGAAAAGCATAAGGTTTATGTTGGAGGTGAGCCTGTAAAGCTTTCCGCAACTGAGTTTAAGCTTTTGGAGCTGCTGATAAAAAATAAGGGACAGGTGCTTACAAGGGATGTTATTTTAAGCAGGATTTGGGATATAAATGAAAATTTTGTGGATGACAGCACACTCACGGTTTATGTGAGAAGGCTGAGACAGAAGCTTGAGCGAGATGCCAAAAATCCGGAATATATCATTACAGTGTTTGGGATAGGGTATACCTTTGGGAGGTAAAAGGGGATATTTTGTCTTTTCTATTATGTGGGGCACGAACTGCCCGCTGAGTGCACAGCCTTATGCTGCCAATCGGTATGTGTATTTTGAATTGCAACCTTTTAAGACCGCAAGAATACCTCGCATTTGAAATTTGCGATGCTTGATTACATGCTGCTTAAGCGAAACTCGCTTCGCTCAGACAACGCTTCGCAGCAT
>JAMPFU010000063.1 GCA_023664385.1 Clostridium sp. | reverse complement strand
AGATAGCATAGGTTATAAAAATACAAAATAAAAGAGGGCTTGTCATAGGTAAACAACGATGTGCCTTACATCTTACTGTGACAGCCCCTTTTTATTTAGTCAAGCTCTGGCGCCTTATAATTCGGCGTAATGGTTCCACATTCCTTGTATTCCTGAATACGTGCCTGAATACGCTCCGACTGGTCAAGCAGACCACTGATGGAAGCGTTATGGTTCAGGTGGTCAATCAGCGTTGCAATATATTTGCTGAGGTCAGCAGAGCCGTACCATGATCTTTCAAAAAGCTCAGGCATTTGGTAGGTCAGGTTTGTGGTAATTACCTTCTCAATGATGCCCTCTTTATGACAGCTATCAAATACCTCTAAACCGTTTGTAAATAAACCGAAGGTTGCAAGTGCATAGACACGTCTTGCGTTGCGGCGCTTAAGCTCCTTTGCAACGTCAAGCATGCTTTCGCCGGAGGCAATCATATCGTCTACAATAATCACGTCCTTGCCCTCAACGGAATCGCCGAGAAATTCATGTGCAACAATCGGGTTCTTGCCGTTTACGATAGTGGTGTAATCACGTCTCTTATAAAACATTCCCACGTCAACGCCGAGATGGTTTGCAAAATAAATTGCCCTGTTCATGGCACCCTCATCAGGACTTATCACCATCATATGGTCGCTGTCAAGCTTAAGGTCAGGGGTAGATAAAAGCAGCGTCTTGATAAACTGGTAGGTCGGCATAATATTTTCAAAGCCGCTTCTCGGAATGGCATTTTGTACTCTCGGGTCATGTGCATCAAATGTAATGATATTGTCAACGCCCATTCCTACAAGCTCCTGAAGTGCGATTGCACAATCTAAGGATTCCCTGTTGTTTCTTTTGTGCTGTCTGCTTTCATATAAAAACGGCATAATCACCGTTATCCTGTTTGATTTGCCGCCGATAGCCGCAATAATACGCTTCAAATCAGAATAATGGTCGTCAGGCGACATCATATTTTTTTTGCCGCAGATGGAATATTCGATATTGTGATTGACAACATCCACCAAAAGGTAAAGATCCGTTCCACGGACTGATTCAGATAGCGTGCCCTTGGCTTCGCCTGAACCGAAACGTGGGCAGGCAGACTTTAAAATATAGGATTCCTTTTCATATCCTGTAAATGTAAGATTATCCTTGTGCTCGTTGTGCCGTTGGGCTCTCCATTTTGCAATGTAGCTGTCAACCTTTTCTCCTAAGGCTTTGCAGCTTTGCAGAGGTATGATACCCAGCTTTCCTACAGGTACGTTAATTAGTTTGCTTGAATCCGGCATGATTTTTCCTCCATAGCTTATGTAATTGAGTTAATTGCATTTTTTCTCTTTTGATATCTTATATTATCACCGTACATATAAAATACGATGTAATCTGCTATTATTCTTGACATTATCCTCTCGGAATAGCGTTCCCTTAGCTGCGGCATCGTAAGGTTTGTCGAAATAAGCGTAGATTTGCCGCATACGCCACGCTGGTTGATTATCTCAAACAGAGAGGAAAGCACAAAATTGTTTGTAAGCTCTGTGCCTAAATCGTCTATAACAAGAAGTTCGCAGGTATAGGTATATTGATAGAGCTCCTCCAATTCCTTTTTATGGTTCATAACATAATCTGCAATCAGCTTTTCAAACAGCTCACTTGCAGAAAGGTATAAAACAGAGTGTCCCGTATCCAAAAGCTCCTTTGCAATACAGTTGGTAAGAAAGGTTTTTCCCATACCCGTTTCGCCGTATATCAATATATTTCCACGCTCGGTTTTTGTCTGCTGAAAGCCCTCCGTAAATTCATGGGCACGCTTTAGTATATTTTTCATGTTTTCCTTAGGAGAATACTGTTGGTTGCCCTGTACATTACTATAGTATTCCAAATTAAAGGTATCAAAATTCTCCTTTTGAAGCACATTTTTAAGATTGGACTGAATATAAAGGCAGTCTATAATCTGCTTCGTATAGCAGTTGCATTTTCTGATAAGGGGTAATGCGTGTTCATCGTCACTTACCTCGATATACCCTGTATCCTTGCATTTTGTACAGTTGTAGACAGGCTCTAAGTAATCAGAAGGGTAGCCTGCGTCAAGTAAAAGATGCTTCTTTTCAGCATTGATTTTGTGGATTTTTTCCTTGGTGGAGTTGGTAGTGGTCTTGTCGTTATCCAAACCAAGGGCACGCCTTTTAGCTGCTTCTATATGATAGTTTGTAGCCTGCTCATCAAGCTCCTCAATGCGGGGGATTTTGATATATACAGCCAAACGTCTCTCCTGAAGCAGCCGCTTATTGTTTAATCTTGTTTTTTCATATCCGCGAATAATATCTTCTGTGCTTAGTGCAAAGTAACTCATTTGTTATTTACCTCTTTTAGAAATAATTGTTCCATTTCGGTAAGCTCGTTATCAAGCTTTGACTGCTTAAAGTTATTAAAGCTGCTTATGTTTGAAGCGCTTTGTTTGCGGCTTGCCTTTGCAACGAACTCCCTGTCTAATCGGTCAATATCCTCAAATGTCTTTACATTGTTTTTGTTCCAGTTTTCCAAAATTCCGTTTATGTATGCAAAGTTAGCTGAGCTTGGTTTTGCTTCTATGGCACGCTCGCATGCCTTTTCTATCATTTCCGCCGAAAAGCCGAAATCCTTGCTCCATGTGGAAATGTATGCAAGCTCAATATTGGTTGGATTGGCACGTCGTATTCCCAATGCCTTAAATACAATCCGTGTGATTCCATTTGTTACGCTAGACTGTTCCTTCGCCTGCTGTCTTGTTGTGATTCCGTCATTGTACCACGCAATTGCAACAGCCTCCATGTAACGGCAGTTCTTTTTGTTCATTGTCGTACAATATTCAATCAGGTACTCAAACAAGTCAACGCTGAATTTAAGAACATCATATATGTAAATAAGCGTTTCGGCATCCCGTGTTGAAATCTGCTTGCCGAACAGTGTTTCCACCTGATACACGATGTCAGACCAATCGTCATCGGACATTTTTTCGTCAATGTCCTTTGGCGTAAGCTTTGGCTTCGGTGGAGCAGTAAGGTCTACCGTTTTTTTAGCCGGCTTCGGCTTGACAAAATCATGTACACGTACCTCAGGCTCAGCTTCCTCCTCAATGTCCATGTCATCCGGTCTTAAAATAGACACTGCATCGGAGGACATTTTAAGGCTGTCCTCGGAAGGGTGGAGCGGTAAGAGAACGATGCCGCTTAGCTGCCCCTTTCCGTTATAGTTCAGCCTGAGTACATTCTTGCTTATCCAATATTTGATTGCACGGCATATATCATTTTCAGTAAGATTAAAATGGTCTGCGATTTCTGCTACGGTAATGGCTGCATTGTTGCTTAGCAAACGTACTAAATAAAGATACACCTTTACAAACTCTCCGTTTGCATCCGTCATGTAGTAGTCAATAAAAAAGTTTGAAATCGAAGAATATGTCTCACTGTTTTCTGTTGAAATCGTAATATTTTTCATATATTGCATACCCCTTTGACCTTCGTCATGTGCATTATAACATAGGTATTTTTAAATACAAGAGAACGTCTTTTCGGTAGGAGAAAAATGGAAAAATGTTAATAATGTGGATAATGTTGATTGTATGTTACCATAATTTTGTTACTGGAGGTTATGGGCTTAAAATCGTGTATTTTTAATTTTAGTTATGTAAACAAAAATAAAAAGGGCTATTACCCTAAAATATGGTAAATAGCCCTGTGGATAATGTGGATAACTATTTTTTTAAAAGAGTATTTCCAATTGAATCGACATTTCCGGCTCCCATAGTTATCAACAAATCATTTTTTTTACAATTTTTTTCGACATAGTCTTTTATTTTATCAAATTCACCTAAATAAACCGCATTGCCACCCATTTTGTTTATGCCGTCACAAAGATTTTTAGAGGAAACCATGCCTGTGTCCTTTTCTCTTGCGGCATAGATGTCTGCAAGAAGAACATGGTCGCATACAGAAAGCGCCTTGGAAAATTCATCTAAAAGGGCATAGGTTCTCGTATAGGTATGCGGCTGGAACACACACCAAAGCTCATTGTGCGGCGTGTTTTGTGCGGCGGCAAGGGTTGCGGCTATCTCTGTAGGGTGATGCGCATAATCGTCAATTACAATGACGCCGTTTTTGGTAATGCCCTTGTGTTCAAAACGCCGTTTGGCGCTGCTGCACGAAAATAAGCCTGCTTTTATATGCTCCATGGATATGCCGAGCCTTGCGGCAACCGCAATAACCGACAGGGAATTTGTAACATTGTGGAGTCCTGTTGCATGCAGTGAGATTGTATCTTTCTTCTCGCCGTTTACCACAAGGGTGTATGTCGGATGTCCCTCCTCGTCAAAGGTTATGTCTGTGGCAGAGTACATATTTCCTTCATTAAGCCCGAAGGTGTGAATGTCACAGTTTAAATCCTTGCATATATAATCCGTATATTCCATGTCGCCGTTTACCACAAGAAGCCCGTCGTCAGGAAGCTTCTCGGCAAAGGTTTTAAAGGAGGCTGCGATTTCCTCTATGCCGCTGAAAAAATCAAGATGGTCCGCATCAACATTTAATATGATGCTTATGTATGGGTTGAAGGCGTGGTAGCTGTTTGTGTACTCACATGCCTCCGTCACAAAATATTCGGAGCTTCCCACACGGATATTTCCACCAATTACATCCAGTATGCCGCCGATGGAGACCGTAGGGTCGGTATCTGCCGCAAGCAGCACATGGGACATCATGGAGGTTGTAGTTGTTTTTCCATGTGTTCCACTGACTGCAATGGAATATTTGTAGTTGTTCATAATCTGTCCCAAGAGCTGTGCCCTTGTGAGCATTGGTATATTTTTTTCACATGTCGCAACGTATTCGGGATTGTCTGTTCCGATTGCTGCTGTGTACACAACCAAATCTATCGTATCTTGTATGTTTTCTGCCACCTGACCGATTACGACATTTGCCCCAAGTCCTTTCAGCTTATTTGTCATATCCGATTCCTTCATGTCGGAGCCTGATACGGTAAATCCCTCCTTGAGAAGAATTGCCGCAAGTCCGCTCATGCTTATGCCGCCGATGCCCATAAAATAAACGTGGCAGGGCTTATTAAAATCTACCTTATACATAATCTTCGCCTTTCATAGAAACAATTGTGAAACGCATGTTTTCTGTGAACGTCCCACAATTGCTTATAATTAAAATAGGAATCCCCCAGCTTCGCTGGTCCCCCTTAGGACATAGTATAGCATAATTCATTGACATTATAAACACTTTATGCCATTATTACTAAGTATAAATTTAAGGTAAAAAGAGGAACGGTACATTGGATAAATACGATGTTATTATTGTTGGAACAGGAGTAGCAGGACTTTTTACGGCATTGTCCGTAGCACCCAACTATAAGCTGCTGCTGATTTCAAAGGATAAGATTGAAAACAGCGATTCTTATTTGGCGCAGGGAGGCATATGCACCTTGAAGGAGCCTGCGGATTTTGACAGCTTTCTTGAGGACACCTTGCGGGCAGGCAGATATGAGAATAATCAGGACTCGGTAAAGGTTATGATTGAAAATTCTCCGATGATTATGGACAGGCTTGTAGAGTACGGCGTCAAGTTTGACATAAATGAGGACGGCACCTATGAGTATACAAGGGAGGGCGCCCATTCTACATACCGAATTTTGCACCACAAGGATGTTACAGGCAAGGAAATCACAAATAAGCTGCTCAACAACGTAAGGGAGCGTGAAAACATTACCCTGAAGGAATACACAAAAATGCTTGACTTTATTATAGAGGATAATGTGTGCCATGGCGTTGTCATAAAGGAAAAGGATGCCGTAAGGGCAGTGTATGCCAAACAGGTTGTGCTTGCAACAGGAGGCATCGGAGGATTGTTTACCCATTCCACAAATTTCAGGCATATAACGGGCGACAGCTTTGCCCTTGCTTTAAGACATGGGGTTAAGCTTCAAAATATTAACTATATACAAATTCATCCCACAACGCTTTATGAGGAGGCAAAAAATCGGAAGTTTCTCATTTCCGAATCCGTGAGGGGAGAGGGTGGAATCCTTCTTAATAAAAAGGGAGAGCGTTTTGTGGATGAGCTTCTTCCCCGTGACGTTGTAACGGAGGCAATCAGAAAGCAGATGGATGAGGACGGACGTCCTTTTGTCATGCTGTCCATAAAGCATATGCCGAAGGAGGAAATTACAAGACGGTTTCCGAATATATACAGACACTGTCTTGAGGTGGGATATGACCTTAGCAAGGAGGATATCCCCGTAACACCTGCACAGCATTATCTTATGGGAGGCATACTTGCAGATACATATGGAAGAACCTCGGTAAGCCGTCTTTTTGCAGTAGGCGAAACAGCGTGCAACGGCGTCCATGGAGCGAACCGTCTGGCAAGCAATTCCCTTTTGGAAAGCCTTGTATTTTCAGAACGGGCAGGATGGATTATCAGTGAGGAAACGGAAAATATAGAATATAGTGAGCCTTATATTTCACTGGAGGAATATGAGGACATTGAAGCTTGGGATGAGAAAAACAGGCAGATCATTATGGAAGAAATAAAAAGAAGGGACGGAGATTTTTATGATAAATGGTGTGACAAATAGGGTAAATATAGACAGGTACATTTTAAATGCACTGAGAGAGGATATTACAAGTGAGGACGTGACAACAAATGCAGTTATGAGGGAGGCGTGTAAGGGCAGTGCCCAGCTTATATGTAAGCAGGATGGAATCATATGTGGACTTGAGGTATTTACAAGAACCTTTGAGCTGCTTGATGACGAGGCTGTATTTGAGACAGATGTCAGGGACGGAGATGTTGTGACAAACGGACAGGTTATCGGTGTGATAAAGGGAGATATCAGGGCGCTTCTTTCAGGCGAGAGGACAGGTCTTAATTATCTTCAGCGTATGAGTGGAATTGCAACCTTTACAAACAGTCTGGTAAAGGAGCTTGCAGGGAAAAAGACGAAGCTGCTTGACACGAGAAAGACAACGCCTAATATGCGTCCCTTTGAAAAATATGCCGTCAAGGTAGGCGGAGGCACAAACCATAGATACAACCTTTCCGACGGCATACTGATAAAGGATAATCACATAGGCGCAGCGGGAAGCATTACAAAGGCAGTTGCAATGGCAAAGGAATATGCGCCCTTTGTCCGAAAAATTGAGGTTGAGGTGGAAACGCTGGAGCAGCTTGACGAGGCGATAGTAGCGGGCGCCGACATCATTATGCTCGACAATATGGACAATGCTACAATGCGTGAGGCAGTAAAGCGTGTAGCAGGAAAAGCCGAGACGGAATGTTCGGGAAATGTGACAAAGGAACGGCTTGCCGAGATAGCTGATATCGGGGTGGATTATGTATCAGCAGGAGCACTTACCCATTCGGCTCCGATTATGGATATCAGCCTTAAAAATATGAAGCCGTTGTAGTATGATTGCAAAGGAAGGTGTTTGGGGAAAATGAAAAAAGTGAATCTTAGGAAGTTGAAAAAAATTATCTGTCTTATGGCTGTTTGCTGTCTGTTGGCAGGGTGTGAGGAAAGGAATAACGATACACAGGCTGTATCAGAGACAAGTGCTACAGATACTGCTGTAGATACCATGACTGCTACAGATGTGATTTCTGAAGATACGGAGACTGTCACAAATGAGATAGATATTCCTGAGGACGCAGTTTTGAAGGTTACGGAAACTACCTATAGGGATGGTGAAGTGTGGGAAACAATCGTAAAATATCGAAATGTGCATGACGATGATGTGGCTTGGGGATATGTCAGCTTCGATGGCAAAGAGACACTTATAAGTTACGACGAATATAAATATGATGAGAATGGCAAAAAAATCTATCACAAGAGTATAAGCGATACGGGAGAGTATACCGAAACGGAGTATCATGATAATGTTGAAAAGACAAAAAGCTATGATGGGACTGGCAGACTGAAAGGGGAAAGTGAAGCTGTCTTTGATGAATATGGTAACCATATTATGTCGCATACGATTGTTTATGATCAGGAGGGAGTTGTGTTACTGGAAATGTCAGAGGACTATTCCGACTGCGACTATGGAGAGAATGGCAAAATCCTTGTTTGCAGAGAACGTTCTGAAACAGGTGCAATTATCTCCACTACCACCAATATCTACGATGACATTGGCAATATGCTCTCGTCCGAACAAGTATATGCAGACAGTGAAAAAACCATATTCCATAGTTATGAATATGACGATAACAGTAATCTTATATCTGAAGAAGTAATAAGGAAAACGGATGCAGATACTGTTTCTAATACAGAAAAATATCAATATCAGTATGATGAAAATGGTCGGATGATACGAATGGATTGCAATTATGTCAGTACCGATTCTGACATGGATATATCTGAGTATACTATTTTCGAATATACACAATTATAAATCATAGTTCTAAGGTTATCATTAAAAACATAGGCACTTTTATGATAACTTACGAACTATAACAAATGATGGTTATTATGAATGAACAAGTGATGATTTTAACGCATGAAGCAGTAAAGCGTGTAGTATGTCCGGCAACACAGTCGCCGTGACACCGTGCCACCGCAGGGTTCTCGATTTACTTTGTAAATCGGAACATATTGCGAAGCAAAATTAGGATGTGGCGACGTTCAAAGTAAGGGAGATGTAGCATGAAAATTGTAGTTTTAGATTACGAGACGATAACAAGGGACGGTGATGTTTCCCTCAAGGAAATTGCTTCCTTGGGTGAGCTTGTGGTTTTTGGGTTTACGCCTGATGAGATGGTTGCCGAGAGAATTGGGGATGCAGAGGTTGTTCTTTGTAACAAAAGTCCCATAACAGAGGCTGTATTTGCAGCCTGCCCGCAGCTTCAATATGTGGGTCTTTTTGCTACGGGTTACAATAATGTTGACATTGAAGCGGCAAAAAGACACGGAATAACGGTATGCAATGTACCTGCGTATTCTGCAAATTCTGTAGCGCAGCACACCTTCGCCCTCATTCTAAATCATTTTAATAAAATAAGGGAATATGCAGATTTGGTTGATAATGGCGTGTGGATTAAGGATAAGGTTTTTAACCGTTTTTACATTCCGACCTATGAGCTTACGGATATGACCATAGGCATTATCGGTTACGGCGATATTGGAAGGCGGGTAGCAGAGCTTTCTACAGCCTTTGGTATGAAGGTGCTTGCTTATACACGCTCGCCCGAAAAAATAAAGCCTCCCGTAACTGCGGCAAGCCTTTCTGATTTGTTGAAAAATTCGGATATTGTAACGATACATTGTCCCCTTACCGATGCCACAAAGGAAATGATAAATAAGGACACCATCGCAATGATGAAAAAAACAGCGTATTTTGTTAATACTGCAAGAGGCGGAATTATGAATGAGCAGCATTTAGCCGATGCGCTAAACAATGACATGATTGCAGGCGCAGGAATAGACGTTCTTACATTAGAGCCAATGCGTGAGGACTGTCCATTAAAAAATGCAAAGAACTGTACCTTGACGCCCCACGTAGCATGGGCGCCAAAGCAGACAAGGGAAAATTTATTTGCCGTTGTTGCCGATAACCTTTTCAAGTGGACAACAGGACAGCCTCAAAATGTTGTCAATAACAGCCTTTAGTGTGAGAAGGTAATTGAATCAGCCCATGCAAGAATTTTATCCTCAAGGCGGTTGTAGTGCTTTGATTTACATACAAACTCGCAAATCCAGTAGGAATCTGCAAATGTAAACATGCAGTGGACATAGGTGTATTTTGCCCCGTCAACTGTTTTGGAGTTTACAAAATAGTAATAATTGTTTCTGCTGATAAGCTGATCCTTCTGTGTGTTGTTAAGTGCAAGAATTTCCTGACAATAATCATTTAATGAGCTGATTTCGTAACCAGCAAGCTCAAGCTCCTGAGAGGTTTCCTGAACAGCAGAGAAAACAACATTTTCACTGGATAAATATACATCAAAGCCGTCTCGTTTTTCTGATTTAAAAGCGTCGGTCAGGGTAATGGTAAGCTCCTGCTGTGTAAAGCTTTTCGGATTGTCGGCACAGCCTGACAGCGTCCCTAGCACAAAGGATAATATAAGTATAAAATATAGATTTTTTAATTTGATTTTTTTATTCATACGCTTCTCCTTTAATTGTTTTGAAATTCTGCGGCTGCCTGCGCCCTGCCTTCTTCAATGTATTGTGAAATGTCAACCTTATTTGAACGCATAATTTCTTCTAAGCGTGCTTGCTCTGCGGCTGCCTGCTTTGCCTGTTCTATCTCCGCCTGCTTTTTTGCCTCGTCCTCGGCAGCTTCCCTTGCAAGCCGTTCCACAATTTCTTTTGCAAGGTCAACATAGCCCTCTGACATGCCTGAGACGTCAAAGGAGTCATCCCAGCCGGTTATTTTTGTGGAGGAATCATCAGAAGCAGCGTTCTCGCTTTGGGCGGGAGCTTGTGCATTTGTCTGGCTGGATATAGTTTGGTTTACGGTATCCTGTCGCTCATGCATAAGCTTATCTGCCATCTGCGCAGCATAGTCCGAGGTGGCATCCTCCTGTTTTGGAGGCACATAACCCGGCTCTTTTTCTTCAGGCCATTCGCCATGGTGTATAAGCTTATATACCGGTTTATAAATAACACACCACCACTTGTAAACGGTCCGTCTTACACGTGTGAAGAAAAAATCCTTATAAATATCATCGTCAGCATATGGAGCATGTCGTTTTTGGCTCATAGTGACTGCCTCCTTTCTTACAAGTACATAGGTAATCGCTAAGCTTCGCAATTGCCTATCATACAAGTATATGTAATTTCAAAATGTAATTTTATATTTGCCTATCATATAATTTGTTATTTGTAAAATTTGTCTATATTGTTATTATAATAACATTTTTGTACCGTTATGAAAAGAAAAATTTAGTGATAAAAAAGTGTCCAAATTTCATGTTTTATATTACATGCCCGTGAGTGTTGCCAAAATCCTCAAGCATCACTGCAAGCCTTATTTTTTCAGGCGTTAAATTATAAAA
>JAMPFU010000062.1 GCA_023664385.1 Clostridium sp. | reverse complement strand
ACAGAACCGGGGCAACTCTGCCTATTTAATTCCTACAGTAAATTTACGCTATCAAATCGATGAGTGCTAGTTGACATTTTAATGAGATCTGCTTATAATATGAACATAAGGAAAGCACTGCGACAAGCGGTTGGCTTTAAGTACAGAATGTTTAAATAATTTATTTACCTAAACAGCCGTCACTTTGCCGAGTGGCGGTTGTTGCTTTTTACAATTATCGTAACGGTAAATTTACCGATATGTAATGTAATCCGCATAAGCCTTACCCCCTTTCGGGAGGTATTAGCCAACCGCCTGCCGCTATGCAGTGCTCCCCATCCTTGTTAAGGATTGATATATTGTATCAATTTATATAAAGGCTGTCAATTATTCCATATAAATGTTGATATATTTCTCATCAGCGTTCAACTTTTTTTTGTAGGCATTTCAATCTGTTCTTCCTGCTTTGTACATAATGTGTTATAATTTATTACAGATTTTTTACTTGTTAAAAGCAAAAAAGAGAAGCAAGGGTGCGCTTCTCTTTTTGGTCATATGGTATGGTTATAGTCCAATTAAAAACTGGAAGATTGATATAAGAATGATTTTCTTCCATATGACATACACATTTTACTATAAAATACCATGAAAAGCAACAAAAAACAGATGAAATGTCAGGATTTTGATATGGGAAAAAAGAAAAATATAAAAAAAACCGAATATGATATAAACAGCTTTACGGATATTGTAAAATTTATATATATAACAATAATTTTCAGTGCATACCTGATTGTTATGCATAATAAATATTTTGATATAACAAAAACGAGATATTTATTTTTTGTGTTGGTATCAATCCTTTTTATCATATATTATTTAATTGCTGAGGTGATTGCAAGATTTTTAAAGGATGAAAAGCTTGGTGCAGGTAATATTAAGAAAACGGATTTTAAGTCCCCTGTCACGTGGATGCAGTTATTTTTAATATGCAATATTATATCCTATATATGCTCTGCCCAGAGAGGAGAGTCGTTTTATGGTGCTGAGGGAAGATATATGGGCTTTTACATGTACTTTGTTATATGTATTGTAACTATTTTTCTGTCAAAGGGTTTAAAAAGCTATGAATGGTTGTATCTGCTTTTTCTTGTCACCACATTTTTTTCCTATATTGTTGCCATTGCGCAGCATATGGGAAGTGATTTTATGCACTATAGGGACGGCGTTTCAAAAAAACAGTTTAACATATTTATGTCAACCTTTGGAAATATTAACATTTATGCCAGCTTTATCGTAATATCACTTGCCGTTGCAATTTCCATGTTCGTTTTTTCAAAAAGAATGGTATATCACATATTTGCAGGAATTATTGTTGTTTTGGGCGGAATGTCGATGATGATTGCAAACAGCGATAGCGTATATATGGGTATATTTGCAGTTGTCGTTATTTTGTCTGCACTAGCTATAAGGGATGGATATGTCTGTAAGATGCTTCTGTGTATCAGTGGCTTGGCAATCGGTAATCTAATTTTGGCATTTATAAACCGATATATTGTAAAGGAATATGATAAACGTGAGGGTATCGCCCGTCTGTTTGACAATACAGGAAATGCGCTTTTATTGACCGGTGCTGCTTTGCTTGTTTTATTGTTTGCATTTCTTATGAGGAAAAGGACAGAACCTATAAATAAAAAACGTGCATCACTGATATTTCTTATTGTTGTGGGAGCAGGGCTTATCACATTTGTGATTGCAGGAAATGTGCTAAGTCTGTCCGTATTCGATTTTAATTATAAATGGGGCACATACAGGGGATATATATGGACGAAATGTGTCGGGCTTTTTAATGAAGCACCCCTGATGCGTAAGCTGTTTGGATATGGACAGGAAACCATAAGAATGCTTACCGTTTCTAATTTCCATGATGAGATGCTTGAAATTACGGGCAGGGTATATGATAATGCACATAACGAGCTTCTGCAATATTTGCTTACGATAGGCTTTTTTGGAGTTGTCGCTTATATAGGAATGGTGGCATCGTCATTTATTTATATTTTGAAAAATAAAAAAAGAAATATAATAACGTATATTTCATTATCCGTCATTTTAGGATATTTTGTTCAGGGGCTGATAAATTTAAACCAGCCCATAACGACGCCACTTTTCTTTGTATTTATGGCAATGGGAGTCGGTAATGTAGCATATGAAAACAGGACTTAGCTTTTTTGTAAAAGGGGAATGGGATGACAGATTTTCTTGTAAAGCATTTTGTAAAAAATTATGAACAGCTTGATAATCCGTCTGTGCGGGAGCACTACGGGATTTTCAGCTCCTTTGTCGGTATCTTCTGCAATGTTTTCCTTTGTGTGTCAAAGCTTTTGATTGGTATTATGTCAGGCTCAATTTCAATTATATCGGACGGCTTTAACAATCTTTCCGATTGTGCAAGCTGCGTTGTAACGATTTTGGGCTATAAGATGGCTGCGAAGCCTGCGGATAAGGATCATCCCTTTGGACATGGCAGAATAGAATATCTTACCTCGCTTGTGATTGCTGTTGTTATTATTGTGGTGGGCCTAGAGCTGCTTAAAAATTCATTTGATAAGCTGATACATCCGACCACATTGGAATTTTCCTATGTCGCCCTTATTGTGATTATTATTTCTATTTTTGTTAAAATATGGATGGGTCTGTTTAACAAAAGGCTTGGCAGGAGAATTAACTCTAGCATTATGCTTGCCACATCAAAGGACAGCATGAATGATGTTGCGACAACCTCAGCCACGCTCGTTGCACTTGTTGGCTCGTTGTGGACAGAGTTTCCTCTTGATGCAATCATGGGTATACTCGTATCTGCATTTATTCTTATTTCAGGATTTGGCATTGTAAAGGAAACCGTAGACTTGCTTTTAGGGCGCCCAGTTGACGAGGCGCTTGTCAAAAGGCTTGAGGCTATCGTTGGGGCAAGTGAAGTTTCCCTCGGTATGCATGATCTTGTTATACACAGCTACGGACCGGGCAATATGATGGGAAGTGCTCATATTGAGGTGGATTGCAGAAAAAATATTATGGATATCCATGAGGCAATCGATGAGCTGGAGCGGGAAATATATAACACCTTAAAGATAAACATTACCATTCACATGGATCCTGTTGACCCTGGGGATGAGCTGACAAATACCTGTAAGCAGATGGTGGAGCAGCTTGTCAAAAGTATAAATGATACATTATCCATCCATGATTTTCGGGCAGTGGATTGTGGAGGGCAGACGAAGCTCATTTTTGACATGCTCATACCATACGAGTGTTCCATGCATGAAGATGATATCCAAAAGGAAATAGACAGTCGGCTTAATACATCGGAAAAAAACTATGTCACCGTTATTACTTACGATAAGGGCGGCTATACGGAAGTAAAATAATTTTAAGGAGGATGTGGTATGGTTGATGATAGGGAAATGCTTATATGGGTTGCTGTGCTTGCCGCTGCAATTTTTGTTGCTATTCTTATATGCTTTTTTGTTTACACAAAGGGAAACCGGCTGTATAAAAAAATGGTAAACCCTCAAAAGACGGTTGGATGGATTACGGAGAAAAAATGGTTTGACGGTGATGATGTGCCGACTGTATATCAGTATGATTATAGCTTTCAAGATAATAGAGGCATGGTCAGGGAAAATAGCTTCAAAACCAAAAAAGACTTAGGTGAAAAAGGCGGCAGCATTACGATATATTATGATTTGGACGACCCACAAAGTAATGTGGCTGAAGAATATTTGATGGAGTGCCGCTCGAATTATTGGAAGTATCCGCTTGCCGTATTATTATTCATTCTGCCATTTCTGATAATTGTGCTTGTTCTACATATTAAGGGTAGGCTATAATGTGGATAAACTATGTGTTGACAAATTCCATATTTTTTTGTAAGATAGCCATGTTAAAGGCGTTGAAGAAAACAAGTAGCATGGATAGGGCTGCCACAGAAAGTTGCTGGTTGATGAGAAGCACGGTAAGTGATGCATGTGAATACATTTTGGAGCTGCACTCTGAATTTAGTAGGAGCTGACGGTTTGGCATCCGTTATTTTGCCTGAGTATTTTTTGATACTTGCTAAGGCGGTAATTGTGAGATTATCGTGAATTAAGGTGGTAACACGAGGTTATTGCTTCGTCCTTAAATGGGACGGAGCTTTTTTATTTTTTAGGAGGTTAGTATGGAAATTTATGAAGAATTGGTTGCCCGCGGATTGATTGCACAGACGACAAATGAGGAGGAAATAAAAAGGCTGATAAATGCAGGGGAGGCTACGTTTTACATTGGCTTTGACCCGACAGCAGACAGCCTTCATGTGGGACATTTTATGGCACTTTGCCTTATGAAAAGGCTTCAGATGGCAGGAAACAGACCGATTGCCCTTGTGGGCGGCGGAACGGGTATGATTGGCGACCCGTCAGGAAGAACGGATATGAGGCAGATGATGACGCAGGAAACCATCGCACATAACTGCGAGTGCTTTAAGAAGCAGATGTCCAGATTTATTGATTTTTCAGAGGGAAAAGCATTGCTTGTCAACAATGCAGACTGGCTGTTAGACTTAAATTATATTGATGTATTAAGGGATGTGGGAGCACATTTTTCCGTAAACAGAATGCTTACTGCCGAGTGCTACAAGCAGAGGCTTGAGAAGGGATTAAGCTTCCTCGAGTTTAACTATATGATTATGCAGAGCTACGATTTCTATGCCCTGTATCAGAGATATGGCTGTAATTTGCAGTTTGGCGGTGATGACCAGTGGTCTAACATGCTTGGCGGAACGGAGCTTATCAGACGTAAGCTTGGCAAGGATGCCCATGCAATGACAATTACCCTGCTGCTTAACTCTGAGGGCAAGAAGATGGGTAAGACCCAAAAGGGTGCCGTGTGGCTTGACCCTGAAAAAACGACTCCGTTTGAGTTCTTCCAGTATTGGAGAAATGTGGATGACGCAGATGTCATTAAATGTATCAAGATGCTGACATTCCTTCCCCTTGAGCAGATTGCCGAGATGGAAAAATATGAGGGAAGCGAGCTGAACAAGGCAAAGGAGGTTCTTGCATATGAGCTTACTGCACTTGTCCACGGTGACGAGGAGGCAAAAAAAGCGTTAGAGGCTGCAAAGGGACTTTTTGCAGGAGGCAATACTGATAATATTCCTTCGGCAGATATATCCGCAGATGATTTTAAGGAAGGAAAAATAGATATTGTTACCCTTCTTGTAAAGTCGGGACTTGTAAGCTCAAGAAATGAGGGAAGGCGTGCTGTTGAGCAGGGCGGCGTTTCGGTCAACAAGGAAAAGGTAGGAGATATATCCGCTTCCTATACAAGCGAAGATTTTTCGTCCGAGTTTATTTTGCAGCGTGGAAAGAAGAATTTTAGAAAGATTACGCTTGTTTAGACTTTTGATATGAGGGTAAAACCCATTTAATGTAGAATTATTTTCAGGGCAGATGCATATATTTGTAAAAAAATGTGAGAATGATATGCTTAAGCTTCCTGAGGTTGACAGTAGTAATAGAAATCTGATTAAAACAGCCATAGCGTTTATGCTGGCACTTGCTGCTTTTATGTGTATTTTAAATTATAGGGAGGAGGTTCTTGCAGTTGTAGGAGAGCACTGGGAGGACCGACTTCCTATTTATTGTGTTGAGACGGACGACAAGGTTGTCAGCCTTACATTTGATGCTGCATGGGGCGATGAGGATTTAAAGGACATTTTGGCGATTTTGGAAAAACATAACTGTAAGGCAACATTTTTCGTTACAGGTGATTGGGCGGCAAGGTATCCTGAGGCGATACAGCTCATACATAAATCGGGGCATGACCTTGGCAATCATGGTGCAAACCACAAGCATATGACGCAGCTTTCTGCAAAGGAAAAGCAGGAGGAAATTGAAGGCTGCCACCAGCTAATAAAGTCCATGACAGGGGTGGATATGGATTTGTTCAGGGCTCCTTACGGAGATTACAACGAAAGTGTAATTATGGTTGCAAACGCAAAGGGATATTACACAATACAGTGGGATGTTGACAGTCTTGACTGGAAGGATTACGGGGCAGATGACATTATAGACAGAGTGAGCAATCATAAAAATCTTGGAAACGGCTCCATTATTTTACTGCACAATGGCTCCAAGTATACGTGTGAAGCATTGGATGGTCTGCTTACCGAGCTTGAAAACAAGGGCTACAGTATCGTGCCTGTGTCGAAGCTTATTTATCGGGACGGCTACACCTTGGATCATACAGGCAGACAATCGATGCGATAATTAATTTTGAAAATATTGTCTCGAAAATAATGTTTATTATAGACTTATAACCGTCTTTTTAGTATAATAATGAATAATATTGTTTTTACTTCGAGAGGCAGATATGAGAAAGATTATTAATACATTCAGATACGGTTCATTATATACGAAAAAAATACTTTGTTATGCTTTGCTTGACATTATTGCATTTGTTGTATTTGGCATTTTGGCATTTAGTACAAAGCAGATGATATATTTTTTTGGTCTTGTCGTATGTGTTTTTATATTAATTTTTCTGATTCAGACCTTGAGTATTCATGGCATGGATGAAATAAACCCTGAGGATAAGCCGCAAAAAGAAAAAAAGGGTAAGAAGCAGAAAGCGGCAAGGGAACCGAGAGAAAAAAAGGAACACAAAATCAGGGAGGCAAAGGAGCCGAAGCCTAAAAAGCAAAAGCGGTTTCATTTCAGCATAAAAGAATTTTTCGGCTTGAAGGATAAAAAGGCTAAAAAATCTGAAAATACTGAAAAGGAAAAGGTCCATAAGGGAACATCGCCAAAGCCGAAGCAACAAAATGGCGAGAGGGCTCCAAAACCGAAAACTGCTGATACAGAAAAAACTGCACAGCCAAAACAAAATAAAGCTGCTGAGGATGAGGAAAATAAAAATCTCATCGTTATCCGTCAGGTGTCTGATGAAACGGCAGACTCCTATGATAAGAGAAAAATAAAGAGAACCCTTTACAAGTATAAGGTGAAGAAGGATCACAGGCTTGTGCTTGTGGACTTTAGCAAGAAGTACATGATAAAGCAGTGTCCAGCATATATATGGGTTGCAGAAAAGCAGTTCAATATGCTGCTTTTGGAGGAGGAGCCAAGGCATCTTGCAATTCCTCTCGGACGTATCAGGGAAATCACATACTTGAAAAAGCAGTCGGCAAATGTCGATACTGATTATCCGATGTTCCATAGGAATAATCTGCTTACCAGCGTGTTTAAGCCGTATCTTCCGGATTATGCCCATAATACGGTTGCCTCGGATAAAAATTCCTACAAAAACCTCTACGGAATTACAGGAGGAATTTACTTTACAAACAGATCTGCGAAAAATTTGTTTGACCTTTTGAATGTGGAATTTAGGGTGGATGATAAGGTTACCACATCAAGCAAGGTAAATATTTTCTTTAAGGATGCATATAAAGCAAACATTATGCTCAGGGATAATGTAATAGATGCCAATGGATATGCAGACAGTATCGCCAATACGCTTGAAAATATGACGAAATCCACCATAAGCTATATGGAATTTAAGGACACCCTCAATTTAATGATAAAAAATAAGCTTATCACACAGGAATTTGCTTCACATTACATGGGAATGTGGGATAAGTTTAATGGATAGAAAAGGAGAAATTTTATGTTAGGACAAGAAAAACCAATCGGTTCATGGGACTACAGATACTTACCAAATAAAATGCTTGAATTGGTAAAAAATTTGGGAGATATGAAGCAGGCGGGCACAGGATATTTTTCTGATACCGAGTCGGAGATGCTGACCGTTCTTGCATATCTTAACTATGGAGAGGAAACAAACATAACAGAATCCATGAAGGAGCAGATAGATGCTGCCGTTAAACATGTGGAGGAATTAAAGCTTGAAACGGTAAGGGAGGATGCAGAAAGATACCAGTTTTAACCACCCATATAATACGCAGTTATGCTATCGGATATTTCGCCAAGTATTTGTGCCACGCGTTCTTGGTCTATTGACGAATATTGTTGGTAAGCAAAGTAGCATCCCTGAACAAGCACTGTAATATAAATATTTGTTTTTAAGTCTGTGCGCAGTTCAGGATGCTCATTGTAAATAAGCTGTTTAACATTTGCTTCCAATGCTGACACAAGAATATTTACCCTTGAGCCGGAAAAAACCGTCTTAAACAGCTTTCCCTTTGACGTGGCATTATTAAATAATTCTATGGTTGTTTCTTTGATGTGTGCTAAAATATCGCTTTTATAGGTAAGCGATTCCATAAGCTCATTAATAAGATTTTTTTCAATCTGCTCCGATAAATCGTAGATATCCTTGTAATGAAGGTAAAAAGTCTGCTTGCTTATTTTTGCCAGCTCCGAAAGCTCTTTTATCGTTATTTTTTCTAATTCTTTCTTTTCACGCAGGGCAAAAAATGCATTGTAAATACTCGTTTTTGTTTTTTGTATTCGAATGTCCATTGCTTCTCCTTTAAAATTAGAAAATAGTAGACTGCTTTATTTAGATTATATAATATTGTAATGTATTTTACCATATCGCTAATCAAAGATTAGCGATGCACTATTAGCGATGCTCTTTCGCAAAGTATAATGTACGTTTACGTACATTATACCATAAACAAATGAATAATTGAATGGAAAAATAGTTGAATCTTAAAAAATGAAGGCAGAAAATAAAAGATTTATTATAGGCTTGTAAATTGAGCATCTGAAAATTGACAATATATTTTCAAAGGCTTAAAATGTAATATGTATTTTTATGAAATACAAATCAATAAAAACAGAAATAAAAAACATATATAAATAAATGTATATGGAACAGATGCAAATGATTATAGAATAGTTACAATAGGAGAGGAAGATTTTTATGCGGGTTTTGATTGTAGGCGCCAGTAAGGTTGGCGAGGCTGTAACGAAATATTTGTGCCAGGAGGGGCATGATGTTGTTGTGATAGATAACGAAGCAGACAGAATTGACACAGTCACAGATAAGTTTGATTGTAACGGTTATGCGGGAAACGGTGCTTCTGTTGAGCTTCTTAAAAAAGCGGGTGCCACTTCATCAAAAATGCTGATTGCAGTTACAAAGAGTGACGAGACAAACATACTTTGCTGCTCCGTAGGTAAAAAGCTTGGAATTAAGCACACAATCGCAATGATAAGAAAGCCTGAGTA
Source organism: Clostridium sp. (assembly GCA_023664385.1). Lineage (GTDB taxonomy): Bacteria > Bacillota > Clostridia > Lachnospirales > Lachnospiraceae > Coprococcus_C. The sequence continues at coordinate 3,009 of JAMPFU010000062.1, read as the reverse complement.
CAGGTCTGAGCATAAATTTTTGAAAAAGGAAATGGGCGTGGACACCATTGTAAATCCTGAGCGAATGGCGGCAAATGAAATACATAAAATGCTCAGATACCCTGACGGAATTGAGATTGAAAGATTTGGTGACGGCAATGTTTTCGTTGCAAGCATTACAATTAAAAAGGGAAATATGCTTGTGGGAACAAAGCTTTTTAATTTTAGGGAAAATGCAGGCGGGGACGTGCTTGTTTGTGCCATAAACAGAGGCGGAAAAGCCGTGAGCCCGAAAGGTGATACGGAGATAAAGGCGGGCGACAAAATAACCGTTCTTGCTGTGGGCGAGGTTATGGACGCTTTCTTAAATAAAATCGGCATAATAGAAAAGGTGATTAAAAGGGTTCTCATTGTAGGTGGCAGCAAGATTGGATATTATCTTGCAGAGCTTATGCTTCAAAGCGGGGGAAAGGTTAAGCTTATAGATAAAAGTCAGGAAAGGTGCAGGGAACTTTTGGAGCGTTTCCCAAGGGCTGAGGTTTTATGCGGCGATGGAACGGATGCAGAGCTTCTGGAACGGGAGCTTGCAGGCGTTGACGGATGTGTAACTGTTACGGGAAGTGATGACGTAAACCTTATAATATCCATGTTTGCAAAATCCTTTGGAATAGAAAGAATATCGGCAGAGATAGACAATGAAAATTATAATAATATGATATACAGCAGCGGCATCAGCCACATTTTCTCAACTCAGGACGTAAGCATGGCTGGAGTAATCAGAAATGCAAGGGCAACGGCAGGCTTAGGTGACAAGGATTCAGGAAATATCAAATGGCTTTACACGCTTGATGAGGGCAGAGTTGAGGCTGTTGAATTTGAGGTAAAGGAAAGCTTTAAATATTGTGGCAAGCAGCTTATGAGCAATGATTTTAAATTAAAGGAAAATGTACTGATTGCTACTATTATAAGAAATGGGACAACGGAAATTGCCAATGGCTCATCGGTAATTAATGCAGGGGACAAGGTAATTGTTGTATCGGCAGACAGAAAAATTATTGAGCTGTCGGATATTTGTGCATAGGCTTGTGCCGCTATGTACAGATGATATTCAAAGGATGGGAGAATATAAATGGAATACATACTTGCAGGCTTTTTGTTTTTGCTTTTTATGATTATCGTAATCAGCATTTTAAATGAAAAGCTCATTAAAATACCAAACGATATAGCGTTAGTGCTTTTTGCCTTTATTTTCAGTGCCGTTATAAAGGTATTGCAGGCAACAGGGCTTTTCAGCTTTTCCAATACGATTATAGGTAAAATACAGGGCTTTAATTTTCAGGAATTTTTAATGGACGGAATCCTTTGCTTTATGCTTTTTGCAGGCGCAAGTGGAGTGAATTTTAATCGTTTTGTAAAGAACATAAAATCCATAAGCCTTTTGGCGCTTTTGACAACGGTTATTTCTTCGTTTTTATATGGAGGACTATTTTATCTTGTGAATTTGGGGCTGAACCTTGGATTTTCCATATGGATGTGTATTTTGCTTGGCTGTATCGTGTCGCCAACCGACCCCATTGCGGCAACCTCCATATTAAAGAAAGCAGGACTTTCAAAAAATGTATCAACCGTTATAGAGGGGGAATCCCTATTTAATGATGGTACAGGCGTTGCTGTTTTTGTCTGTATAAAAAATATAGTGAATGATACGTCAGATTTAAGCTTCCCTGTGCTTATGGCAAAGGAGCTTTTAGGGGCAATTGCAATTGGACTTATCATTTCCTTTCTCATGTTTTCCCTTTTAAAATGTACAAGCAATCCTATATTGCATATTTTTATAAGTATGTTTGACGTTATGGCGGCATACATCATCTGTGAGCATTTAGGCTGTTCGGGCGTCATTGCATCTGTTGTATGCGGCATCTACTTTTCAAAATGCATGGCAGGAAAAGAGGAGTGGCGTAAGGTTGTCGACCCAAAGGATTTGTATGAGGATTTTTGGCATATAGCTGACACGCTGTTTAACAGCATACTTTTTATTCTTATCGGAATTGCTCTTTTGAATATGCCATACCACAGAAGTCTGTTCCTTTTAATCATAGCTGCCATTGCAGGTAATTTTATTGCGAGATATGCAGGGGTATTTATTTCGACATTGATTATCGGAAAAAATAAAATACCGAACAGGTATAGTGTCAATGAATTTACCACGCTTATGACATGGAGTGCCCTAAAGGGTGGACTTTCACTTGCCCTTGCATTTAGCTGTGGAGAGTTTTTATCCCCTGACGCATATAATGTTGTGCTGATTGTGACCTATGTGACAATGTTCTTTACAATCGTGGTGCAGGGACTTACCACAAAGAAAATGTTTGGGGTTGTGGAGAATATGAAAGCGAAACGGCTTTGAGTGGGGAATGAGGGTGTGGCCAGAAGAACGATTACAGAACATATAAATAATATATTCAAAGAAGGAGAACTTAACGAAAATAACACTGTCGGAAAAACCGACGGAAGTATCGGAGGAAGAAAAGCTGGCTTTTGTGTTGCTAATTGTAAAATCGCAAATCTTCACAAAATTTTTTATAATCAAACTTACCTTTTGCTTTTATCTTTTTAATTGCTCTTACTATTGCATCTTTCATTAGAAATATTTTTTCTTCACTATTTGCTGCAAGATACTTTTCAAAATCAATTTTTACATAAATAATGGCACAACTATTATTAGCTATAAATTGCACCTTTTCTTTATACTTTCCTTGTTCGTATAATTCTTGTGGGACAATTAAAGGAATAATTCCTACAATTTCTAGTATTGGACTATATTCTTTATCTAAAAAATATTTATAACAATTTTGACAATATCTATATACATCATTATCAATACCATATTTTTCACTAAAATATGCAGGTGAATTTACATTTAATCTCATTTTTTCAACTCGCTTTTCAATTGGAATTTATAATTACTTGCGTTGCCGAATCCATTAAACCATACCCTGTTTTCAAATGGTTTTTTCGCTGTTTGATGTA
>JAMPFU010000061.1 GCA_023664385.1 Clostridium sp. | reverse complement strand
ACAGTACGTGCCCCACATAATAGAAAAGACAAAATATCAATATGCTAAAGATAGCTCGGTAACCATAAAAATACAAAATATAAGAGGCTTGTCTGTGTACTTTTATGTGTGCCTTAAATCCTTCCTGTGACAGCCCCTTCTTAAATTACACCTGATGGCAGCCGACTTACAGCAGGCGTTTATTTCTTGCCCTGATATAAGCCGTCATTATTTTATTTCGTCTTACCCACCATGTTTCTTCTTCATCCTCATGCTGCGTTTTTCTACTTCCCATGTTACTCATTGGGGATGACTGACCTAAATGCTCCTCTATGGATGCACCAAAGCTTTCCGTGTGATAATTTGGCGAATAACCCGGCATAGCTGCCCAAGGATTATGTACTGACCTGTCCTCTGCTGTATAGCCAAGCACCCATGCCTCATACTGAGGGTCATTTTTCATCTGCTCCCATCCCTTCTCGGATATGGTCCATACATTCATATCGTTTCTTTGGGATGAATCATACGGAATACTGTTCATAAGCCCTGTAAAAAACTGCTTGTATTCCTCCATTGTCATATCTTCCCTGGAAACATTCTCTGCATTATTTTTTGCAAGAACCCGCTGTCCTGCCCGAACTTGGCTTTCAACACGTAATGCTTCCTTCGGATGCTTCTTTTTATATTTGTCTACTACACTTTCCTCTTGTTCACGTTTTCTTTGTATTGTCTCGGAAAATGTCTCACTTTTCACTGATGCAGTCTTTGTTTTTTGCCCGTCTGCTGCATTTTTTATACGTTCCGTTCCGTTTGGCACAGCATAATACATAGCAGTATCAAAATAATTCATAACCATTCTCTCCCTCCGATTGAATTTGAACGCCAGCCATTCTATGTCTTCCTTACACAAATGAACTGACCCTTGCTTTCCCACATAATATTTATCGAAAGTCTGAATGATTTGTATTATATTATTTTAGCGTCCTGTTACGAAACTATGCCCTCCTTAAATCTTATCATATATATAAGCTGCACATTCATCCTACCAACGGCTTCATACAAGACGTATCGTTATAGCTGCACAAACGTAATGATAAAATGGGTATATTTCCCAAGCTCGCTTTGGACGGATATTTTTCCACCCATGCCCTCTACAATTGATTTTGTAAGGGAAAGTCCTATTCCCACGCTGTTCGGATTTACCTCTTTGTTTACACGGTAAAAGCGTTTAAATATATTAGGCAGGTCCGCTTCCGGTATGCCCATGCCCTTATCCTTAACAGAAATTCTTGTAAATACAGGCGTTTGTTCCGCTTCTATTCTTATTTCTGAATTTTCAGGAGAATAGTCGGAGGCATTTTTTAAAAGATTAATTATGCCCTCCACAAGCCAGCCGGGGTCACACACAAGCGTTATGTCCTCCTTACAGTCAACGGCTATCGTCTGCTCTCTGCCGTCAGTGAGGTACGTTACAACCTCCACAGCCTGAAGCAAAAGCGTATTTAGATTATTTGGCTCCTGTTCAAACTGTATGGCTCCTGCCTCTATTCTCGCCAGCTTGAGCATGGAAAGCACCATCCACTCCATTCTGTCAAGCTGGTTTTTTGACTCCTCAAGCATCTGCTTTCTCTTTTCAGGCTCCATGACCTTATCATCATAAAGCAAATCAATAAAGACATTCAGTGATGCAAGCGGTGTTTTCAGTTGGTGGGAAATATCCGACATAATATCCCGCAGGAATATTTTTTCCTCATGCTCCTTTTGCTTGCTTTCCGTAAGCGTTCCCACAAGCTTGTAAAGGTTTGTGTAAAGCTCGCCCATCTCGCCCTGCTTATAAGGCTCAGGGGGTATATCCCCCTCCTCCACCAGCTTAACCATGATGTCTGACGCATAAGAAATTTCATTGCATAATGCCCCAAGCTCACATCTGACTACAATGTATATTACAACCTCTATCAGCAGGCACAAGCCCGTTAAAATCCAAAGCGCCCACCCAAATTCCTGAAGCACTGCATAAGCACAGCAAAAAAACGCAAGCAAAAGAACACTTGCGCAAATTGCATACCATTTATTAAATTTTCCTATTTCATAGCTGTGTTTATTCATCCCTTAAATCTGTAACCTACGCCTCTTACGGTTTCAATCAGGCTGCCGTCCTCCCCCAATCTGTCACGGAGACGCTTCATATATACCGATAACGTATTGTCATCTATAAACTCTCCGTCTATGTCATAAAGCCGTTCAAGCAAAATTCTTCTTTCCAAAACCGTCCCCTTATTTACGAGAAGCATACGCAAAAGCTTAAGCTCGCTTGTAGTACAGTCAACCGTTTTTCCATCCTTTACAAGCTTAAATTCCTCAGGGTAAAAGCAATGCTGTCCAAATGTATATGTATTTTTATATGCGCCCTTATGATACGTGATTCTTCGTATGTTTGCAGCGATACGGGATAAAAGCTCCTTGACACGGTAAGGCTTTGTGACATAATCGTCAGCGCCAAGCTCAAGTCCCTGAACAATATTTGCCTCCTCGGAAACGGCAGTAAGAAAAATAATGGGTATGCGGCTGTCCTTGCCCCTTATCTCCTCACAGAAGGAAAAGCCTGTTCCGTCAGGCAGCATAACGTCCAAAAGGATTAAATCTACCGACTGGTCATAAAGCGCTCTTGCAGCTTCAAGATTTGCCGCTTTTACAACCTCGTAGCCTTCGGACAAAAGTGCATATTCAGTTCCCATCGCAAGGGCGAAGTCATCCTCCACCATTAAAATTTTGTATGCCATAATTTCCTCCAAGCTAATTATGAGCCTTACCGTCTTTTTTTTCAATCTTTTTTGGGGATTTTGTCCTCTTTTTTCTATTTTCTCACTGCCGTAAGTGGATTTAACCTTGACGCCCATCTTGCAGGGAAGTAGCCCGCAAGTATTCCTAACAGCGTTGAAATTCCTATTGAGGCAAATATAAGCCATATCGGTATTACTGCAAGACGTGTCCCCTTTGCAAAGCCAAGCATACTGATAGCGGCTTTATTTATGATTCCTTTTATGCCGAAGGATAGTCCTACGCCAAGCACGCCTCCAACAAAGCCAAGGACACCCGCCTCAAAAAGAAACATCATAAGAAGCTCATCCAAATCACAGCCGATAACCTTGAGCACGCCTATCTCATTTACCCTGTCATACACGGAGGTTGTCATGGTGTTGCTTATGCCTATAACGGCTACCACAAGGGCTATGGTTCCAATGCCTCCAAGCAATACCTGTATAATCTTTATTTCCTTTTTTGCACTTTCCAGGTACTCTTTATCGTTTGATACCTGAAACCCCATGTCCTGTAATTTTTTTACTACGAAATCCACGTCCTCTATGTCATTTACTGTCACAACTGCACTTGTATACACCCATTCACTGTAGCTGTTTCCATTTTCATCCGTAGGCTGTCCATATACAGGGGTTCCGTTTGCATTGTATTTCAAATACCGTTTCAAAACCTCCAAATCACAGAAAACGCTCTGTGACTGCATGGAATAATCCTCCTCACTGCCATAAAGCACACCTGCCACCTTGAGCTTTGTCGTAAATGCACCGTCACTAAAGCTAAACTCGGCAGGAATGGAGGTATTGACAACAGATGCAAGCTCCTTGCCCTCCCCCTCCGAAAAGCTTAGTCCTGTATTGTAATTATAAAACATAAGTCCCATGGAATTTCCCAAAATAAGCTGTGGCTTTTGTCCGCCTTCTCCCAAGGAAGAACCGTCAGCCAGCTTTAGCTTCTCAAGCTGCTCCCTTGGTATTCCAACTATGTTTGTGTATGCCGTATATTTTCCCATTGAAAGCACCACAAAAATCTCATACTCAGGATAAACAGATGCAACCTTATCTATCTGTTCAAATTTTTCAAGTGTTTTATCAGTAATCAGCCTGCTTTTTTCCTTATAACTCTGAGAGCCGTAAACCATAATGTTTTTTACAGTATTTTCGTCCTCAAACTGTGATAACAGCTCTTTTTTTACGCCAAGTCCAAGTGCAAGAAGGGAAACAATTGAGATGACACCTATTGTGACTCCAAGTATCGTGAGAACAGTCCTTGCCCTTCTTCTTTTCATATTAAGCAGGCTTAACCGGAACATCCATCCCATTAAAATTCCTCCAATATTTTTTTCTTCTTTCTCCATTTCATCACAGAAAGAATTATCACAACGAAAACGACCACAACAACTGCAATAATGATAATTGTTTCCGAGGATATCTCTTTTTCCTCAGGCTCCTTGAGTATTTCAAGATTACTGTAATTTGTTGCCTCAATACTAAGCTGTAATTCATGTTTTTCCTCATGCTTATTCTTACTCTTATCCTCGTAAGTGACAATCATATAATTTTTGCTGTATACACCCTCCTCCACAGGATGGATTGTGTGCGTCAGGACATCAATATTGCCGCTTTTTCCTGATTCGATATTTCCAACATAGCTTGTCTGTGTATTTACATTTTCACCCTCAATTTTCACGGTTACATTGTAAAGGGTGCCTGCGCCGATATTATTAATTCTTCCCGTTATCTCAATGTCATCGCCAAGCTTAACCGAAGGGTCTGACATAATATCCGTTACTGAAAGCCTCTGCTCGAGCGTTATCGGAATGTAAAGATTATCCTCAACCGTATAGGAATAGCCGTTCGTATCCTCATATTCAGATTTAATTGTGAGCTTATAGGATTTTTCCTGAAGTCCACTGATTGCCGTCATGTCAAAGGCTATGTCAAGCTCCTCCTCCGCTGCCATTTCGCTTATATATTCAGTGCCCGCTCCATTTACGGGAATGAACTCCCCTTCTGCTGACGCAACCGTAAGCTTTAGGTTTCTGACCTTTCTTGATGCTGTGTTTTTAAGCGTAACCGTAAGCTTAAAATCCTCCCCCGACACGACCGCAGCAGGATTTAGTTTATAACCCACAACCATGACCTTTGGCTCTGCCGCCTTACTGACAACTGCATTAAAGCAGCCGAGAACGCACATGAAAATGCATAACATAATACTTAGGATATATCTTGTCTTTTTTAATTTCATATTTTTCTCCTTTTTAAAGTTATTCTTTAGGCAATTGCAAAACTACCATTTTATTAATATACGTTGTCAAAAATATACAAATTCAACTCAGGGTATGCCCTGCTATGAACTTGTATATTTTCTCCAACTTACGTTATTATAAAGCTAAGTTTCGCAATTGCTAGTTATTCTATAATCTTTCCGTCTGCAAGCTTTATAATTCGGTCAGACTCCCTTGCAAGGTCAATGTTGTGGGTAATCAGCACGAGGGTCTGATTCAGCTTTTTAACAGAGTCGTGCAGCAATGTCATAACCTCACTTCCATTTGCAGAGTCAAGCGCTCCCGTAGGCTCATCAGCAAGTATAAGGGACGGTCTGTTTGCAAGCGCCCTTGCGATAGCGGCACGCTGCTGCTGTCCACCTGATAATTGGTTTGGCAAATGCTTTCTCCTGTCCTTTAGCCCAAGCATTTCTATAATGTGGTCGATATATTCCCTGTCAGGCTTTTTATGGTCGAGCAGAATCGGCATCCTGATATTTTCCTCCACGGTAAGTACAGGAATCAGATGATATGCCTGAAATACAAAGCCGATTTTTCTTCTCCTGAACACTGACATTTCATCATCGCTCAATGTTGTTATGTCCTTTCCGTCAACGACGATATTTCCGTTGTCAGCAGTATCTACCCCACCCATAACATGAAGCAGCGTGGATTTTCCTGAGCCTGATGCACCTACAACTGCAAGGGTTTCCCCCTTGTCTATTGTAAGGCTTACGTCATCCAAAGCCCATACCCTTGTATCACCTGCCCCATAGATTTTTGTTACATGCTCCATTTTTACGATTTCCATAATGTTTCCTCCTTTTTTTGAACGTCGCCGCATCTTCTCTTTAACTTTATAGGAAAGCCCTTTTGACTTCCCATTGGTATGCTCCTTACGGAGCCTTCTAATATTTAATCCCCTCCTGCATTCAGATTATCCAACACGCTGTTGCTCATCCGTTTAATCGGGAAATACACTGAGCCGCAAAGCACAAGCACCGAAACGACAAGTCCAACAGTTGCCGCAATGATAGGGTATGACAGCTTTGCTCCGTATATCACGCTCAATGCACTCCGTATCGGGACAAGACACCCAAAGCCTAAAACCCAGCCGATAACATTTGCAGCAATTGCGGTAATGATTCCTTCCAGACAAACAATCCTGCAAAGTCTTTTTTTCGACACTCCGATCGCACGAAGCTGGGCAAGCTCCTGTCTTCTTATGTATAGATTGCCTGCACTCGTGTTTATGATATTTATTGTTGTAACAATAACCATAAATATGGCGAACACCTGAATATACAGCGTTTTTTTCTTGGTGTCCTCTGTTATGGTTTTGTCTAATACATAATTTGACTTATTACAGGAAGCATAGGTTGCGGGTCCATCTTCCATTAAATGAAGAAGCTTGTCACTTAATTTACTTCCAAGCTTATATTTTACGCCGTTGCTATCCTCCCTGCCAAGTCCTGTAGCATCAAGGTAGCTGTCAAGCGGCAACAGGGCTGTCAGATACATCTGCGAGGCATTCCCGCTGCTCCAAAGTTCAAGCTTGTCCTTATTATATTCCACAATGCCCTCAACCACATACGTTTTGTACATTCCCTGATTGATTAAATCTAAAACGATTTCTTCAAACTGTTCGTCACTAACGATGTCCTTTTCCACAAGCTCCTTCTGCCGTTTTTCATAGTCGTCATGCAAGCTTCTTACCATCTGAAAATCAACGATGTTTATTGTATCTCCCAGCTTATAATCCGTCACATTATAATAATCCGACTCCCATAGGTTTATCCAGCCGTCAGCTTCTCCCTTCGGCAAAAGATTTTGTTTCACAATCACAATGCCATTTTCGCTTACATCTAATGTCCCCTCCGTCAATAAAGCATCATATCCCTTTAACTCCTCCGCATCACAGCCATATACATTTATTTTACTGTAATGCAGCCTATCTTCAGCGGTTTCCAAATCATCTGACAGAAACGGGAACTCTAACTCCTCATTAACATATGTAACATATTTCTGATTATATTTACTGCTGTAATTCTCATAATCTGCCACATAAAGCGATGCAAGATAGATTGGCTTGACAGCCGATACACTGCCGTCTCTTGCGATTTCATCCAATGAATCATACGGCGGCAGCCAGCTTTTCGCAGCTTCAACGTCAAGACGTTCATCTACCGGCTGATAAAAATACATCTGATACTCCCCATAATTTTTCTCAAGCTGCTTTTCCTGCCTGTTTGCAGATGCAATCACAACCGATAATGTTATACAGACTGCAATTCCAAAGCTAAAGACAGCAACAGACTTATAAAATCTTCCCTTGTTTGCCATAAGGCTCTTATAGGCATACGCCCCATCTATGCCAAATACACGTCCAAAGATACCTGCTTTTCTTCTTTTAATCTTACTTTTCCCTGCCTTTAGGTTTCCCCTTACGGCATCAACCGGAGATATTTTTCTGACCGTCTTACTGTTTTCATCCATGACAAAATACAAATCTCCAAGAAATGCCACAAGCACAAACAGTACGGGAACAATATGCAGTCCAGCCTCTATGCCCGATATTTTTCCTATAATATACGATGTCACAAAACCAAGTGCCATTCCTAAAATAAGTCCTGAAATTTCCTGTAGGAAGCCCATAACAAATATAATTGTACGAAGCTGCCCCCTCGTAGCACCTATACATCTCAGTATTCCGTAATCCTTAATCTGCTCAATCATATTCAGTTGTATGGAATTTCTTATGATTCCAACCGTCACAACAGCAAACAGAACCGCAACAAAGAAAAATAAAATAAATGTTATATAAACGTCACTTCCTTTATCCCCCTGTAAATAGTAGGCGGCAAGCTCCTGATTAATATTGCCCTTTACACCATATTTTTCCGTAAGCTTCTCATAGCATTTATTCATTCTAAACGGATTATTTGTGTTTACGAACAGCACCCCGTCAACATAGCCTGCGCTTCCCACATCATAGTATCTTCCGTTGTAAGCACTTTTTACAAGCTCACTATTGACAATGCCTGCAAGCTGCTCATCCGTTTCAGGAAAAAATACCAGCTCATAGTCCGCCCGCTCCCTTACCGCGTCCCTCTCGTTAATAAAATTACTGAAATATAGCGTAAGCATCGTAAATAAAATGGCAACCGCAACTGCAACTCCCATAATTGTAAGAATGGTACGCTGCTTTTGAAATTTTAAGTATAATTTTGAAATTCCCTTATATCCTTCCATAGTACACACCCTTTCATAATATTACATCGTGATATAAACGGTTAATCACCTCCCGCATTCAGATTATCCAACACACTGTTGCTCATCCGTTTAATCGGGAAATACACCGAGCCGCAAAGCACGATTACCGAAATGACAAGTCCCAATACAGCCCCGGCTGCAGGGAACACGATTTCCAGCTCAAGCAAAATCTCAAATACCATGTACAGCGGAAACAAGCACATAAATCCTAAAAAACAGCCTATTATATTTGCAATAATTGTAGTAATCATTCCCTCCAGCAAAACAACGCGGCAAAGCCTTTTCTTTGACATTCCAATCACCCGAAGCTGGGCAAGCTCCTGTCTTCTCATGTAAAGATTGCCTGCATTTGTATTTATTATATTTACGGAGCTTATGACAAGCATAAATATTGTAAAAATCCCCACATACAGGATTGCCTTTTTTATGTCCCTGACCTGACTCATATCCTCAGTATAGTATGAATAAAAAGAACTACATGATGCATTAGCCATAGTAACCTTATTGTAAAATTTTTCAGGCAGCCGTTTTTTCACCTGAAACTTAATTCCACTGCTGTCTGCCTCATTTAGTCCCGTAATTGCACAATAGTTTTCAAGGGGGAGAATTGCCGATAATTCGCCTATTTTCTCTTTGTTGTATTTTACGATGCCTTCAACCGTATACGTTGTATATGCCCCCTGCTCAATCAGCTCGGTAATACAAGCCTGATAAAGAAGTCCGTCAAAAGCTTCTTCGTAGGCAGGTATCGACGGCTCATATCCCGGATCACCCCGTTTCTCGTCATAAAGCTCCACCAGCCGTTTGAAATCAACAATATCAATCGTGTCTCCCACCTTGTAATGATGTACGCGATATGCATCTTTGTCGTTTCCATACCTAAAATACTGGTCATTCATTACATATTCCGTTAAAATAATCCCGTTATCGCTTACATCAAGGGTTCCGTCAACCAAAAGCTCCTCATATTCCTTTATCTCCTCCTCGTCATAGCCAAACAGCACAAGACTCGCCTCATTAAATACAACAAACCCCGGAGTTTCATTCTTTATACTCTTTTCCATATCCTCCTTTGTATGCCAATACCATTCATCCTTATAATCAAAATAATTCATAAGATAATTTTCGTAATCTGCAATATAAAGAAAAGCCACATACATCTGCTTAACGGCTGTAACCGTGCTGTCCTTTGCAAGCGCCTCAAGCATATCATACGGCGGCAGACTGCTTTTTGCAGCGTCTATATCATAATAGCTTCCAACATGTGAATAATAATAAAGCTGGTAATCTCCGTATCTTCTTTCTATTTCCTTTACTTTATAATTTAATGCAGATATAACAACTGACAGTGCAATAAACGCTGCAATCCCCAGTCCAAAGGAGGCAATTGATTTATAAAATCTCCCCTTATTTGCCATAAGGTTTTTATATGCATACTCTCCCTCCACGCCAAAAATATGACCAAATAAGCCTCGCTTTCTGCTTTTCAGCTTTCGTTTTTTCAGCTTCAGGTTTCCCCTTACCGCCTCAACAGGCGTAAGCTTTTTCACTAGCTTTCCCATTTCGTCCATGGCTGCAGCAAGATCCCCAAGAAATGCCACAAGCACGAACAAAACAGGGATAATATGAAAGCCTGCTTTTATTTCCAATGATTTTCCTATAAAAAATGCTCCTATAAATCCAAGCACCATTCCAATTAGAATACCTGCAAGCTCCTGAAAAAATCCCATGAGATATATAATCCTTTTCAGCTGCTTTCTCGTTGCGCCAATGCACCGCAGTATTCCGTAATCCTTAATCTGCTCCTGCATGTTAAGCTGTATGGAGTTTCTGATAATGCCCACTGCAACAATTGCAAATATAAATGCGATAAAGAGAAATATAATAAGCCCCAAATATACGCCGTTGCCGTTATCCCCTTGCAGATAGTAGGTGGCAAGTCCTTGGTTCAGCTCTCCCCTTGCACCGTATTTATCACTCAGCAGCTTAAAATATTTATCAAGCCTATAGGGATTTTTCGTGTTGATAAACAAAGCACCATCAACGTAGCCTGCATTATATTTTGAATAGCATCTGCCTTCATAAGCACTTTTTACGCATGCATCATTGACAATCCCTGCCGCCTGCTCGGCGCTTTCAGGAAAAAATACAATTTCATAGTCTGCCTGTTTTCTTAGCTCATCTCTTTCATTGAAAAAATTGCTGAAATACAGGGTTAGAATGGCAAATAAAAGCCCGGCGGCAACAGCCACGCCAAATATGGTAACAATGGTGCGTTTTTTCTGAAATTTTAAATACAATTTTGAAAGCCCACTGTATTTTTCCATCAAGCCATCTCCTTTATCATCAGTCACCGCCTGCGTTCAATCCCTCAAGGACGCTGTTTCCCATTCTCCTTATCTGCACATAAAGGGAACCACAGAATATAATTGTCGAGATAATAAACCCTATGACAGCCGCCCCAATCGGATAGGCGAAATTGACCTGGAACACTGTCAGAAATGCCATGCTTACCGGCTTCAGGCTGCAAAATCCAAGCACGTCTCCCACAAGATTTGCCGTAAGCGCCGTTATGATGCCCTCAAGCAAAACCATACGGTACATGCCTTTCTTGGAAACACCCAAGACCCTGAGCTGTGCAAGCTCCTTTCTTCTTAAATGAAGCGTGCTTGCACTTGTATTTATAATATTGACCGAGCTCATAACAACGACAAACACGATAAACATTAAAATGTACCTGTTCACGTTTTTCATGGAATTAACCAAACGGTATATGTCTACGTACTGGGAACCCCAATATTGACTTTGTGCCATATCAACAAGATTCATAAAGTCCTCGGTCATTTTATCATCAACCTTGTATTTAATGCCCGAGCTTTCCTCCTCGTCAAAGCCTGTCATATCACAGTAATTTTTAAGGGGAAGTATCACGGAAATACCCGAATAATTCAGCTTGTCCTTCTCATACTCCACAATTCCCTCAACAACATAGGTTTTATACCAGCCTTCCTCCATCATTCTTTTCTTGCATTTTTTATAAAGCTCATTTTGTACATCAAAGTCAAAAACTCTTACGTCGCTATAGCCTTTTTCAAACTCCTCATCATAAATTTCCTGCATCCTTTTCATGTTGACAATAATATCTATTTTGTCTCCAAGCTCATAATCATTGCTTACGTACATTTTTCCGTATAGATCCTCGGCGGTTTCTATCTCCTCGTCATCGTCGGTTTCAGGTTGGGAGCGCATTTTTCTTGCTATTACAATACCGTTTTCACTTGCGTCAAGCGTTCCCTCAATCAAAAGCTTCTCATAGTCCTTCAGCTCATCTTCCCCATATCCATACACATCCAGTCTGGCAAAAAAGGATAAGCTATCTGCCCCCATTTCACTTGTCCTTTTTTTAATCCATGTTCCGTCCACAGTATTATTTAAGAAATCCTCATTATATTTTGCAATATAAGCGTCGTTGTCAACCACATACATATTGGAATTATATATCTGCTTTACATCCTTTACGCAGCTATCCCCCGCAATTTTTTCAAGTAAATCATAAGAAGGCAACTCACTTTTTAAGGTTTCTATATCTGTCTCCTCCGATTGCGGATTGTAAAAATAGATTTGATAATCTCCAAATGCTTCCATAGAATGGGCATACAGCTCCTTTACGGAATGGGAGAACACGGAAAGTATGATAAAAGCCGCAGTTCCAAGCCCGAATGCCGCAACAGATTTATAAAACCTTCCCTTATTGCTCATCAGGCTTTTATATGCGTAATCTCCATAGGTTCCAAACAAAAGCCCGAAAATACTGCGTTTTCTGGCCTTCAGCTTTTTCGCCGTTGTCGTTAAATTTCCCCTTACAGCCTCAACAGGCGTTATCTTTTTCACAATTTTACTATTTTCACTCATAACAAAGTAAAGGTCGCCAAGGAATGCGACAAGCACAAACAATACAGGCACAATATGAAGCCTGACCTTTATATGTAAAAACGCACCAATCAGCATGGAAATTGGAAGCCCAAGCACTAAGCCTAAAATAAGTCCTGCCAGCTCCTGCCAAAAGCCCATAAGGAAAATAATCGATTTAAGCTGTCCCCTTGTGGCGCCTATGCACCTTAAAATGCCATAGTCCTTGACCTGCTCAAGGGTATTTAACTGAATTGAGTTTCTTATGATACCGACGGCAATAATTGCAATGATTACCGTAAGAAAAAG
Organism: Clostridium sp.; assembly: GCA_023664385.1. Classification (GTDB taxonomy): domain Bacteria; phylum Bacillota; class Clostridia; order Lachnospirales; family Lachnospiraceae; genus Coprococcus_C. The sequence goes on along the minus strand of JAMPFU010000061.1, from coordinate 1,211 downwards.
AAACATAATAAAAACGATGTATGTCAAATCACCTCTGTCGCCCTGTAAATAATAGGAGGCAAGGGCGTTGTTTATCCTTCCCTCAACGCCGTACTTGGCTGTAAGCTTTTCATAAATTGCATTTATTTGATACGGATTTTTCGTGTCTACAAAAACTGCGTTTGTAATAAGGTAAGATGAATACCCATCATCTGAAAAATAATCGCCCGCATATGCACTTTTTATGTTGTCATCATTTACGATATTCGCCGCCTGCTCATCTGTTTCAGGGAAAAAGACAATCTCGTAATCCGCCTCCTTGCGAAGCGCGTCCCTTTGATTTATAAAATTGCTGAAATACAAATTTAAAACCACAAACAAAACGCATGCCGCAAATGCAACGCCGCATATTGTAAGAATTGTTCTTTTCATCTGATATTTCAGATATAGCTTTGAGAGACTTCCGTACTTTTCCATATATTTACCAGCTCCTGTTCTTTTTCTTTTATTCTTCTTTATTCTTTTTTATTCTATATTTTAGTATATAAACAAACTACGCCCATGTAATATACTCAGTATAAACCGTTTATATTACATGGGCGTGACAGAAAAATTACAATTTCGTAAGATTTGGGGAAGTTAAATTTCTTTGCAAAAGTTGTTAAAACTCTTATAATTACTGGGGTTAGATAGGGTTTCTAATGTGATGGGAAGAAGTTATTTTCTCATAATTTTGCGTATTTTTTTCAGTGAAATGGTGTAAAAGTGGTGTAAATCTACGGTGGTTTTGGTGTACAAAATGGCGTAAAACAGGGAACGGTTCAGGAAACCTTTTCCTTACCATCCCTCTTTGCGTCAAACTTCTCAATTTCTTCCCGCATGCGTTTAACGTCCATATGATTATATACTTTCATGGTAATTGCAAGGTTGCTGTGCCCCATAATCTCCTGCAATGTTCTCTAGTCCATCCCTGCCTCCACCATTCTGGTGCAGGCGGTATGCCGCAGGATATGTGCTGTAATATTCGGCAGTAACTCCGCTTCCCTGTCCTCCATAATGGCATTTGCCACCTCAATGCTGTTATAATCATACACAATCTTATGGAGGGTTATGTCCAGCTGTACCACACTCCATAACTGGAATCGCTTTGTTAGGAATACAAAACCACTGTGCCCATCTACTGTATGATTGTCTATCATCCCATGCTTCAGCATATACTCTTTCTGTTTTCT
>JAMPFU010000060.1 GCA_023664385.1 Clostridium sp. | reverse complement strand
CGGTATCTCTGTATTCCCATATCACAGCCTGTATGCCTGTAAGCTCCTGCCACTGTTCCCATGTGAGCAATTTTTGTTTCATGCCCTGTTCCTGTGTATGTGTTTTCTGCTCCACGTCATGCTTCTGTCTCGACTGCGTGTTATGTTTCAGGCTTTGTTTTGTATTATGTTTTTGTTCTTGTTTTGTTCCATGTTCCGATTTCTCATTGTTTTTCATATGGTTTCCTCCTTTAACTAAATGTCGCAGGAGGTTACCCAAATCTGTCTTACTAAAATTATTCTTGTAGTAAAATTCCGTTTGTATTGGAATGTCATCCATACCACAACAAAATCCCCAGTAAAACATCTGCATACATTATCCTTCTCAAATACGGACAACCTCTCTGCCTAAATTGTAATGTAATGAACTCAAAGCATCGAAGTTCCGAATTTTTCTGATTTTTTGAATGGGATTTAAACCCCAAAACAGAATTGAAAGACTTATGCTTTAGAAAAATGATAGCACATATTTGTATATAATGCAATATATTTTTTTTAACAATTATGAATCATTTAAAAACACAAACTAAAAGATAATCAAACACGCTCTATCAGAACCAAACACACGCCAACATAATCAAATATACTCTAGCATAATCAAATACTCTAACAGAACCAAGAATATCTTGAAACAAACGCTATATAACAAAAAAACTACCCAAATAGAAAAGGGTTGTCACAGCAAGAATATTCATTACGAAAATACTCTTAGAGCGACAGCCCCTTTTCTAAGATACAACATTTAGTTTTACAGATACAAAAGAAACCGTGTGCATTTCCTTTTTATTTGCCTTTTTAATTCGCAGCTTCCTTGTAATTAACAATCTCATCAATCAGCTTTGGAAGCTGCTCATCCATGTTTTCATCAGAAAACTGGCAGGTTCCAACCTTCTTATGACCCCCTCCGCCATATTTAAGCATAAGGCTTCCTACGTCAACATTTGAGGTTTTATTTATTATGCTGTAGCCCACGGCAGCCGAACAGCCCTTGCCGCCCTTGCCGTTTACAATCCATACTGATATATTCTGTTCAGGATAAAGACTGTATATGTAAAATCTGTTTCCAGTATATATCGGGTCAACGCCTCTCAAATCTGAAATAATGACATCCTTTTCAACCCTTGTGTGTGCAAGCACCATTTCCTTAAACTTCTCAGTCTGCTCGTTGTAAACCTCTATTCTCTCAACTACATCAGGAAGTGCAAGTATCTCCTCTGTCGTCATGGTTCGGCATGCATCAATCAGCTCCTCCATAAGCTTGTAGTTTGGAATTGTGAAATTTCTCCATCTTCCAAGACCTGTCCTTGGATCCATAAGAAAGCCTACAAGAATCCAACCCTGAGGATGAAGCACCTCATCTACGGTAAGGTTTCCCGAGTCAACCTTATCAACCGCCTCCATCATGTCATCAAACTGCGGAAATCTCTCTCTCCCACCGTAATACTCATATATAATACGTGCACAGGAAGGCGTAATACGGCTTTCACCCTTGTATTTACCCGCAAGCTGATTTCTCTCAAACTCACTTGAATGGTGGTCAAACCACAAACCACAGCCCTCTACAAAAGGTACATTTGCAAGGCAGTCATTTTCATCAATCGGAATAAGCCCGTCCTGTAAATCCTTCGGGTGGGCAAACGTCCAATGGTCTATGATTCCTGCCTCTTTCAGCAGAGCGCCACATGCTAATCCATCAAAATCTGAACGTGTAACTAATCTCATAATATTTCCCCTTTACCCATAATTTTAATCAGACTTTTATATAACCACACTAATGATATAATATTTCTTATTTTTTTTCAAGTCCCAGCATAAAAACACACATATTTTCCATGCTATCGCACATATAGTTTAACAAGCATTTCCTTACATAAGCTTAACGGCAGGCAAGTAATACTATCTGGAAAATGCAGATGTACAATATAGACAGCAGCCTCACAATGTTCAGCAGCGAAACGGCTGGCTTGTACAACGGCTGTTCATCAAAATAAAATTTTACTCACACGTTTTAATCGGAGGTCACCTTGCAAATTCTTCTCTACATATCAAAATATGCCATTCCTGTCATAATCGGCTATATCGTTTTTTATGGAATCGCACATCAGGTTCATGTGTATGAAGCCTTTTTGGAGGGTGTGCGCGAGGGCTTTCGGCTTGTAATTGACATTGCCCCGACCCTTGTGGGACTGCTTGTTGCAGTCGGAATATTTCGAAGCTCAGGTGGACTTTCCCTGCTTTGTAGTATATTCAATCCTATTGCAGACGCATTTGGCATTCACCCTGAAATATTCCCCATCGCAATCGTGCGGCTTTTTTCCTCCTCTGCCGCCACAGGAATGGTGCTTGACATATTTAAAACCTACGGTCCCGACTCAGTTATCGGAAATACGGTATCGGTGCTTATGAGCAGTACGGAAACAATTTTTTATACCATGTCCGTATACTTTCTCTCCGTTAAAATTACAAAAACCCGCTGGACGCTGGCAGGAGCCCTGCTTGCGTCACTGGCGGGTATTGTAGTCAGTATCATTTTAGGTATTTATATGTAATGACATTACAAGCATAAATGTAAAGCCAAAATTAATATATCATTACCGATATATCCGTTACGATACAGTCATCAAAAGCCTCATAGTCATTTTCCTTATAGGTTTCCTTGTTCTCATTGTATACTGCTGATGCATCCTCGCCTAAAACCACGGAAACCGATACATCATCATGGGAGGCATACAATGTTACATTGTCGCCTGCAATGGCATGACCGTTAAAATTATATCCGCCTGCCTTCATATCTCCTATGGTTTTACCTACATACTCCTTCGCATTGCCATCGTCCAGAGAAACAACCTCCATTGTCTCAATGGTTAAGTCGCCAACGTAATCAACATATTTCTCGCCAAACTCCATTGCATCAAGCTTTGCGCCCACATCTCCTGACAATGTAAATGTGTACTTTTCCATTTTGTCCCTATTTACTGCCGTAAACTCATAATGGTCGCCAAAGCCTGTATATCCGTTTACACTGGCTCCTGTTTCCTCAAACTCCTTATAGGTCATGCCTATATAGTCAGAACCGTTACTTGCACTGTCTCCTCCTGCATTTTCATCTTCAGCAGGATTTTCCGATACTGCCGCTGTAGTAGGCTGTTCCGCAGCATCCTCCTTTTTATCCTTACCACATCCCACAAGGCTTACCGTAACAAATGTTCCAAACAATAAGCCGACTAAAAATTTTTTCATAATAATCTCCCTTCAATACAATAATAAAACAAATGGTATAGTAACACATATCAACAATATTAAAAAGCGAAAATTTCTTACGTTAAAATATAGTGATGTCGATTTACAAATCATAATTCTAATGTTCCAACCAAAAATATAGTTGTTTTTTATGATAACTTACGAATTATGACATACTGTACGTTTATTTTTAAAAATTGCATAATTTTTTTGACGCTTTTTATCATATATTACAAGTTGCCAAATCAAATTAAATATCTTATAATTATATTGGTAATTTTAGACAAACGCATTGTTGGTTAATTCAGACAAAATTAGTATGCGGCATGTCACAGAAACACGGAGTCATCTCATTTGCTGAAGGGAGGTAAGCTAAATGACATATTGGAATTTATCATTTGATGCAATTGCAATATTTTTTTTATCGCTTATTTTCGTGTGGTATTTCAGTGAAAAAAAGATACCGCTCCGCAGCCATCGTATATTTTTATGTCTTATCTCTCTTGTTTTAGCCGCAACCGGGCTTGAAATTGCTGCAACCCTGCTTGCCCGCAATATGAATACTGCAGGATTTAACGTATTTTATGTTACGCTGACCATACAGACCCTTGCCATAAATTTGGTTTCTGTTACATTTTCTTACTACCTGTTGCTTTTGGCTCACATTAATTTAAACCGCCACAAGGCATTACGTGCGCTATACATCGTCTGCATGGCAGTAGACGCAGTGGTCATTTTGCTAAATCCGTTTTTGCATTGGGCATTTACATTTGAAAATGATACCTATAAGATTGCTCCTGTAGGACTGGCACTTTACATAGTGGATTTTATTACAATCTGCATCTGTATCGCTACCATTACACGCTACAAGGAAAAATTTATGTTCCTTCACATTATACCGCTTGCCTTTAACATTATATGCGGCCTGTTGGCATGTGTGGCGCAGATGGTTTTCTATTATCCTTTCCTGAACTGCGCCCTTGCCGCAATGTGCTTAACCCTGTTCCATTATCAGCAAAATTCGGGAACGGTTACAGACACGACTACAGGGCTGTTTAACAGAAAATTTTTAGGTGAATATATTGAAAATAAATATGCCTACGGCAGTAAGCGCTTCGGTCTGATTGTCATAGCGCTTGACGATTTTAAATTTGTAAACAAAACCTACGGCGTTGAAACTGGCGACCATATGCTTTATCAGGTGGGACAATTTCTTGAGTGCTGCAAAAAGAGCGCTCCTGTATTTCGTTTTGGCTCAGACCAATTCTGTATTCTTTTTGACAACAAGACGGATGATCTGAAATCTCTTGCAGAGAAAATTCAGGACAGATTTAAACATCCATGGTATGACGAAAATCATGTACCAATTATGATGTCCGCTTCCCTATGCTGCATTAACTGCCCTGAGGACGCAGGAAGCTACAGGGAGCTTATTGAGGTAATTGACTACTCTATGAGCATTTCAAAGAAAACAAGAAAAGGGCTTATTACATTTGCAAGAACAATCAATCTCGACAAAATCAAGCGGGATAAGGCAATTGAACGTGCCGTTAAAATGGCGATGGCAAAGAATGAGCTTATGGTGTACTATCAGCCTATATTCTCTGTTTCAAAGGGCGTTTACAACTCGGCAGAAGCCCTTGTGCGTCTTAACGACGAGGAGCTTGGCTGGATTTCTCCTGAGGAGTTCATCCCTATATCCGAGAAAAACGGACTGATTGTGGAGATGGGCGAAATTATTTTGGACAAGGTATGCCGTTTTATCCATGATTTTAAGCTGTCGGAAACCTCCGTTGAATACGTTGAGGTAAATATCAGTCCTGTTCAGCTTACCCACCCTGACTTTGCCGACAGGGTAAAAACAATCTTAGAAAAATATGGTGTTTCACCTTCGCAGATAAATATAGAAATTACCGAAACTGCAACGCTAAATTCTGCCTCCATGGTTTTACAGAACATCAATAAGCTGATAGAATATGGCATTACATTTTCACTTGATGATTTCGGTTCAGGCAACGCAAACATTTCCTACATCAATACCATGCCGTTTAAGATTATTAAGATTGACAAAAATCTTATTTGGGATGCATTTAAAAATGATACGGCAGGCATCACGCTTGAGTATACTATCAATATGCTCAATGCCCTGAAGCTTAATATTGTTGCCGAGGGCGTTGAAACAGAGGAAATGACAAATCAGCTTGCCAATTTCGGCTGTCACTATATGCAGGGCTGGTTTTACTCCAAGGCAATTCCTGCCGAGGATTTTATGAATGTCATAGCCCAGTGATGCTTGTGTCTATTCACATGTGCCGCCCTAAGCTATTTATACCATAATAAAAATGACGTATTTTACATCTTGGTACATACGTTGAAGGAGATAAAGCTATGCTGTTAATCGGCGAACGAATTTCCAAATACCGCAAGACAATGCAGATGAATCAGGAAGAATTTGCCGCTAAAATCGGCGTAAGCAGACAGGCAGTTTCCAAATGGGAAACTGACAGGTCATATCCTGATTTGGATAAGCTTGTAGACATTTGTAAGGTTTTTAATATAAGCATAAATGAGCTGCTGTACGGAACAGCCCCATCGTCTGATGAGGCTTCCGCAAATGCAGCTTCCGACAACACAACACTCGTCCGACAGCTGCGGGGAAAGCACAATCTTGTCGGACTTTATGTATGTACTGCCATTATTTTAGCCATGCTTGCATTTTGCTGTACTGTGTTTGTAGTGCTCTTAACAAGAAATACATGGCATAAGGATGAAGACATGGCAAAAATGGCAAGAGTGGAACGGGTATACCAGCAGTACACGAAGGCGGACATCAGCTTTTTCGACGATGCCTCCCGCAAGGTACAAAAAACCGTATGGCTTGACATTGACGGAATACGTGATGGCGATTATGTCGAATGCTTTACTGATTCCGGACAGACTGGAATTTATGTTGATTATTATATGCCTACCCTTATTGTTCCCGCCGCACTTACACTGCTTTTACTGCTTATCTTTATTTTGCTTGTGATAGAGCTTGTCAGAAAAAAACGGGAAAATTATTGGCACATTCTTGTAGAACGTGAAGGAGAAATGATTGATGAAAAAGAATAAGGCATTTTTTATCCCATATGGGATTTTTGTTTTGATTGCAGTTTTCATCGGGCTCTGGTTTATGGGGCTTTTTTCTTTTGCGGGGAATAACAGGAGGGCTGCATCTTCTTCTGACGCTTCTTCCTACCATTGGGAAATTGTTTATCATGGCATGAAATTTTCTTCTGACGTTCCTGCAACCGTATATTTCCATGAAACGGACTGCCTGAATATTCGTATTAAAAAGGAGTATCTCATTCAAATTTCATCGGAGGATATTACGGCTGACGATTTTTGGAGCAATAAAGAGGATAAGGTTAAACATCTGATAGACGCAGGCTACCGAATGGAATGTGACCCAAGACAGCTTACGGCAGACAACCGTACTTATATCAATTACATTGTGAGTATTTCCGATTTAGAGCGAAGTCCCTTTGACAGATGCTACTCCTCTATTTACATCACAGATATTGACGAGGGAAGCCGTTTTTTTGCCACTATATCATATGACGGTATCGATATGGAAAATATGAGCAACGACAAACGTGACGAGCTTTACAAGGATGCAGAAAAGGACCTGACCGATTTACTAAATGCCGCTGCCCCAACAGACCAAGCCGATGACGAAGTCGGCACGCTCCTTTTTCCTGATGACATCCAGGCTGACAAGGAAACTATCATATCGCAGGATGCTTTATATGATAAGGGCGATATTGTCATAAATTATTATCTGCCTGATAACGCATATTTTATATCAGATACAAACCTTAGTACCATAAAACAAAAGAACTATAAGATAAAGGACACAGACTACTACGTCAGCGTAAGCATTTACTCAAATAAATGGAGCAACGCCGAGGAGCTGGCAGGCAAACACGCATCGGCAGGCTTTACGGAAATTACCCACGAGGGCAGTCTGACGGTCGGCGGCAAGGTCTTTTATTATTATACCTATTCCGTGGCAAGACGCTCTAAGGTAAAAACGGAGGTTACCTATTATTTTGAAGCTTTTTCTGATATGGATAACGGCAACATTTATCATATCGGCGGTCATTCCAATTCAGAGGACATAATGAACCCTGATTTTTATTACGGTCTTATGGATATTTCTGAACCATAAATTTGCCGAGGATTGGCTTATTTACAGTGGTTGCTACTGTTGGTTGCCATTTTGCAACTGTCTTTCTCTTACTATTTTTACATGCTTATGTTAGCATTCGCATGTAAGCCAAAACGAAATTTGGCATTTAAAATTATAGTAGGAGGACACGAGAATGAGGAAATTAAAAAAATTTGCTGTATCACTTGCACTGATTGGAATTATGTGCAGCGTTGCCGCATGCGGGGACGATGAGGACGATAAGAAAACGGAACGAACCACAGTGACAACCGAAGCCACACCGAAAAAAACAACCGAACGCACAGAAGCTACAGAAGACACGGAGGACATGGAATTTACAGAAGACACGGAGGCGGAAGCTCCAGAAGCCGAGACTTCAACCACGGCGCCGCCACTTACATATGATGTAAGCTTCTCAACGAACGACTGGACCACCTTAGAATTTGCATGGGACGGCGCAGTATATCAATTCCCTATGACATATCAGGATATTGTTGACGCAGGCTTTACAATCGGCGAGCAATATATGGGAGAAACGCTGGACAGCAACGAATATACAATGAGCATATCTGCGAAAAATGACGCAGGCGAAAAGATATATGTGCGCTTCAAGAACTTTACGGAGCAGGACGGCAGACCGATAACCGATTGTGAAATTTATGGCTTTGGATTTGATACAGACGAATATTATGACGTGAACCCTGCTATAACAATATGCAACGGCGTTACATTTGGCATGACCGTAGATGAGGTTAAGGGTATCATGGGCGAGCCCGACTATTATTATGCAAGCGACGACCCTGATTTTGACCGCAAGGAGCTTGAGTACTATGCGGACGGTACCCCACGCACCAACCAGCTTCAACTGGAATTTATCGATGGCATATTAGCTGCGATTACAATTATAAATATGGATTAACCATTAGGTAGTCCCCTGCCTTGCACCAAGCTCCTTCATTCTTTTGTGCAGGGCATTGAGGACTGCCTTTTTATTTCCCGACCATTTTGGGGCTACGAGGATTTTTTTCGGTCCATCTCCCGTAACCCTGTGAATGACAATCCGTTCATCTACATTCTGAAGACATTTTATGACTAAATCAATGTACTCCTCCTGTTCAAGGACACGAAAGCTGCCCTTGGCATAATCATGGGCTAAATCCGTTCCTGAAAGAACATGGAGAAGCTGTAGCTTTATTCCACACATATGACTATATATTTTATCTGCCTTGTTATTTGCGTTGCCATCTGTCCGATTACCATTGGCATCGGGAACGAGAGACATTTGCGTGTCACTCTTATCCAAATATTTTACCGACAGATTGCTTACATATTTTACCGTTTCAAGCATCATTTCCTCAGTTTCATTCGGCAGTCCCAATATAATGTGGGTAATAACCGAGATATTGATTTTATTCAGTCGTTCCACCGCCGTCTCATATACATGTAATGGATATTTTCTCCTGATAAATTCCGCCGTTTCCTCGTGTATGGTCTGAAGCCCAAGCTCAATCCATATAAATTTATCCCAAAAGGTATGCTTTAACTCCTCCAAAAGTGCAATTACCTCGTCGCCAAGGCAGTCGGGTCTTGTGGCGATTGATATACCCTTAATCTGCGTATGTGACAATGCCTCCGTATAGATACGCCTCAAATCATCGACATTTCCATATGTATTTGTGTACGCCTGAAAATAGATGACAAAGCAGCTTCCTACTGCCTTATCAAGTCTTGCAAGTCCTGTTTCTATCTGCGTGTCAATGTTATATTTGTCAGCAAACTCCCCGCTTCCCCCTGCGCTGCAAAAAATACACCCGCGGGTGTCAAGGCTTCCGTCCCTGTTTGGACAGGTAAAGCCTGCATCAACTGCAAGCTTATAGCACTTTTCGCCGTAGGTGTGTTTAAAATATGCATCTAAGGAATAATATGGCTTTCCAAGCCAGTCAATATCTGTCATTCTCTTACCTCTTACTCTGATTTCAGGTCTTCGATTGTACATTAAGTCGTATGTAACAGCCCCATTACTATCCTAAACTTCAATTTCAATCCGCCGACTGTACATTAAGTCGTATGTAACAGCCTCATTACTATCTTAAGCTCCGATTTCAAGTCTTCAACTGTACATTACGGCATATTCAACGGTTCCATTACCATCCCAAACTCCGATTTCAGGTCTTCGACTGTACATCAAGTCGTATGCAACAGCCCCATAATATATTAGAAATATGCGTATGTCAAGAAACAAATGTGAACGTGTCAATGTATCAAAAGAAACGTGTAAAAACGTGCGAAAAGATACAATCAGCTTATGTACATTTAAAACTAAAAGTGCTATAATTTAAGGTTGATGAACGAAAAAAGGAGGTAATAAGCCTTATGCATATATCTAAAAATAAATGGCGAAACGTGTTGATTGTTTTATTTTTGTTGGTAGCAATTGTTGTGCTGTTCCGATGGTACTCTGTATCAAATAGCAAGCGTATCGAGGAACAGAATTTGAATTATGCCATGGATTCTGCACGGCAAACCTCGCAGAGTCTCGGAAATGAATTTGCTAATGCTCAGCGGCGGGTGCGAAACCATGCCTACTTCCTCAGTGTTGCCCTAAATACATCGGATATTGATGCAGACTGGCTCAAGGAATTGGAGAGCGACTCAGATTTCGATTCCTTCCGCTTTGTCACTGCCCAAGGAGTGAATATGACCTCCGATGGTACGTTTTCCGACAGCTCGGATAGAGATTACTATATTGCCGGAATGCGGGGCGAAAGTGGATGCAGCATGGTACTCAATTCAAGGGTTACCGGCATAACTACCATGGTCTTTTATGCCCCTGTATGGCAGAATGACGAGGTTTCAGGCGTGCTGTTAGGACTGTATCTTGCCGAGGACTATCTTCAGGAAATATTGGAAACAACTTATTTCGGCGAAAGTGCAGAGGTCTATCTCTGCACCCAAAACGGTGAGGTCATTGCTTCCTCTATGGGCGGCAATCAGGAAAAGTCACTTCCAGACGCACTACGGGATAGCGGGGTCATTGATGAACAGACCGCCGAAAAGCTTTGGACAGTGCTCCGTGGCGAAAATGAAGAAGGCAGCTTTGCATGTTCCTCCAACAGCTTAACGGACAACCTATGTGCAACGCATGTTCCTGGTACAGATTACATTTTGGTTCAGGCTTTTCCTAAGAGTGTGACCCAAAAAATGGTTCATGATGCGAACTATACAGGAATTGTTTTGCAGTCAATCCTGATTGGTTTGTTTGTTCTCTATGTTGTGTTTTTGATTGTCCGCTCTCATCGAGAGCGAAGGGTACTGGAAAAACTGAACAAGAAATCCGACTATGTGCTCCAAGGCTTGAACACGCTTTTTGCTTCTCGTTATCTTACGGTAGATTTGGAAACAGGCAACTACGCCTATATGGCAGGCGCGAAGCCTCTAAGCAGCCAGCTTAATACGGAGGGTGTCTATCAAGACTTTATTGATGCCCGTAGCGCCGACATTATTGAAGACACGGAAAAGGAAGCATTCCGCCGCCAATTTTCCGTTGATGGGGTAATTGACGGCTTGTCAGATACGGATGTACTTACCTTCGAGTGTCATGTAATGCGTGATGGAAAAGAGCTTTGGGAGCTGCTTATCTGCATCTGCCTTGAACGAAAGGAGGGTAAGGCATCCAAAATCCTCTTTGTCCGTCAGGACAACACGCAACTGAAGCTTCAGGAAATTCGGGCAAAAAAAGAAAAGGCAGTTATGGACCGAAAGGAACGGCAGTACCGCATCGCTATTATGTCCACCTCCTTCTCAGCCTTTGAGTTTAATCTTACGCAGGACCGGATTGAACAGGATGTGACCCGAACCATTGACGGAGAAACGGTTTCACTGTTGGAGAAAGCAGGACTGTCAGCCCCTTGTCCTGCCTCACTTTGCTTTGAAAAATGGAGAAGCTTCATTTTGAAGGAGTCCTTAGAGGACTACGACGAGGCAACAAACCTAGAAAATCTGAAACGCCGTTTCACGCAGGGAGAAGCCGAAGTCACGGTAGATTACTGGAGCCAGGCTACAAAAGACCGACAAATGTGTGTGCGCCAGTCCTTTATCATGACACGGGATAACCGGACAGAGGACATTATGGTTATGGTGCTCTCCCGCGACATTACAGCACAGGTGCAAAAGCAGCGGGAACAAACGCAGGCGCTTCAGGATGCCCTGATGCAGGCGCAACGTGCCAACAATGCAAAAACAACATTCCTCTCCAATATGTCCCACGACATCCGTACCCCGATGAATGCCATTATTGGATTTACCACTTTGGCTGCCAGTCATATTGATAACAAGGGACAGGTGGCGGATTGCCTGCAAAAGGTACTTTCTTCCAGTAACCATCTGCTCAGCCTAATTAATGACATTTTGGATATGAGCCGTATCGAGAGTGGAAAGGTACAGATTATGGAGCAGGAATGTAACATTTCTGAGCTGACCCACAATTTGGTTAATATTGTCCAGCCTCAGATAAAAGCAAAGCAATTAGAGCTATTTATTGATACCTTCGGTGTAAATAACGAGGATGTAATGGCAGACCCGTTGAAATTGAGTCAGGTGTTCGTAAATCTGCTGAGCAACGCTGTAAAATATACGCCTGCCGGTGGTACGGTAAGCTTCCGCATCCAGCAGCAGACGACCTTCCACCGCGGCTACGGTGATTACGTGTTTACCATCAAGGACAATGGCATCGGTATGACTGATGATTTTATAGAGCATATCTTCGAGCCTTTTGAGCGGGAATCCAGCACGACCAAAACAGGTATTCAGGGAACAGGCTTGGGAATGGCTATCACGAAAAACATCGTGGATATGATGGGCGGCAAAATTACCGTCCAAAGCGCAAAAGGCAAGGGAAGCGAATTTAAGGTTGAACTGAGCCTGAAGCTTCAGGATGTGGAGAAAAATGCCACCCAAATTAAGGCGCTTGAGGGATTACGGACCTTGGTGATTGATGATGACTGCGACAGTTGTGAAAGCGTGACCCGAATGCTCAAGCAGATTGGACTGCGGGCAGAGTGGACTGCCTCAGGAAAGGAGGCTGTTCATAGGGCTAAGGTTGCCCATAATTCAGGCGACTCCTACCACACCTACATCATTGACTGGCAGATGCCTGAAATGAGTGGAATTGAGGTTACACGAAAGATTCGGGCCGTGATAGGACATGAAGCGCCTATTATTATCCTGACTGCCTATGATTGGACGGATATTGAAGATGAGGCTATGCGGGCGGGCGTTACTGCCTTCTGCGCCAAGCCATTATTCATGTCTGACTTGAAATCAGCCTTGTTGTCGGCGAACCACTTGATTGAAAAAGAAACAGAGCCATCCTGGACAGCCACAGATTTTGGCGGCAAACGTATTTTGCTGGTTGAGGATAATGAGCTAAACAGAGAGATTGCTGCGGCAATTTTGGAAGAAACGGGATTTATTGTAGAGCATGCGCCTGACGGCACTGACGCAGTGGAAATGTTCAGCCAGTCGTCGGAGGGCTACTATGATGCCGTCTTAATGGATGTACAGATGCCGATCATGGACGGATACGAGGCGACACGCACCATCCGTACATTGCCTCGTGAGGATGTGAAAACGATTCCGATTATTGCCATGACAGCAAACGCAATGGAGGAGGATAAGGAAACGGCTATGAAAAGCGGCATGAACGATCATATTGCCAAGCCTCTGAATGTCGAGCTGTTTTTGTCCGTCTTAGGCAAATATTTGAGTTGATGCCCGCAGCTATCCACACAAGTTGTTAAAACAAAAGGATGTATTTTTACATAAATTATGATATACTCATACCATAACAAATGTCTTACGACGGAAAAGGAGGAACTTATGCAAAAAGAGAATTTATCTGCAGAAGCTGCATTAGAGAAATTGAAAGAGGGAAACCAGCGTTATTTATCTGCTACGGCAAATCCGGGGGACATCTCTCCAAAAATTCGCCAGACAACTTGTGACGAAGGACAAACTCCATATGCAATTATTGTTACCTGTTCTGATTCCAGAGTAATTCCGGAAAGTATTTTTATGGCAGGGATAGGTGAATTATTTGTCATTCGTGTAGCAGGAAATGTAATGGATAATCATCAGTTAGGAAGCGTAGAATATGCGTCCGGACATCTTGGTACAAAGCTGGTGGTTGTGTTAGGACACGAGCATTGTGGAGCTGTAGGCGCAGCAATTCATCATGAGCCTGACGGCTATGTTAAATACATAACGGACGAAATTCGCAAAGCAATCGGTGAGGAAAAGGACGAAAACCGTGCCTGCTGTTTAAATGTACAAAGAAGCGTATCTCTCATTAAAGAAAAGCTTAATGTTTCAGAGGACGACAAAGACGGACTTAAAGTGTGTGGTGCATTTTATCACATTGGCAGCGGTGCCGTTGAATTTTTAGATTAAATCAACCATAAACAATTAAGAAAACGATAAAAAAGGGGCTTGTCGCAGTAAGGATTTAAGGCACACAAAAAAATTACACTGACAAGCCTCTTATATTTTGTATTTTTATGGTTACCGGCTATCTTTAGCATATTGATATTTTGTCTGTTCTATTATGTGGGGCACGTACTGTTGTCTGAGTGCACAGCCTTATGCTGCCAACTGGTATATGTATTTTGAATTGCAACTTTTTAAGGCCGCAAGAATACCTCACATTTGAAATTTGCGATGTTTGATTACATGCTGCTTAAG
>JAMPFU010000005.1 GCA_023664385.1 Clostridium sp. | reverse complement strand
GGTACAGACGGCAGGGCATCTATGACATACAAATCAGAATGATAGTCATATATACAGCAGACGTGAACAGGGTGCAAACCGAGGATGTATATGATATAGGGGCATTCCGTTTGAATATTGAGGAAGCTTTCTTATCAGAGCTTAACTCGGAAGAAATAAGGAAACGTCTTACGGAAAAAATACAGAACAACGAGACGCTTACGGATGAGGAGTTAATGGAATTTATCATCCTTCCGTTGACATATAAAACCATGGAGGAAAAGAGAAAAGCAATTGATGCTTCAATAGATTTGGCGAAGCGGGTAACTGACGTAGAAAAAATGGTATTTCTGCTTTCGGGAACTCTTGTTTTCACTGACAAGGTAATAGACAGAAAAACCAGCAATGATGTAAGGGAGTGGATTAGAATGACACAGGTAGGAAGATTATTTGAGGAAGAAAAACAGCAGGCAATTAAGGCGGCATTCGATGAGGGCGATTTTAAAAGGCTTATTACACAGGTTTGCCGTAAGCTGAGAAAATCGAAAGAAATAGATGTCATAGCCGACGAGCTAGAGGAGGACATAGAGGTTATATCAGAAATATGTGAAGCAGCAGAACCCTATGCCTCTGATTACAATGAGGAGCTTGTATATGAAGCCTATCGGAAACAGTATATGACTGTTTAAGATGCAGTATGTTTCAAAAATCCGTGAGTACAATCAGGTATGCCAAAATACAAATCTATGCCGTTTTTACATTTAAACTTCTCGCTGCCACAATAAGCATACATGCGTCAAGGAGGAGATAGCTTACAGTCATTCCGAGAAAATATGCGGTTATGCCATATGTGGGAACAAGGGTAACGGTTATTATAATGCGAACCACAAGTCCCGCAACATTTATCATAAGGTTGCCAAATGCCTTTCCCATTCCGTTTAGTATGGCGGACATGGTTCCCGACATATAGATAAACGGACAAAGAAAGCTTATTTTCTGTAAAAGCACGCCTGCATATTCATTTTTAAATGTGAATACACATAAGGCTTTGCCGAAAATCATATAAAAGCCCCATGCCAAAAGTCCTAAAACAAAGCAGAACATGAGGCTTTTTTTAATTGCCTCAACAATAAGGGCACGGTTGCTTTTTGCCCTTGCATAGGACACAGCAGGAAGCAGCATCGTTGAGAGTGATGTGGTGATTGTTGAAGGAAACAGCAGGAAGGGAATAACGATTCCTGTTATAATGCCGTATATTTCCATTGATTTATCGCTGTTCATGTAATAGTAATAGAGCATGGCAGGAATCAAAATCGTCTCAAGGCTGGAAAAAAGCGTAAGCATAAGATTGTTTGTTGTTATTGGAACTGCATCCATAACATAGGGCTTTAAAATTCCTATAGCGTTGTCATTTGAATTTTCCTGTGCTTTAACGGGTTTATCCACATTTTTAACGACAGGCATATATTTATTTTTATTAACGATAAAGAAGGTGGCTGATAAAAATGTAGCGGCTATTTCGCCTGTAACAACAGCGATAACGGCAAGCCTTGCATCGAGCCTGTCTGCCGCCCAGATGTGTGCAAGAAACATTCCTGTGCCTATTCGGATAATCTGTTCAAAAAAGTTTGTGATTCCCTGAAATCCTGGTTTATCCACACCGACAAAAAAAGCGTTGATTCCCGCTTTAAGGGCGACAAAAGGAATAGCGATGATTATAGTTTTCAGCAGTGGTATACAGTCGCTGTTTTTTAAAATGTTTGTACATAAAAATTCAGAAAAAAGGTATATAGACGAACAGACAATCAAACTTATGCCTACGGACAACAAAAAACAAAGCTTAGATATGCGTCTCATGGAGCGGTGCTTATTTTGTCCGAGAAAATAAGATATATGCTTTGTAAGTGCCGTGGCAAGCCCTGAACAGGACATGGAAAAGGCGAGAATGTAAAGCGGAAAAACAAGCTGATAAATTCCGATTTCCTTTACACCTATTGTACGTGTCAAGAATATTCTATTATAGAATCCTAAAAATTTTGTGGCTATACCTGCTATGGTTAATATTAAGGTGCCTTTAATAATTGTTTTTTTTGACAAGCCGATATCCTAAAGCTGCTCTTGATTTAAAATATATTAACAAAACCACATTAATATTACAGGAAAATGCTTTTGACATTGCAGTTTTACGCAGGCATCATAAAAGTATGCACATATAAGATTTGGGGGATTTCCCATAGAGTAAAATAAAAGAGGAGTAAATAAAGGATGGACAATATAATTTATATGGATAATGCGGCTACAACAAGGACGCATCCTGAGGTTTTGGCGGAAATGCTGCCATACTTTTCCAAGCTGTATGGCAATCCTTCAAGCATATACGGATTTTCCGAAAGCAGCAGGGCAGTGATGGCACATGCAAGAAAAAAAATTGCGTTATCCCTTAATACGGGGCCGGAAAGCATATATTTTACGGCAGGAGGCTCAGAAGCAGATAACTGGGCGCTTATGGAGACGGCAAAGGCCTATTCGGACCAAGGAAAGCACATAATAACGTCAAAAATAGAGCATCACGCCATAATGCATACATGTGAAGCCCTTGAAAAGCTTGGCTTTGATATAACATATGTAAATGTGGATGAAAATGGAATCATAAAGCTTGATGAGCTTGTGAGGGCAATTAGGTCCGATACAATTTTAATATCCGTTATGTTTGCAAACAATGAAATCGGGAGCATACAGCCAATAAAGGAAATCGGGGAAATTGCAAGAAGTAAAGGGATATGGTTCCATACGGACGCAGTGCAGGCATACGGTCATCTTCCCATAGACGTAAAGGAATTAAAAATAGATATGCTGTCTGCAAGCGGACATAAGCTGAATGGACCTAAGGGTACAGGCTTTCTGTATATAAATGAAAAAATGAACATAGGAAGCTTTATCCACGGAGGAGCGCAGGAGCAAGGCATGCGGGCGGGAACGGAGAATGTCCCTGGCATAGCAGGTCTTGGCAAGGCAGTGGAGCTTGCTGAAAAAACGATGCAGGAAAGAGCATCATATGAGAGAAATTTAAGAGATTATATGATTAACAAAATCATGAATACAATACCATATACAAGAGTAAACGGACACATGACAAACAGGCTGCCCAATAATACAAACTTCAGTTTTCAGTTTGTGGAGGGGGAATCGCTGCTTATCATGCTTGACATGAATGGTATATGTGCGTCAACCGGCTCTGCCTGTACGTCTGCTTCAAAAAATCCATCCCATGTGCTTACGGCAATCGGATTGCCGAAGGATATTGCAAGCGGCTCGCTGCGGCTTACCATAAGCCATGAAACAACAAAGCGGGAAGTGGACATTGTATGTAACAGACTGGAAGAAATCATAAGGAAGCTTAGGAGTATGTCACCGCAGTATGAGGATTTTCAGCTACATGGGAAAAGCTAAATGCCGCATATTTATATTTTTACAAAGGTCGGCTTCTGTTTCTCAAAGGTACAGTAATAGCGAAAGCCGTTGTCAAGCAGAAGCTGACGTGCCATGTCAAAGCCATATCCCACATGAACGATGTCGTGGGTATCGCTGCCGATTGTAATAATCTCGCCGCCTGCCTCCTTATAAAGTCTGAGGATGTCCTTGTGTGGATGCGGATATGGAAGCCCCTTATAAAGACTGCATGTGTTTATTTCGATGCCACATCCGTTTTCTACAATAATTTTAATAATTTCCCTTAAAATATCCATATGGTCAGCGTATTGGAAGCTTTCATAGTGCTTTCTTCCATATCTTACAATGTAATCTAAGTGTCCGTACACGTTAAATGTATGAAAGTCCCGGACCGTATTTAAAATTTCCTCAAAATATCTTCTGTAAGCCTCATTGTCCGTTTTATCCGCAAAGTATTCAGGATAGTAAGGGTCAAGCCCGTCAACAAGATGGGTGCTGCATATAACAAAATCAAGCTCAGGATGGTTTTTAACATATTCTGCAGCCTTTTTTGTAACACTTGGCATAACGCCCAGCTCAACGCCTATTCTAAGGTCAAAATCCTGTGATACGGAATTTTTAACATTGGACATATATGCGTAATAATTATCCGTATCTAAATAAAAATCCATTGTCGGATCAGCCTTTTGCAAGGGAAAATCTATATCGTAATGGTCTGTCACGCACATTGACGTAAGACCGTTTTCTTTTGCCTTTTTTATAATATCATGTATATTACTCTTGCAATCTGAAGAAAATGATGTATGTATGTGATAATCGGGGAAAATCATGATTCCTTGCCTCCTTAGCTTGTGATATTGCCTATGATATTACCTGTTGTGCAATAGTATGTTTTTCTTGTTCTAAATGAATGTCCTCGCAGCCCGAAATTTGCATAACAAAGTAATTGTATATTTTTTAAAAAGCAATTTCAATATTTTTTATATTTAATTTAAGCCTTTTATTTTAATTGAATACACGCATCAAGGCATATAATCATTGTAAGTTGTTTTTCATCGAAAAAAGAAGAAAAAATTGGCAATTTAACACTTGAATTTTGTACTAAAAAAAGTTATTATAAATTTGTGGAAATTAGCAAAAGCTACCAACTTTTGTTGGGACATGCCATCCGCTTAAAACAGATGGCAAAAGATAATTTACTGCTTGCCAAGCAGTACTTATAAATTTATTTCAAAACTTAGGAGGAATAAAAAATGGCAGTAAAAGTAGCAATTAACGGTTTTGGACGTATCGGTCGTCTTGCATTCAGACAGATGTTTGATGCAGAGGGTTATGAAGTTGTAGCAATCAATGACTTGACAAAGCCTTCAATGCTTGCACACTTATTAAAGTATGATTCATCACAGGGTAAGTACGCAAATGCTGATCAGGTTACGGCTGATGATGAGGCAGGTACAATTACAGTATGTGGTAAGACTTTAAAGATTTACGCAGAGGCAGATGCTAAGAACCTTCCTTGGGGACAGCTTGACGTAGATGTTGTTCTTGAGTGTACCGGTTTCTATGTATCAAAGGCTAAATCACAGGCTCACATTGATGCAGGCGCTAAGAAGGTTGTTATTTCAGCTCCGGCAGGAAATGACCTTCCTACTATCGTTTACAGCGTAAATGAGAACACGCTTACTAAGGATGACACAATTATTTCTGCTGCATCATGTACTACAAACTGCTTAGCTCCTATGGCTAAGGCTCTTAACGATTATGCTCCAATCCAGTCAGGTATCATGTCAACAATCCATGCATACACTGGCGACCAGATGGTTCTTGACGGACCACACAGAAAGGGTGATTTAAGGAGAGCACGTGCTGCTGCCGTAAACATCGTTCCTAACTCAACAGGCGCTGCTAAGGCAATCGGCTTAGTTATCCCTGAGTTAAACGGAAAGTTAATCGGTTCTGCACAGAGAGTTCCTGTACCAACAGGCTCAACTACAATCTTAACTGCTGTAGTTAAGGGTAAGGATGTTACGAAAGAGGGCATCAACGCTGCTATGAAGGCTGCTGCATCAGAGTCTTACGGATATAACGAGGATCAGATCGTTTCATCTGACGTTATCGGAATGAGATATGGTTCACTCTTTGATGCAACTCAGACTATGGTAGCTCCTATTGCTGATGACCTTTATGAGGTTCAGGTTGTTTCATGGTATGATAATGAGAATTCATACACAAGCCAGATGGTTAGAACAATCAAGTACTTCGCAGAGTTAGGCTAATAATTAAGACTGATAGATTCAGTTTATGCAGACCTAAAAAGGTCCGGTCATTTGGACCGGACCTTTTATTTCTTTTATAGGCACGCTCCTTACGGAGCCTGCTGGGATTTGAACTACAGCGTCGAAGACGCTTTGTTTTTAAATTTAAAGTATATTACAGGAGGACAATATAAAATGTCATTAAACAAAAAATCAGTAGATGATATTAACGTAAAGGGACTTCGTGTTCTTTGCAGATGCGATTTCAATGTACCACTTAAGGAAGGACAGATTACAGACGAGAACAGACTTGTTGCAGCACTTCCAACCATAAAGAAGCTGATTGCTGACGGAGGAAAGGTTATCCTTTGCTCACATCTCGGAAAGGTTAAGACGGAGGAGGATAAGGCAACAAAGACACTTGCTCCTGTTGCAAAACGTCTCTCAGAGCTTCTTGGCAAGGAGGTTAAGTTTGCCGCTGACCCAGAGGTTGTAGGACCAAACGCTAAGGCTGCTGTTGAGGCTATGCAGGAGGGCGACGTGATTCTTCTTGAGAATACCCGTTTCAGACCAGAGGAGACAAAAAACGGAGAGGCGTTCGCTAAAGATTTGGCAAGCATTTGTGACGTATTTGTAAATGACGCATTTGGTACTGCCCACAGAGCACACTGCTCAAATGTAGGTGTTGCAGGCTTGGTTGATACTGCCGTTGTAGGTTACCTTATGCAGAAGGAGATTGATTTCCTTGGAAATGCAGTAGAAAACCCGGTAAGACCTTTTGTTGCCATTCTCGGTGGTGCAAAGGTTGCGGACAAGCTTAACGTTATTTCAAATCTTCTTGAGAAGTGTGATACACTCATTATCGGTGGTGGTATGGCATATACATTCCTCAAGGCTAAGGGATATGAGATTGGTAACTCACTTGTTGATGAAACGAAGCTTGATTACTGTAAGGAAATGATGGATAAGGCAGAAAAGCTTGGAAAGAAGCTGCTTCTTCCTATAGATTCCGTTATGATAGATGCGTTCCCAAATCCGATAGATGCTCCTGTGGACACTGTTTTATGTGATGCAGACAAGATGCTTGCAGACAAGGAGGCTTGTGACATCGGACCTAAGACAATCGAGCTTTACTCAGATGCAGTTAAGACAGCAAAAACGGTTGTTTGGAACGGACCTATGGGTGTATTTGAGAACCCTACGCTTGCAGTCGGAACAAAGGCAGTAGCAGCAGCACTTGCTGAAACTGACGCGACTACAATCATCGGCGGCGGTGATTCCGCAGCAGCCGTAAATCAGCTTGGATATGGCGATAAGATGAGCCACATTTCAACAGGCGGCGGTGCTTCCCTTGAGTTCCTTGAGGGTAAGGAGCTTCCGGGTGTTGCGGCAGCAAACGATAAATAAATGTATATAGATGCAAAAATGAAGAACGAAAATAAGGAGAATTTCAAATGGCAAGAAAAAAAATTATAGCAGGAAATTGGAAGATGAACATGACGCCTTCTCAGGCAACTGCTCTTGTTGCAGAGCTTGAGCCACTTGTAAAAAATGATGCAGTGGATGTCGTTTACTGTGTTCCTGCAATCGATATCGTACCTGTAGTTGAGGCTGTTAAGGGGTCAAATGTACAGGTGGGCGCTGAGAATATGTATTTTGAGGATAAGGGCGCATACACAGGTGAGATTTCAGCAGAGATGCTCGTAGATGCAGGCGTTAAGTACGTTATTATCGGACATTCAGAGAGACGTGATTATTTCAAGGAATGTGATTGTTTACTTAACAAGAAGGTTAAGAAGGCAATTTCAGCAGGACTTACTCCTATTCTTTGCTGCGGTGAGTCGCTTGAGCAGAGAGAAATGGGTGTTACCATGGATTGGATCAGGCTTCAGATTAAGTCTGATTTAGATGGTGTTGCCGCTGATGATGTTAAGAAGCTTGTAATTGCCTATGAGCCAATCTGGGCAATCGGAACAGGAAAAACTGCAACTACAGAGCAGGCGCAGGAGGTATGTAAGGGAATCCGTGACTGTATCGCAGAAATTTATGATGCTGCAACAGCAGAGGCAGTCCGCATACAGTACGGCGGCTCCGTAAATGCAGGAAATGCATCTGAGCTTTTTGCACAGCCTGACATTGACGGTGGTCTTGTTGGAGGCGCTTCCCTGAAGGCTGAGTTTGGCAAGATTGTAAACTATTAAAATGATTGTAAATACTCATTTTAGTGTAGAAACTGCATATAGTTACAATAATTATATTATGCAAACAGGATATAAATAATTTAGGAGGAGACTTACAATGTATTGTCCAAAATGTGGAAACAGCATTGCAGATGGAAGCACGAATTTTTGCCCTGTATGCGGCTGTGAGTTAAATAATGCCCAGCAGTCAGGTTTTAAATTGGCATCTGAGCAATCGCAAAATATGAATAATCAACAGCCGCCAAGTAACGGCTACGGACAGGGAGGAGGAAATCTACAGACTGGGTATAATCCACAAGCAAATGTAGGAAATTCCCAGCCTATGTATAATCCACAGGCAAACGGAGGTTACCAGCAGTCTACGTACAATTCTCAGCCGAGTGGTGGATATAATCAGCCGAAAAAGCAGAATACAGGCTTAATCATAGGTGTTATCATTGGTGCAGTTGTATTAATTGCCGCAATTGTTTTTTGTCTTATCCATTTTGTATTTAAAAAGGATGAGCCAAAGGAACTTAGCAATAATGATTCATCATTTGATTCGTCAGTTGGTGATTATGATGACCTTGACGATTACGATGACCATGACGATTATGGTGGACTTGATGATTACGATGACCTTGATGATGATGCAGATGGCATATCATATGGAACCTACAGCATTTCTTCCATGCGGCTTGAGGGCGTTTCGTATGGTTACAGCGATATTGATTCCATGGGATATGGTGAAATGACACTGCGTATTGAGGATGATTATATTTATTTCAAGCAAACAACCGATGGATATGAGGTACCATATAATTATTCGGATAATGGTAATGGCTCAGGTAAAATGTGGAATAGCGTAGAAGAATACACAATCTATTACACAGAAGATACATTTACGATTGACTTTGCAAGCTCTGAGGATTTTGCTGACTATACAGAGTACGTAATGGTTTTTTCAAAATAAAAACAAGCAGGGCAGGAATTTTTCCTGCTCTGTTTAATCATGTGGAGCGTGAGGAATGTTTAGATTTTTTTTCGTAATTATTATTTCACTGCCATTTATCATATATTATCTGGGCGTAGGCAGATATGTGGAACGACATGCAGAAAGATATGATGAAATGGCAAGATATAAGATTGCTAAAAAGGTCATTAGAATACTGCGATATAACGGCGGCGTCATTACAAGGGTGTATGGCAGGGAGAATCTTCCAAAATCAGGAGGATATATCATGTATTCCAATCATCAGGGAAAATATGATGCGCTCGGCATCATGTATGGACACCCTACGCCATGCACAATTTTGATGGATGAAAAGCGTTCAAGACTGCCGATCGTAGATCCTTTTATGGATTTGATAAAAGGCAGCCGTCTGAAAAAGGAAGATATTAAAAGTCAGGTTATGACAATCAGAAAAATTGTGGACGAGGTAAAAGAGGGCAGAAAGTACATCATATTTCCTGAGGGCGGATATGATGACAACCATAACAATGTACAGGATTTTCATCCCGGTTCTTTTAAATGTGCCGTAAGGTCGAAATGTCCCATTGTCCCTGTGACAATTATAGATTCCTATAAGGTCTTTGAAAGCATGGCGCCTTCTCCCGTAAGGACAAAGGTTATTTTCCTGCCGCCAATAGACTATGAGGAATACAAGGATATGACGACAGAGCAGATAGCCATAATCGTTCGGGCAAGAATCATGGCAACCATAGCCATGTATACAAGAAAAAAACAAATAAAACAGCTTGATGTGACGCTTAACGCAAACGTCAATGATGTGGAGGAAGCAAAAAGATACATAAACAGACTTCAATATGTACTGTAATAAAAGAGGCTGTCGCAGTAAGAATACAAAATAAAAAAGGGCTTGTCCGAGGTAAACAACTATGTAATCCTTACTGCGACAGCCCTTTTTTTGTTTTTATCAACCTAAAATGTTCTAAACAATCCGATTACCCTGCCTAGGACGGACATTTCGTCATTTACGATAATAGGGTCCATCGTGTCATTTTCAGGCTGAAGGCGGATATGACCGTTTTCCCTGTAAAATGTCTTGACAGTGGCAGAATCATCTATCAGCGCCACGACAATGTCGGAATTTCTTGCAGTGTTTGTCTCCTCGACCATAACAAGGTCACCATCGAATATGCCGGCATTAATCATGCTGTCACCCTTAACCTTAAGCATGAAGGTATCCTTGGTCGTGTGCAGATATTCAGGCGGGACAGGAAAATAGCCGTCTATATTTTCAACAGCGAGAATCGGCTCGCCACAGGTTACGGTTCCCACGATAGGGATATTGACAAGCTCACGCCTGCTTAAATTAAAGGTATCGTCGAGAATTTCAATTGCCCTCGGCTTGGTCGGGTCCTTTCGTATATATCCACGTTCTTCCAACGTAGCAAGATGTGCATGTACGGATGAGGTTGATTTGAGATGAACAGCCTCACATATCTCCCTTACAGCAGGCGGATATCCTTTTTTAAGGATACATTCCTTGAGATATTCCAAAATCTGCTCCTGCTTAGGAGACAATGTATCTTTACCCATGTAAAAACTCCTTTCAAAATAACTTATAGGTATTTGCAAACGTCCATTGTGCATTGTACAGCTTATCTTTTGAAAATAAGAAATTTTGCAAGACCTACAGCAAATTATTTACTTGTTGAAATCTATCATAACACACATTTGTTTGAAATGCAAACGAATGTTCTGATTTTTTGCTTTTTTCTTGTTTTATTAAAAGATAACAATTATAAAATTTTTACTGTAAAGTCACAGAGTTGGATAAAGACTATAAAATGTGTCAGATAGTGTATAAAAAATAAATTAGAGTATCATTACTATAAATTATACCCATAATTGATTATAATGGTATAATTATGAAAAAGATGTTATAATAAAAAAATCTTACTTACTGGGAAGTGAAAATATGAATGAAGAAAAACAAAAGACAATACACATGGCAGATCAACTCATTAAAGACCTTTATTTAGATCTAAGAAAAAAAGTGAATTATTGGTCAGCAATTACAAATCAAACACCTCAGGCAAGAATGGGTTATATAGGTCAACATTTGGTAAGTATAGTAACAGGATATAAAGGTGGAAAATCCGGTGCAAGAGGCTATGATATAATTTTGTCAGAAGATAAATATGGAGAAATAAAAACTTGTTATAGGGTTGATCAGCTTGGAAAATGTTTAACTTGTGGTAATGTTGTGTCAAGTATAGAGAGTAAATGTTCAGTTTGTAATTCTGAGAATATACAGAGGAATAATGATTCAAAGTGGTTACTTACAATAAAAAAATATGAAGACTTAGAGAAAATGATAGAGCCTGAAGTTTATTATTTTGTATTATTTGAATTTAATTCAGTGAACATTAATGATATAGATATTTCTATATGGGAAGTTGATCCTAAAAATTTTGGCTTTTCTCTTTGTATGGTAGATTACTATTTTAATATAAGGGCAAAATCCAGCTCAAAGGCTCCGTTTAATATGTGGCCGTATCAATTCAAATATTATTTAACGAAACCAATAAAAATATATGAGTCTACAATAAAAGAGGACAATACAATAGAAACTCGTATTTTTATGCCGGATGTTAAAAAGTGTGATAGAGTTAAATTTTCATTGTTTGCGAGAGCAAGTACTATAACTTTAGAAAATCTAAATCACGTAGCTGATAAATTTAATATAAAAGTCAATGACAGAGCTTGCAAAAATAAAATTCTGAAAAGTATTGATGAATGGTTACAAATAAATGATGATAAATATGAATGTTTTGTTGATGAATTTGCAAAAAGTGTGTACATTCCATTAATAAAGCCATATAAAGACGAAATCCCTAAAGTATATTTTAATATAATAAATAAAGAAGAACTTGATTAGTTCTTCTTTTCTTTTTCAACACGATTTATAGCTTTGTCACAATATTCTTTGTCAAGTTCAAAACCTATATAACGTCTATTCATTTTAACGGCACCAACAGCAGTAGCACCGCTTCCCATAAAAGGGTCAAGAATAATATCATTTTCATTGCTGCTTGTATAAATTAATCTTTCAATTAATTTTAAAGGTTTTTGTGTAGGATGAATTCTTTTTTCTTCATAAAAATTAATATCCGTCCAAACACTTGTAATTTTCATAGTGGGATTGAAAGTAATAGATATTTTTTTGTAATCAATATCTAAATCCAAAATTTCCATTAATTTATTCCAAGAACTTTCGGTAGGAAATTGCTTGCATATATTGTTTCCTGTATAAATGCTCCACATACCTCCACCATTGGATTTAACACCAAGACGCTCGTTAATTTCATAAGCTTTTAAGCCTAATTCTTTTTGTCGGTCTTTTAGTATTTTTTTTACATAAGGCTTATTATCTTTTACAAGAAATAAAATACTTTCGGTTGTGTTAGGGAACATTTTATATTTTTTTGTAGCACGACCAGAAACAGCCTGCATACCTTTGTCAATTATGATTTCTTGCCTAATTTCAAAACCGATATCTTGCAAATAAGGTACTAAAAGAGAAAGCATACGAAAATATCCAAATAAATAGAATGATCCCCCTATTCTTAATATTCTAAATGCTTCTTGAAACCATTTTATAGACCATTTAATATAATCTTCTTCCGTTTTCCATGTATAGTCCCATTTTTCATTTACAACCTTAAAATAAGGAGGATCGGCAATCATTAAATCAATGGTTTCATTGTCAATTTTTTTCATTCCTTTAATACAGTCTAAATTATAAATATTATCAAGCTCTAATACATTTTTCATAATTTTCTCCTCTTGCAAACAATGTTTATTATAACATTAATTTTGAGATTTTAGAATTCATTGTCTATAATTTGTAATAAAAAACTTATAAAGCTTCTTGTATATGAAAGTCAGGACAAATCACCGTCTTTGGTACTTCATATATAAGCAAATTCTCTCATAGAAAAATAGCTTGCGTTAATTACGGAAATTCGTTATAGTAAAAAAAATTACAATAATATTTTTTTTAAGAACGAAATAAATCTCTATGCTTTATTTATATTTTCTCTCGGATTTCCGTAGATTGTGTTGTTATTCTACTATGGATTTTCGTAAAAGTCAATATTAATTTTCCGTATTTCCGAGATTTATTTCAAAGGAGAATTTATGTACGAGATTTTTCAAAAATTACTTAAAAATGCTGGGCTAAAACCTTCTGATGTGACAAAAGCTACGGGGATAGCTTCTTCAACATTGACAGATTGGAAAATGGGAAGAAGTACGCCGAAGCAGGATAAAATGCAACAAATAGCTGATTTTTTAGGCGTTTCTTTAACCTATTTAATGACAGGTAAGGAAAAAGAAAAACCTAATTATGAAGGGCAAGTTGAATTATGGCTCAAAATCCGCCATGATGACAAAATGTTGAGCGCTTTGGAAAAATTCTATAATCTGTCAGATAAGAAGAAAGCATATGTTCTTGAATTAATTGATTTGCTTGGACAGAAGATATAAGTATGAAATCCCTTTGAGGAGTTGAAGAAAGCACTGGAACGCCAAATAGAAATAGCAAACGATATTATCAATTAGATATATCTGTTCTTGCAGCGTGGGAAATGGAGGAATTAGTTGTGACAACAATATATTTTGTGAGACATGCACAGCCTGATTATCAATGGGTAGATGACAGGACAAGACCTTTAACGAATGAAGGAAAACAGGACGCAGAAATTGTGCTTGATTTTTTGAGAGATAAGGAAATAGATGTATTTTACAGTAGTCCATATAAGAGAAGTTATGATACAATTGCAGCTACGGCAGCATTTTACGGAAAAGAAATTATAACTGATGAAAGGCTGCGTGAGAGAAAATCTGGCGATGGCGGTAATATGTTTGCCAATGGGCTGTTAAAAAAGAGATGGGAAAACCATGATTTCCATGAGAAAGACGGCGAATCAATTAATATGGTGCAAAAAAGAAATATGGAAGCATTAGGGGATATTCTTGCGGCAAATGCTGATAAACGGATTGTAATAGGAACTCATGGAACGGCGTTAAGCTCGATTTTAAATTTTTATAATGCTGAGTTTGGAGTAAAGGATTTTCTTCGTATTGTAGATTGGATGCCTTATGTTATTGAACTCATATTTGAGGGAAATAAGCTTTTATCAATAGAAGAACACTGTCATATAGCAAAAGAATATACGGAAAAAAGATAAGGGAGAAAGATAAAGAAAATAAAGGAAATATATAAGAGAAAAGATAGGGAAAAGATAAGGAGAATAGATAAAGGAAAAATAAAGAGGCAGCATTACATAAAAATATAGGGAAATCATGAAATTGCTTGACATTATTATTTTATGTTATTATAATTACCATGTTTTGCTTTGGTAATTAAGTAGTGAATTATCACTTTAAAGTGATGAAGCAACTGAAATAATATGAAAAATGGAAAACAGAAAAATTATGCGGAACAGAAAGGAGTATGGGCTGTTGCACTGAGAATTTTGATACTTTAATAACAAAATATGTTTTTGCACAATAAAAGATATAGCAACGCAAGATACTATAACGCATTGACATATTCAAACGATTTTTATGTGCGTGTGTCAATATTCTTAGTGCAACAGCCGCATGAAGTAAAAATGAACGATAAATTGTTGCACACCCCTGACGGAGTCAGGGACATATATGGAATTGAATGTAAGAAAAAGCTTAAAATTGTTGATAAAATCCATCATGTGCTTGCACTTTTTTCTTATCAGGATATAGAAACGCCATCCTTTGAATATTTTGATATATTTAACATGGACAAAGGCTCAGCCCCATCAAATGAGATGTATAAATTTTTTGACAGAAATAATAATACGCTTGTGTTAAGACCCGATCTTACACCAAGCGTTGCAAGATGCGTTGCAAAATATTATGCCAATGAGGAGCTTCCAATCAGGCTGTGTTATCAGGGAAATACATTTACAAATGCACCGCTGCATCAGGGAAAGCTCAATGAATGTACACAGATAGGCGGAGAGCTTGTAAATGACGACAGCTCTGCTGCAGATGCCGAGGCAATCGCATGTGTCATAAGCTGCTTAAAAGCATCAGGGCTTTCGGAATTTCAGATTGAAATCGGTGAGATAGAGTATTTTAAAGGACTGATTGAAGAGGCAGGACTTGATATTGATACGGAAAATAAAATAAGGGATTACATTCATATCAAGAATTTTTTTGGTTTAAGTGAGTTTGTTGAAACCCTTGATATAAGCAGGGAAATGAAGCTTGCATTTACGTCCTTTGAGACATTGTTCGGCGGTCTTGACATGCTGGAGCGTGCAAGAGGGCTTGTTTCAAACAGCACGTCCCTTTTGGCGATTGACCGCATGGAAAAGGTATATCATGCCCTTACAAATTACGGATATGAAAATTACGTGGGCTTTGACCTTGGCATGCTAAACAGATATAATTACTATACAGGAATTGTATTTCGCGGGTATACATATGGAACGGGAGATGCCATTGTAAAGGGCGGACGATACAATAACCTTCTGTCCCAGTTTGGCAAGGATGCAGCGTCAGTCGGCTTTGCAATCTATGTGGACGAGCTTATGATGGCTGTGTCAAGAAATAAGGTAGAGGTTGAGGTTGATTATTCCAATATTCTTGTTTTGTACGATATAGAGTATCAGGCAAATGCCATAAAGCTTGCGACAAGCCTTAGAAATAAAGGAAAGAAAATCGAGCTTATCAGAAAATCCTCAAAGCATACGGTGGAGGATTATGTGGAATATGCAAAGAAAATGCATTTGTCAGGAGTGTATCATTTTACATCACAGCTTGATATTAACGTGATTTCCGTTATTGATGATGCAAAAGAAACCATAAAGCTTGGGGATATCATGTAGAAAATTTTTATGGTAATTAAAATAACTGAGAGGATGACAGGTATAGACTATGAGATATTTAACATTTGCACTTGCAAAGGGCAGGCTTGCAAAAAAAACGCTGACCCTTTTTGAAAAGATGGGAATTTCCTGTGGGGAAGCCCTTGACCCCGACACGAGAAAGCTGATATTTACAAACGAGGAGCACAAAATAAAATTTTTTCTTGCAAAGGCTTCGGACGTTCCAACCTATGTGGAATACGGAGCTGCGGACATCGGTGTTGTTGGAAAGGACACCATATTGGAGGAGGGCAGAAATCTCTACGAGGTTATGGATTTAGGCTTTGGAAACTGTAAAATGTGTGTCTGTGGTCCTGCGTCTGCAAGGGAGCTTCTTACAAAAAATGAGATAATCAGGGTGGCAAGCAAATATCCTAACATTGCACAGGATTATTTTCAGAATAAAAAAAATCAGACTGTGGAAATTATTAAGCTGAACGGTTCCGTAGAGCTTGCACCTATCGTGGATTTGGCTGAGGTTATTGTGGATATTGTTGAGACAGGCTCAACCCTTCGTGAAAACGGGCTTGAGGTGCTTGAGGAGATTTGTCCGCTTTCTGCAAGGGTCGTTGTCAATCAGGTAAGCCTTAAAATGGAGCATGAGCGTATCAGAAAGCTGTTAAATGATTTGAATGAGCTGATAAAAGAGTAGGCGGTACATGTTTTTATTGCAAAACGGAGAAAAGTAATAAGGAGATACTCAGTTATGAAAAAAGAAAAATCGGGGTTTGTTTTTTTAATTATACTTATGGTATTAATTGAATGTTATGGCATATGGTGTTTGATTACCGGGATTGGAGCACTAGCGAGTAAGCCGACAGGCAATTTATTTGATAATGAAGCTGTAAATACATATGTATCAGGGGAGGCTGTTTTTGCTGCCGAGGTATGTGAATATAAACATTCAATCAACTTTATTCCCGTCGGAACAGAGCATTATTATGCAGTGATAGATGAAAGCGGTACAAATTATTGTATTGTCAGAGCAAACAAATCATGGTATAAAGACAATTTCGACAGCAATGGGTTTGCCGTCAAAAAGGTTGTTCTTAAGGGAAAGATGACAAAATATCAGTCGAAGGTTAAAAATATGATTGAACAATATAATACAAGCTTGATTGGAACTGGAATACAGTTTAATACATCGAATTATGTTGATTTATCGTATACAGGCTTTGCATGGTGTAAGGTAATTGGCGGTGTATTTCTTTTGGCAGGCTTTTTGATTGGTGTATACATAATATGTAGAAAGAAGCCGCAAAATCGTCCTATGGGGTATATTTCCATTATTTTGTATTTAATAGGTTTCGTTTTATGCTTTTGTATTTTGATGTTTTATTAATATAAACGGAGGAGAATTATTATGCGAATTATAGAATTAAACGAGGAAACAAAAAAAGATATCCTTGCCAACCTGTTAAAGAGAAGTCCTGACAATTACGGCTCTTACGAGGCGACCGTCAAGGAAATCGTTGAGGACGTCCATAAGAATGGTGACGCTGCATTGTTTCAGTATACGGAAAAATTTGATCAGGCAAAAATCAATAAGGACAATGTAACGGTAACAAAGGAGGAAATTGACGAGGCATACAGTCTTGTAGAACCATCTTTGGTTGAGATTATAAGAAAAGCAAAGGCAAACATAAAGGAGTACCACGAAAAGCAAAAATGCTACAGCTGGTTTGACTCCAAGGATAATGGAAGTATGCTTGGACAGAAAATCACGCCGATTGACAAGGTGGGGGTATATGTCCCAGGCGGAAAGGCAGTATACCCATCCTCCGTCCTTATGAATGTCATACCTGCAAGGGTTGCAGGCGTTGGAAGCATTATTATGACTACTCCATGCAACAGTGAGGGCAAGGTATATCCGACCACCCTTGTAGCGGCAAATGAGGCAGGGGTTGACGTAATTTACAAGGCGGGGGGAGCACAGGCAATTGCCGCCCTTGCATATGGAACAGAAAGTATTCCTAAGGTGGACAAGATTGTGGGACCGGGCAATATTTTTGTGGCACTTGCAAAACGGTGTGTATTTGGACATGTGAGCATTGATTCCGTTGCAGGTCCAAGTGAGATATTAGTCCTTGCCGATGAAACGGCAAACGCAAGATATGTGGCTGCCGACCTTTTGTCACAGGCAGAGCATGACGAGATGGCGTCAGCAATCCTGATTACAACGTCAAAAAAGCTTGCCGAAGCAGTATCAGAGGAAGTGGAGCAGTTTATAAGTGAGCTTTCAAGAAAGGACATCATGCGTAAATCCGTTGACACCTACGGATATATTCTTCTTGCAAGGAATTTGCAGGAGGCAATTGATACCGCAAATGAAATTGCAAGCGAGCATCTTGAAATTATGACGGCAAATCCCTTTGACACAATGACAAAGATTAAAAATGCAGGGGCAATCTTTATTGGGGATTATTCCTCAGAACCGCTTGGAGACTATTTTGCAGGACCAAACCATGTGCTTCCGACAAACGGAACGGCAAAGTTTTTCTCGCCCCTTTCCGTCGATGATTTCATAAAGAAGTCAAGCATTATTTATTTCTCAAGGGAAGCACTGCAGCCTGTTTCACAGGATATTATAGATTTTGCAACGGCAGAGCAGCTTACGGCACATGCAAATTCCATAAAGGTGAGGTTTGAGTAAGAAGGAGAAAATATATGAATGATGTAAACTATGGTGTTTCTGATTTGGAGGTGCTTTATAAGAGGTTAAAATTGTTTACCAAGCTTACAAATGTAAGTTTTATTGCATTGTTTGCTGCTTTATGGATTGGACCGTTATCTATGCTTGTTATTAAGGGACTGGCAGGCTCTGTATTTGTATGTGCGTTACTTGTTGCTGTTGGAATAGCAATCATTTATGCTACGAGAAACCAAAAGACGACAAGGCTTGCATATGAAAAAGCATATAAGGAGGTGCTTGTAGCACCTGCCCTTGCAAAGTCTTTTCAAAATTATACATATCATCCTGAGGAAGGGTTTAGTAAGAATGAGATTATGAGATTGGGTCTATGGGACGAGAATCAAGGTTCCTGTAAGATATCATCAGAGGATTTTCTTACAGGTATCTACAAAGGTGTGTACTATGAACAATGTGATTTAACTGTATACAGACGAAGGAAGAATGATAACAACTATCGTCCTGTTTTTAATGGCTGTATCTCAAAATTCCGCTTTGAAAAAAAGATTACAGGCAGACTGATTATTATGTCATATGGAATGGGATTGAAATATACTTTCAATGACTTGGATGATATAAAGACGGAAAATCAGAAATTTAACGACAAGTTTAATATTTATGCAGAAGACGGACATGATGCGTTTTACGTTCTGACGCCCCATTTTATGGAATATTTATTGAATTTACATAAAACAGTGCCTGGCAAGACTACCACTTCCTACTTACTCTCAGGAGACATGGCGATTATTTTTAATGGTAATATCATGACCATACTCAGGGATAAGGTCAGAATGTTTGAGGTTTCCTTGGGAAAAGAATTTGATTATTTTAAGCTAAAACAGGACATTATAAGCGACATGGACAAGGTGCTTGGCGTTGTGGACATTTTGAATATCGGCAGGGAGGAGCTGCCGCAGGAGAAAGCAACGCAGAAAGAAGCGGTAGAGCAAGAAAATAAAACAGAAAATAACGGAGCAGTTGCTAAATTTCGATTAAAATGATATAATTAATAGTTGTATTTTGAAGGTTAGGAGCGTGATTGTTTGTCTGACAGAATAGCAGAGATTTCCAGAAAAACAAATGAGACAGATATAAGGATGACACTCAATTTAGACGGAACAGGCATTGCAAGGGTTGACACTGGCATTGGGTTTTTCGACCATATGCTGATTAGCTTTGCAAGGCATGGCTTCTTTGATTTGGATTTGACCGTAAAGGGAGACTTATTTGTCGACTGCCATCACACCATTGAGGACACCGGCATTGTTCTCGGACAGGCAATACAAAAAGCGTTGGGTGACAAAAAGGGAATAAACAGATTTGGTAATTTTATGCTGCCCATGGATGAAACCTTAGTTCTATCGGCTGTTGACTTATCAGGCAGACCATATCTTTCCTATGACCTTAAGCTTAGCGTTCCTCAGGTTGGGTATATGGATACGGAGATGGTAAAGGAATTTTTCTATGCCGTTTCCTACAGTGGGGCAATGAACCTCCACTTAAAACAGATTTCGGGAGAAAATAACCACCATATTATAGAGGCAGCCTTTAAGGCATTTGCAAGAGCACTTGATATGGCGTGTACCTACGACCAAAGGCTTGGCGAAAACATACTTTCTACAAAGGGAAGCCTGAATGGTTGACATTCCAAGCACAAGGAGGAAAAAAGATGGATTACAAAAAAATAGTACCTTGTATTTCTTTGGAAACACCGATTGAGGACGCATTGTTTTTTAATGATGCAGGAGCAGATGAGATTGCCTTTTTTGACAGCTCATGCGAGAGGGAGGATATCGATAAAAACATTTCCATCATTAAGGAAATTACAAGACAGATAGACGTGCCTCTCATAGCCTGCGGCGGCGTAAGACGTCTTGAGGACATCAAAAAGCTTCTTTATGCAGGGGCATCAAAGGTCTGCATGAAAAGTGCACCGCTGATTGATATAAATATCGTGCAGGAGGCGGCGGACCGCTTTGGTTCTGAACGGATTATCGTCACCATTGATTTGACATCCTGTGACAATCCTGTAGAGTACGGAAAGCAGTTAAAGAAGCATGGCGCAGGGGAGCTTTTGCTTATCCATCAGAATAAGCTGAATAATTATACCGATGTTGTCAAAAATATCAGAAAGGAAGTCGGTCTGCCAATCATGGTTCAGTCCTATTCGGACAATCATGAGGATATTGCAGCGCTGCTTCGAGATACGAAAGCAGAAATTGTAAGCCTTTACAATATATGCAAGCATGATATTATGGAGATTAAGCAACAGTGCAAGGCTTCTGGCATACCTGTCAATTTATATGAAAGCGCCATAAGCTTTGATGAATTTAAGCTGAATAGTGATGGTCTTATCCCTGTCATTGCCCAGCATTACAAAACAGATGAGGTTCTCATGCTTGCTTATATGAATAAGGAGGCATTTGAAAAAACAATACATACAGGCAGGATGACCTACTACAGCAGAAGCAGAAATGAGCTTTGGACAAAGGGAGAGACAAGCGGACATTTCCAGTTTGTCAAATCACTTACCCTTGACTGTGACAAGGACACAATACTTGCAAGGGTGTCGCAGATAGGCGCCGCCTGTCATACGGGAAGTCCGACCTGCTTTTTTACCGACCTTGTTAAAAAGGAATACAATGACACAAATCCATTAAAGGTATTTATGGAGGAATACGAGATAATCAAGGACAGAAGGAAGCATCCGAAGGAGGGTTCCTATACAAATTATCTCTTTGAAAAGGGCATCGATAAAATACTGAAAAAGGTGGGCGAGGAGGCTACGGAGATTGTTATAGCCGCCAAAAATCCTGACCGTGAAGAAATAAAATATGAAATATCGGATTTTCTTTACCACATGATGGTGCTTATGGTAGAATGCGGCATCTCATGGGCGGATATTATAAAGGAATTTGCAGACAGACGATAATATAAAGTTTAGGAGGATGTATCAATGGGAGCAGTTTTTGGAGAATTAGCAACATACTTAATCAAATTTGTAGTTATGATTGTGTGTGCCGGACTTGGCATTTGCGTTGGAAAGGTGCTTCGCAAAAGAAAAAATGAGAAGCTGGCTGCTGAAAATGCTGACGAGTAACAGTAGCGGCGTTTAAAGAGGGAGGACAGCAAAGTGAAGAACTACGGCGTAAATGAACTTAGAAAAATGTTTTTGGAATTTTTTGAGAGCAAGGGACATCTTAAGATGAACAGCTTTTCTCTTATTCCTCACAATGATAACAGCCTGTTGCTTATCAATTCAGGCATGGCGCCGCTTAAGCCATATTTTACGGGACAGGAGGTTCCGCCAAGGACGAGAGTGACAACCTGTCAGAAATGTATTCGTACCGGAGATATTGAAAATGTAGGAAAAACTGCAAGACATGGTACGTTTTTTGAAATGCTTGGTAATTTTTCCTTTGGCGATTACTTTAAGCATGAGGCAATTGCATGGACATGGGAGTTTCTTACAGAGGTTGTGGGGCTTGATAAGGACAGGCTCTATCCATCGGTCTACCTTGAGGACGATGAGGCGTTTGATATATGGAATAAGGAAATCGGTATAGCACCTGAACGTATTTTCAAGTTTGGCAAGGAGGACAATTTTTGGGAGCATGGCGCAGGACCATGTGGACCTTGCTCTGAGGTTTACTATGACAGGGGAGAAAAATACGGCTGCGGCAAGCCTGATTGTACCGTAGGCTGCGATTGTGACAGATACATTGAGGTTTGGAACAACGTATTTACCCAGTTTGACAATGACGGAAAAGGAAACTATGAGGAGCTTGAGCACAAAAATATCGATACAGGTATGGGACTTGAGCGTCTTGCGGTTGTTGTACAGGACGTGGATTCCATATTTGACGTTGATACAATAAAGGCGCTGCGGGATAAGATATGTGACATGGCACATGTTACATATAAGGAAAGTGAGAAAACGGACGTATCCATCCGTTTGATTACAGACCATATCCGCTCAGTTACATTTATGACGTCAGACGGCATACTCCCTTCCAATGAGGGCAGGGGATATGTGTTAAGAAGGCTGCTTCGGCGTGCAGCAAGACATGGAAGGCTGCTCGGCATAAAGGGAAGTTTCCTTGCCGAGCTTTCCAAAACCGTGATTGAGGTATCAAAGGACGCATATCCTGAGCTTGCAGACAAGCAGGAGCATATTTTTGCCACGTTAGACAAAGAGGAAGAAAACTTTAACAGAACAATAGATCAGGGACTTTCCATTTTAAGCATTTTTGTGGACGAGATAAAGAAAGCAGGCACAAATAAGCTTAGCGGCGAAAACGCATTTAAGCTTTATGATACCTACGGTTTCCCGCTTGACCTCACAAAGGAAATATTAGAGGAAGCAGGCATGACGGTGGACGAGGACGGCTTTAACAAGGCAATGCAGATACAGAGGGAAACGGCACGAAAGGCACGAAAGGTTACAAACTATATGGGTGCTGACGCTACCGTTTATGAGCAAATACCTGTATCAATTGAGACGGAATTTGTGGGCTACGATAAATTAAGCTATGAGTCGCCTATCGTTGCAATCACAAATGAAAATGCTGTGGCAGATAAGCTTGCCGAGGGCGAAACAGGCGCAATCCTTACTGCTGAGACGCCGTTTTATGCAACAATGGGCGGTCAGTGTGGCGATACAGGCATCATTTCCACGCCAAATGCAACCTTTGTTGTAAAAGATACGGTTAAGGTTGTTGGTGGAAAGACAGCCCACATCGGATATGTGGAGTCAGGTGATTTTTCCGTAAATGAAAAGGTTGTGCTTCAGGTAGACAGTGACAGAAGGGGACTTACCTGCAAAAACCACTCTGCGACACACCTGTTACAGAAGGCGCTTAAAATCGTGCTTGGAGGTCATGTGGAGCAGGCAGGCTCCTATGTGGACTGTGACAGATTAAGATTTGACTTTACCCATATGAAAGCAATGACAAAGGAAGAAATTGCAAGGGTTGAGGCAATCGTAAATGAAGAAATCGAAAAGGATTTACAGGTTAGAACCGATATTATGACGCTTGAGGAGGCAAAGAAAACAGGTGCAATGGCGCTTTTTGGCGAAAAGTACGGCGATACGGTAAGAGTTGTCACCATGGGAGAGTTTTCCAAGGAGCTTTGCGGCGGTATCCACGTTCCTAACACAAATGTGATAGGAAGCTTTAAGATTGTGTCTGAGCAGGGCGTTGCGGCAGGCGTAAGACGTATTGAGGCGCTTACCTCCAAGGGCGCAATTGAGTATTATAACAAACTTGAGGAGGAGCTTAATGCGGCTGCAAGCGCAGCAAAGACGGAGCCTGCAAAGCTTGCTGAAAAAATTACTGCCATGCTTGCAGAGATTAAGAGCCTCCAATCAGAAAACGAAAAGCTGAAGGATAAGATGGCGAAATCCTCTGTGGGTGATGCAATGGCAGACGCTGTAGAGGTTTCAGGAATAAAAATTCTGCCTGTTAAGGTAAAGGATGTTGACATGAATGCCCTTAGAAATTTGGGAGATGACTTTAAAGCCAAGCTTGGAAGCTCAGTTATCATTCTCGCTTCCGATATGGGCGGCAAGGTAAACCTTATCGTTATGGCTACAGATGATGCCGTTGCCAAGGGCGCCCATGCAGGCAATATCATAAAGGAAATCGCCCCTATGGTAGGCGGAGGTGGCGGTGGACGCCCGAACATGGCGCAGGCGGGAGGAAAAAATCCAGCAGGAATAGACGAGGCACTTTCGGCAGGCGTTGAAAAAGTAAAGGCTCAGCTATAAAATACAGCAAAAATTTGCCAAAAAAAACATTTTTTAGTTGACGAAAAAATATATTGTGATATAATCAATGTTGTGCAATTTTGGAGAATACCCAAACAGTTGTTTTTAGCACGAAAGATTTGATTTTGCAACTGGAGGGAGGGTGAGAGTAATATGTCAAACGTAATCGTTAAAGAGAATGAGACTTTGGACAGCGCACTTCGCAGATTCAAGAGAAACTGTGCGAAGGCTGGCATTCAGCAGGAAATTCGTAAGAGAGAGCATTACGAGAAGCCAAGCGTAAAGCGTAAGAAGAAGTCAGAGGCTGCTAGAAAGCGCAAGTATAAATAAGTCTATCAAAGGATGTTACCCGATTGGGTAGCATCTTTTTTTATTGCATGGAATATATTTAAAACAAAATGGTTTTTTTATGACAAGATTAACTTTGATCGATAATAAAAAAGCATATGTAGACGGATATAAAAGCATAATTTCAATAGCGGATAACGAAATAAGAATACTGTGCCGTGACAGAGTGCTTATCATACATGGTGAAAGGCTTAGGATTGCTTCCTTTACAGGTATTGAAATGGCTGTAGAGGGAAAGCTCCAAGGTATTTCATGGAGCAAATAGTAAAACCATATATGCAAATATTCAGGGTGATGTTATGTTAAAAAAGCTTGTAAAATATATATTGGGCTATTACATACTAATACTAAAGGGTGCGGGCGGGGACAGATTAATCAATATCTGTAATAAAAATAATGTAAAAATATGGAATATTACCAAAAAAGAAGATGCCCTTACCCTATGTGTATATCGAAAAGACTATAAAAGGCTGCTTGCATTTGCTGAAAAAACAGGGACGGAGCTTGCAATTATGCTTGAAAAGGGCATACCGTTCCTATTACATAAATACAGAAAAAGAAAATGCTTTCTCATAGGATTTATGCTGTTTCTTTTTTTAGTGTGGAAATATACGACGTTCGTCTGGGACATTAATATAGAGGGCGAGGGGTTTTATTCCTTTGA
This sequence comes from Clostridium sp., assembly GCA_023664385.1. Lineage (GTDB taxonomy): Bacteria > Bacillota > Clostridia > Lachnospirales > Lachnospiraceae > Coprococcus_C. The sequence goes on along the minus strand of JAMPFU010000005.1, from coordinate 86,988 downwards.
GGAGATTGAAAAAAGAATAAAGGAAAATTATGTGCCTATTGGCAGTAAAGTAAGCACAGTAAATTGTAAATGGCTGGAGGACACCCTTCGTGAGGATTACCCTGAAATTTCATGGATTAGCTGTGAGCTAAAGGGAACACAGCTTAATGTAACCCTTACGGAAACAATCAGGGATAATACAATATCAGAGCGAAGTATTCCGTGTAATATTGTTGCGTCAGAGGACTGTATCATTACGGAAATTCTCGTAAAAAACGGCGTAGCAGTTGTGGAGGCTGGAGATGAGGTAAAAAAAGGGGATATCCTCATAACAGGCGTTGTAAATATTTACAACGAATACGATGAGCTGATTGAGACAAATTATGTTCCTGCTTCAGGCTTTGTTTACGGACGGATAAAAAGAAGCTATACAGATGAATTTGACATGAACCATTACATAAAAAATTACACGGAACATAAAAAAACCTATTATTCTTTTTTTGTAAGGGAAACTGTTTTTGAGCCCTTTAAGCAGGAAAACAGCTTTGTAAACTATGATGTGATAACCGACTACAATAAGGTGAAGCTGTTTGATACATTTTACATACCTCTTGCATATCAAAAAACGACTGTTTCGGAGTACGAGCCGAAGCTTTCCACCTACACTGACGAGGAGGCGGAGGAAAAGGCAGAAAATAAGCTTCAGGTATATATAGATGACTTACGAAAAAAAGGAGTGGAAATACTTGAAAATAATGTTACAATAAGTATCAGAAATGGAAAATGCCATGCAGACGGACATTTGGTAACAAGTGAGCTTGTCGGCATTCCTTCCGACATATCTTTATTTGAACAAGGAGAGGCTGCAGAAGAATGAGTTTGTATTCTGAAACTATAAAAATACCAAGTGATTACATTCAAAATATTTTTGGACAGTTTGATAAGAACATAAAGCTGATTGAGCGTGCCTGCAAGGTTACAATTGTCTTAAGGGAGGACGTTTTAAAGCTTTCAGGCGGGGAAGCTTGTGTTAAAAAGGCAGCGTCGGTCATAGGAGAGATGGTAAAGCTTGCAAAAAGTGGGAACGTCATTACGGAGCAGAACATAAATTATGCCATATCACTTACCATGTCGGGCAATGTGGAGGCAGTCAGCGAGCTTGACAGGGACGTCATATGCCATACAATAAACGGAAAGCCTGTAAAGCCAAAGACATTAGGACAGAAAAAATACTGTGATGCCATTGATAAGAGTATGATCGTGTTCGGTGTCGGTCCTGCCGGAACGGGGAAAACCTATCTTGCAATGGCAAAGGCGATAACAGCATTTAAAAATAATGAGGTAAACAGGATTATTCTTACAAGACCGGCAATAGAGGCAGGGGAAAAGCTTGGATTTCTGCCCGGCGATATGCAGAGCAAGGTTGACCCGTATCTGCGTCCACTCTACGATGCGCTTTACGAGATCATGGGTGCAGACTCCTTTTTAAAAAATATGGAAAAGGGGCTGATTGAGGTTGCCCCGCTTGCATATATGAGAGGACGAACGCTGGATAATGCATACATCGTGCTGGACGAGGCACAAAATACAACGCCTGCACAGATGAAAATGTTTCTTACAAGAATCGGCTTTGGCTCTAAGGCAATCATTACAGGGGATTTGTCCCAGAAGGATTTGCCGAAGGATGCAAAGTCGGGACTTGAGGTGGCACTCAAGGTTATCAGAAAAATAGACGAAATTTCAGTCAACACATTTACAAGCGAGGATGTTGTCAGACACCCGCTTGTGCAAAAAATCGTAAATGCTTATGAGGAATATGACATGCTTATGGAGCGCTCGCGTCAAGCTTCCCGTCCAAAAGACGGACGCGGAAAATCGAAACCTTGATTAAATAGGATTGTTGTGATAAAATGGCATAGTTAAACGCATATAGGAAAGGACATGCTATGGGTATTTTCTTTGATACGGAAGGAGATATTGCGATTCCCCCAAATTATCATTTTATCGTGGAGGACATTATAAACGCTTCATTGGAATATTTAAAATGCCCCTATGAGTGCGAGATTAATGTATTATTTACAGATGATGCGGGAATAAGATATATCAATAAAGAGCAGCGTGGGATTGACGCACCAACGGATGTTTTGTCGTTTCCTTCGCTTGAGTATGAGGCTCCCGGGGATTTTTCCTTTATAAAGGAAGCTGACATATGGCTTTTTAATCCTGACAGCGGTGAGCTTGTGCTTGGTGATATTGTGCTTAATATTGACCGCGTCAGCAGTCAGGCAGACCTTTACGGACACACGAGAAAAAGAGAGCTTGCTTTTCTGACGGCGCACAGTATGCTGCATCTTGCAGGCTACGACCACATGGATGACGCCGAACGGGAGCAGATGGAAAAAAAACAGAAAGAAATTCTTGAAGCGAAAGGATATACAAGGGAAAATGAAGAAGAATAAAATTGCAGCTATATTAATCGGAACCATGCTTCTTAGTACGATAGCTACGGGATGCGGTAAGGATAAGGATGAGACGTCCGAGGCGTCAACGATAAGCATAAGTCCGGTTACAACGATGGAGGACGCAGAAAATATACAGATATATTCAAGGGAAGGATATATTTTAAGTGACCTCACAGGTGAGTGGATTGATGAAAAATACGAAAATGTACGTCCGCTTTCCATTATGATAAACAATATCAGCGACGCTATGCCGCAGTCAGGTATTCAAAAGGCTGACCTTACCTTTGAATTTCCTGTTGAGGGAGGAATTACAAGATATCTGTGTGTATTTCAGGATTATTCGGGAATAGAAAAGCTTGGACCTGTAAGAAGCGCAAGACATTACTATGTATGGCTTGCTTATATGCTTGATGCCTTTTATGCACATTATGGCTGGTCCATACACGCAGAGGCAGAGCTTAATAATTCGGGTTACGAGAACTTAAACGGATTATATCTTGACGGCATTATGTATTACAGAGATGACAGCAGATATGCCCCACATAACGTATATACCAACAGCGATATGATTCAGGCAGGCATTGACTATATGGAATATGCACCTGAGCATAATTATAATTATGAAAAAATGTTCTCCTTCCATTACAATGATACGGACATCAATAACGGTACGACGGCGAACAAGGTAAGCATGTCCTTCAGCAGCTATCAAAATCCTTGGTTTGATTACAATGCGGAGGAAAAGCTTTATTACAGATCGCAGTACGGCGACAAGCAGATTGACGATACTACGGGAGAGCAGCTCCACTATAAAAATGTTTTGATTTTATTTGTAAATTATACGGAGCTGGAGGGCGGTCTTTTGGATGCGGATCTTGCCACAAACAATTCCGGATATTATGTAAGCAACGGCGAATATCAAAGCATAACATGGAATCGTGTCGGACCTACAATAAAGCTTTACACCGAGGATGGAAACGAGCTTAAAATGAATCCGGGCAACTCATTTATTGAAATGCTGCCGTCAGGAAAGGCTGATACAATAAAGTTTGAATAATTTAATACGATAGTGGAAATAATTTCTTCAAGGAGTGAACGCCATGAAGAAATTATTTTTATATCTGATTTTTTATGTAGTATTGTTTGTTGCGGCATATAACGTTTCCTTTGATTTTGCAAAACAGGATATGGAGGGAAAATCCATACATGGTACGACTTCGGAGGACAGTTCTGAAGCCGGCGGGGATGTGGAAGCCGGTAATGAACATGAGGCTGAAGGAGAACAGGCAGAGCTGCTTAACCATGCTGCGACAAACCAAGATAAGTCTGACGAACAGGATGTATTGGTAAGTCATGCGGCATCGGACAAGTATATTGTCGGTCTAAAAAACAATTACGTTATCGTATACAAAAATGATAAATCAATGGTGTACGAGTATACGGACATTGACGGAAGTGTTATAAAAGCCAACGATAATGAAGCTTATAAAATGCTTTTACGCAGCATTGAATTTGACAATACGGATGAAATGTTTACATTTCTTGAATCCCTTTCAAGCTGACGTATTGCTGTTCCAAACGGAGGCGGATTTTATGTATGACATATGTGTGATTGGCGGCGGAGCGGCTGGCATGTCGGCTGCAATCGCTGCTGCACGTGCAGGCGCAAATGTAATCATATTGGAAAAAAATAATAAGCTTGGCAGGAAGCTTTATGCTACGGGAAACGGCAGATGCAACCTGTCAAATACATATATGAATTTAGAAAAGGCGTTTTTTTCAGGTGATGCACATTATGAGGATTTTTTACGCGACATTCTTGGGCGTATGCCGTCACGTGAAATTATAGAATTTATGAATTCTATGGGTATTCTGACCTACGAAAAAAACGGATATATTTATCCCGTATCAAATCAGGCATCGGCGGTTGTTTGGGCAATGACGGACGAGCTTAAAAAATATGGCGTAACCATCATGCTAAAGGCAGATATACAGTCTGTGGCAAAATCAGATGAAACTTCCAATCTTACAATCAAGCTTGCTGACGATATTATTACGGCAAAACGGCTGATTATTGCCACAGGAGGCAAAAGCTATGCTTCTCTTGGAGGAAGCGACAGCGGCTACAATATGATAAAGGGGCTTGGGATAAAGCTGTCCAAATTAAGGCCTGCACTTTGTCCTTTTGTTGTGGAGGAGGACTTCAAGGACATCGCAGGCGTAAGGGCAAATGCATCCGCACGGCTATTTGTTGATGATGAGATGAAAGCCCTTGAGACAGGCGAGCTTCAAATTACGGATTACGGATTGTCGGGAATTATGATGTTTAACCTGTCATCCATCGGGGGTGCTGCTTTGTCAGAGGGAAAAAGGGTTACGGTTTCGCTTGATTTTCTTGAACACTACGATAAGGACGATTTAGAAGGCTACATAAGAAAAGAGGAAACCCGCACAATACTAGGTGCATTAAACGGATTCATCAATGACAAGCTTGGAGGCTTTCTGTTAAAAAGAATAGGCATAGATACAAGGACAGCCGTAAAGGAGCTGTCTGACGCACAGATAAAAGCCGTACTATGTGAACTAAAAGGCTTTACTGTGGAGCTAAAGGGGCTGAAGGGCTACGAGCAGGCACAGGTAACGGCAGGCGGGATAGCGCTTTCTGCCATTGAGAAAAACACAATGAGAATAAAAGACATGGAACATGTATATGCGGCAGGAGAAGCACTTGACATAGACGGCATATGCGGCGGCTACAACCTTACCTTTGCAATCTTGTCAGGGAAACGGGCAGGAGAAAGCGCTGCATTCAATTTGTAAAACAGGGAGAACACTATGCTTCGGATAAATCAGATAAAAATTCCGGTGACGGCACTCGATGATTTGGATAAACAAGTAGAGCAAAGGCTGCTTATGGAAAAGCTGGAACGGATGCTTGGCACAAGGGAGTATACGTTTGAGGGCATTGTAAAAAAATCAATAGATGCCCGAAAAAAAGAAAATCTCGCATACAGCTACAGTGTTGAAATTTCAAGTAAGCATGAACATCAGATTTTAAATAAAAATAGAAACAATAATAATATTATGTCAACTAAAAAGCAGGAGTATCATTTTCCGGTTGAAAAAGCAGGGAAGGAGATGCGCTCCCCAATCATAGTAGGTGCAGGTCCGGCAGGATATTTTTGTGGACTTTATCTTGCAAGGGCAGGCTATCAGCCGATTATTCTTGAGCGTGGAAAATGTGTAAGCCAGCGGGAGAAGGATGTCACGGGATTTTGGCAGGGAGAAGCAGTAAATCCTGAATCGAATGTGTCCTTTGGCGAAGGCGGAGCAGGCACATTTTCCGATGGAAAGCTGAATACGGGTATCAAGGACAAGGAAGGAAGAATACAGGCGGTAGTCAAGGATTTTATCAGATACGGCGCACCCTGTGATATAGGATATGCAAGCAAGCCCCACATTGGAACGGATTATCTAAAAGGCATTATGGAAGCCATGAGAACTGACATGATAAGCAAGGGCGGACGGGTGCTGTTTGAGACAAGATTTGAGGGATATGAGGAAGGAAACGGTCATATAAGGGTAAAAGCTAAATGCCTAAATGAGAGTGCAGAACAGGAATACATTTATTTTGATACCGATGCCCTTGTGCTTGCCATTGGACACAGCGCAAGAGATACCTTTCATGCCCTTAACGCCGCAAAGCTTTCCATGGAGCCTAAGGCATTTGCCGTGGGGCTTAGAATTGAACATTTAAGGAGCACCATCAACCAGGCACAGTATGGTGACAGTGATGTGGCAAAAAGGCTGCCTGCCGCTGATTACAAGCTGACCTACAGGAGCAGCGAAGGCAGGAGTGTGTACAGCTTCTGTATGTGTCCGGGCGGCTTTGTCGTAAATGCGTCCTCGAAAGAGGAGCAGAGCGTTGTAAACGGCATGAGCAATCACAGCCGCAGCGGGCTAAACTCAAACAGTGCAATTGTTGTAAATGTAATGCCCGAGGATTTTGATAAAGAGGGATTTTCTGACTATGGCGTGCTTGCAGGCGTTGAATTTCAGCGAAAATACGAGGCGCTTGCCTACAGGGAAGGAAAGGGCAGTATTCCCGTGCAGCTTTTTGGCGATTACAAGGCGGGAAAGCCGTCGTCAGCATTTGGCAAAATCAAGCCGAACATAAAGGGCAGCTATGCATTTGGAAACCTGAATAACTGTTTGCCAGCATTTGTAAATAATGCTATAATTGAAGGGATAGATTACTACGGTGAACGGCTTGCGGGCTTTAATGACAAGGAAGCTGTTTTATCCGGCATAGAAACAAGAACCTCGTCCCCAGTAAGGCTTGTCCGTGGAGAGGATTTTATGAGCGTAAATGTCCGCGGCATATTTCCATGCGGCGAGGGCGCAGGCTATGCAGGAGGGATAACCTCGGCGGCAGTTGACGGCATAAAGGTGGCGGAGGCTGCAGCAGGGTATCTGAACCGACTTGCTAAATTATAAAGCTATTATAATGTTTAAGTGTGTTAAGCTGTTTATAAAACAAATTCAAAATGAACTTCAATTCAAATGATAGAGGAAACGAAAATGGATTACAGAAAACAACTGAAGGATAAGAAAAAAATAGTGATTAAGATAGGCTCATCCTCACTGATACATGAGGAAACAGGCGGCGTGGATTTCAGGAAGCTTGAGCAGCTTGTAAGAATTATATGCGACCTGAAAAATCAGGATAAGGATGTTGTTCTTGTATCATCAGGAGCAATCGGCGTAGGCACGCAGGCTCTGGGGCTGAAAAATAAGCCAAAGACCGTATCGTTAAAGCAGGCGTGCGCCGCTGTGGGTCAGGGACAGCTTATGATGATGTATCAGAAGCTTTTTATGGAATACAACCATATGGCGGCACAGGTGCTGATTACCTTCGACTGCATCACGAATGATGAGCGCCGTCGAAATGCTGTCAATACAATGAATGAGCTGTTGCAACAGGACGTGATTCCTGTTGTAAATGAAAATGACACAGTTGCAACAGAAGAAATTGAATTTGGCGATAATGATACGCTTTCCGCCATTGTTGCACATCTTATCAATGCAGATTTGCTCATTTTGCTCACGGACATAGACGGCTTTTACACAGACGACCCACACAAAAATCCTGATGCGAAAAAATTATCTGTTGTTGAACAGATTACAGATGAATTTAAGGCTATGGCAAAGGGGTCAAACACCATGTACGGAACGGGCGGAATGGCAACAAAGATAGCCGCTGCAAGAATTGCAACGGATTCAGGTGCTGATATGGCAATCATAGATGCAGGAAGTCCCAGCCTTATCAATGCACTGATAGACGGAGAGGACGTAGGAACGCTGTTTTTAGCCCATGACAGCGAGGATTTTGATACGGTTGATTTTATCGTAGGCAAGAAATATCTTATGTAATATGTAGAGGGGAAGCATGAACGAGGAAAAAATACAAAGAATTAATGCATTATATAAAAAGAGCAAAAGCGCAGAGGGGCTTACTCCTGAAGAACAGGAGGAGCAACAGGCGTTAAGGCGTGAGTATATAGAGGATTTTAAAAGAAACCTGAGAGGAACCCTTGATACGGTGGATATTAAGGAAAAGGACGGCTCCATTACCCATGCGAAGGACATTCCCAAAAGGAAAAAGGCTTGATGAAAAACCTAGATAAAAAAGAAATACGAAAAAAAATGCTTGCCATAAGGCGCTCCTTGGATGATAGATACGTCAGGGAAGCATCACATATCATATGTGAAAGGCTGAAAGGCTGCCACTTGTATCAGACAGCCGAAAGCATCTGCCTTTACATGCCAATCAATCATGAGGTGGACGTGACAGAGCTTTTATCGGCAGATTATAGTTTACAAAATAAAAGCATGGACGCTTACGCAGGGCAAACACGCAAAATGTATTTACCTAAAATTATTGATAAAACCATGGATTTTTATTTGTATGAGGGAAAAGACAGCATTGCAGTAGGGGCATTTAACATACCTGAGCCCACAGGTAAAAAGAAGCTTACGCCAAATGAAAAAACCCTTGTTGTCATGCCCGGTGTGGCATTTTCAAGGGACGGTGGAAGGCTTGGCTATGGCGGAGGCTATTATGACACATATCTTGAGAAATATCCCATGTGCAGGAAGGCTGCCGTGTGCTTTATGGAACAGCTTGTGGAGGAGCTTCCCGTGGAGGCACATGATATAAAACCGGATATTATTATAAGCAATGAATAGAGCTTCAATTTTATGCTTAGATTGGTAACCAATAAAAAATTTATGTAAACAATACTAGGAAAAGAGGACACATAAATGTTAAATGAGCTTGGTAAAAAAGCGAAGGCTGCTTCAAGAATCCTTGCAAAGCTTGGACAGACTGAAAAGAACGATGCACTGCTTGCCGTGGCAGATGCACTGATTAAAAAAGCAGATGAAATCATAGCTGCCAACTCCATTGACATGGAAGCAGCAAAAAAGAACGGCATGTCTGAGGCGCTTCTTGACCGTCTGCTGCTCACAAGGGAAAGGTTAGCGGATATGGCAGAGGGCGTAAGACAGGTGGCAGCGCTTGATGACCCAATCGGGGAGGTGCTGTCCATGAAGGAGCGTCCAAATGGGCTTGTTATCGGTCAAAAAAGAGTTCCCATAGGCGTAATCGGCTTTATCTATGAGTCACGACCAAATGTTACGGTAGACGGCTTTGCGCTTTGCTTTAAGACTGGAAATGCAGTTATTTTAAGAGGGGGAAGCGACTGTATTCATTCCAATATTGCACTTGTACGGGTTATCAGAGAGACCCTTGCGGCATGCGGCGTGACCGAGGACGCAGTTTCCCTCATTGAAAATACCGACAGGGAGCTTGCAAAGCAGTTTATGAGGCTGAATGAGTATGTTGATTTGCTAATACCAAGAGGGGGAGCTGGGCTTATCAGAACAATTGTTGAAAATGCAACCGTTCCGGTTATAGAAACAGGAACAGGCAACTGCCACATTTACATAGATAAAAGCGCGGACATGGAAAAGGCGCTGCCAATTATAAAAAATGCAAAGCTTCAGAGACTTGGCGTGTGCAACGCCTGTGAATCCCTTGTGATTCACAAGGATATTGCAGATATGGCAATTCCTCTGATTGCCGACCTGTTAAAGGAAAATGCGTGCGAGATAAGAGGGGACGCACGTGCCGCTTCACTTTCAGACTACATTATTCCTGCAACTGAGGAGGACTTCGGAACAGAATATCTTGCAAAGATTATATCGGCAAAGGTTGTAGACAGCCTTGACGAGGCAATCGACCATATCAATAACTACAGCACAGGACATTCGGAGGCAATTATAACCGAGAGCTACGAAAGCGCACAGCGGTTTTTGGCAGAAATTGATTCTGCGTGCGTCTATGTAAATGCGTCCACAAGATTTACGGACGGCTTTATGTTTGGCTTTGGCGCAGAGATAGGCATTTCCACCCAGAAGCTTCATGCAAGGGGACCAATGGGCTTGCTTGCGCTTACGTCAACAAAATACATTATATATGGCAATGGACAAATCAGAGAGTGATAAAAATAAAAAACAAGGAGAATAACGTATGTCAGACATGAAATTTACAGGTTCAAAGCAGTATGTGGCATCGCCGGAGCTTATGGCTGCCGTTGATGTGGCAAGGACACTTGAAAAGCCCCTGCTGATTAAGGGAGAGCCGGGAACAGGAAAAACAATGCTTGCAGAGGCAATCAGCCAGGCATTTGGCATGAAGCTTTTTATTTGGAACATCAAATCAACGACAAAGGCACAGGACGGACTTTACGTCTACGACACAATACAGCGTCTTTATGACAGCCAGTTCGGCGAGGAGGGCGTTGACGACATAGCAAGATATATCAAGCTTGGAAAGCTTGGCGAGGCGTTTAAGTCCGAGGAGCAGGTTATTCTTCTGATTGACGAGATAGACAAGGCGGATATTGAATTTCCAAATGATCTTTTGTGGGAGCTTGATAAAATGGAGTTTTACATCCATGAGACAAAGGAGACAATAAAGGCAAAGACAAGACCGATTGTAATTATTACCTCAAATGCCGAGAAGGAGCTGCCTGACGCATTCCTACGGCGATGCATTTTCCACTATATCAGCTTCCCTGAAAAGGAGGAGATGGAGGAAATCGTAAATGTGCATTTTGAGCATATGGACGAGAACCTTTTAAAGCATGCCATGGACACGTTCTACTGGATTAGAAGCATCAAGGAGGTACGGAAAAAGCCGAGCACCTCTGAGCTGATTGACTGGCTGAATGCCCTTATGGTTGGTGGAATGGACCCGGAAACCTTGCGTGAAAAGCTCCCTTACCTTGGGGTGCTGATTAAGAAGGACGAGGACATAGAAACGGTAAAAAAGAAACGGTTTTAATTTTTTATGAGCAAAACTCTGTTTTCGCAAACGCCCGTTGGACAATACAGACAAATCACCGCAAGGTACGCTTTCGCTACTTGTCGCTCATAACGGTGCTAAGCTCGAAAATACCTCACTAAGCACCGATGGCTCCAAAGCACCTTGCTTATGATATTGTCTATATTGCACAACTTGGTTTTAGAAATAATACGTTTTGCTCATCTCTAATGAACAATAATAAGGAGTTTATGCGTGTTTACAGATTTTTTATATGTGTGTAGGGAAAAAGGCTTAAAAATATCCATGACGGAGTGGATTACATTTATGGACGCCCTTGACAGGGGGCTTGCACATTCTTCCTTGGAGGGCATGTACAACCTTGGGCGTATGATACTTGTAAAGACGGAGTCGGACTACGATAAGTTTGACATCGCTTTTATGGAGTATTTTAAAAATATACATGCCGAGGAACAGCTCCCTGCTGATATTCTTAAATTTCTTGACAAGGGCGAGATGGACACAAGCAAATTAAATAAGGATATTTACAGCTTTGACAGACAGGTCGACATGAACGAGACAAAGCGTATGTTCCGTGAGCGCGTGACAGAGCAGAAGGAGGAGCATAACGGCGGAAACTATTGGATCGGAACAAGCGGCGGCTCTGCCTTTGGACATGACGGACGCAATCCGGGCGGGCTTCGCGTCAGCGGACAGACGGGCATGCGTTCTGCCTTTCAGGTTATGGGAGAGCGTAAATATGCAGATTTCAGGCACGACAAGACCTTAGATATCCGTCAGTTTCAGGTTGCCTTCCGAAAGCTTCGCCAGTTTTCTGCAAGGCTTGACGTGGCAAAAACGGAGCTTGACCTTGACAAAACGATAGACAGCACCTGTAACAACGGCGGGTATCTTCAGCTTGAATTTGACAAGCCAAAGAAAAATTCCGTAAAGCTTCTTTTACTTTTTGACTGCGGCGGCACGATGATGCCCTTTGCTGAGATGTGTAACGATTTATTTCAGGCAGTTCACAAGGCAAATCATTTTAAGGACGTAAAAACCTATTATTTCCACAATTGCATTTACAGTAAGGTCTATAAGGATGCAGAATGTGAGTATGGCAATTGGATTGATTTGGACGATTTGTTCCGCCACACAGACAAGGATTACAAGGTAATCATTGTAGGCGATGCACAGATGGCGCCGGAGGAGCTTTTTGATATTAACGGAAATTACCGAGGTCCCAATGATGGACGAAGCGGCTATGAATGGAATAAAATGTTTCGTGAGAAATATAAGAAGGCGGTATGGCTGAATCCGAGATTTCATGGCAAATTAAACTCTCTTGCATGGATGGAGTCAGAACGGACCTTAGGGGAAATATATGATATGTATCCGCTTACGGTTGAAGGACTCAAGGAGGCAATTACAAAGCTTATGGCGCCGAGGTAAGCAATTTCCTCATCTCTTATGAATATATAAACTATAGGTGAAAATTCATATACTTTTATGGGAGGTTACTGAAATGGCAGAAAAAAAATTGGGCACAGGACTTGTGCTTTCAGGCGGCGGGGGCAAGGGCGCCTATCAGATAGGCGTTTTAAAGGCACTCAAGGAAAACGGACTGCTTGATGAGGTAAGCGCAATATCGGGCGTGTCAATCGGTGCAGTAAATGCAATGCTTTATGCAATGGACGACATACAGCTTATGTATGACGCATGGAAGGATATCGATATGGAAACGGTATTTGACGTTGACCTTGAAATGCTTATAGATGGACGCATTTATTTTTCAAGGGATGAAATGCTTGCGATGATTTCCAAATATCTTGACTTTCAGAAGCTGATTGCCTCGCCGTATGACATTTATGCCGCCATGTGCAGAATTGGCGATGCAAACGGAACAAATGCCGAACGCGTGGAGCTTTACAATTCCATAAACAATGTTGCGCCAAAGCCTGAATACGCCCGCTTAAAGGATTATGACGAGGAAAACATAAAGAAAATCCTTCTCGCCTCAACAGCGCTTCCGATTGTGTATGAGGCAGTGGAATTTAATGGAGGCTATTACAGGGACGGCGGCATCTGTGACAATGAGCCGGTAAAGCCTCTCTACGATGCAGGAATACGTGAGTTTATTGTTATCGGCTTAACGCATGGCAAGATATTTGACGCTTCCAAGTGGCAGGATGCACATTTTGTTACAATATACCCAAGCTATGACCTTGGAAATCTTGTGGACGGAACACTGGATTTTTCCTCAAAATCAATCGATTACAGGCAGATGCTGGGCGAAAAAGACGGTCTTCGTGCCATTAAAACAAAATTTAACATGGATGAAAACTACATAAAGATGGAGTCTGCGCTTGCAAAAATAGACCATGACGAAATTATGATGCGGTTAAAGACGCAGTCAACAATAAAAAGCGTGGAGGCAAGGGTAAGCTCCAATATAGATAAATTTAATGCGCTTGCAAAGAAATTTGAGAATTATTAAAAAGGGGGTATTTTTATGGCAGACAAAATTATTACAATCGGCAGACAGTTTGGAAGCAACGGAAGGGAAATTGGGCGTGAGCTTGCAACAAAGCTTGGCATACCCTTCTATGACAAGGAGCTTTTAAATGAGACGGCAAAAAACAGCGGCATGAGCGAGGCAGTGCTGAAAACACTGGATGAAAGACCTTCCAGAAGCTTTCTGTACTCAATCGTCATGGATCCATACAGCTTTGGCTTTACCTCGGGAGGCTATCAGACTGACCTTAGCCAAAAGGCATTTCAGGCAACCTTTGATACGGTAAACAAGATAGGAGAGGAAGGTCCTTGTGTCATAGTTGGAAGATGCGCTGATTATGCCCTTAGAAAAAATCCGAATAAAGTAAGCCTGTTTATATATGCCCCATTGGAAAAGCGTATTGAAACGGTAATGGAACGGTTTAATCTTACCTACGACAAGGCTAAATCACAAATAAACAAGGAGGATAAGGCGAGGGCATCCTATTACAATTTCTACACCTCAAAGAAGTGGGGCGCACTTGACAGCTACGATGTGTTCATTAACAGCAGTCTGATGAGCATTGAGGATAACGTGGATTTTATTGTTGAATATATTAAGAAGATGAAGTAACAGATGATATAATATGAGCAAACGCATATTATACTTTGCGAAAAAGCATCACAAATAGCATATCGCCAGTCTTTGATTGACGATATGGTACTATATGGAAAATATCAAACTCAGCGTACCGTGTTTTGGTGAATTATAAAGTGATGATAAAACATCTTTGTGGATTACAAAATTGTGATAAGAAATCTTTGTGGATTACAAAATTAGGATAATGCATTTTTGTAATTTACTGATAAAGAAATAAAAAATGAAAGGTAGATACGATTATGAAACGATTAATGAAAAGTTTTTCAAGAGCGTCACTGATACTTTTGTTTATTGGGATTATTTTGCTTGTCTCACTGATAAGGAGCAATACATTTCCACAGCTTTTTATGCCTGCCCATGATTATGATGAGGTGCTGGAGGACGGCTTGAAGAAAGGACAGCATATTAAAGGCGACATTTATTACAGTTTTGGAAGCTTTGCATCGCAGGAAAGCTATACACAATATGAAAATTCCAGGACAGCCTCCAAAACGACAGGTTATTATTATTTAATTCCTGTAGGAGAGCAGGGCGTAGCGGCAATCTATGTCCGCAAGGACGATTTGAGCGCCATGAAAACCTTAACCGCAGAAACGGAAGCTTACCTGATGGGCGGCGAATTTCCAAAGACCACAGTACATTTTGAAGGTACAGCAGTAAAAATGGAAAAGCAGCTGGACGGACTGGAAGATGCATTTCGGGACGGGCTAAAAGAAATGGGGTATACAGATAGCGAAATAGAAGAAATGATTTCTGCCTACTCTGACGGAGAATGTCTTGTGCTTTACGGACCTGCGGATGTGTCTGTCATGTATGTTATGACTGCCATTTCATTTGTACTTATTTTGTTGGCAATTGTTTTGGTTGTGGTTCGGTATCGGAAAGAAGCAAGGCTTGATAAGATGGAAGCGGGTCAATTCACGCAGACGACAGATGGGGTTGAATAAGATAGGAATGGACTTCTGTAAAGATGTAGATGTAAATGGATAGGCAATTGCTGATTGAAAGCATCCACGCTAACGTGGGTGCTTTTTCTATTTTATAGGAAATTCCTCGAATTTCCTATAGGCAGGATTAAAAATCCTGCTAGGCTTTGCCCCAAAGCGGCAGTAAAGCTGTAGCTGTATAAAGAGTGAGGAAGGTTCTATAATAAATTTTGAAATTTTGAAATTTATGCATAAGCGTCCTGTTTATAGGACTTATATTATTATATAATATATAAGAGAAGATAATCTTCTTGTCAACAATGGTGTGATAAATATTTTTGCATTTGGCATAACAAACGTGCCTTTCTGTCCCTTTACTTTCTGTATATAATAATTTAATATTAAATTATTATAATTTAGGGAGAAGCAATATGGAAAAAAGCAATTTTAGTACTAACATAAAATTTTTAAGAAAAAGCAAAAAAATGACACAACAGGAGCTTGCGGATAATCTTCATTTTTCAAGAGATGGCATCAACAAGTGGGAAAATCAAGGAAGAAAACCAGATTATGAAGCTTTATCAGAAATTGGGAGATTATTTAATATTCATATTGATGATATATTAAATATGAATTTACCTGAAACAATCAATAATATTTCAAGCTGTATAATGGATAATTATAATTTAGGACTTGATGAACCTGTTGCTGAATGTAACTATTTAATGCAGTATTATATACGTGAATATGAAGGGATTTGTGAAGCTGCACTTAAAAATAATGATAAACAGTTGTTAAAATATTGTATAAATGGATATCTAAAAAACGGAGGAAAAAATGCAGAATATATTAAGGATGTATATTATAAAATATGCTCTTTAGACGAAAATGAAGATGATAAAGTAACTACATATGAAAAGATTTATGCAATACAAAACTACATTAAGGAGCCATGGTTTTATACGTGGGAGTATACTTTAAATAGTTTAATATAAAATAAGGAATTCATAAACAACACTTTTTTTGCATAAACGACAAGTTTTATGTATTTACAATGTTATATAATAAAAAAAGCGAAAGGAGATATTTATATATTATGGATAAAAATAACCTTGAAAGGAGGTCTAACTATGAAGCTTGTTGCAGAGTTTAATTTAAAGCAAAAAATATTACCATCTGAGTGGCGTAAATGTATCATTTCTTACATGAAGAAATGTCTGTCAGAAGCAAATGAGGGAAAATATTTTGATACATATTATGAGACTGGAAAAGATAAGTCGTTTACTTTATCGGTAAAGTTTTCTTCTCCGACATATGAAAAGGATAAGCTGATTGTAGCAGATACAAAACTCAAATTATTTGTCTCGACGCCTGACAGTAAAACAGGATTTATACTTTTTTCCGCCATAGTTGCACAAAAAGGAAAGGATTTTCCTTTGCCAATGGAAAATTCCATGACATTGCATACTGTAAGGCAGCTTACGGAAAAAACAGTCAAAAGCAACCGGATTTTGATAAAAATGCAGGCACCTTTATGTATACGCAAGCATTATCCTGATACAAATAAGGACTGGTATTATTCTGTTAAACAACAAGACCAATTTTGTGACGCGGCAAAAAAGGTCTTATATGAACAGCTCAAATCAGCAGGATTTGCTGAAAATGACTGTGTTGTAGACATTATGCCTGTAAATGCTAAAGTAGCGATTATTCGACATTATGGAATCAAAATCGAGTGCTCACTGGGCGATTTTATTTTGGAAGGAAGTCCTAAAGTATTGGATTATCTGTCAAAAGCAGGAATGGGAAGCCGCAGATCTTCATGCTTTGGAATGTTTAGCGTGATGGCGGAAGAATAGGAGGTATACATGAAATTAAAATTGGATAACGATTCTTACGATACCCTCTTATTGCCTGTTGAATGGAGATTTTCCGCAGCACTGGTCGGTATCGTAAAATACTTTGCGTATTGGGAAGAAAAAGAAGGAAGGATTTTACATGAAAAAACGAAAAGAGGGGAGGACATACAGGTATATAAAGATATTGGGGGATATATTGAAGGGATTAAATATAATCAAAGTGATATAACAGAAGAACGGTATCTTTTATTTTGCGAGGATTATTTTAAAGACGAATTTCCTCATGTGCGAATAAGTAAGATGCTTGGAAAAGAAAATTATACGGAAGAACAAATTACTGAAATTAATAAGAACTTAAAGATATCAGTAATGAAACAATTTTTTGAGAATTTGCAGTTTGATGGGACAAATGAATGTGATATTTTCAAAAAAATAGAAGATAATCGGATTAAACTTATTAAACATGTATATATCTTTAGGATTTACAAGGCTTTTTTTATTAAAAGTACAAAACAGAGCATAAAATTAGATGATTATCTAAAATTTACGAAGGAATATAAACATTGCAGACTAATCGGATATACAGTGGACGAAGATAGAAAAAGCAATAATGCTGCATACAGATTTGATAAGGATACATTTGTCGCAAATGATATAATTGAGTTTGATTTTATTCCATTTGCTTTTCCAAATACTCCTATTTCATTCTTTTTAAATGACAATTGTGATATTGATGAGTTGTGTGCCACAAACATAACTGTAAAAAATATTATGGAAAAAAAGGATGAAAACCATTGGAAAACAAAGCTCATAAACGGATTAATTGCCTCATCAGGCATGATGGCATATGACGTTGAAGTGATTATGAGAGATAAAAAAACAGATGTATTTGAAACATTTTATATTAATCCACAAATATTAAGTAAAATGGGGCAAATTAAAGATAAATTAAATAACATCCGTTTTGTTGACGGCAGTCTCAATGTTGAAGATGAGGTCTTCAATTGTTGTATAAAAGGCATTTTATTAGATAGTCTTTTGGAGAAGCTTCTTGTAATAAGCTTTAAGAAAGAGAAAATGTATGCAAGTATTATTATTGAGCATTTAATATCAATAAATATTGCTTGGAAAGGAGTGATAAATATGAATGACATAATTAAAAGAGCAAAAGATGCAGGATATTCAATAGGACAAGAATTAGGAGAGGATAAGGCTAAATCATATAAAATAAAGCTTACCAGTGCAATTCTTGCTCATGATTACAAAAGATTATTGGAAATAATGCTACAATTGTCAGCATATAGAGGTTCTGAAATTAGGACAATTTATGACCTTATTGATAATAAAGAGGATTATTCTGATATAGCAATATGTTTTACAAATGCATTGGTTCCTTATGATAATAAAAATAAACAAGAAAAAAACAGCAAAGATGCTTAAATTGAAGGAGGAAGATATTATGGATATTAAATTAGCAAAATCATTAACATTAACTATTGTTGCAAATATATCAAGTAACTATGGTGAGAGTTTAGGAAATACTGCAAGTGTTCAAAAAGTTTATAGAAATCAAAAAGAATATGCAGTAAGAAGCCGTGAAAGTCTGAAAAATGCCATATGTGAACAAGCAGGACTTTATGATGATCTTGCAACTGTTTTAAATAAAGAAGAGTCAGGAAATAAAAAAGCTGTAGCACAAAAAAAAGTAGATGTAGAAGTCAATGCCGCAAATTGTCGAGCACTAGAAGGCGGTTACATGACCACATCAGAAAAAATGACACACATCAGAAAAAGTTCATTTTACATTACTGATGCTATCTCTGTAGATCCACTTATTAATGAATTAAGATTTCATAATAATTTACAGCTTGCTAATAATTATGCAAAAGCAAATGGGTTAAATGTACAAAATAAAAATGATACAACAGGGTTAATGCCATATCAGTATGAATATGATAAATCCCTGAAAGTTTATAGTATTACGATTGATTTGGAGCGTATCGGTGTTGATGAAAATTTTAAGGCAGAAGCTGATAACCAAGAAAAGGTAGAACGTGTCAACTCAATATTATCTGCTGTTGAGACACTGTCGTTAATTGTTAAGGGAAATATGGATAATGCGGAACCGATTTTTGTGATAGGTGGACTTTCAACTAGAAAAACCCACTTTTTTGAAAATGTTGTAAAAATTATAAACAATGCTTTGGTTCTTGAAGAAGGAATTGAAAACAAATTGAACAGTGATATTGGTAACTTTAAAGCGGGTGTATTAAAGTGTGGACAGTTGGATAATGAAAATGACATCATTAATCAGTTAAATGCTAAGACAACATCTGACTTTTTCAGTGAGCTAAGAACGGAGATTGATAAATATTATAGCTAGGAGGGGTATGATTGAAAGCATTAAGAATTCATTTAAAACAAAGCTCCGCTAATTATAGGCGAGAGGAAACAATTGATAATAAAATGACATATCCTTTGCCACCATATTCAACTGTTATAGGAGCATTACATAATGCCTGCAAGTATACAAAATATCACAAGATGGATATTAGTATTCAAGGCACTTACGGAGGCATGGGAAAAGAGGTATATTTTGATAATTGTTTTCATAATAAAATTGACGATGATAGAAAAAATACTACATTAGTTAAAATGCTAAACAAGGAATCATTATCAAATGCATTTATTGAGGTTGCGAGAGCGAAAAGTGGGAAATGTCATTTTAAAAACGGAGAAAATATACAGATTATAAATGAAGATGAGTTTAAAGCTTTTCAGCAATTATCAGGAAAAACAAGAACAAATTCTGATTATAAAATATTAACAAAAGGTCCAAAATTCTATGAGGTTTTGTATGATGTAGAACTGATTATACATGTTGCTTCCAGTGATGAAACACTGAATTGTATATATAATCATTTAGGTGAACTGACTTCCATAGGTAGAAGTGAAGACTTTGTGGAGCTAATTGAGGAGGATACAGGGTTTACGGAGCTGCATGCCATTAAACACAAATATCGATGTGGAAATTCTGCATATATAAATGTTAATACAAAAACTTCACAGTACACAAAAAAGGGAAGTCATACAGATGGTACAAGATATTTATTAAATAAGAATTATATATTATCAGAAGATGGCAAAAAAAGAATATTCAACAAAAAATTAGTTAAATATGTATCTGACTTTTCGGTAAATGAAAAATCAGAAGGAGTTTTTATTGATGACAACTCATATATCGTGAGTTTAATTTAAAGAAAAGGGAGTTTTGTACTTATGCAGAATACGGAGTATGAAATTAAAGAATTGCATAATGAATTAGCTACTAAGTTAGGCAAAACGGATAAATTTTCAGAAAAAGAACAAACCATAAGGGAACATACGGATATGTTACTAGACGAAGCCTTTAATTTGTATAATTGTAATTATATAAATCAGCATGAATACAAACTCCTTTGTTATGCCTGCGAACGACATGATTATGGAAAATTAAATAAAAAAATGCAGGAAAGAATGAAAAAGAAAAGTAAATTTGATTCTAATAATGAACTTATGCATAATCTTTATTCAGCATTATTTATTCATGAAAAAGACTTTGAAAATTATTCTGATTTTTTAAGTGTACTTTATGCTGTTTTATATCATCACGATAATAAAGATGTGAGTTTTACACCATCTTCATGGATTAGCAATACATATGGCATTGAAGCTGCCAGCGTAAATAAACACAGAAAAAAAACAAATTTTAATTTAGAAGATTTGTTTGAGGAATTTTTTGATAATTATAAAACAAAGGGAGCTGAAAAACCACCTGAAGAAGCACTTGATGATATAGATACTATGATACTATATCGAGATTGTGATGAAAGCAATGAAAATTCAGATAAAACCTACAATCAAATGATAAAAATGAAAGGACTTTTACACAAGTGTGATTATAGTGCCAGTGCATCTGAAATATGTGAGTATCAAAATAATTTCTTATTAGATGCATTAGAGCTTCATTTAAAGGCTTTGGCGTCAGAAAATAAGAAAGCAAGCTGGAATGATTTGCAAAATTTCACACGTGATAATGCTGAGCATAATATCATTGTTGTTGCCCCAACAGGGGCAGGAAAAACAGAAGCCGGATTGCTATGGGCAGGAAATAACAAATGTTTTTTTGTACTTCCCTTAAAGACTGCCATAAATGCAATATATGACAGAATACGAACCCATATCATAAAGGATAAAGATATAAATGAAAGGATTGCAATCCTTCATTCAGATATGCAGTCTTACTATTATAATGAAGTATTTAATTCTTCAAATCAGGACGAAGAAAATTTAATTTTTGATTATATTAACAGAAGCAGACAGCTTTCGCTTCCTATAACGGTATCAACAATGGATCAGCTCTTTGACTTTACACTGAAATATTATGGTTATGAATTGAAGCTGGCTACGCTTTCCTATTCCAAAATTATTATTGACGAAATACAAATGTATTCTGCTGATTTGCTTGCGTATCTTATATTTGGAATCGAAAAAATTGTGGAGATGGGAGGGAAAGTAGCAGTGCTTACGGCTACATTACCGCCTTTTGTAAAACAAAAATTGTGTGATGCAATAGGACAGGATTGTGTATCGCAGGATTTTTCTTATATGGGAATTACAAGGCATAATATAAAAGTTTATGAAAGGCAGCTTTCCTCAGCAGATATCGCATCCTTTTGGAGAAACAGCATTGACTTACCAAGCTGCAAAATACTTGTCATATGTAATAGCATAGGAACAGCACAACGTATCTATAATGAGTTAAAACAATCTTTAGATGACATAAAAATAAATTTGTTACATTCTCGTTTTACAAGCAATGACAGAAGCGAAAAGGAAACAGCTATTATGGAAACGGGTAAAACTGAATGTAGCAGCCATGAAATTTGGGTTGCAACCTCTGTTGTGGAAGCAAGCTTAGATATAGATTTTGATTTTCTGTTTACAGAATTGCTTGACCTCTTTTCATTATTTCAGCGACTTGGACGAATTAACAGAAAAGGGTATAAAGGTATCAATGCTCCTAATTGCTACATATATACCGAGCTTCAGGACAAGCCGCTTGAGTATTATCGTAAGAATGATAAACAGATTAGTTTTGTAGACCATGATATTTATGATTTGTCAAAAAAAGCCATTTTAACGGTTGATGGCATAATTAGCGAGGAAAAGAAAACAGATCTAATTAACACATATTTATCAGAAGAAAACTTACATTATTCAGGATATGTAGACAGATATAATAAAGCACTTAACTATTTAAAGCAAATATATACCTATGAAAAAAATGATGAAAAACATAATATCAGGAACATAGACAATATAGACATTATACCTGATTCAGTGTATGAAGATAATATGGAAACAATTACGGATGCTGAAGAACATTTAAATTCAAAAGAGCTTACACGAACAGATCGTATCAAATACACGGAAATAATCAGAGGTTTTATTGTATCTGTTCCATATTGGATGGCAGCATCAGGACAAACTAATAAAATAACAACAATAAAACTGAATAGATATATACATATTCCTGTAGTTGAATGTGACTATACGAGTGAAATCGGATTAACTGAGATACATAAAATAGCAAAAAACGGAAAAGCATCTTTTTTTAATAGGAGACGATAATATGACGGAAGAAAATGTTACGGGGATTATGGTGTATTACTATTATGTATGCAAGCGTAAGCTTTGGTATTATATTCACGAAATACGAATGGAGCATGACAATCAAAATGTAAAGTTGGGGAAATTGTTAGATGAAACAGCATATGCAAGAGACAACAAGCATGTAATGATTGATGGTGTTATTAATGTAGATTTTATTAAAGGAAACAATGTAATACATGAAATCAAAAAGAGTAAAAGCATAGAAGAAGCCGGTATCATGCAGGTTAAATATTATCTATATTACCTGTACAAAAAAGGACTTTGTGATATGACTGCAAAAATTGATTATCCATTAATCAGGCAAAGCATTTCCGTAGAGTTATGTGATGATGATTTTACAAACTTGGACAAGGTAGTAAAGGACATTGTAACTATTGCGGACATGGATCATGCATTTGAAGCAGGAAAAAAGACAATATGTAAAAAATGTGCGTATTATGATTTATGCTATATATAGAATTTACAGGAGGTATTATGGAGGAAAGCTATTATTTTTTTACAGACGGAAAAATCAGCCGTAAGGATAACACCTTACATTTTGAGTCATCAGACGGCAATAAACGTGATCTTCCAATAGAAAATGTGGATGACATCTATATTATGTCAGAAATGTCTTTTAATACAAGTTTATTGAATCTCTTAGGAAGTAGTGGAATTGCAGTACATTTTTTCAATTATTATCAATTTTATATAGGAAGTTTTTATCCTCGTGAACAAAGGCTTGCAGGAAAGCTTCTTACACAGCAGGTTGAACATTATACAAACTATGAAAAACGTATAGAGATTGCACAAGCATTTATTTTAGCTGCAGCCAATAATATGTACAGAAATCTGCGTTATTATAATGGCAGGGGTAAAGATGTGAAAGAATTTATGGGGCAGATTGAAAGCTATAAAAGAAATATTACCGACACAGGTACAATACAGGAATTAATGGGTGTCGAAGGCAATATAAGAAAAACTTATTATAAAGCTTGGAATATTATTGTTGATCAAAATATTGACTTTCAAAAGAGAGTGATGCATCCACCGGATAATATGATTAACAGTATTATTTCCTTTGTTAATTCACTTATTTATACGAAGGTGCTTACAGAAATATATAAAACACAATTAAATCCTACAATAAGCTATTTACATGAACCGGGGACAAAAAGATTTTCACTTGCTTTGGATTTGGCGGAAATCTTTAAACCGCTTATCGGTGACAGGCTAATTTTTTCATTATTAAACCGTAATCAAATTACGAAAGAAAGTTTTACATCAGGATTAAATGGATTACAGCTTACCAAAAAAGCTTCGCAAACGATTGTTGAAGAATTGGATGAAAAATTGAGAACAACCATTAAACACCGAGACTTAAATAAATATGTATCATATCAATACCTTATGAGGCTGGAAGTGTTCAAGTTAATCAAGCATATAATGGGAGAGAAGAAGTATGAAGGCTTTGAGATTTGGTGGTAGGTACTTTTTTAACCATAAATAAGTTAAAGTCTAAAAATCATGAACTGTTTGAGATTTGGGGTGGTAGGCATATTTAATTTAGAATTACATCTATGCAGGATTCACAATTGCAAGTTGAAATTTACTGGCAGTTATTAATCTGATTAATCATTTTTCCACATTCTTATGTGGACCGGTGATAGCTCTCTTATTAAATGAAAATAACAATTGAAGGGAGAGTACATATGTATGCTATCTTAGTATATGATATTGTTACAGACACACAAGGGAAAAAGAATTTACCTAACGTATTTAAAATATGCAAAAAATATCTTTCGCATATACAAAATTCTGTTTTTGAAGGGAATATAACAGAGGCAGGAATTATTGCGTTAAAGGCAGAACTAAAAAGCTTTATTAGAAAAGAACAAGATTCGGTAATACTATTTACAGCACGTGATGAGAGATGGCTAAAGAAAGAGTTTTTAGGTTGTTTGGATGATAAAACGTCACGCTTTATATAATTTGTCGACCCAAGATACTGATTAAAACACAGCATGTCGACAAATCGTTATTTTTCAACGGAATTTTTAATGATATATTGTATTTTTAATGCATTGTGTTATTATAATTATGCTTATTTATTTGTGGGTAGACAAAATATGCCCTGAAAATTAAGTAAATATAATGTCTTGAAGTAAGACGCATTGATATATAACCAGAGTGGAATGTAAAGCAAGCAGACCGAGATAAACCAGATTGATGATATTCTATTGATATATAACCAGAGTGGAATGTAAAGGAGGAACAGGAAGGACACACCCAAAAACAAAACCGATTGATATATAACCAGAGTGGAATGTAAAGATTTCAAACTGCTTATTTGCAACCATTTCACACTCATTGATATATAACCAGAGTGGAATGTAAAGATGATACAATGTGAAAAAGCAAAATTTTTTAAAGTTATTGATATATAACCAGAGTGGAATGTAAAGCCGTTGGATAAAACTTATCTGACTATCGCTGTACTTATTGATATATAACCAGAGTGGAATGTAAAGGCCCGTGGCTGTTGATTATACTTTCGTCACAAACCGATTGATATATAACCAGAGTGGAATGTAAAGACCCAAGCCGGTGCGTGAGCTGTCAGTCAACTTCAATTGATATATAACCAGAGTGGAATGTAAAGAACAATGTACCCAACAATGCCGAATATACAAGCTGATTGATATATAACCAGAGTGGAATGTAAAGTCAGTATAGTAATATTTAGTTGTAGTTGAATTATCATTGATATATAACCAGAGTGGAATGTAAAGCTTTAAGCAGATGCTTTGATACCGTCACGCAACATATTGATATATAACCAGAGTGGAATGTAAAGGTGAAAATTGCGTCAAGGTTTGCTATCTGCACTTGATTGATATATAACCAGAGTGGAATGTAAAGGAAAAAGAATTGCCAGACGGAGTACCCGACAGAATAATTGATATATAACCAGAGTGGAATGTAAAGGTCAGCTTTCCTTGTCATTTCTTGAAACTGATTTATTGATATATAACCAGAGTGGAATGTAAAGAGATTTCTCTAAGTGCTGATTGATTAAAAATATTTGATTGATATATAACCAGAGTGGAATGTAAAGTTTTCTTTTAAGGCGGTATCAAGTGCGGCTTTTGTATTGATATATAACCAGAGTGGAATGTAAAGGATACAAAATAAGAATTATCTAATTGCCCCTTGCTGCATTGATATATAACCAGAGTGGAATGTAAAGTTGTGCAATCTGCCTAACTGTCATTTATCTGTTCTAATTGATATATAACCAGAGTGGAATGTAAAGATAACTGAGTTTTCTTCTGTTTCGCAATGTTTTGAATTGATATATAACCAGAGTGGAATGTAAAGTCTGTTGTATGGGTAATAGTCGGTGCTGGTTTGTCAGATTGATATATAACCAGAGTGGAATGTAAAGAAGTCAGTTATGGAAGTTTCCGACATTTTGTCTACATTGATATATAACCAGAGTGGAATGTAAAGTCTGCAAGCTGTCTGATTGTTTTTCCTTGTGCGTAATTGATATATAACCAGAGTGGAATGTAAAGGAAGTTACTAACAGAATAGCGCAACATTTAGACAAGATTGATATATAACCAGAGTGGAATGTAAAGCTCTTTATCTATATCTATAAATCACATTATAACTCATTGATATATAACCAGAGTGGAATGTAAAGTAGATTTGGGAATAAATTAGAAGTTGAAGCGTTTGATTGATATATAACCAGAGTGGAATGTAAAGCTAGGCATCTATCAATATCCATATACTTCAATACAATTGATATATAACCAGAGTGGAATGTAAAGGAAAATTTCTCCAAGGGCAAAGGAAATTATGAACCAATTGATATATAACCAGAGTGGAATGTAAAGGACATTGACTGCACCGTCATTGATAATGTAGCACAATTGATATATAACCAGAGTGGAATGTAAAGATAATACCGTACATACTTATGCATCTTCATCTTGTCATTGATATATAACCAGAGTGGAATGTAAAGTATTATACCGATTTGGTTGAGTCGGAGCTTGCAACAATTGATATATAACCAGAGTGGAATGTAAAGTGGAGACAAGCAGTAATTGCAAGAAATTTTGGCGCAATTGATATATAACCAGAGTGGAATGTAAAGAAAGTTGCGACGTCGCATATTACATCAAATCTTTTTATTGATATATAACCAGAGTGGAATGTAAAGTTTGATGATGCTGAGTGGTTTGAATTAACGGATGAATTGATATATAACCAGAGTGGAATGTAAAGATATTTCCGAGCTTGTAAGTAAATTTCCCTCCTTTGATTGATATATAACCAGAGTGGAATGTAAAGACAACAGATATTCAATTTAAACATGAATTAAGAAAATTGATATATAACCAGAGTGGAATGTAAAGGCAATAATATTTACAATAATATTTATATTAATTATATTGATATATAACCAGAGTGGAATGTAAAGATTCATTGTTTTTTAAGTTACGAATATCCCATTTTTATTGATATATAACCAGAGTGGAATGTAAAGGCTCAAAAAAGGCAACCGTGTGTATAACCGCATGGTATTGATATATAACCAGAGTGGAATGTAAAGTTTTTCAAAAAAAGTTGACATCAACTATACAGCAAATTGATATATAACCAGAGTGGAATGTAAAGGAATTATGATGAATGCGTAAACATACGGAAAATTGATTGATATATAACCAGAGTGGAATGTAAAGTAATAAAGGATCAGATGAAGCTTGCCGGCAACGAAATTGATATATAACCAGAGTGGAATGTAAAGACAACCGTGTCCATCTCCCAATGTCCAAACGTGTTAATTGATATATAGCCAGAGTGGAATGTAAAGTGCAGACATTAAGCAAAGATATAGTGATAACTTCCATTGATATATAGCCAGAGTGGAATGTAAAGTATGGTTTTAGTATTTCTGTGACTAGTTTTTCATCAATTGATATATAGCCAGAGTGGAATGTAAAGTAATGAAAATGAATACCTACCAAATAGGTTGATTGTATTGATATATAGCCAGAGTGGAATGTAAAGGTAAGCTCATGACTTGTTAAGAAATTCAGTGCTTGTATTGATATATAGCCAGAGTGGAATGTAAAGGCATCTGAAAGCGTTGAGCTGTGCCGACAAAGGCTAATTGATATATAGCCAGAGTGGAATGTAAAGACGTGTGGAATTACATTAAATGACTTAAAATAAAGCATTGATATATAGCCAGAGTGGAATGTAAAGTTTTTTCAGCTACTTCTTTTTGGCTCATGCCTAAATATTGATATATAGCCAGAGTGGAATGTAAAGATTAATTGAAGAGTTGCCAAACGAAAAGCAAAAAGAATTGATATATAGCCAGAGTGGAATGTAAAGTGTATTATTACTTAATTCAGATAACTCTAAATCTGATTGATATATAGCCAGAGTGGAATGTAAAGATAAACAACGCTTTGCGTTTGCGACATTGCAAAAGGATTGATATATAGCCAGAGTGGAATGTAAAGTTGTTCAGCTTTACGCTGACGGTAAAACGCTTTTATATTGATATATAGCCAGAGTGGAATGTAAAGTTACTATTTCAGTTTTTCTCTGACGATAAAAAGCTTTATTGATATATAGCCAGAGTGGAATGTAAAGATTGGTACAAGGCTTGCAACAAGCATTATAAGCGTATTGATATATAGCCAGAGTGGAATGTAAAGAATTGTTGTTCTGTGATTTTTTCGCTTTCCGAACGGATTGATATATAGCCAGAGTGGAATGTAAAGAACAGGGTATCAATTATAATGCTTGGTGCAATTTCATTGATATATAGCCAGAGTGGAATGTAAAGACAGTCAATTAGTAGAGATGCTCCCGCTTTTTAATGATTGATATATAGCCAGAGTGGAATGTAAAGATCGCAGTATTATCTTTAAATTCTTTGATATTAAATTGATATATAGCCAGAGTGGAATGTAAAGTTTGCACTATACTTGTACACGACAAAATCGTCGTTGGATTGATATATAGCCAGAGTGGAATGTAAAGAAGGGGGTATTAAATGAAAAGATTAAATTTCGCTGATTGATATATAGCCAGAGTGGAATGTAAAGTTTTTAAACTCCTCCTTAAATAAATAATGTTGTCAAATTGATATATAGCCAGAGTGGAATGTAAAGAAAAATATGTAATCGTTTCTACTTCATCAAAGCCGATTGATATATAGCCAGAGTGGAATGTAAAGTACGACAGGTGGAAACAAGCCATATACGTCCTTTAATTGATATATAGCCAGAGTGGAATGTAAAGTTCAAGTTTTACACAGAATTAACACAGCTTACACAATTGATATATAGCCAGAGTGGAATGTAAAGTTATTATTCTGTCAATAAGCTCAAAAACAAAAGACAAATTGATATATAGCCAGAGTGGAATGTAAAGTCCTTATCTTTCTTTGTGTAGTGGTGAAGGATTGTATTGATATATAGCCAGAGTGGAATGTAAAGTGACGTATTTTTAATAGAGATTTCTCCTCGGCTAATCATTGATATATAGCCAGAGTGGAATGTAAAGTTACACATTTATGAGTTCCGAAAGTCAAGTATTTATATTGATATATAGCCAGAGTGGAATGTAAAGATTGCAGCTAAATCATAATAATCATCAATAGATAAAATTGATATATAGCCAGAGTGGAATGTAAAGTTGGCTGATAAACCATACGGCTTTACTATTTCTTTGATTGATATATAACCAGAGTGGAATGTAAAGTTATTCTTTAGACTTCTTTGAACATTGAAGCAACGGATTGATATATAACCAGAGTGGAATGTAAAGAAGCTATTAACGGCATAACGCAAGCAAGGTATATCAATTGATATATAACCAGAGTGGAATGTAAAGGCCCCTTACGGCATATTTGAGTTGCGAAAACGTGAAATTGATATATAACCAGAGTGGAATGTAAAGCAGGCTACCCTTGACGCATATATGGACGTATTCAAGATTGATATATAACCAGAGTGGAATGTAAAGCACACCTGGGAGGTTATACCCAAAATGCTTGTTAAATTGATATATAACCAGAGTGGAATGTAAAGAATCGTCAAAATAAGGTTCAGACGCAGAGCAATTCAATTAATATATAGCCAGAGTGGAATGTAAAGGCATTTGATGTGACATACCAAAGGGATATAGAGGAAACATTAATATATAGCCAGAGTGGAATGTAAAGGAAGGTCATCGCCTATTTTGCCCGATGTGCAGGTAAATTAATATATAGCTAGAGTGGAATGTAAAGTTGCTGACAAAGCGTTGCTGTCTAATTCAAACTTTTATTAATATATAGCCAGAGTGGAATGTAAAGGTAACAAAAATTCATTCTTACAATGTGTCAGTTGCGATTGATATATAGCCAAAGCGGAATGTAAAGCAGTAACACATAATTTTGCCGTAGCGTTTAAACTCAATTGATATATAGCCAAAGTGGAATGTAAAGTCATTTGAGGGGATAAAGCACTTGTAAAAAGAGAGAATTAATATATAACCAGAATGGAATGTAAAGGAACAACATGAGGACGGAGCTTGGCATTTGTGAAAGACAAGAGGAAAATTGATAGAACAACACAGTATATTTCCGTTGTTTTCCGTGCAAAATTATGCTATATTTATGCCATGGAAGGGAGTGAAAGTCATGCCGCTTATTATACCTATTAAAGATTTACGCAATACAACCGAGATTTCCAATATTGCACACAAGGAACAGGAGCCTATTTTTGTTACAAAAAATGGATATAGCGACTTGGTTGTAATGAGCAGTGAATTATATGATAAATTTGCAAGAATGAACCGCATCGACCAAGCTATCTGCGAATCCGAGCAAGAAATTACAAACGGAGCAGAAGCAATTGATGCAGAAATTGTTTTTGCAGAATTGGAGAAAAAGCATTTTGGATAAATACAAGGTAAAGATTAATCCCAGAGCAATACGTGAATTAGACAATATTTACGAATATATTGCAAGTGAGAAATTTGCTCCTGAAAATGCGAAAGGACAGGTTGAGCGAATTAAGAATGCGATTTTAGATTTAGATA
Source organism: Clostridium sp. (assembly GCA_023664385.1). Classification (GTDB taxonomy): domain Bacteria; phylum Bacillota; class Clostridia; order Lachnospirales; family Lachnospiraceae; genus Coprococcus_C. The sequence continues at coordinate 56,407 of JAMPFU010000005.1, read as the reverse complement.
CCTTTCCGCAGTCTCATCAAGAACGTACTGAGGGCAGATATGCTGGAAAATGTTACAGGCAATTGTTGATTGATAATTATATCGCTATTTTCCACATTGACGAAGTACACAAGACGGTATATGTTGTAACGATACAGTATCAGGGACGGAATATATAAAGATTTAATGTTGTTTGGTAAATATAATTTGAAGAAATTATTTTAGAAATTGTCTATGATTTTATTTCAAATAATGATAAAAAATGAATGAATCAATTTTATCATTTCTCCCAAGATAATTAATGCTATATCAAATTTTTCCTGCGCTTAATTATACGGAAAACATGTTATATGCGCATATAAGAGAGTGGTGTTTTTCACATTTAACTATTCGCAAAACTCAGGTTTTACGAAAAAACTGTTGCGAAAAAAAGGCAGAAGTGCTATAATTACCATATGGTTTATGCTTGATTTGATTGACTTAATTTTAAATCATAGTATTGTGATAATTAATTTTTTCGCTTGATTTTAAATCATTTGTTTATCATTTGTTTTTTAATTTTAATATCATCTTTGATATGCAATACACAGGAGGTTTTATAAATGGCTGACTACACTTATCACGAACAAAATGAAATGCAAAACTTAGATTATATTCGTGCAATATGCGAGGAACTTCCTCCATATGTAAAACGATTTGTCCGAGGCATCCAGCAATCCAAGGCTTCACGTACACAGCTTGGCTATATACGTGACATTAAAACCTTCTTTGAATACATTTATGTTGCTTATGACAAAAAATCCTTTGATAACGTTAAGGATATATCCCTTGACGTCTTAAATGACATTGATTCCATGTTTATTGAGGATTATCTTGATTATTTGCAAAAATACACGAAAAACGGCAAAATATACACAAACGGCAAGGCTGCCATTAAGCGTAAATTGACAAGTTTAAGAGTTTTTTACGCATATTTGTATAAGAATGACCTTGTAACCCAAAATCCGCTTGTTAAGGTCGATATGCCTAAATTACGCGAAAAACAAATTGTCCGCATGGAGGCTAACGAGGTCGCTGAATTTCTTGATACGGTTGAATACGGCAATCATTTGACAAATAAACAATTACAGTATCATTCCAAGGCAAAAAACCGCGATTTAGCCCTTTTAACGCTTATGTTAAGCACAGGAATCCGTATATCTGAATGTGTAGGCTTAGACCTTAAGGACGTTGATTTTGACAATATGTGTATCAAAATTGTCCGAAAAGGCGGTAAGGAAGCCATTGTATACTTCAGTGATGAGGCTTCTGAGCCGTTAGGTGCATATATGGAGGAACGAAAGAAAATGAACCCACAAAAGGGTCACGAAAATGCCCTGTTCCTCTCCTCACAAAACAAACGAATCGGTGTTCGCACAGTTGAGAATATGGTGAAAAAATATTCTTCCTGTTCTGTGCCTTTAAAGCACATTACGCCTCACAAGCTCCGTAGTACCTATGGCACATCCCTTTATCAGGAAACAGGCGACATTTACCTTGTTGCTGATGTTTTAGGACATACCGATGTTAATACAACGAGGCGCCATTATGCCGATATTGACGAAAACAGACGGAGAACTGCAAGGAATAAGGTGCAGCTTAGGGAAAAGTCTTAAATTTGCTACATAAACCTTGACAAATCAATTGATAATTCCTCATAGACTGATACATCTATTTGTTTTGGATAAATAAATGTTTGAGGGATATAATCTTCTGATGCCAAATATTTATATACGGTTTTTCTCTGAAGGTCTACAATCCAATATTCCTTTACTCCTATTTTTTTGTAGACGTCCAGCTTTGTATTGTAATCATTTTTCCTTGTAGCTTCAGATGTAATTTCTGCCACAAATAACGGCGTAACATGAACACCTTTTTCATCAATTTTTTCATTATCACAAACAACCATTATGTCTGGCAGAAAAAAGTTGTTATCATTATTCAGCAATTCATTTACATAAAGAGCAACATTTTCAGTAAAAACCTCACATCTCCCATCATTTGAAGATATATGATTTCTTAAAGCCGTAGCAATTTCTGAAATGGCTCTGTTATGGGATATTGTCGTTTTATTTTGGATAAACAGTTCTCCGCCCACCATTTCAGCATGTTCTTCCATTTCTTCAACTTGTTTTATTGTGTATCTAACAATATCCATATTTTCCCTCCATACGTTTTTATAAGAGTTAAAATCATCAAACAACTTTATATTTCCACTGTGGCTATATATTAATTCATTTGGCGCAGAATTGTCAACAGGCGAATATAACTTTAAATTTCATTCGGTTATATATAGTAATGAAATACAACTATCCGTTTAATCGGCATTTTTCATCTTTACATTCCACTTTGGTTATATATCTTTTTTAAGTACAAAAAGTACAATGAATGCCCTAATTTCTTTACATTCCACTCTGGTTATATATCAATAGTCCAACAAACCACACAAAAGGAGCAAATTTCTCACTTGCAATATATTGACAAGCCTTCGAGAAAGAAAATTCCAAATATTCAGCAAAAGACAAGCTTACACCTTCCCAAAATTTCGCTTGGAAATCAGAATCCCGCCGACCATAAAGATTGCAGTAAGACCAATTACCATAAGCATTTGGGGATAAGCAGACATAATGCTGCCTGTCTGCTGCATACGCTCTATGCCTGCCGCAATCCAGCGTTGTGGGCAGAAATTGGCTGCTATTTTCATAGCCTTTGGCATTGTGTCATAAGGGAACAAAACGCCTGACAAAAGTCCCATCGGCATAAGAACTGCACTTCCCACAATCCACAGGCTGTCCTCATTTTTCAGCATGGAGGACGCAAACACCATAATGCTGACGCTGAGCAGATTTGTGAAAAACAGCATAAGCAAAAATCCAAAATCATTTTTCAAGCCAAAATCAAAACGTGCGATTTGTGCAATGAAAAAGAATATTGTTGAGCCGAGGCAGGAGAAAAACAGGTACGCACCTGAAACGCCAAGGATATATTTTCCTGTTCCGACACCGCTTAAAAGAATTCTGTCACGGATACGGTTCTTCTTTTCGTTAATGAGCAACGCACCTACCAGCGAGGACGCTGTCAGCGTCTTAAACAGCATAAAAGGAAGCATATTTTTTACTGAAAGGGTTTTCTTTGGAACCTTGTTCATGCTGACCTCGGACATAGAGCTTCCCTCCGATACATCCTCTGACGCAAGGCTGACCTCCGATGCAGGGCTGCCTTCACTTACATTTTTCAGCAGCAGCTCAACCGAGCCATATATTTCACTTTCAGAAAGTGTTGTAATGAGAATCGCCTCATCCAGAACAACAGCCATTTCAACATTGCCGCCTACAAGCTTCGTCTGAATTTCATCTTCATCATATTCAAAAATCTGATAGCCCTCCACCGCAGAAAGAGCGGAAATGTACTTCTCTCCTTCACTGCCGAGATTATTCACTACACCGATATTGTGCTCATCAGAGTATGGCAGAAGCACCGTCATTAAAAGAAACAGTATTGTCGGCATAATCGTGATGAACTTTACAAACTCCTTGTCACGCAGCAGATAGATTGATGTATTCCTGAAAATATTAAGCATGACGCACCTCCTTGTTCTTTTTCAGCGTAGCCGCAATGCATATCACGGACAACACCACAAGCACAACAGCGCTGTATGTGGTATTCTTGTCAACAATGTCATTATACAGGCTGATCAGCGCTTTATTGGTCCAGTAAAGCGGACTCAGCTTTATCACATAACACATAATCGGCATATTTTCCATAAGATATGCCGGCGTAATGGAACCGCCAAGATAACCGCACATCAGCCCTGCCACCAACGAGGTCTCCTGTGCAACGGTCTTGCTTTTACAGAATGTTCCAATCATAATTCCCAAAGAGGTTGAAAACACAATCAAAAGCAGTAAAACCAAGAAAATCAGCGGAAGATTTCCACCCCATTCAACGCCGATTACAAAGCTGGAGTAGAAATATATAATTATAATTTCCGCTATTCCGCCGCAGACTGAGGTCAGTGCTTTTGCAAGCAGGACGCCGCCGCTGCCTGTACTTGAAATACGGATACGGATATTGGTTCCAAGTTCCTTTTCTTCAATGATGCTCATTGAGGTAAGGAATGCCATAAACAATATGAGAAAGGCTGCCGCTGCAAAGGTATAGTAAATCTTTGAGGTCGTTTTTTTGATGTTCATATTGTTTTCAATTATCATAACTTCATCTGAGAGATTCCCATAGCTGTCGGATAACTGCAAAAACATGCTGCGGATAATTTCACCGCCGACAGGCTCATTAAACTCCGAGCGGAAATAATCAAAGCCGTCTGCGGTTATATCGATTACGGCAAACGCCTTGCTCTGCCGGACAGCAGCCTTGGCGGCTTCAAGGTCGCTTACTTCCTCAAAAGCGACTCCCGTTGAAGAAGCTATCTCTTTTGATATTTCTGTAAATTTTTCCAAATGTCCGGTATCTGCATCTTTTGTATAATAGAATATTTTTCCGCCTTCAAAGGTGTCGTAATTGCTGTCTATGTAATTCTCCAAGGCAAAAGAGAAAAAAGTGACAAAAATAACCGGCAGCAGAAAAAGAAAAAGGATATTTATTTTATTGCTGAAATATTTTTTCAGTTCTTTGCATAGAATTACGCTCATGTCGTCCTCCTTAATCTCTGAGGTCTGTGCCTGTAAGCTGTAAGAAAATCTGCTCCATGGAGGCGTCGCTCATGCCTGCCCTCCGCATGATTTCGTCTTTTGTTCCGGCGGCAACGATGCTTCCATGGTCTATGACCGTGATTCTGGAGCAAATATCCTCTACCTCCGGCATATAATGTGTGGTGTAAATGATAGCCGCACCCTGACGGTTAAGCTCCTTGACATTTTCCATAATGCGATTGCGGGACTGCGGGTCAATACCGACAGTCGGCTCGTCCATGATGATAAGCTTTGGAGAGTGCGCAATTCCACACGCCATATTAAGCCTGCGTTTCATACCGCCCGAAAATTCACCCGATTTCTTGTCCTTCACATCGGTAAGCCCTACAAAATCCAAAGCCTTTGCAACTCTTTCTTTAAGCTCCCCGCCCTTGAACCCGTAAAGTGCACAAAAAAACCGAATATTTTCTGTGGGCGTGAGCTCAGGGTAAATTGCCAAATCCTGTGGAACATAGCCTACATTTTTATTCCATTCCTTAATACTTTTACCACCATCAAAGGTAATGTTGCCCTCATATGGAAGAAGTCCCAGTATGCAGTTCATCGTGGTTGATTTTCCTGCACCGTTCGGACCTAAAATTCCGTGAATTTCTCCAGCCTTAACAGCAAGACTTATCCCATTGACTGCGGTAAAATCATGATAGCTTTTCTTCAGGTTGCTGATTTCTAAAATATTCATGTAAATTCTCCTTTTCCTTAAGCGTTATATTAGGTAATTGCGAAACTCACTTTTTGAAACCGCTAAGTTTCGCAATTGCCTAACGCGTTATATGGTTATTGCCGTCTGTATATAGTTACTAAAATAAGACTTTCGTGTATGTAATTTTGCTTTGTTGGTTTGTGCTGTCGTATATATAACTTTGCTTTGTTGGTTCGTGTTGTCGTATATGATATTTCAGACGTTGACAGCATCCTCGCTGTTAGTTTCACTGTACATCGACAGTTAGCTATTACTAACTGCGTTATAGCATATTAAATTGACTTTGTCAATAAGCACTGCAATTTTTTAAGGAAAAACCACATTTATTTTTTAAGGAGACGCATATTGAGGGTGAATTAAACAACATTTATGAATATATTACCAATCATACTGATGTTAATACAACAAGACGCCCATTATGCTGATATTGACGAAAACAGACGGAGAATTTCAAAATGCTTGTATAATGGATAAATAATAGACAAAAAAGAAGCAGCCGCACACTATCTTGATGCGACTGCTCCTCTTTTTATATTTTTGTTGCTGTGTTTAGAATTGGTTTTATTTCCACTTTCTCTTATTTTTTAAAGACAACCCCAGCATACTTAAGAGAGACAAAATTCCAAGTCCTATAACACCGATTGGATTTGTGCCATCTCCTGTTTTCGGTCCGGAGGTGGTGCTTGTCGGTGCCGATGGCTGTGCAGTTGGCGGCTCTATCGTCGGCGGCTGCGGTGTTGGATTTTCCGTAGTCGGTGTATCTGTCGGGTTCTCCGTGGTTGGTGTGTCAGTTGGATTCTCTGTGGTTGGCGTATCTGTCGGGTTTTCTGTCGTCGGTTCGTCATTTACCTTATAAACAGGCGTTAAAACAACGGTTGCATCCTCCGTACTGAGAGTACTGCCTGCCGCATAGCTGTTGCCGTCCTCGTCCGTCCAGCCTGTAAAGGTAAAGCCCTCTATTGGCTCTCCTGCTTTTAAGGTATACACAAATTCCTTGTTATTTGACATAACCTGATAAACAGTGCTTTGTTCCGTACTTTGAACTGCTCCGTCCTTATTTAGATACTCCAGTTGTCCCTGTTTTTCATATACACAGTAAACGTCTACGCCTTCAGGCGTTACCGTTATATCATCATCCGCTGTCAGCACATCATCGGCAGAGGAAATAACAGCGTCCGCATCAAGAACATATCCAACAAATGTGTTATTTTCGCCTGCGTTATATGCGGCAAGCGCATACGTCTTTTTATCCTGGTTGTTGTAAAAGGCAAGGGCAGCTTTGTAATTCTTAGCGGCATCATATGTATGATATGTTATATCACAATCCTTTTTATATATGGCATATAACGTAATATCCGCTTGTCCTGCCGTAAGCGTCGTGTCAAGTTCCTCTGTTGCATTAGAGGCTGTATTCCAGCCCACAAACTCATATCCCGTCTTGGAGGCAGTATAAGTTAAATCAACCTTCTTCCCTCTTAGATAGCTGATAGTTGTCAGGTCTCCGTCGCTAAAGGTATCGCCTCCGTTTGTGGTAACGTCGTAGGTAACATCACAGCCTTCGGCAAGAATGGCATACATAGTCGTGCCATTCATCTCAGTTGTTATAACCCAGCCTTCTTTTTTTGCAAACATCTGTGGGGTGTAATCTTCATTTAGTCCTGCAACCCTTCTGCCAGCTACATATCCGGAATCGGGTGCGTCAAAAACTACCGTACCATATAAATTATTCACATTAAATGCGTACCATGTGTTGCTTGCCCCTAAATAATATACACTGTCATCACTATATAAATCAGTAGCACTGATAACAGTCTGATTACATTTCGCATATACATTACCAATTCCTCCATCGGTAAGCGTTATCGGCTGCCCCTGACTGTTAAATACACATAACTTATTATTATCGAAATCAGCATAAACATTCCATTCATCGTTATCATAAATCTTAGATTCAGCACCCATAATGATACTGCTTGTAGCATCTGCATAAACTCCTGTTTTACAGTCATGCACATCAACTGTGGTATTCGCTAAGCTTCCTGTAAGATTAATACCATAATTACCACAATTATATATTTCCAAGCGATTTTTCCATTCTGCCGGATTCGCTGTAATATAACCACTGTTAAGACCATCATTTGAACAATTGCGGATTGTATCTACATGTGTATCTGCCTGTATATTCGAGCCGTTAGCAGCATATGCAGCTGTATATTTGTATATTGCTTGCAGATGCATTCCGTCTGTGCAGTCTTCTATCAGATTATTGCCATAGGAATTAGTACTGGTTGTTCCCTTGACACCTGTTTCACAATCATGTATATGTGTATCTGCAATGTACATATTGGTTTTAGCGTCAATGCCTGTCCCACAATTAAAAATCTCAGATTTTCCATTGGTTACGGTTCTGTCGGAATATTGTTTCACATTATCATAATATGTAGTATAAGGTAATGTATAAGGCCGCTCCAAACTATATATATATATACTTGCGACGCCTGTGCCTGCTGATATACCTGATTGTGTTGTATCGTCACCCTCTACGATACAGTCGTAGAAATAGGGGATGCCGCCTCTCAGCTCTACAGATGTCTCTCCGCCAACAAAGCTTGTATTATAAACCTCTGTATTGTATGCGCCTATGAGATTTCTGTTACTGTTTTTGTACTTACAGCCGATAATTGTTGCAAAACCTGAATTAGAGCAGTCATTTCCGTAATAAAAACCATTGATATCACAATCTATCAGAAAACACATATTATTTGATTTAATGCCGACGGAAGGTTGTGTGATAGAAGCACTTGCCGTCAAGGTTGTATCCACCACTGCAGCCTGACTGGTCATTACAGAAATTCCCGAATTGCAATCTGATATTTCACAATTTGTTATTACAGCATTACAGGCAGAGTCTAAGTCAATACCCATATTAAAGCCTGAAATGTGGCAATCTTTTACCTGTGGCATTTGATTAAAGTCAAAATTAACAGTAGATGACGTAAATGTTTTATTTACCAAGGTTCCCTCACCCTTATATCCAATTGTGCCAGTCTCACCCTGCCGTGCCTCTATCGTAAGATTTGAGATAGTTGCATTTTCATACCCTGATAAATAATAGGTATAAAGTCCGGTAATACAATCCGTAATTGTAGTATCACGGATTGTGATTGTATTAATATCAGAGGTAGAACCGACACTGCATCTACTCAGCTTAATTCCTGTATCAAAGCCTGTGATGGTGCAATCTGCAATTTCTCCTACTATACCATATGTATGCTCAATCGCAGTCATTCCTGTCTGTGAGGTGCTAAGCTGGCAGTCTGATATTGATTCAATAATATAAGCGCCGCTTTCTGTCTGTCCCAAGACAGCTCCTGTACAGTTTTCTGCGATAATGCCTGAAAAGTTTACCCTGCATACAGATGTAGATTTAAATAAGCGTCCGCAATTATCCATATAACAGTCCGAGATGGTGACAGGAGATGGTGCTGCTGTCGAATTAATGCATGGACCCGTACAATCATAAAAGCTACAGTCAGTAACAGACACACTTTCTATTGATGATGTTCCTGATACTTCAATCTTAGTTGAAGTAAATGTACTGTCTGTACATTGAAAGCTGGCGATTGGATTCGCAACCAATGTTCCGTTTTTAACGTGTACATTATCAGTTGTTATTGTATTTGCTGTCGTCAGATTAAATTTATATCCGTTTGCATCTATGATGTGTCCGTTTCCATTCAATAGGAAATCTTTATAAACCGAATTAATTGGAGGAATACTTAAAGTTGTATTTCCTGACAACATAATATCACTGTTTAAAATGATTGTTACCGGATTTGATTCTTCGATATATGTTGAATTTAATCCTGTACTGTTCCAACCACTGCCATCACCACCATTATGGGTAAACAAAGCATCCCAATCAGCCTGGGAATTAATCTCACAAGTTACCCCCCCGATGCGTATAATGTCTTCTCTACCATGGCTGAAAAAAGCTCTATTTCCTTTGTAAATTCCGAAGCAGACTCCACATCTGTACCAGTTGCCGCAGGAAGGGCATCTGCTATCTCCGTCTTTGCCGTATCTGCCTCTGTGGTATCTGTTACCTCTGTCTTTTCCGTATCTGTTTCTGCGTTATCTGTCTCTACCGCATCTGTCTTTGTGGCAGCCTGCTCTACACTTTCAGCATAAGACATAGTTGGTGTATTTATCAACAGCAGACATACACATAGTATTGCACACCCAAGCTTTTTCAGGTTTCTCCTCATAATTACATCCTCCTATTTTTCTTCATGTTCCCGCCAAATTCTGCCTAAATGATTGGCGGTTATTTATCATTTGTTTCCATATTCGGTTTCGCTGTGCTTCGTCTCGCTCACGGACATTCTTTAGACTGACACCGCTCCTTGCTTTTATGTACATTCTATCATATCTTCCAATAATATTAAATATAAAAATTCCTACAAAGCTACAAAGCTACAAAGCTAATGCCACTTTGGGCGAAGCCCAGCAGGATTAAAAGTCCTGTCGTATAGAAAATTCAGATACCCTTCTTATACTGAAAAACTATTAAAAAAATCATGCAAAGTCACGAAATAAAACGTAACCCCAAAAAAGCATACTATTTAATTACATAAATTCCCAATTACGCCTGCACCGTTCCAAGCAGCCTTAAAATACGCTCAAATTCCTCAGGCAGTCCTACATGAAATTCCATATACTTCCCTGTAATCGGATGCGCAAATCCAAGGGTACCTGCATGCAGCACCTGACCGTTTGTTTTAAAGGGCTTCTCCTTTGGACCATATAGCTCATCGCCTAAAAGCGGGTGATTGATGCTTGCCATGTGAACTCTGATTTGATGTGTGCGCCCTGTTTCAAGCCTGCACTCAATCAGCGAAAAATTTTTTTTCAGGTTTTCAAGAACCTTGTAATGGGTAATTGCACTTCTTCCATTTTTCGTATCTATTGCCATCCTCTTTCGGTCTGTTTTATGTCTGGCAAGGGGCTTGTCAATTGTTCCTTCCGGCTCATTGATATGGTTATAAACAATTGCTGTGTAAATGCGTGTAATATCATGGATTTTAAATTTTTCCGACATAATTTTGTGTGCTGCGTCATTTTTGCATACAAGAAGCAGACCTGTGGTGTCCATATCAATTCTGTGGACAATCCCCGGACGCATTATGCCGTTTATGGAAGAAAGAGAGTCCTTACAATGATACAGAAGGGCATTTACAAGCGTTCCCTCAAAATGTCCCGGTGCAGGATGAACAACCATTCCCTTCGGTTTGTTTACTACAATGATGTCATCGTCCTCATAAACAATATCGAGGGGTATATTTTCTGCCTTTATTTCAAGCGCCTCAGGCTCAGGTATGCAGATATATATGTCATCCCCTGCCCGAAGCTTATAATTTGCCTTTACGGTCTTATCATTTACCTTGATGTTGTCTGCCTCCAACAGCTTCTGAATATACGACCTTGAGCAGTGATTTAATGCGTCAGACAGATATTTGTCAATTCTCGCTCCTATATTCTCATTTTCAGTATCTATATCTATCTGATATTCTTCCATATTACTCTGCCTCGTCTTATCCATATGATTTCAGGATATTTTTTGTATCTGTTTTATACTTTTCAATCCATCCATTTCACATATTATTTCTATTATTCCATAACTGTTGCACAAATAATGTAACCATGACACTATACCGAATGACAAATTGCTTCTTACGAAATCTGCTAAACTGCTTTACGCATCATCCTTTGCTTCACTGCCATCATTAGGACTATCTGTTTCATCGCTTGATGAAATGCCAAGCTTCATTATCTCGTCAAATTCTTCATTGGAATATTTGAAAACAAGGAGAAAAAATAACAGAAAAATGCTTACCACAACCATCATGTCGGCAACATTAAATACAGGGAAGTCGATAAGCTCAAAGCTTAAAAAATCCACGACATAGCCAAGCCTGATACGGTCAAGCATATTGCCAAGTGCGCCTGAAATAAGTAAAATCAGGCAAATTCTAATAGGGATATATTTCTTTTTATTATAGACATTATAGTAAATCCTGAATGCAAAAAGCAGGGCAATACCTGTTAAAATGAGAAATATGATGCGTTTTCCCTTAAACATGCCCCATGCCACGCCTGTATTTCGTACATAGGTAATTGCAAAAACACCGTCAATGACAGGCTTTGTATCATAAAGAGCGAATTTACTTGTAATGATGAATTTTGTAAATTGGTCGAGGGCTGTGAAAAGCCCGATTAAAATGATTGGTGCTATGAATATTTTTATTTTAAATGTACTGTGCTGTCTCATTTATTTTCCTTTTTTATTTTAAATTTTATTGATTATATAGAGAAATTTATCTCATCAAAATTTATATATTTTGCGCTTCCTCCAGCATTTCTTTCATCGGTGTTAAAAAAGGGCGTGCATGCTCTAACACCTTCATATTGCGCAATAAAATACGTCCCCTGTCCTCGTCCTTTTCAATAAAATAACGGACGATATTCCATAATTGCTTCTCGCAATCCCCTTGTCTGTAATCTGACAGAGAAATCAATGCACAACAATAATAATATGCTGTGATATCAAACTCTAAGCTCCCACTTTTATCATTATAGGACGGAATATTGGTTTCAAGAAACTGAAGCACCGCATTCACTGTGTCCGACTTTTCTGCAAAAGGTATCATTCTTTCATATTCCTTTTTGGTTACAGGAGCATGGGTTGCACTTGCAATCTTACTACATAATTCCCATATTTCTTCTTTTGATGTGCCTACTGTTTCAGCAGCCTCTAATAACGGCAACGTGCTTTTAGCATTCCAGATTGATTCGCCCGGAAATTTAGGACCAGTTATCACATATGTTTTATTATTTTCAATACAGTCCTTAAGATATGCCTTCTCTTTCTCAATATACGCTCTTAATTCTTCGACTGTGGGTATTTTCTTTTTTGCCATAACATCTATTCCCCGCAAAATTTTAACTTGAATTTAGCATCATACATAATGATATAAAAACAATATAGCATCCCTTTATACAGATGCTATATTGTATGTAAGCTGCCATAACTATTTATATGCTGGACCGTATCAGGCTTGGCTATGTAGTGGATTTTTGATATTGTATATCTGCATTAATTAAACTTACACAAATTCAAATCCGTCATCGTCAGCTTCCTCACTAGGCGTATCGCCATTCGGAAGCAATGCCTGTTCGTTTGCAGTTGTAACCTCTATATCAGAAACATCAGGCTGAATGGTAGGAATTCCATCGTCTTCTTTCTGAACCGTTTTCGCTTCTTTTTCCACTTCTTTTTCAGGCTTTTTCTCAGGAGCAGGCGTTACTTTTTCCGTCTTCACTGCTTCCTCTTTTACCACACTGCTTGCAGGCTTTGCACTAGCTGTCGTGTCAGATGCCTTATGTGTGTCCTTGGAAGGGTCAGGCTTGCTTTCTTCAGCAGCCTTCGCTGATTTATGTGTTGATGAGCTGCCTGTAGACTTTGCCTTGCCTGAGGAATTACGCTTCTGTCCCGACTTATTTCCTGAGCTTACCTTAAATGAGCTGCCTGCGGTAGAGCTCTTTGCCGTACGTCCGTCATAAGGATTGTACCTTCCATTTTCCTCTTTGCTTGGATTAAATGGGTCAACAAAGTTTTCATTTGCGCCAAGGCCAGCCGTGTAAACCGCACTTGTGCTTGTCCGGGTGTCCTCGCCATATTCGTTGTATGCGGAGCCTCCAGCAGCACCTCCAAGGGTTGATTCATCACGCATCTGCGGGTCACCTGAAAATGTATCGCCTCCGGAAGCCGGCGCCCTGTAGGAGCCGCCTCCACCGCCTAAAAGACTCAGTGCCTTTTCATCTATATAAGAACCTAAATCAAAATCCTTTTCTTTGAGAAATTCATACTGCATCTTCATAAGGGAACAGAAATTTGACTTATATGCAGCGTACTGTGTTTCAAGTACTGTCATTTCCTGTGTCATTTTCTTAAGCTTTTTTTCTGCATCGGCTACAATTACCTTTGCTTTATTTTTGGCATCAAGCTCAATATTTTTTGCTTCCTTTAATGCCTTTGCCTTTGTATCTTCAGAATCCTTCTCAGCAAGCATAAGGGATTTTTCCAATGCCGCCTCCTTGGATTTGTAATTTTGAAGCCCGTCAGTAAGCGTGGCTACCTGCTCCTTAAGCTCCGCATTAGAACGGTAAAGCTCCGCATAGCTTTTTGCAACCTCCTCAAAGAATGTATTGACATCCTTTTTATCATAGCCTAACCCTGAATGAAATGTTTTCTCTTGAATATCGACTGGTGTAAGCACTCCATAACCCCCTTATGTATCGTATTTTCTTAGCATTAATACCTTCCAAGCTCAGGTGAAACCGTTGATTCGTTTAAAATCTCCTCACGCAAATCACCTGTAACCTCAATATTGTTTGGAGCAGCAATGAAAATATTGGCGGATATCGCCTGTAATGTACCCTCCAATGCATAGCAGGCGCCGCCTATAAAATCAATGATTCTCTGTGCAGGAGCAAGCTCAACTCCCTCCATGTTTATGACGATTGTCTTTCCTCTCCGTAAGAAATCCGTTACCGTCTGTGCTTCATTAATTTCCTGTGGTTTAATTACATACACTTCACTTCTACCTCTATAACTTTCCGACTGTTGTCTGCCGCTGTTAAAATCAACAAGCTTACTGCTGCTTGCCGCTGGTCTTGCATTTTTTGCACTGTTATAAGCTGCCGTCTGTGTTTGAGCCTTGTATGCGGGATTCTGACTTACGCCTGAATAACTGCTTTGCCGTGATACTGGCTGTGGCTTTTCAGCAGATGTACGCCGATTTCCTGTGTTCTGAGGCTTCCTTGACGGCTTCGGAGGTACATAATCGTCCTCATCATCTTCATCGTCGTCATCATCGAACAAATCATCATCAAATTCATCGTCGTCTAAATCCTTCATTTTAAAAAAATCAAGAAAGCTTTTCTTACCTGCTTCTTTCGCCATAATAAAATCTCCTTAATTATATATTATAATTGCGCTCGCCAAAAATGCCGGTTCCTACGCGGACCATAGTGGCACCCTCCTCTATTGCAATCATGTAATCATTTGTCATACCCATCGAAAGAATATTCATATCAATATTATCAATGTTTTTTGATTTTATGTCAAGTAATAATTGGTACAAATTTCTAAAATGTATACGGTTGTCCTCGGCATTTTCAACAAATGGAGCAATCGTCATAAGCCCCTTGACTTTTATATTTTCAAAATCCTTTATTTTGTCTATAAACTCATAAATTTCCCCTGCGTCAATTCCAAATTTTGTGTCTTCTCTTGCGATATTTACCTGAATTAAAATGCTGCATACAACGCCTTTTTTGGCAGCCTCCTTATTGACTGCCTCAGCTAAATGTACGGAATCGACGGAGTGAATCAGGCAAGCCTTGTCAACAATATATTTCACCTTATTTGTCTGAAGATGTCCAATCAGGTGCCAGTTTACCTTTGTGGAAATATTCTCATATTTATCGGTAAGCTCCTGCACCTTGTTTTCGCCGAATTCCTTAACACCGTAGGTAACAAGCTCCTCAATGTCTGACAGTGGCTTCGTTTTACTGACTGCAATCAATGTAACCTCATCTAAGCTTCGTCCGGATTTTTCACATGCAGTCTTTATATTTTTCATTACAGTATCTAAGTTTTCCTTCAGCATCGTGATACCCCCTAATATATAATCTGATTTTCCTTTACCTGTGAGGAATCTAAAATAATATTGTCATACACCTTTATTTTTTCATTGCTTTCTATCAGTACAAATTCGTCTATTGTCTTAATGATTGTAATTTCCTTAAATTCGGCAGTTCCCCTGTTTGCGGAGTACACGCCCTTTATTTTTTCCATTTCCAGCATGGAAACAGCCAGTGTCTCATTGTTGTTTATATTGATTATCACGTCTGCATTGTCAAATAGCATCGTGTCAACAAGGCAATATTCCTCGTCCGAATAGTATATGGTTGGGGTAATCTGCGTAATCGTAAGCTCCCCCTCGCCGCTTTTTGACTGGAGGTTAATTCTGTTTGACGCACTTTGGTTTCCGCCTGCCGTAAAATATTTGGTGGGAATTTTATATACGTCCTTCTCAACAATGGAAGAAACCGGTATTTTAAGCCCTGTCTCCTCGTCCGTAAGAATTTCTACATCAACGTATCGTTCAGAAATAAAATTTGACATATATTTGTCAAGCATAATGTTTATGTAGGTTCCGTCAGAGCCATGCAGAATCTCAAAGGGCATAATGACATCATAGCTTGAGTTGTTTATTTTAAATCTTATTTTTGTTTTTTCCGAAAGAAGTGCCACCTGTTCCGCCGATATTGGTGCAACAATATTCCATTCCTCGTTTGGAATTATCTTTATGATTGGACTTCCCTCTGAAATGATGTCGCCTGTCTTTAAGGTGTCCTTGCTGTATTTTGATTTATCAAAATCAGCCATTGTGACATTGGCTATGTTAAAGTCCTCGTACCCGTCAGTATAATAGGTTACAATTCCGCTTTCAGGCGCCGTAATTGCTGTGAGCATGGCGCCGGTTGCGCCCTGATTTACCTGCTGCATTAAAATTTCATTTGACAGCTCCAAAACCCTGTTATTTACATTTGTTTCAAAATTGTAAGCCGAGTAAAAGCTTACGTCCGAATAGCCGACCTTATAAAGGGATATCAGGCTGCGGACGTCATTCAAATCGTCAGCGGTAAGCAGGTCTTCATAGTTTTCCGTATCGTCAATTGTATTGTATACCTGCCCCGTTTCATCAATTGTACAAACGGTAGACTGATTTTTTATTTTTTCTCCGTCTCTGATATAGTAGCATATGTAGCCTGATTTTGTGGCGTTTAAAATCTGCTCGTCCCTTATGGCAAGTCCTTCAAGGGTTATGTTATTGTTTACGCTGCTTTTGTTTACCCTATAGGTTGTTATGGGATTTTTATTTGCAGATCTAAAAATACATATGATGACATAAACAAGGATTACTGCAATCATAACTGTTGCAACATTAAACTTGATATCCTTTTTTATTGAAATGACCTTTTGGTTTTTATTACTCATAACTGTATCTTCCCTTTTGAACGTAAGCCCATTTCAAATTTGCTTTTGGCAAATGGACTAACTCAATGTAATTATTATTGTCCGATCAGGCATATAAGCTCCACAATGGAATTATACAAGTCCTTTCTGTCCTCCTTCGAGGAGGCAACAACAATGTATTCCTGATTGCCGTTTGCTAAATACAGGGCAAGACAGTTGCCTGCTCCTGTGGTTGTTCCCGTCTTCCATGCAGTTATGTGATAGCCGGACGGTAAGGTTGCCTTGCCGCCTACAAACATGTTTGTGGCATTGATTTCTTTTTCAACTACCTCGCCATAGCTGTCATGGTATATGTAGGAGTACTCGGAAAGGGGTGCAATTTCCGTAATATAGGAATGGCTTTTTGCCTCCTTTATAATCAGGTAAATATCATACGCAGTTGAATAATGGTTCGGGTCATCTAATCCGTGTGGGTTCATATAGTGTGTATTTGTGGCACCAAGAGACTTTGCCTTGTCATTCATCATATTGCAAAAGCTTTCAACATCCCCTGCAATATAATCCGCAAGAATCAGGGCATAGTAATTGTTCGATTCAATTAAAAGCCCATGCATGAGATTGTCAACCGTAATGGAACAGCCGTATGTAAGCTCCGAGGTACCGACGCCGGGCACTGAAATGTAATAATTCTTATCAAGGGTCACAACATCGTCCTTGGAAATGATACCTGCCTCAAGCTGATCACATACGACTATGGCAGTCATAAGCTTTGTCATACTTGCAGGGTACATCCTTTTATGCGGATTTTTGGCAGCAACGACTTCATGGCTTGTCTCGTCGATTACAAGGGCATAATAGAGATTGTCAAAGCCTGCTGCATTTAGCTCATAATCTGCGGGAACAACGGCGTCCGTCATTGCTTCCCCCCCTACAAACTGGGACGATGCAAGCAGCTCCTCATTCGTGTAAATAATCATCTCCTGCGGTGTGGTGTATGTATCATCGATATTGTTTTTTACGGTTCCAATTATAAATATTGCAGCAGATAATACAAAAACTGCCGCAATAAGCTTAGGTAAATCCTTCATATGTTTAATGCTTAAAAAGCTCTCTCCAATCTAAATCTCCTCTTTCCAGCGCCTTAACCATAAGCTCCGCAGTGGCAAGATTTGTTGCCAGTGGAATATTATGCGTGTCGCAAAGAGAAAAAATGTTATTGATATCAACCTCATGTGACTTCTTTGTCTGTGGGTCACGCAAAAAAATCATCATGTCAAGGTCATTACTTTCAATCATTGAGCCTAACTGCTGCTCTCCGCCTGTGTGTCCTGCAAGAAATTTGTGCACATTAAGATTTGTCACTTCCTCAATCATTCTGCCTGTCGTTCCTGTAGCATAGAGTTTATGGTGTGACATAATGTTCTGGTATGCAATGCAAAAATTCTGCATCAGCTTCTTTTTAGCATCATGCGCAATCAAACCGATGTTCATTAAGGCTATTCTCCTTTTAGTATTTTAGTTTTTGGATGCTGATATTTAATACCATGCCAATTCCAATTGATATACTTAGCAGTGAGCTTAGTCCGTAGCTGATAAATGGCAACGGAATACCGGTATTGGGAAGTATTCCCGTTGCAACGCCAACATTGATAAATGACTGATATGCAATCAGTACGCCAACGCCTGCTGCAATGAGCATTCCCGTCGTATCCTTTGCATGTCTGGCTATACTTATACATTGTAACACTATTAGTAATAAAATTGCAATAATAAATACGCTTCCGATAAAGCCTAATTCCTCTCCCACTACCGAGAAGATAAAGTCCGTCTGCTGCTCGGAAATAAAGTTTGCATCCTTTACCGTCGCCATGGTGGAGGTATTTAAGCCTTTTCCCGTAAGTCTGCCTGAGCCTATCGCCATGATTGAATTGTCCTGCTGTGAAAAGTCGCTTCCATATTGTCCGGGATATACAAACTGTAAAATTCTGTTTGCCTGATATGGCACTAAGAGCTTTTGGTCAGGCTGTCTGATATACCAGAGAAAGCTGCCTGCAAGCGGAATGAAAATCAGCAAAATAACACCGATTATTTTGTAGCTTAGTCCTGACACGTATATGAGTGTGACAAGGATAAGCGCAAGACATAAGGTTGTGGAAAGGTCAGGCTCGCTGAGAATGAGAAATAAGGGTATGGCACAAAGTATGGCATACCCTGCAATACATTTAAAGGTGTTTATGTCTGATCTATTTTTGTGCAGATAAGCGGCTACACATACAATCATAAAGATTTTTGAAAGCTCAGATGGCTGAAACTGCGTTCCGAAAATAACAATCCATCGTCTGGCGTTATTTACGGTAACACCAAAAAATAGAACAAGCACAAGCAATACGGCGTTTATAATATAAAGCACCCTATAAAATTTACATATAAAATTATAGTCAATCAAGGACACAAAAATCATAATTGTAAGACTTAAAGCAATTCCTACAATCTGTCTTGACAAATATGAGCTGTTTGCACTGTAAATTACAACGGTACCCATAGCAATTGCCAAAATTACGGTAAAAAGCAGTTTGAAATTATAATCCTTGTGATTGAACCTTGTGAACATTTTTATCCTTCTTCTTAAATAATTTTAATAAGCCTGTATATTGTTTCCTTTTATCTACATATTCGCCTGTAAGCTTTTCGGCAATTTTTTCGTAAGCATTTCCTGATTTGCTTCTCGTTGCGGCAATTGGCTCGCCCCGATTGGAGGATACTACAATATCCTCGTCGTCATAGATAACGCCTATCAGGTTGATTGATAATATATCAACCACATCATCAACTGACATCATATCTCCGCGGCGTACCATATCCTGACGTATTTTATTTACGACAAGGTCGATGCGTGGTATTTCATTTGCATCTAAAATTCCTATGATTCTATCTGCGTCCCTGATTGCAGATACCTCCGGCGTTGTCACGACAATTGCCCTGCCTGCCCCTGCTATGGCATTTTTGAAGCCATGCTCGATTCCGGCTGGACAGTCCACCAATATGTAATCAAATTCCGGTTTTAGCTGCTCGATAAGCTTTTTCATCTGCTCCGGTGACACTGCCGTTTTATCCCTTGTCTGTGCTGCCGGAAGCAGGAACAATCCGGGACACTGCTTGTCCTTTATAATTGCCTGTGACGCCCTGCAGCTTCCCTCTATTACATCAACAAGATTATATACTATCCTGTTTTCAAGCCCCATAACGACATCTAAGTTGCGTAATCCTATGTCAGTGTCTATCAAAAGCGTTTTATATCCGTGGGAGGCAATGCTGTACCCCACATTTGCGGTTGTGGTTGTCTTACCTACACCGCCCTTACCTGATGTCACTACAATTACTTCACTCATTATAATCCCTCCTGAAATAAACCATATATAAAACTGCCACATCTTCCGTCACAGCCTGATTTTATGTAGCCGTTCATATGCCCTATGACAACCACGTTTCCCTTGGATGTGACGCTGGCTCCGGCTTCAATATCACCTATAATAATGATGCTTTCCTCTGCATCGAGAGCCTGTCCGCTTTTTAAGGTTCCAATATAAAACAGGCCGTCCTTTTCATCAGGTATTTTGTTTATTTCTTTCGGTATCTCTGTCGTTTTCTTTTGGTTTACAATGTTTAAACCCGTATAGTTTAGGAAATTGTAAATTTCTGTTTTTTCATCCTCTGTTATCGTTTTTCCTTCAAAGGTAACTGTGATTGGATTTGAGCTTTTCGGCTTCAGTCCTGATGTCTTAAAATTCCGTTTTAGCTCCTCAATTACCTCCTCCACGGAGGCATCATCATCCATAATCAGCTTTATTCCTGTATTATTACCTTTGACAATAACAGGATTTCTTTTCAATTTATCACCTCAATTTTTTAGTCGGAGCCGACATTATCTCCACTCATATGGGCATTCACAAGCTTTTCAGGGTCGTATAAATATGCATAAACAAAGGCGGCAGCCTCCTTTGCATTTCCTGACCAGTAACCATTTTGTATAACACAGGTTATTGCAACCTCAGGCGCTTCATATGGCGCATAGGAAATAAATAATGCATGGTTTGCCTGGGTTTCACTTTCCTGTGCCGTACCTGTTTTTCCCGCAACGGAAACATCTAAGGACCTTAGTAAATCATTGCTTGAAGATACAACATCCTTCATGCCTGCATGTATTACATTCCATTGTGACGGGTCGTTAAGCTCCAGCCTGTTTAAAACAGTTGCCTGATTGTCTGATATAAGATTTCCCTCATAGTCGGTAATCTTATCAATCAGTGTAAGATTATAGCAGGTTCCTGAATTTGCAACTGTGGTTGCATATCTTGCAAGCTGTACAGGCGCATATAAATTTCCTCCCTGTCCAATTGCGCTTCGTACAGCGTCCCTGTCAGAAACATTTGGAGATATTTCAGGTATCTCAACACCTGACTTCTCATCAAGTCCAAATGCATGTGCATATTTTGCCAGCCGCTCAAGCCCGTAAGAATCACTGTACAGCCCATTCTCATCAATCGCAAGATTATATCCTACATTATAAAAGAACATGTTGCAGGAATGACCGATAGCCTGCTGTACAGTCAGATATCCGTGTCCGTAAGCATACCAGCATCTCGGAGACGGCGTTATTTTATCAAATACATCATAGCATAAGTAGGCTGTATCGGTACTTATAATTCCCTCCGAGTACCCGGCAACTGACGATAATACCTTATAGGTGGAGCCGGGAGCCGTTCTAAGCTGCGTGGCTCTGTTATAAAGCGGTCTTGTTCTGTCATTTAGCAGCCTGTTATAGTATTCTGCATTGATTTCATTTGTAAGATAATTGTTGTCATAGCTTGGATAGCTTACCATGGCAAGCACGTCACCCGTATTTACGTCTGTTACAATAAGCGCTCCTGAGCATGGAGCAAGTGCAAGCATGGCAGGCGTTATATCAAGCTTTTGAATTTTTTTGATGAAAAATTCATATGGACCATATAATCCACGCTCATACTCCCCATACTCCGCATCATTTTCCGCAGAAAGAACCCCCTGCTCGTAGAGAAGCTCAATGACATCGCCACCTGATATTTCAGCCGATTGTATCATACTTTTTATGATTTCATTGTCGAATTCTGCATCATCAGTAAGACATTTTACAATATAATCACAGAGCACATCGTAAATTTCATCCGTATCGTAATAGCTGCTCGGCGTTTCAAGCAGGTCAATGTTAATGGCATCCACGCTGATTGCATATTTCAGGTAATCGGCAAGGGATGTTTTATTATTGATATAATCTTGAAATTCCTTGCTGCTTGAGGATATCAGGGAAGTATTTAATACGCCGTTGGCACTTAATAGCTCACATATATATTCCATATAGTCCTGATACTCAACATCAAGATTTGAAAGTATTGTGTGGTCAGTTTTTATGATATTTTCTATTCTTGCTATTATGTCCTCTTTTCTATTTACAAAGCTTCCATACACTCTTTGCTCCAATGGGGAGGCGTCCTCACGTGCCATCTTATCCATTGTAATATAATGATTGTAAAAAAGTCCGTAATATACGCTTGATATGGATATTTGAGGATTTTCTGTCGGTGTCACATAAAGCTCAGGCGTAAGGTTTGAAAGTATAATTGACGCAATCTCACGCTCTAAGGTATCATAACAGTATTTTTGTAAATCTGTGTCAATCGTGAGATAGATGTCATTTCCTGCTGACGCAGGAACAGTCTTGATGGTTTCAATTACCTTTCCAAGATTATCCACATACATTGTTTCATATCCACTTGTGCCTCTTAAATAATCCTGACAATACTGCTCAATTCCTGTTTTTCCAACAATATCCTCAGACGTATATTTTGTTATGGGATTTTTTTCATTCAGCTCCGTAAGCTCTGTGTCTGATATGATACCGGTATACCCTATGATATGTGCATAATATTCCGCATCATTATATCTTCTCAGTGATTTGACGGACACCTGCATGCCAAGCAGCTCGTCAGAGTATTCATTGATTGCTGCATTGCTCTCCTCGCTTATGTCATAAGCGATGGTAACAGGCATATACTGCTGGAAACGGTTTAGCCACAGCTTGTAACGGCAGGAAAGAATCTTCAGCTTTTCTTCCCTTGAATATTTGTCTGATATTTCAAAGCGTTCCTCACACAAAAATGTAACAATATCATCTGCCGTAGCATTTTTGCGCTCGTCGGGAAGCTCGTCAAAGCTGTTTGCGGCATATATATCCCTTTTGAAATTGTTTAAGGAGGTGCCTGAAATTGTAAAGCCATATCCCGATGCCGTTACCTCTATGGGAAAATCTACAAAAAGCTCATCTCCGTTTTGTTCAAGAATTTCAATTGTCCTGTGCACAATCTCATTTTTCAGCTCCGTCTCAGATATGCCAAGCTCCTCTGCCCTTACGGCAACTGCGTTGTCGTTGCTGTATACAACGGAATAGGAAAGCTCATTGTATGCAATCAGCTTTCCGTTACGGTCATATATATTTCCACGCACCGCCTCGATTGTCAGTGTCCGTTCCGTCTTATAGATAAAGTTTTCCATATGCTCGTCTCCCTCTATAATCTGGAGCACAAAAAGTCTCCTTACGAGGAGAAAAAAGAGTACGATAATAAGCGCAGTGATGGGAAACAGCCTGTGCTTAATATAGTCTAATATTATTTCTTTAATTGCCGTCAGTATTTCACGAAGATTGGACATAAAATCAGTCCTCCATACTCTTTTTCAATAATCTGTTTACAAAAACATAAAATTTGTAGATTATAATTGTGAGAAGCGATGTTGTAAGCATCTCAGGAATGATAACCCTTGTGAAAAACAGTCCAAATTCCAAACGGTTTTTCAGCAAAAATGAAACTATATATACAAAAAAATTAAAAATAATGTCATCAATTATTATTACAATAAGCGGAAGAAGCACATTTTCAACAATGTAATTTTTGTGGAAAAAGCCATTTACATAGCCGATTATCATGTACAGGAACATATAGGGACCAAGCACGGACGAAAAGAAGCTGTCCACAAGAAAGCCACTGAAAAAACCGACAAGCATGCCTTCCCTTCTTCCACGCATAAGCCCGAAGGACATTGTCAGAATCAGCAAAAGATTTGGCGTTATGCTGTTTATGTCATGAAAACCAAATAATGTTGACTGTAATGTGAAATTTATTACAATAAGTACAGCAAGTACGATAACTCTAAGCATAATTACCTCTTATATCAGTTCAATTAATATTTCTTCTCGTCTGTTATGATAAGCACAACGGACAGATTGGAAAAATCCACGGTGGGCGTAAGATATGCGGTCATTGTAAGGTTGTTTGAATCAAGGGTTATTTCCGATATATATCCTATCGTTATCCCCTGAAAGTACCGCTCAGATATGTGGGAGGTTACCACCTTATCCCCCACAGAAACAGCCGCATCCTTATCAATATTATTTACAACAAGATACCCGTCCTGATATTTACTAAGACTACCCTCAACTGTGCAAAGCGCATTGGACGGCATAATTTTGGCGCTTATGCTGGAATTGTCGTCTATGATTGCCCTTACCTTTGCATACTCCTCAGTGCACTCTATGACAATACCTGCAAGTCCCTCGCCTGAAAGCACATTTGCCCCGGTAAAAAGTCCGTCATTGCTCCCTTTATCAATGTAAAAGGTTGAAAACCATGATGTGGAATCCTTTGCAAATATGCGTGCTGCCGTTTTATGAAATTCAGGATAGCTTTCATCTAAATCGTACAAAAGGCGCAGGCTGTCAAGCTCTGAAAGCTTGCCCTGATAGGTTGTGATTGTGCTGTTTGCTTCGGCAAGCGCATTTTTTAATTCCTCATTTTCCTTTTGCAATGCCTCTATTTCCTCTAAATTTTCAAGCTTACTGTCCGCCCAGAGTCCGATGGAATTGATACTGTTTTGTACGGGCACAATAAATTTGTTTGTATATTTTTTTATGAGGAGAATACTGTCCTTGGCAAAAAAAGATAATATCAGCAGAATGATACATATAATTGTAAGAATTAAAAGCAAATATTTAGGGCTAAAGTCTTTTTTTGTGTCAAATTTCATTTTATAATTCCTCTTTCAAGCAGGCTGACGTAACGGTCATTTCCCACGATGATGTGATCGCTTAAATGAATACCCAAAAGCTCTCCTGCACGCATAATCCGATTTGTGGCATCAATATCCGCAGTGCTTGGCTCAGGACATCCTGACGGATGGTTATGTACCATAATAATAAAGACAGCCTGATATTTAAACGCCTCAATAAAAATTTCCCGCGGGGATAGGATTGCAGAATTTACTGTGCCCTCGGATATCAAAAGCTCCTTGATGAGCATATGACTACAGGATAAAAGCATAATATATGTCTTTTCCTTTGTCAGATACTTACATTTTTCCATGTAGTAATCTGCGATGGAGGAGGGATTTGAAAATATAATGTCCTCCTTTAAGCGGCGCAAATTCATCCTTTTTGCAAGCTCTCCGATTGCAAGAAGCTCCGTTGCCTTTGTGTTGCCGATGCCCTTTATGGCAGTCAGTTCCTTTCGGTTCAGAAAATTAAGACCGCTTAACCCCTTGTGAATGGGATGTGCATTTAACACATGGTTGGCAAGGTCTATTGAACTTTGTCCGCCCCCGCCGTTTCGCAGTATCACTGCAATAAGCTCTGCGTCAGTCAGCGCTTCTATGCCGAGTGCGCAAGCCTTTTCATAGGGTCTTTCACAATCTGCAATGTCCTTAATTAAATTGTTCATATGTAGTCCTTTCACCTCTCCGGGTGCGAAAAAACTACAGCTTCTTATATATAATTATACCAATTATAATACCGATAATACTTGCAATATTGATTGATATTCTAAGTCCAAAGGTTAAAATAATGATACCTAAATCCAAAACAACAGGTTCCGAAAGCCCAAAGGACTGTCCGTAATTAAGCCAGTTGAGCCAGCTTATGTTTCTGCACAGATATCCGATAAAGCCTCCAAGGACAATACCGCTTAATAAAATAAGAAGCAATGTCCATTTGCTTTTATTTGCCGCTCCTTGCGCCATATTGAAAACTCTCCATTTCCTAGTTTATTACATAGTCTACCACACAATAAGTCCTTTTTCTACAATTTTTTGCAGGGACATCATAATACCCAGCTTTGCATGTGGATATGTAAGCCCTCCCTGAAAATATACTGCATACGGCTCCTTCATGGGAGCGTCTGCGCTAAGCTCTATGGATGCACCTGAAACAAATGCGCCTGCAGCCATGATGACCTGACTATCGTACCCCGGCATATCCCACGGAACCGGCGTTACATGGCTGTCCACAGGCGCCGCCTTCTGTATGCCCTCGCAAAATGCCTGTATCAGCTCAGGCGTTCCAAATTCCACTGCCTGGATGATGTCATGTCTTTCACTTTTTCCGTCAGGAACTGTTTTAAAGCCGAAGCTCTCGTATAAATTGGCGGCAAATATGGCGCCCTTTAATGCGGCTGCCGTTACTGCAGGGGCAAGAAAAAGTCCCTGCGCAATGTTTCTTGTCACACCTAAGGAGGCGCCTACCTCCTTTCCAAGTCCCGGTGTAATGAGCCTGTAGGCACAATTTTCTATGCACTCCCTTGTTCCACATATATATCCGCCTATGGGTGCAAGCCCTCCACCCGGATTTTTTATGAGGGAGCCTACAACCATGTCAGCTCCAACCTCCGATGGCTCTTTATCCTCCACAAATTCGCCATAGCAGTTGTCAACCATGCAGATAACGTCAGGCTTCATGTTTTTAATAAACGTAATGACCTCCCCTATCTGCGCTACGGACAAGGTAGGTCTTGTGTCATATCCCTTTGAACGCTGTATTTCAATTAGTCTTGTATTTTTGTTGATTGTTTTTTTTATGCCCTCATAGTCAAAGCTGCCGTCAGGAAGCAAATCCACCTGTTTATAGGTAATGCCAAATTCAGCGAGGGAGCCTTTGCTTTTTCTTATTCCAATCACGCCCTCCAAAGTGTCATAAACCTTGCCCACAGGAGATAATATCTCGTCGCCCGGTCTTAAATTTGCAGACAGCGCAATGGAAAGCGCATGTGTTCCGCAGGTTATCTGCTGTCTTACCAAGGCATCCTCGGTTTTAAACACCTTTGCATATATTTCCTCTATCTTTTCACGTCCAATGTCGTTGTAGCCGTAGCCGGTTGTCCCTGACAAATGCTCCTCTGCAAAGGAAGCCTCCTGCATGGCATGGAGCACCTTCGCCTGATTTAATTCCGCAATGGCATCAATACCCTCAAAGCGGGGCTTCAGTTTTTTTTCTACATCCTGACAATAATCATATACCTTTTCACTGATTCCCATTTCCCTATAATATTTTTTTAAAGCTTCCTCAAGCATAATATCCTCCAATACCCATTTGGCTAAAAACCGTTAAATTATTTTTTTATTTCGTAAATGCTCCATGATAAAAGCAAGCTGTCCATCAAGCGTTTCATGCTCCTCCTTGTCAAGCCAAATCACCTCACGCTCACGCTTAAACCATGTAAGCTGCCGCTTGGCAAAATGTCTTGTGTCACGCTTGATGGTGTATATGGCGTCCTTCAAGGTGATACTGCCATTTAGGTAAGCAAGCAGCTCCTTATATCCAAGTGCCTGCATGGAAACCATGTCCTCCGTAACACCGTAATCTCCTACAAGCGATTTAACCTCATCTAAAAGTCCCGCCTCTATCATCCTGTCAACACGTCTGTTTATCCTGTCATACAGCGTTTCTCTTGGCAGGTTTAATACAAAGTATGCAAAATTGTAAGGCGATTTTTTTTGCCGCTCCTCCTCATTGTGCGTGGAAATCTTTGTTCCCGTCTGCTCAAAATATTCCAAGGCACGTATCACTCTTTTGGTATTGTTTGGGTGTATTTTGGCAGCGGCTTCAGGGTCCTTTTCCTTTAAAAGGGCATGCAGATAAGCCTCCCCCTTTTTCTTTAGCAGTTCCTCATATTTTGTTCTTGTGCCGTCTGCGGCTGTCTCCTTAAAATCTATATCGTAAATTAAGGATTGGATATAAAAGCCTGTGCCTCCGGCTACAATGGGAATTTTGCCTTTTGCATGTATTTCCGTGGCCGCCTCCTTGGCAAGCTCCTTGAACCGTGCAATGCTAAATGCCTCCACAGGCTCGCATATATCGATTAAATGATGTGGTATGCCCTGCATTTCGGCTTTCGTTATCTTTGCAGAGCCTATGTCCATATGCTTATATACCTGAACGGAATCGGCAGATATGATTTCCCCGTCTATTTTTTTTGCAAGTGCAACAGAAAGCTCTGTTTTACCTGCCGCCGTAGGGCCTGTCAGGACAATAAGGCTTCCCTTTTTATCTGTCATATGATACCTCTATAATACTCTCTTAAATTTCTTTTCCAGCTCCTGCATGCTTATGGAAATAATGGTAGGTCTGCCGTGGGGACAGGTATATGGATTTTCAAGTGCAAGAAGCTGGTCTATCAGTGCGTCCGCCTCCGCAAAGCTTATGTGCATATTACCCTTAATGGCTGCCTTACATGCCATCGTGGAAAGCTTTTTTATAAATACATCATCCGACATGTAGCCTGAATTATTTATAAGAGAGCCTACAAATTCCATAAACATTGCCCGCTCGTGGATGCCGTAAATGTTTGACGGAACTGCATTTATCTTAAATTCGTTTCCGCCAAATTCCTCGATGTCGTAGCCTGTTCTCATAAATAAATCATAGTTATTAAGGATTGCCTGCTTTTCCGCATATGTGACGGTAACAACCATAGGCGGCATTAGCTGCTGGGAATATGTCTCCCTGCTGTTAAGCCCCCTGATAAGCTCCTCATATTTGACCTTTTCATGTGCTGCATGCTGATCCATGATATAGAGGTTATTTTCATATTCAATCAACCAGTAGGTACCAAAAAGCTGTCCAATCAGACGGTGTTTTTTTCTCGCCGATTTTGTGAGAAAATCATCCTCAAACATGGTTTCCTGTCTGCCTGTCATGCTCCTTGTCGTTTCTACCGACTGCTGCTTTTTCTGTGTTGTATGCGTATACTGCACACCCTCGTCACGCAGGATTGTATTTTCTATGTTCTCGGCATAATTTATGCCATCCGCTGTTTCCTTACTTGTAATAGCATCAATTGTGCCTGAACGGTTGTAGGTTTCCTGCGTTTTGTTAATGCTTTCAACATAGCCCGGATTTTGCCCGCTTGTATTTTCAGCAGTTTTCTTTAGTGATTCAAGTATCTTGTAGGTTGGACTATACTTTTCTGCACGCACGTTAGGCTTTGGCATGCTTGTCTGTTTGGCAGAGGCTTCCGTTTCTGCTTCCTCCTTGGCAGCCTCATTCATTTTTCTTACATGTTCAAAAGGCTCGGCAGGTCTTGGCGCTTTTACGGCTGTCTGTACGGCAGCATTATTTTTCTCCTCCGAGGTTTCCTTTGGTATAATCTCACGGCCGGAAAGCGCCTCCCGTATCTGCTTTGTGATAACCTCAAAAAGTGCCTTCTCATTGTCATATTTAAACTCCATTTTTGTAGGATGGACGTTAATGTCACATTTTTCAGCAGGCAGGTCAATGTAAAGCACCGTAAACGGAAATTTGTGCTGCATGACAAAGGTCTTGTAGCCTTCCTCAATCGCCCTGTTTACCACATTGCTCTTGATATATCTTTTGTTTACAAAGTAATTTTCAAGTCCACGGTTGCCTCTTGCAATAAAGGGCTTGCCAATATAACCGAAAAGCCCTATGCCGTCACTGCCCGAATAGCTTATCTCAATTAAATTTGAGGTAATATCCCGTCCAAACAGCTCATAGATGTTATCCTTAATATTGCCGTTTCCTGAGGTATTTATTTTCGTCTGTCCGTTTACAATCAGCTTTATGGAAATCTCAGGATGGGAAAGGGCAATCCGAAGCACAAGATCCGCAATGTATGACCCCTCTGTCATTGGTGTTTTAAGGAATTTCTTGCGTGCAGGAGTGTTGTAGAAAAGATTTCTTACAACAATTGTTGTTCCGTCAGGCACGCCTACCTCCTTTGCCTCGATTTCATCTCCACCATGAATGACATACTTTAAGCCAATCATGGCAGCAGCAGTTTTTGTAACCATTTCACACTGTGATACGGCGGCAATTGTTGAGAGTGCTTCCCCTCGAAAGCCTAAGGAGGAAATGCCTGTCAAATCCTCTGCCGTTTCTATTTTGCTTGTGGCATGCCTTAAATAAGCCGTGGCAACCTCCTCTCTCGGTATGCCGCAGCCGTTGTCAGTCACCCTTATAAAGGACATGCCTCCGTCCTTTATCTCAACGGTAACTGCCGTGGCACCTGCATCTATGGAATTTTCAAGAAGCTCCTTCACAACCGATGAGGGCCGCTCTATTACTTCACCTGCGGCTATCTTATCAATTGTGCTTTGATCCAGTAATCGTATCATGTTTTATCCGTTTAACCTTTCCTTTAATTCCTGAAGATAAAGCATTGCCTTCATAGGCGTCATATTGTTTAAATCAAGGCTTTTTAATTCGTTGGCAATGGTTATTTCCTCAGGTGACGTAAACATGGAAAGCTGCTCATAACCGTTTTTATCTGTTCCATTCCTGCCGCCTGCCCCCTTTTTATCAGATGTTTTTTTGCTTTCCAATTTATTATATGCCTTTGTCTCTATATTTCTTGCCTTTGAGGCAATATCCGAATCAATGAGAAAATCGCATATCTCCCTTGCACGAACCAACACCCGTTCCGGAACGCCTGCAAGCCTTGCCACCTGAATACCGTAGCTTCTGTCTGCGCCGCCCTTTATTATTTTGCGCAGAAAAACGATGGACTCCCCATCCTCCTTGACGGCAATACAGTAATTATTTACGGACGAGAGCTTTCCCTCAAGCTCAGTAAGCTCATGGTAATGTGTTGCAAATAAGGTTTTTGCCCCGATAAGCTCACTGTCCGCAATAAATTCCACAACCGCCCATGCAATGGAAAGACCGTCAAAGGTGGACGTTCCCCTGCCAATTTCATCAAGGATAATAAGACTGTTTTTTGTTGCGTTTCTCAATATGTTGGCAACCTCATTCATTTCAATCATAAATGTGGATTGTCCCGATGCAAGGTCATCGGAGGCTCCCACCCTTGTAAAAATGCGGTCACATAAACCGATATTTGCATATTCCGCAGGCACAAAGGATCCGATCTGCGCCATAAGCACAATAAGCGCCGTCTGCCTCATATAGGTGGATTTACCCGCCATGTTGGGACCTGTAATAATTGAAATTCTGCTTAATGTATTGTCAAGAAATGTATCGTTTGACACAAAGCTGTCATCTCCAAGCATGATTTCCACAACAGGATGTCTGCCATTTTTTATGTCGATAATTCCCTCATTGTTTATGTCAGGCCGTACATAATTATTTTTCATGGAAACATGGGATAGCGATGCAAGCGCATCCAACTCAGCTATATAATGTGCCGTGCTTTTTACACGCCTTAAGGCTTCCCCAAGCTTATCCCTTAAAATAACGTACTGCTCATATTCAAGCCCGTAAAGCTTGTCCTCAGCGCCTAAAATTGTATTTGATAAATCGTCAAGCTCATTTGTCGTATATCTTTCTGCATTGGCAAGGGTCTGTTTCCGCACGAAATAATCAGGCACCATATTTTTAAAGGAGTTTGTCACCTCAAAATAATATCCGAATACCTTGTTATATTTAATTTTCAGACCTCTTATGCCCGTCTTATCCCTCTCTTTTGCCTCAAGCTGTGCAAGCCATGTTTTACAGTCCGTTTTGGCTGATTTTAACCTGTCAATATCCTCAAGATACCCCGTTTTAAATATTCCGCCCTCCTTGATGGCAACAGGCGGCTCCTCATCTATTGCGGCATCTATCAGGGCATATAAATCTGCAAGCACGTCAAAATCATCGTAAATCTCCTGAAATCTTGGAGCATCCAGCTCATTTAACAGATTTTTTATGTCGGGCAGATATTGGATGGAGTTTTTAAAGGCAAGCAGGTCACGTGGATTTGCCGTCTTGATTGAAATTCTTGTCATAAGACGTTCCAAATCATATATGGAATTTAGATATTCCCGAAGCTCCTCCCTTGTTATCATCGCATTGTTTAACGCCTCTATGCAATCAAGCCTTTTTGCAATATCCGCCTGCACCATAAGCGGCTGCTCCACATATTCCCTTAGAAGCCTTGCGCCCATAGCTGTTTTTGTCTTATCAAGCACCCACAAAAGTGAACCCTTTTTCTGCTTATCCCTTATGGTTTCCGTAAGCTCAAGATTGCGTCTTGTGGAAGAATCGATGATCATGTAGGAATCCACATTGTATACGGTAATGTCATTGATGTGGGACATGCTATTCATCTGCGTATCACATAAATATTGCAGTAAAGCGCCTGACGCAGTAACGAGAACAGGATAATCCAAAAGTCCAAGTCCCTCAAGATTGGCTACATTAAAATGGCATTTTATCAGATTAGAAGCCGTATCGTAATCGAAATAATAATTGTCCACACAGGTTTTTGTAATGCCGAGCTTATCAATGGTAAATGCAATATCCCCCACGGAAAAATCAAAGTCCTCCCGATATAAAAGCTCCGACGGCTGATATTTGTTTATCTCATCTATCGCCTTTTCTATGGTTTTTACCCTGCAGGTTTTAAATATGCCTGTGGATATGTCAGCAACCGAAAGTCCATAGCCCTCCTTGCCGCAAAAAATGCACATGATGTAATTGTTTTTGCCCTCCTCCAAAAGCTCTAAGGACATATTCGTTCCAGGGGTTACAATTCGGATAACCTCACGCTTTACAAGTCCTTTTGCCTGCTTTGGGTCCTCCACCTGCTCTGCGATTGCAACCTTGTAGCCCTTTTCAATCAGCCTGTTCACATAATTTTCGGCAGCATGAAAGGGAACCCCGCACATAGGCGCTCTCTCCTCAAGCCCGCAGTCCTTACCAGTGAGGGTTATTTCCAATTCTCTTGAGGCAGTCAGGGCATCATCAAAAAACATCTCGTAAAAATCTCCGAGACGGTAAAATAAAATACAGTCTTTATATTGTTCCTTTGTTTCAAGGTATTGCTCCATCATTGGTGAAAGCTTTGCCACGTCTGCACCTGCCCTTTTAAAATTTCAATTTGTCGTCATTCAATTTATATAATTAACTGTTGCACTTTAGATACCTCACAATTTCATCTTTCCTCAGTGCATCTGTTCCTTACCGTCAATCAAAGCCTGACAATGCTCTATTACAATTATGCTCCGATAAAATAAAAACGTAATTCCACGCTTCTTAAGTGCCAGCGTGGTCTTAATTACAACTCTGCTCCGATAAAATAAAAGCCCTTACATTCCTTTAAATGAACCTTAACTGTCTGCCCAATTAGGTCTTTGCTTCCTTTGAAATGAACCGTTACATTTTCGCCTGTTCTTCCCGTAACAAATGTATCATCCTGTGCGTTGATGTCCTCAACAAGTACATCCTTCGTCTGTCCCTCATAACGGCGCAACTGTTCGCCTGCAATTGTGTTTACACGCTCCAAAAGACGGTTAAAACGTTTTTTTACAACGCCTGCATCAACCTGATGTTCCATGGAAGCAGCAGGAGTCCCTGTTCTTTTTGAATATATAAATGTAAATGCCTGATCGTATCTCACACGCTCAACTAAGTCCATCGTCTCCGCAAAGTCTTCCTCGGTTTCGTCAGGAAAGCCAACCATAATATCCGTAGTAATTGATATATCAGGAATTGCGTTTCTTATTTTATCCACAAGCGTAAGATAATGCTCCTTCGTATACCGTCTGTTCATTTTCTCAAGTATGCGCGAGGAACCTGCCTGTACCGGCAAATGTATGTGCTTACATATTTTTTCCTCTGATGCCATGACAGTAATCAGCTCATCCGACAAATCCTTTGGATGACTTGTCATAAACCTGATACGCTCAATACCGGGAATGCCGCAGACCATCTTTAAAAGCTTCGGAAATGTAATGGTCTCCTCATCGGGAATACGCACCATCCTACCATCTGAATAATCGTATATTTTACCGTAGGAATTTACATTTTGTCCAAGAAGCATAACCTCTTTGACCCCTGCGTCGGCAAGCTTCTTTATCTCAGCCGTTATATCCTCAGGTCTTCTGCTTCTCTCACGCCCTCTTACATACGGGACAATGCAATAGGTACAAAAATTGTTGCAGCCATACATAATGTTCACGCCTGATTTAAAGCCGTATTTCATTTTCTGTGGAAGTGCCTCAACAGTCTCGGAGCTTTGCCCAAGAATTTCTATCGTTTGCCTGCCTGTTGTAAAATATGTGTGCATAAGCTCGGCAAGCTTGTATATGTTATGTGTTCCGAAAACAATGTCAACAAATTTATATTTTTCCTTTATCAGCGCAATCACATGGGATTCCTGCATCATGCATCCGCACAAGCATATAACCATGTCCGGATTTTTTGTCTTGAGATTTTTAAGGTGTCCCAGATGACCGTACAGCTTCTGATTGGCATTTTCCCTTACCGTACATGTATTATATATAACAATGTCAGCCGCCTCATCCTCTGTTTCCTCACAACCCATCCTATCAAGAATGCCCTTAAGCTTTTCGGAATCATGAGCATTCATCTGACAGCCAAAGGTTGTCACGCAATAAGTAACCTTGCGGGAATATTTTGTGGCAATATCCCAAATGTGTTCCCTGCATTTCGCCATATAGTAATACTGCCTGCTTGGCTCTTTTGTCGGTGGCTGCGTATTTATATCTATGTCTAAATTGATTTCGTTATACATTTTGCTTGACTTTCTCCAAATCTGTCCTTTTATCAATCCCAATTTATTTCCTCATGGGAAACAGTTTCACCATTCCTGATTTCAACATCAGCATCTTCCAATTCTTTTTTTTCTGTCAAAGTTAATTTTGTAAAATCCGGATCCCATGCCAACACTAACTTTTTGATGAATTCAAGAGCAAAATTTTGTTCACTCTCTGGTAAAATTTCCATAAGATTTATTGCTTCCTTCGTTATCGCACTCATAATTTACTCCTTTTTATCAGCAGCAATCTGTATTCATATCTATATCTAAATTGATTTCGTTATACATTTTGCTTGACTTTTTCCCCTCTGTTATATAATATATAGAAAAAGAAATGGGTTTTTTACCGTACAGCTTTATTGCTCAAGCGGGGTGCTCGTTTCTTTTTTTAAGTTTATTATATCATATAAATACAGCCGTCTGTTTTTATCAACTGAATTATTATATGACAGTTGGCATTTTTTTTCAATAGTTTAACGTTCGGAAAAGTTGTATTAATGTAGTGTGGAAAAGCTGCATTAACCGGATGGGTTTCGGAAAATGCAGCCATGTATAAAGGTGTGTAATGTTATGTAATGTCGTAAGGGAACTTTCATCGTAAGCCTTGCTTATGATGGACCAACGAAGCTGGCAGATGCCTTACGACGTATAACCATGTATTATTTTGATGCGGCATAATAAGGTACGATAAGAGTTGCACCGTTGTAAAGCTTGTCGCCCTTCAGAGCGTTAATGGATTTAACCTCCTCAATATATTCGTCTATGGAAGCGTACTCCTCCGTCATGTACTCCTCGGCTATGCTCCAAAGTGTATCGTCACGCTCTATGTCTATACACTTAAAATACTTTTCATTGTGGGTACTGGCACTGACTTTATTTGAAAGTCCTGACGCCCCAAAAAACAAGGCACAAGTAATCAGCAATACGCTCAGACCAATAATGAGCTTTCTGTGATTGTTATGGATAAAACAAATAATATTTTGATAGTTCATAAAACCGCCTCCTCGAATATGTGTTCGTCATCTGTAATTAATATATCGTACATTTGTTCGTTTGTCAATACTTTTTCGAATAAATGTTCGAAATATTTTTAATTTCTTTTACAGTAATTGTTATACCATTTTATGAGTACAATAAATGTGCCTTATAATACATTTTTTATTTTTTTGATGTTGATACATATTTTGTTTTTCTATTACGGTTTGTGGAGCACTCACTTGAACTCGTACGCATACCATTTGGCAGTATATGGCTGTGCACTCAAGGGGCAGTACATATCCCACATAAATGGAAAAGACAAAAGTCCCTAAGACATAACACAAACGAAAACGTATCTTTATTCTTTGACATTTGAGTGATTTACAGTATAATATATACGTCCTATATAAGCGTGGTTTAACTTTTATGCAAGTAAGGTGCAGCAAAATTTTTCATTCCATCTTATTTTTAAGGGCTTAACATAGCAATAAGATGAATAATTCCTTACTGGCTGTAGGGGTTATTAACCATAAATTATAGGAAAACATAGGAAATTGTGAAACTCCTTATTTTCAAGACCTAGTTATACAATGTAGTCAATATTGTACAACGGACATATACAAAAACCCAGTTTCGCAATCACCTATTAAAAGATGATACAATTAGGAGATTTTACATTTGCCATGAAAATGCAGAAATTATTAAGCTATACAAGAAGGGCTGTTGACACATATCAGATGATTGAGGATGGGGATAAAATAGCCGTGGGGATTTCCGGCGGCAAGGACAGCCTGACCCTGCTTTACGCTCTGGCAGGACTTAGAAGATTTTACCCAAAGCATTTTGACATCATTGCAATTACCGTCAACCTCGGCATACCCGGTTTTGAAACGGAGCATATTGCAAAATTGTGTCAGGCGCTTGACGTTCCATATTACGTGGAAGATACTGAAATATATGAAATTATATTTCATGTGAGAAAGGAAACAAATCCCTGCTCTCTCTGTGCCAAAATGAGAAAGGGCGCACTTGACGACAGAATTAAGAAGCTCGGCTGCAACAAGCTTGCCTACGCCCATCACAAGGATGATATCATCGAAACATTTTTAATGTCACTTATATTCGAGGGGCGTATTCATACGTTTTCGCCCGTTACATTTCTTGACCGTTCAGGGCTTACACTTATCAGACCACTCATGTTCTGCAATGAGGGGGAAATTAAATCCTTTCAAAATGAGATGCAGCTTCCGGTCGTAGCTGCAAAATGTCAAGCTGACGGATATACGAAGCGTGAATATGCAAAAAGCCTTGTAAAATCACTTGATACGGAAAATCCCGGCTGCAAGGAGAAGCTATTTACGGCTATTTTAAATGGAAAGCTGAACGGCTGGCCTGAGGCTATGCCAAGATATAGGCGGTAAGTTATTTATGGTTTTTTAGCATTTCAACTGCCTTTTCTATTGTGACAGTCTCTCCGTATCTGCCCTTCCATATCAGTTCATTAAAATATTTGTATGCAGTTTCCTTATCGAAAAAACAATTGTCAAAGGTTGAATTTGAATATTCAGGTATTATCATGTTATAACCATGGTCAAAGCCGCTTTTAATGGTTGCATCTATACAAAAATCCGTCTGCAAGCCTGCCACCATAATGCTTTTTATGCCCTTGTCGTCCAAATAGTCTGTAAGTCCCGTCATTTTATGCAGAGCGCTGTTTACGGTTTTGTCAAATATCTTTTCACCTTCCAGCGGTTCAAACTCCGAAAAAATTTCAAAGTCATCATCCCCCTTGGAAAAGCCAGTCCCTGGTCCGTCATCATGCCTGACAAATACAACCTCAATATTATTTTTTCTCGCCTCGGAAATAAGCAGATTTATATTTTTCCTGACTTGTTCAAACGCATACAGCCTGTCGTCCATAATGCCTTTTTGCGTATCTACTACCAATAAAACCATTAAAAACCTCCTAATATTTATTGTTAATATTCTTGATAATTTAATACATATAGTGTTAATAAGCACTCTCGTATCTTCTAGGTTAAAATTCCTAATAATTTAATACAAGCCCTCTTGTGGCAAATATTATCTCCACATTTATCTTGTATTCTGTGGATATGCTTATTTCCATCCAAAATCAAGCATGCCGTCGGTACTTAGCGAAGTATTTTCGAGCTTAGTACCGTTACGTGCGACATACCATGCATTGAATTATACATTTTGCACAACGTATTATCTAAAAAACATAGTTTCGCAATTGCCTATTTATTTATATAAGGCAAAATTAAAACACAATATGAAATTAAATTATAACCACAATGTGCAAGAATACAGCAAAATATACAGTTTGTTTTTATATAAAGCAGTCCTAAAACAATACCACACACAAAAGCCGACAAGGTCTGTACCATGTTAAAATGCAGTAAACCGAACAAAGCAGAAGAAATAATTAACGCTCTTAAAATTCCATATGTATGCTTTAAACCGCCTAAAACAACGCCCCTCATAAGTATTTCTTCAATAACAGGAGCAAGAAGGCATACCTGAATTAAGCTTGTTATTGGTGCTGTTATCAAGCTCTGAATTGTTTGCTGATAGTCTTGTTCGCTTTGAGGGAACATGCTTTCAAAAACAGGGTCCAAGCATTTATCCAGCAGCAGAAAAAACAATACGGAGCAACAAACGGCTAAAATAATTCCCATAAAAGTTATATTGGACAATAATTGC
Organism: Clostridium sp.; assembly: GCA_023664385.1. Taxonomy (GTDB): domain Bacteria; phylum Bacillota; class Clostridia; order Lachnospirales; family Lachnospiraceae; genus Coprococcus_C. The sequence continues at coordinate 18,298 of JAMPFU010000005.1, read as the reverse complement.
AGCTCATAGCCTGTTTTCTTTAGTAGCAAGATGAAGCAAACGATACATATTGATATGGTAATCATGTTCAGTACATTTGAATATTTCGGAGCGATTTTTCTCCAAAATGCAACATCTAAAAATGTATAGAACAGCATTATTCCAAAATATGCAGCCGTCAAAAAGAAAGCTTTGCTGATAGTTATGTTGTATTCTTTTTTCATCAATGTAAATTTTTCCTCACAATGTTAGTTTAATCTCCTCAAGCTCACGCAGCCACACATTTGCCGAAGCGTCACTTGGCATACGCCAGTCTCCCCTCGGGGAAAGGCATACGCTTCCCACCTTTACGCCGTCAGGCATACAGCTTCTCTTAAACTGCTGTGAGAAAAATCTTTTGTAAAAGGTCTTTAACCATTTCAGTATTGTTTTATCGTCATAGAAGCCGTCAAATGCCCTCACAGCCATATGGTAAATCTTCTTAGGCGCAAAGCCGTATCTAATAATATAGTACATAAAGAAATCGTGAAGCTCATACGGTCCTACAAAATCCTCCGTTTTTTGAGCAATATTTCCATTCTTGTCAGGTGGAAGAAGCTCAGGACTTATCGGGGTCGCAATAATGTCACGAAGCACCTCTGTGCTTTCAGGGAAAATATCATGGCAAATGACGCTGTCAATCATCCATTTCACAAGTGTTTTCGGTATGCTTGCATTTACGCCGTACATACTCATCTGATCTGCGTTGTAGGTACACCAGCCAAGGGCAAGCTCGCTTAAATCTCCCGTTCCTACCACGATTGCGCCTATCTTATTTGCATAGTCCATAAGCACCTGCGTCCGTTCCCTTGCCTGCACGTTTTCAAAGGTTACATCCTTTATTTCCACGTCATGTCCAATATCCGCATAATGCCTAAGACATGCCTCCTTAATGGAAATGGTTTTCGTTTCAATTCCAAAGGTTTCCATAAGCTTCAGTGAATTATGATAGGTTCTGTCGCTTGTTCCAAATGCGGGCATTGTGATTCCAACAAGGTTGCTCATTGGAAGCCCAAGCTCCTTTAAGGTTTTTGCACACACAAGAAGCGTAAGGGTTGAGTCCATGCCGCCTGATACGCCTACAACCATTTTTCCTCCTGTAACGCTAAGACGCTTGGCAAGTCCGCTTACCTGCATTTTAAATATATCGTTGCAGCGTGCAAGACGCTTGTTTTCATTTTCAGGAATAAACGGATGACGCAAAATGCCGTAAAGACTTCCGTCAGAGCCAAGCCCTGTATCTCTTACATAAATTTCCCTGATGTCATTGTTTTTACAATAGGCGGAGTAAGCGTCCTTATAGGTTTTGCCCTTCAGCCTGTCAGCCCGTATTTTTCCCATGTCAATATCGCAGACAAGCATATAATCATTGTCTGCAATGGTTTCATTTTCTTTTAGGACACGTCCGTTTTCAACAATCATGGAATGTCCTGAAAAAACCAAATCTGTTGTCGACTCACCCGCTCCTGCTGAAGTATATACATAGGTACACATCAGTGATACGGACTTGCTCTTTACAAGATTTCGTCTAAATTCACGCTTTCCTATGGTATCATTGCTTGCAGAAAGATTTAAAATAAGCTCTGCGCCTGAAACGGTCTGCCAGGTTGACGGCGATATCGGCGCCCACATATCCTCACATATTTCAGCACCTACAATAAGTCTTCCGCCAAAATTATATATGATGTTGTTTCCTACAGGCACAACATAGTCGTCCACGCCATAGGCTGCGTCAGAGGAAATTATCTCCTCACTCTCAAGGTCGCCTGCATAGGAAAACCACCGTTTCTCATAAAACTCGTTATAATTCGGGATGAAGGACTTAATATTGATACCGCATATCCTTCCCTTGTGTAAAATATATGCACTGTTAAAAAGCTGATGCTCAATTTTGCATGGTGCGCCTATGGCAATTACCATGTCAAGGTCCTTGGTTTCCCGCAGTATACGTCCCACTGCCTCCCTGCATTTTTCAAGGAGAATTTCCTGAAAAAATAAATCGGCACACGTATAGCCTGTGATGCAAAGCTCAGGAAAGCATATGACGTCAGCCTCCTTATTTCCTGCCTTATTTATCATATCCAAAATACGTTCCGTATTATATTCCACGTCTGCAACCTTTACGTCAGGCACCGCTGTACATACCCTGTAATAATCAAACATATTATCTCTCCTTTAAATCTAATTGTAAGCCCTTTAAATAGTGAACTAAGGCTCCCTGCTCCTGCCTTATGAAATACTCGTCAGAAAGCTCCTCATACTTAAAATTCTTAGGATGCCCCTGTTTTATCCGTTTTATGTATTCATCAAGCTCGGAAAAGCGCATATAGTAAAAATCATTTCTTGCCGTAAACATGATAATGAGAAAGCTGATACCCTGCTGCTTTTCAAAATCACGCATAAACGCAATCTGATGTTCATGTATGTTCCGCATATTGAAGGTGTCCGTCGCACATTCCTTTGCGTCAAAGCAGATCGGAACCCCCTGCACAACCCCTATGTAGTCAACGGTTGAGTCCTTCTCAAAATAAGCAAGGGAAATGTTGCCGTTTTCCTTGTCTATTTTAACAGGTGTAATCGGTGTGGGGATTTTCTGTACAAGACCAAGTCCCTTTTCCCTGTATAATTCATTTGTATGGTTGATAAGCTCCTCAAGGGTCGAACCCCTGAGACCTCTTGAATTCCACGTTGCCATATTTTCTCCTAAAAATATTGTAATGTGCAAAAGCGAAAATAAGCTTTTATTATTCACAAATTTAGCCGGATAACCTTATGCACAAAATTTCATATACTATATCACTTACAGGTCATTGTTTCCAATAAATCATCAATATAAGGAGAGATCGTTTCCCCAAATGCCTTTCGTGCTAAAATAACCGTATCTATATCAAGCATGATTCCTACCTCATTTAGATTTTCAAGCATATTTTCTAATGCAATTTCGCTCTCTCCATATTTTATAAGCTCCATTGCGTCTGATATTACAGCTTCAATATACGCTGCTTTATGATACGATCCTCGTTCATCATAAACGATTGTGTTTCCATCCGCTTTTTTTAATTCTTCAATTTGCAAAATAAAACGGTTTAAAAATTCTTTATTCATCTCAAAATTCCATACTGTTCAAAGACGAAAACATCTATTTCCCTTTCTTATGAGATATGTACTAATTTAGCTGTTAATCAGGATCAGCCAGATACGGTACAATTTCAACAATCGTATGTGTAATAATCTTTTATTCCAATTCCAATTGTTGTCCAATAATCGTCATCCTCATTATCATCATCCTTCCATATTCCAACACTAATGCCCAAAAAACCATAGGAATCAGATTCGCTATCATCAATAATATCATTGTTGTATTCAGACAAAATAGTAACTAATTCATTCATATTAATATCAAATGCAGATACACCATAAATATATGGCTTCAATAATCCTTCATGTCCTGCAAGGAATTCTATAAATTCAAGATTGCCGTTTTTATCATAATCTAATGCCAATTCTGAATCATAATAATAGTGACGCCATGTTTCGCCTCCATATTGCAAGAAAATGTTTTCCGGATTACCTAACAATTTCATAATATGTTGTTTATTGTCTCCAAGGCATATCTCTTTTCCATCAAATACCATTTTTTCTAACGGAAACAAATCAATCTTTATTCTTTCGCTTTTTTCCATATTATTTTCCGTCCTTTCTTAACACTTTGACTATATAATATTACTAATTCCTGTTACAATTTTTTCCACCTGTGCCTCCAAACGCATTACATATGATACCTCAAATGCTCGCCTTCGCATATATCCCGAAACAGCTTCGGCAGCGGGTCGTCGATTACGGTTTTATCAGGCAAAATTACCTGTCCCGCATGAAGAAGCTGGCTTTTTAATCCATATTTATTCCTAAAATAAGCATTAACAGACGCATCGCCATACTTAACGTCCCCGATTACAGGATGTCCAAGTGCACGAAGCCCTGCCCTTATCTGATGGGATTTTCCCGTAATCAAGTGGATTTTAAGAAGGGTATAAGTTCCGTTGCTGCTTAGCGGGGTAAAATATGTTTCAATATAATCATAATCCTTTTTTCGCAAATAGCTTTTTTGCGTTTTCCCTTTTATAACAGCGTCATTTATTGTGGCGTTTTTTTCAAATACATCTGCACTTACAATTTCAGACACATTTTTATCGCTGTCCTTTTTGATATATGCCTTCTGCTCCGTCTCCTGATCCAGCAAGCCCTTCACAACAGCAAAATAATATTTTTCAACCTCTCTTGTCCTTAAAATTCTTGACAGGTACTGGCTTCCCTTCAGGGAAATTCCTGCAAGGATAATACCCGACGTATTTCTGTCTAAGCGGTTGCACACGGAGGGCTTAAAGGTGCTGCCCGAGGGTACAAGCCCCTCTTTTTGACAGTAATCGGCTATCATCTCATTTATGCTGTAATCATCTGCCTTTGCTTTTTGTGAAAGTACCCCTGCATCCTTGTGGACTGCAAGAATGTCACTTGTTTTGTACAAAACAGCAAGTTGATTGAAATTTTGATTTTTCGTATTTGCCGGTCTGCTTTTCCTGTCAAATCCTGCACCTGTACTATCTGTCTGCTTTTTAAATTTACCGATTGTTTCCTCGGACAAAAAAAGCGTTACAATGTCATTGTCAGCAAGTATCTCATCTCCCGCCGCCTTTTTGCCGTTTAATGTAATATTCTTTTTACGAAGCATCTTGTATACAAATGAGGAAGGTGCAGCATCTAAATATTTCATAAGATATTTATTTAATCTTTGCCCTGCATCATTTGCTAAAATCCTAAGTTCTCTCATATCATACCCTTATTTGTAATTACAACCTATTAGAATCGCTATTTAGAAACCGTTTACCTAACGTATGCCTGCCTATTCCCCTATATGCTCATCTCTAAAATTGTTTTTGCTATATGCTTATCGATGCTCCTGTTTCTGTCATTTGCCTCGCTTATGGAGTCTGCCTTTTTGATATATGCCCTTACATCGGAAAAAACATAGATGGAATAATTGTATTTGCTGTCGGAAATACAGCCCGCAAGCCATTTTTCATAGTCCTTTTTGGTTTCGTCAAAGTGCTTGTCCATCGCAAGGGCACATAGTTTTCCGTTTTTTACACATATGGACTGATAAAACCGCATGCCCTCATATCTTGAAATGGCAACATCATAAAGCAGGATTCCATGTTCATTTTTAATTCCGTCCCTGATGCTTTTGTAATCCTCCTCAGCAAGGGGCTTAAATGTTACGCACATGATAAATGCAATAAAAAACTTTGCAAGGGGAAGCGCCAAAAGGATTGCAAAAACTACAATAACCCTGCTTGTCGAGCCCCACAAAAGCAGCATTGTGATAACAATAAATTCAATCATTGCCGCAAATACAATGACGCCAATCAGCTTACCCAGCCTATAATATTTCAGATAACCATATTCACCCTTTTCATGCTTTTTCATTTAAGTAAGTCTCCATCCCGGAAGATATTTATTTTTTAAGACGCCGCTATTCAGCTTTCCCCAGCCTAAAGGATAGCCGTCAACCAAAACGAGCGCCCAGCCATTTTTGCCCTCTGCTTCTATCGTCTCGCCCTTTAAGTATTTTGTTACCCTGATATCGTCACAGGATAACTGAACAGTATTTTTGTAATCATCACCTGTAAGCCACATTGCAAATGCCTGGCTTGGCTCAAAGCGGTTTTTCTTTATCTCACCAACAAAAAGACCACAGCGCAATATCCGAAGTCCCCGAACCTCAGGAAAGCATGCAGGTATATAATAAAGCTTGTCCTGAGAAACCTCAAAGCGTGAAAAATCAAAGGTGCAATTCATTCCTTTAAAAAATTCAGTTACCTCATCGGGAAGCCTTGAAGCCCTTATTTGATAGGAACCTATGTCATGCGTTGCTTTATCATTTTTTTCAAAGCCATAAGCCGCATTATTATGTTCGGAACAATCGTTTTTGCTTCCATTACCCTTTTTTACAAGGCACACGAAATGTCCCTCTCCCTCCAATCTGTGAGGCCAAAGCCTGACACATTTTTTTAGGTCGGCATTATTTGTATTTCCCCACTCAGGATGTCCTCCGTCAAATTCCTCCCAGCTGTCAAATTCACAGAGAGAGAGTCTTTCATCTAATGAAAGCATATACTCAACCGACTGCTCATTTTCCATGGGTGAAAATGTACAGGTAGAATAAACAAGCTTGCCGCTGGGCTTTAGCATATCAACGGCATAACCGACAATTTCCCTCTGCAGCTTTGCAAAGCTTTCGTTTTTATCATCAGTCCATGCCGTAACCATAGAGGCTGATTTACGGAACATGCCCTCCCCCGAGCATGGGGCGTCAATCAATATTTTGTCAAAAAATTCAAAAAAACGGTCCTTCAGCTTATGGGGTGCTTCACTTATGACAAGCGCATTTCCTATACCGAACAGCTCAATATTTTTCAGCAGTGCCTTTGCCCTTGAAGCGCTTATGTCGTTGGAAACCAAAAGTCCCGTACCCTTTAATTTTGCTCCAAGCTCCGTTGACTTGCCGCCGGGCGCCGCGCATAAATCTAAAACCTTGTCATGCTCACATACCGGAAGCACGTTTGCAGGCGTCATAGCGCTTGGCTCCTGAATATAATAAAGCCCTGCATAGTAATAGGGATGCTTGGAGGGTTTATCAAGCGTTTCATCATAATAAAAGCCGTTTTCACACCATGGTACGGCTTTTAAGTGAAACGGATTTATTTTAAGAAAGTCCGAAACACTGATTTTCATGGTATTAATTCGTATGCCATGAAACATAGGCTTATCGAGGCATTTTTCATACTTCTCATATTCGTCACCAAGAAGCGCTCTCATATTTGCTTCAAATGTCTTTGGTAATTCCATAAAAATAGCTATATATCAATCGTTTTATCCGCATAGGCTCTGATATATATACCGTCCTCTCTGTAGTCTTCCTCTAATATCGTTCCCGATTTTCTGATACGGTTAATCATTCCTGCATCATTGTAAGAAATCAGCCTTTCAATGTAATTCCTGCTCTTTAAAACCTCTGCTTCAATTACAGCCGACAGCTTATCAAATCCCTTTTCCTGCTTTGCGGCAATATAAACAGTCTCATCCGCCTTACAGTCCTTTATGACAGGCATCTGCTCGACCTTATCAATCTTGTTAAAGGCAGTTATGATAGGCTTATCCTGTATGCCGAGTCTGCCTAAGGTATCATATACCGTAGCAATCTGCTCATCTGCATTTGGGTTGGAAATATCAACAACATGGAGAATAATATCCGCATATTTTGCTTCCTCAAGTGTTGATCGGAATGCATTAATCAGGTGATGGGGCAGCTTTTTTATAAAGCCTACCGTATCGGTTATAATTATTTCCTGACCGTTGCCAAGGGTATAGCTTCTTGATGTAGGGTCAAGTGTGGCAAACAGCTTATCCTCCTCCAAAACGCCCGCAAGGGTAAGATGGTTTAAAAGCGTTGATTTTCCTGCATTTGTATAACCCACAATCGCAACTACGGGAAGACTTCCATTGATACGCTGCTTGCGCATGACCTCTCTGTGCTGCTTGACATCCACAAGCTCCCTTCCTAGCTGTGCGATACGCTCCTTGATTACACGTCTGTCAATCTCAAGCTTCTTTTCACCCGGTCCCCTTGTTCCGATACCTCCGCCGAGCCTTGACAGGGAGCTTCTCATTCCCACAAGCCTTGAGGAACGGTATTTAAGCTGTGCAAGCTCAATTTGTATTTTGCCTTCCTTTGTGGAGGCTCTTGATGCGAAAATATCCAGTATTACAGTTGTACGGTCAATAATTTTTGTATCGATAAGCTCCTCAAGATTTTTAATCTGCATGGGACTAAGCTCATCATCAGAGCAAACCCCTGTCGCTCCAAGCTCCTCCACAAGCGCTTTTAGCTCCAGCGTCTTACCTGAACCGATATAGGTTGCTTTGTCTATGCTTTCCTTTTTCTGTATCATCCTTCCAACTACAACTCCGCCTGCGGTTTTGATAAGCTCCTCAAGCTCATCCAAATTTGCATCAATATCCTGTCCGTCGTCAGGGTCAACACTTAACAGTATTATTTTTTCTGTGATTTCGTCTGTGTTATACATTATATTGCACCATTACTTTACATAATATTATTATTGTTATCTAATTAATTGCCACTGTCATTGTATGAAGCTCTATTCTAATTCAGATTGTATATGTCATGTACAACCTCAGTGTCAACATTTACCCTTGTGTATAGAAAATCATACAGCTCTCTCCCTGCCGCATCATTCGGATATTTTCCAATGTATTCCTCTGCAAGAGAAAATGCTTTTTCGTAATTTTGTAATTTGCTGTAGGACATAATCCGAAGGTATAACAAATCATCCGTATACTCGTCACTTATGTCAAGATGCGCCTCAATATAGGAAAGCGCCTTATTGTAATCTTCTATCTGCATGTAATAGGCGGCATATTTGTACGCAATCTTTCCCGATGTTCCGTATATACTCGTGTATATGTCATAATATTGAATCATGTTTTCATAGTCACCGTTTTTTTCATAGCAGTTTGCCGCATAAAGGCTCATTTCCGTATAGCCCTTATCTACAGCCTGTGCAAAAACAGCCGCATTGCTTCCGTAATTGCCATTTGCATAGCTCTCAAGGCAAAGGGACAGGTTCTGCAAAAACTTAATGCTGTCGCGGTTATAATATCTGTCATTGTAATCTGTTAAAATCCTGCCGTATGCGTCATAAGCATCATGGAATTGATTTAAACGGATATGACAGTCAGCCTTATACATCAAAATGTCAATATCAGCTTCCTTTGAAAACCACTGTTTACAGGAAAGTGCGTCGTCAAAATACTCTATTGCCTGTGCGTAGCTTGCATTATGATAGCACGCTACCCCCTTATCCCGATAGCTGTATTTTTTTGTAAAAAGATGTGGTATGCTTATCCCCAGCATAAGGGCAATGACTACTGCAAATGTTGTCCTTACAATAATCTGCGACCTTCGTTCCAGTTGTTTTTTCCGTCTTTGTTTATTCATAATTTAATTCCCCAAAAGCTGATAAAATTCTTCGAGGGTAAGGTTATGCTCATACATAAATTTTGCAGCCTCCTCACCAACATATCTGAAATGCCAAGGCTCATAGTCTATACCCGTCACCTCAACCTTGTCCTTTGGATATCTTAAAATAAAACCGTAGCTATAGCAATTATCAGTCAACCATTTTACAGTCTCATTTGTCTCTAACTCCACCGTAAGCGAAAAATGCTCCTCATCTGAAAGGTCAATGGCAAGTCCGGTCTCATGCTCGCTGTAACCTACCATTGGCACCGTTTCAGAGGTTTTCGCCCGGGCCTCCTCCTCACTTAAGCCTTGGTCCATAAGCTCCTGAATATTTCTGTCAACAACGCCCTGCTGGGCTTCCTTATCCCTGTATGCAGCAACGATGTTATAATGTAAACCAGTATCATTGCACGCCTTTGTAAATCTGTACAAATCTATATACATCTGCTCATCAATGATAAAGCCGCTGTTTAAGGTATGCTGTTCAAAAGCATAATCCTCAGGCAGAGGATTGTCATGATTTACGAGAATCAGCAGCGCTTTATTTCTCTCGTATATCTCCTTTGCCTCCTTGGAAAGCTCTAAATTGGGATTTACCGCTTCTGTAGTGGCATTTGTAACCGTAGCTGTGCTTTCCTTTTTTTCCTCCTTTTTATCAGGCTTCAAAAGATTTGCAAACAGTACGACAACTAAAATTATGGCAGCAAGTGCAAAAATGGTATACATTAAAATACTGTAATCACCAGCTTTTGTGTGCTTAATTAACAGTCTTACATATTTTTTGAAAAATCGACGGATTTTCTTAAATGCCCTCTTTATTTTTTTACCAAGGGCAAGAAAAAATGATTTTACATTCATTTGCTGTCTCCTTTGTATATAATGAAAATTTATCTTACGGATTAATCGAGCATTTCCAATATTTCATGCTTTGGTATGGCACCGACCACTCTCTTTACCGGAGTTCCCTTTTTAAATATCATGAGCGTCGGTATTGACATTACACTATAGGTTGTAGCAATGTCGCTTGCATCGTCTATATTGCATTTACAAACCTTAACGTCAGAACGTTCATTTGCAAAATCCTCAATGATAGGACCCATCATTTTACACGGTCCACACCAGTCGGCATAAAAATCGACCAAAACTACATCATCTGCTTTTAGAACCTCTTTTTCAAAATTGTCTGAACTAACATGTGTAACTCCCATAATACTTCCTCCTTTTCATTATAAATTGTATTGTTCCCTCAATTCCTTTGCTTTTTCATTTATATCAATGATAAGCTCCCTGGAGGACATAATGCTGCAATCCTGTCCTCTTGTTATCTGCTGTATCAGTCCGTCGGAGCTTGCTACGGTTATATTATAACACTTTCTGCCCGAATTGGTAAACTTTTCTATAAAAGCGTCGGCAGTTTCGCCCTCTTTTGTATGAATTACGGTTATATTGTCAATTTCCTCGGTCTGTCCCCTGTTATTTTTCAGCCTGTAGCCGTCAAAAACAAGCATAACAGGAATATCAGTCGTGGCTCTGTAATTGGCAAGAAGCTGTATCAGCTTGTCCTTTGCAGCCACAATATTTGTTTCGGCAAGGCTCTTTAATTCCTCATCTGCAAATATTACATTGTAGCCATCCACAATCAAAAGCTTATCAAGGGGCTTGGTCTGTTTATACCGTACCTTATGCTCAGGCTCGGCAATTTTCTTTTCATGCTCATGCTTTTCTGCTCTTTTGTTTGCATATGCCGTCCTGTTTATGATTTCGTCTATCTCGTCAGTTCCGATGGAATAATCAAAGGGTTTATTTTTTGCAGCGGCATATGCATAAGACGAAGTTTCCTCTTTTATATCATCAAAAACATGCATATGCTGTTCCACCTCATACCATGGAACAATATAGCCTGAGCCATGCGCACAAAATACCGATGAAGAAAGGTTTACGGCGTCCTTATCAGGGTCATAGGCTGATTGTTCAAGCATCTCCGCCTCATTGTGACATGGCATATATCCCTTAAAGGTACACGAAATACTGCCAAGCCCCTTTGTGTAGGCGTTTACATTTTCCTGATAGTCCCTCAGTGTTGCAACCGGTCCATATCCGTATAAAACTGCTGTATCTGCTTCCAGTGTATGGCTTGCTATCACTGCGTAAAGCATGTCAAGCTCTGTCATTGCTTTTCCAAGAAGTGTGGCAGGAATTTTAAGCTCAAAATCGTAGTAAGGCTCAAGCAGTCTGGAATTTGCCTTCATAAGCCCCTGTCTGACAGCCCTGCCTGCCGCCTGCCTGAAATCTCCTCCTACCGTATGCTTGTCATGGGCTTTTCCATTTATAACGGTAATTTTTACGTCCGTAAGGGGCGAGCCTGTCAGCACGCCCTTTAAGCTGCGTGTCTTTAAGCAGGAAATAACAAGTCTCTGCCAGTTTTTATCAAGCTTGTCCGTACTGCATTCAGAGGAAATGCTGATGCCGCTGCCGCTCTCTCCCGGAGAAAGCTTAAGATGTACCTCTGCATAATGCCGCAAGGGTTCAAAATGTCCAACGCCGATTACGGCATTTGTGATTGTTTCCCTGTACTCAATGTCTCCCATGCCGTACGTTACGTCAAGGTCATAGTTTCGTTTCAGAAGCCTTGACAGAATTTCAAGCTGCACCTGCCCCATTATTTTTACGTTTATGTCTTTATTTTCCTCATCCCAGCTTATGTGAAGCTCCGGAAGCTCGTCATTTAAGGGGGCAATGTCCTGATACACCTTTTTGCTGTCGGTATCAGGCGGCAAAATAAGCCTGTATTTTAAGACCGGCTCAAGAACGGTAAGCGTTTCCACCGTTTCGCCGTCTGAAATGACCTTGCCAGCACAAGCGCCGCTAAGACCGGTAACGGTGCATATATCACCTGCCGCTGCAGTCTGTACGGCACTATATTTTTCTCCTGAATAAAGCCTTATCTGTGTAACCTTTTCACCATTTATAACGTCTCTTGTATTTAAAGTGCCGCCTGTAATTTTCATGTGGGTAAGACGTACATTTTGCTCATCATATGATATTTTGTATATTGCCGCTTTAAACGCATCCCCATAGGATGATTCAAGACAATAAACGGAAAGTCCGTCAAGAAATTCATTTATTCCCTCAAGCTTTAAGGAAGAACCGAAAAAGCATGGAAATATAAGACGTTTTTTTATAAGTCCTGCTATGTCCTGCCTGTCTATAGTATACCCGTTTAAATACTTATCAAGCAGCGTTTCCTCGGACACCGCAATTTGTTCCATGTCATTTTCGCTAAACGCCTGACAGGAAAAATCAATGCACTGCCCGGAAAGTCCGCTGCAAAGCTCCTTCATAATCTGTCCCTTGTCGGCAAGCGGCATATCCATCTTATTTACAAATAGAAATACGGGAATGTTGTACCGCATAAGAAGCCGCCACAAGGTTTTTGTGTGCGCCTGAATCCCCTCAGTCCCGCTTATTACAAGAATTGCATAGTCAATAACCTGAAGCGTTCTCTCTGCCTCAACAGAAAAATCAGTATGCCCGGGCGTGTCAAGCAAAACAAACTGCGTATCATCATAGGAAAATCTTGCCTGCTTGGAAAATACGGTTATTCCACGGCTTCTTTCGATTTCATCCGTATCAAGATATGTGTTCTGCTTATCAACTCTCCCCAAATTTTTTATTGCTCCCGCAGTAAAAAGAAGCGCCTCAGATAATGTAGTTTTTCCGGCATCCACATGTGCCAGTATTCCTATTGTTATTTTTTTCATTTTAAATCCCGCCGGTTAAACATCGCCACATTATAATTCACTATTATCTTATTAATTTTATCAATTTATGACGTACTATGCAATCATTTTATAATACACCCCAGCCGATTTCAGGGTTTGGATAGTTTGTGTAGCCCGGAAGGGGTGACGCTTCACGTATCAAATAAGCCTTAAGCTTTTCTCCATACATAAATGGGTCGTTTCCATTTACAATTCCCCACTCCATAAGTCTTACTGCCCTTGCGGAAACATAAGGCGTGGCAAAGGAGGTTCCTGACACTGTCGTATATCCCCCGCCCGTTCGTGGAACGGTTATATTTACCCCTGGAGCTGATACATCCGGCTTAACCTCATTGTTGATTGTGTAGCCCCTTCCTGAAAATGCCGCATAGGACAGCGTTCTTTCATCATATGCCCCAACGCTTATGGTGTTTCTTGCCGTAGCGGGTATTGTCATTGTTGTGTACTTAGATGGCGTGGAAAATATTACATCGGCAGAGGTTCCCTCTGAGACGGGAAGCCATATATCCAGTCTTCCGTCAAGGATTGATTTTGGGTTAAAGCTTACGGTCCATATGCCCTGTGCTATATACCCGCCTTGTGGAATAATTGAAATGTATGTTTCCTGATTTTTGTTAAAGGGCGTCGGATAGCCATTGATAACGCTGATATCCATACCGGGGATTTTGTAGGTCATTACCTCCTGATATAAATTAAAGGGACCAATCATAGTGCCGTCAGGCGCCATGAGAAAGATATCCACAACGTCAAGAAAGCTTCTCCATATTTGAAGGTTAAGGCTTACGACATAAGGATTTACAATAAAGTCAGTTCTCTGCCATGACGTGTTTCCAAGCATAAGCTGTGCATGCCTTGCGGCTTCGCCCTCATTTCCCATGCCTGTAACGATGCTTACCCTTGCTATTTCGGCAACGGAATCGATATATTCCTCAACCATTGAATTTGAACCATGGTCGCCATAATTGTTCCCATAGCTTAAATTGATAACGAGCGGAAGCCCGTAATTTACTGCGTAGGATATGGCAAAATCGATTGCCATGATAAGGGCTGACGTGCTTGGAAGTCCGCCTGCATAGCCATTATCAAGCTTAATTGCAAGCAGCTTTGCATTTGGAACCGTATCTGCAATAATACCTGCAACCGCAGTTCCATGTCCTGAAAAATCAAAGGCAGGAAGTGTTATCCCACTTTCCAAAGCCTCGTTAATATCGTTCTCCGAATAAAATCTGCCGATACCGTAATATGCGGAAACTGCATCATCAGGGCTTCTTTCATTTGTCTGATCCCATATGCCCGCAAGCCTTGTATTGCCGTTTTCGTAACGAAAAATCTCATGGTTATAATCAATGCCTGAATCTATGACGGCAACGAGCACACCCGCTCCCGTAAAGGAAGATGCCTCCAAAATACTTTGCTGTGAGGCGGAAATTTCATCGAAAAAAATATCAGAAGCAGTAAAGCCTTCAAGATAAATGCTTTTCGGCTTTTCAATAAATATAATTTCAGGGCTTCTGCTGAGCCGTTCAATCAGCTCGCTTCTGATTCGTATAATTGCAAAGCTATTTTTTAATGCAACATACGTAAAGCCAAGCGAAAGGCTTAAAGCCTGCAGGTCTCCTATATATTTTACAATCAGCTCCCATTGGTCAAAGGCATTGTTATAGCCCACGTCAAGGTCAAGTGATTTACGTCTTTCATCCTGAGGCGTCGCAAGCGCAAGGTTTAATTCCGTGCCAAGCTTTGAAGGATCCTCAACCATGTTTCACCACATCATTTATCCATATTAATATATAATACGGTATTACATTTTTTTTATGCTGACTTTTTGATAAATCTGTTTATAATTCTGTTTACAATTTCCTTGGATTCGCCAAATTCCCGAAGCCTTGAATAAAACAGCAAAAATACCAGATTTGAGACAACGGCGCAGACAAGAAGCTTTCCGATCACTGCACCCATTCCCGCACCAGGAACAAGCATACATGCAAAATAACATAAAACACATGCAAGCATTGTTATGAAGGCATAAAAGAACAACCGAAGGACATATTCCCTTTTGCTTCTCTTAAACATGGTCTTAAATATGTTGTGTAAAATCCAAGGCATACCGACGCAGGAAACCGATAGCACCGATGCGACAAGAACGCCGTATATCCCTAAGAACTGTACTAATATTATGTTTAATATGAGATTTACAAAGGCAGTTGCAAGGGGTCTGAATCTGTCCTCATGCCATATGCCCGCCGCATTTTTGTAGGTATGAAGCACAAGGTTCATCTGATCCACAAAGAAATATACCGTAAAGCAAATATCAATGACGATTCCCAGCGTATTTTCACTGCCTGCCCATATCATCATAAACGGATGCAGCAGACAGAGCAGACAACAGCAGCATATGCCAACGAGCCATGCCACAATAAACGTAAATTTATTCATGTCATTATAATTTTTTTCTTCCGTTTCCAGTATGATACTGTTTCCAATTCCTGCCGTACATGAGGCATAGATAACCTGAAGCAGCGTAATGACGGATTTTACAATATAATAATAGTTATTATAAATGGCAAGGGGCGTAAGACCCATGAAAATGGATATTACGATGGAATCCATTGACATAACCATAACCATGCCAAGCCTTGAGGTAAATAAATCCTTAATACGCTGATTTATATTTTTTGTAATATCAGGCGAAAGCTCTCCCTCCGGCTTATATTCAGGATATTTTTTAATGGAAAAATATGCCACCACAATATTTGTAAGCACCTGTGTGAGAAATGAAACAATCAGGTACAGGTAGTAGCTTTTAAATATAATTACAACAAGGAATTGTCCTACATACTGGAATGTATTTGTAATGAGGGAAACCTTGCTTGTGATATCGTCCCTTTGATGTGCCGTAAGCAGGCTGCTTCTGTAAGCAAAAAGCCAATAAGACACAACGGTACACGCAAGATTTAAGAGATAAATAATATATATATTTACATCGGAGGGAACCTCCCCGACTGCATTTTTTGCAATCAGATGTGGCACAAATGGCAAAACAATTGTACCTGCCACTGCGATAACCGCACCGATAATTCTGTAGTATCTTCGATAGAGCTTGAGAAGGGCACATATCTCCTGCTTATCATTTCTAATGATAGGCTCATACATGCTGTAAACCATAGCCGAACCAACACCCAGCTCTGCCATATTCAGCACAAGAAGAATAGACGAAAACAAGCCATTTAATCCTAAATATTTCATACCCATGAAATACATAATGGCTGTTCTCATCAAAAATGGCAGCAATATCTGATATACCTTCAATATCATGCCAAAAAATATATTTCTTGTAGCATTGGCTACTCTGCCGTCCTCCACCTTAAGCTCCTCCTTAGGCTGCGGCTTCTATAATGCCGGTGGCGGGACTTGAACCCGCACGACGTCGCCGTCAACAGATTTTGAGTCTGCCTCGTCTGCCAATTCCGACACACCGGCAAGCAAGAGAAAATATAACATATTTTACCGAGTGTGTCAAGAATGTAGACAGTCTTTTTACTCAAGCTTCATCATAGTTCTTTTCAGCCTTTTTATTATTTTCTTTTCAAGCCTTGATATGTATGACTGTGAAATACCAAGCAAATCGGCTACTTCCTTTTGGGTCATTTCCTCAATGGTGTCCCCAAGTCCGAATCTAAGCTCAATAATAAGACGCTCCCTGTCACTTAAGGTTTCAAGTGCCTGCATTAAAAGCTCTTTATCGATTTCGTCCTCAATATCCTTGTATATCATATCGTCGTCCGTACCAAGTATATCGGACAAAAGCAGCTCGTTGCCGTCCCAATCTACGTTTAAGGGTTCATCAATGGACACTTCAATTCTCGTTTTAAGACTTCTTCTGAGATACATAAGAATTTCATTTTCAATACATCTGCTTGCATAGGTTGCCAGCTTAATATTCTTATCCGCCTTAAATGTATTTATTGCTTTAATTAGCCCGATAGTTCCAATTGAAATTAAGTCCTCCACGCCTATCCCCGTATTGTCAAATTTCTTTGCAATGTATACAACAAGTCTAAGATTATGCTCAATGAGCGTTCTTTTTACATCATCCTCCTCCAGCCTGCATATAAATTCTGCTTCCTCCTCAGGCGCAAGGGGTGCAGGTAAAATTTCCGAGCCTCCTATATAATGAACCTCATTTTTAGGAAATAATATAAAATTGGATATATTTTTTATGCTGAATCTGATTTTATTATTGCTAACTAAACTAATCATTTGAATACTCCTCTCTCTTTTTTTAGGTCATATCACATACTGTTTTTTTACGTATCATGCATGCGTGCAGTAAAATCTCATAGTCGCTGCCGCCTATAGTATTTTTGCTTATTCCGGCAACAACATTTGTAAAAACGGCATTTGTATCAGGCAGGCAAAGCCTGTTAAGCTTAAATCCGGGCATAACTGCGCAAGCCTCGCTTATGGTGCTGTAGTAAATGGGATAAATCGGTATGTCACATGCTTCCCTTGCTTTTACATAATCAAATGTACCGTTTTTTTTATATGCTTCCAAAAATTTATTTATATTCTCCCCAAGTAACCTTTTAGAAAGCCTGCGGCTTATAATAATGACAGGACAGTCCGTCGCATAATCAAAAAGCATATTTCCTGAATCCAAGTATCCCCTACAGCGTATACATTTATGATTTACCAAAATAGAAACATTACATATGTTCGTTTCGTACTCCCTGTATTTTTTTAAATTCCGGCAAAGCAGTATCAGAAGAAACGCAAACAGTAAAAACACCGGATACACCGCCCTGCTTTTAATTTTATTTGCGGCAGCTCCCCATATGCCGTAAATAACAATCATTGCAAGCAGTATTGTAAGCAGCAGTCTCATACTGCCCCAAAAGGTTTTCAGGGTAAAGAAACCTGTCGTCATAATTATGTAAATGGCAACATATAATATATAATGTAAAAATTTGTTACCGCCCATCATCAAAATGTATTCTGCCGTGGTAACAGCACCAGTAAGCACAGCCCAGATAACCACTCTTGTTATTTTTATGCGCATGTTTAAAATGGCAGCCGCAAGAGCAAGAACAACTGCATTTATTATGCTGCTCCATACAAGCATGACATCCGCATATAGCACATATGTCATATACACCCCCTTTTCAAATGGATTTTTTAAAATTATATACTGATGGGAATGAAAAAAACGTCGTTTACTGTATGAGAATTTCGTAAAAAAAGAAGAAGAACCGACAGCCCTTCCCTTAAAAAACAAATCGAAAAAAGGCAAACTATGTCTATCGCAGTAAGAATTTCAGGCACACATAAAATTACACAGACAAACCTCTTATATTTTGTATTTTTATGGTTACCGGCTATCTTTAGCATATTGATATTT